>NZ_JAQIRK010000020.1:0-73279 GCF_050600805.1 Klebsiella sp. 141240 | reverse complement strand
GCACTTCACCAGGCCGAGCATTGTGATAAAACCAAACGCCAACAGCCGTCCGTGCGGCGATACCACCGGCTATCTGGCCAATCCGAAGGAGGTCTAAAATGGGAAATGGATGGCATGAATGGCCGCTGATGATTTTCACGGTCTTCGGGCAGTGCGTCGCCGGGGGCTTTATCGTTCTCGCGCTGGCGTTGATGAAGGGCGAACTTTCGCGCGAGCGGCAGCGGCGGGTGGTAATGAGCATGTTCGGGCTGTGGGTGCTAATGGGGATCGGTTTTATTGCCTCCACCATGCACCTTGGTTCTCCAATGCGCGCGTTTAATTCGCTGAACCGCGTTGGCGCATCATCGTTAAGCAATGAAATCGCCAGCGGCGCGCTTTTCTTTGCCGTCGGCGGGATTGGCTGGCTGCTGGCGGTGGTAAACAAACTGCCGTCTGTGCTGCGCAATCTGTGGCTGGTCGTCACCATGATCCTCGGCGTCATCTTTGTCTGGATGATGATCCGCGTGTATAACACCATCGATACCGTACCCACCTGGTATACCATCTGGACGCCGCTCAACTTCTTCCTGACCGTGTTTATCGGCGGGCCGCTGTTGGGCTACCTGCTGCTGCGTGTCGCGGGTGTGGACGGTTGGGCGATGCGTTTATTGCCGGTGATTATGCTGGTGGCGTTGGTGATTAGCGTGACCGTCGCGTTGATTCAAGGCAGCGAGTTGGCGACGATCCATAGTTCGATTCAGCAGGCTTCGGCGCTGGTGCCGAATTACGGTTCCTTAATGGCATGGCGGACGGTCGCGTTAGTGCTGGCGTTGGTCTGCTGGATTGTACCGCAGCTTAAAGGTTATCAACCCGCATTGCCGCTGCTGGGGCTGGCATTTGTGCTGGTGCTGGTCGGCGAGATGGTTGGCCGCGGCGTATTCTATGGTCTACATATGACCGTCGGTATGGCTATCGCCAGTTAATAACGTGAAATCACGCCGGAAGCCTATTCCGGCGTGATGAAAAAATGCGGTTGATTGATGAAATTTTTCTACTGATATTTCCTTCCGGGTTTTCCAATAAATTAATAAAAACAATGGAATAATATAATGAATAATTCCATTGCCGCTGCGCTGGATAAAAAACTTCTATCGTTGCTCTGAAAACCGCGTCAGGCCTGAATTCTGGCGGATTGACAATGTTTACAGCAGTGGCATGATGCGCACGAAATCTGAACTTCCTCACGGTTAACACCCATGACCATCTACACTCGCCCAGTGCAAATGTTGCTCTGTGGCCTGCTTCTGTTGACGCTGGCAATCGCGGTTTTAAATACGCTTGTCCCGCTCTGGCTCGCCCATGAAAATATGCCAACCTGGCAGGTTGGGATGGTCGGCTCCTCTTATTTCACCGGTAACCTGGTGGGAACCTTATTTGCCGGTTGGGTCATTAAACGTCTGGGGTTTAATCGTAGCTATTACCTGGCGTCATTGATTTTTGCCGTCGGCTGCGTTGGCCTGGGTATTACACTCGGTTTCTGGACATGGCTGAGCTGGCGTTTTATCGCCGGCGTGGGCTGCGCGATGATCTGGGTGGTGGTGGAAAGCGCGCTGGTGTGCAGCGGTACTTCCCGCAGCCGTGGTAGGCTGCTGGCGGCGTACATGATGGTCTATTACGTCGGTACCGTGTTGGGTCAACTGATGGTAAGTAAATTACCGACCGATTTAATGAGCGTGTTGCCGTGGGTTACCGGCCTGGCGCTGGCGGCGATCCTGCCGCTGCTGTTTACGCGTATCATGAGCCAGGCCGACGAGCCGCATGAAACGGTACGTATCTGGCCGATGCTGAAGCTGCGTCAGGCTCGCCACGGTGTGAATGGCTGCATTATATCCGGTATTGTACTCGGTTCACTATACGGCCTGATGCCGCTGTGGCTGAACCATCAGGGCGTCAGCGATTCCGGTATTGGTTTCTGGATGGCGGTGATGGTCAGCGCCGGGATCCTTGGGCAGTGGCCGGTAGGGCGTTTGGCTGACCGCTATGGCCGTCTTCTGGTGTTGCGCGTTCAGGTCTTTGTGGTGATTCTGGGCTGTCTGGCGATGCTCAGCCAGGCGGCAATGGCGCCGGCGCTTTTTGTGCTCGGCGCATCCGGTTTTACTTTGTATCCGGTGGCGATGGCCTGGGCCTGCGAGAAGGTTGAACACCATCAATTGGTGGCGATGAACCAGGCGCTGCTGATGAGTTATACCATTGGCAGCCTGCTGGGACCGACCCTGACGGCAATGCTGATGCAGAACTTTTCTGATAACCTGCTGTTTATCATGATCGCCAGCGTATCGTTTATCTACCTGCTGACGCTGCTGCGCAAAGCCGGACATCACCCGACGCCGGTGGCACACGCCTGATACCCTCAGGGCATCGATGGGAGGGCCCCATCGATGCGTGCAATCGTGAGTATAACAATATGGCTACTGTATTGGGTGTAACTTAGCTGGAACGCGATATTGCTTACCATCGTATTGCAGCGTCCATGTTTTTTGCGTCGGAATATCTTTCGACCTGCACTCGTTATTTTCGTCCAGCCAGGCCGTTGAGGCGACATTCTTTTCGCTGACTTTTATGTCGCTAAAGCCATGATGTTTTGTGGCGCCCATTGCCAGCGTGCGTATGATATTCGTAAATTCCTCGGCGCAGTTGCCATCCAATTCCCCGACGCTATATTTTAGCACTATGCCGTCCAGCACTACGCGAAGCTGGCCGCGATCGAGTGTATAAAGCCATAGCGCCTCTTCACTAATGGGATTAACGCGAGAACTTCCGGTTTTCTGTATGCGCAATCCAAACGCAGTTTGCTCTGGCGCTATCTTCCAGCGCGCGGTATCAATAGCAAGATCGCTAATATAGATCGCGTCATCGTTCATACGTTCGGGAAGATGTAAACGTTGCTTAACTTCAAGAGTTGCAGTATCAAGTACCAGCAGCTCGAGATCGGCATTATGGTTATGGTCGCGCTGTTCTGGCTCCATTAGCGGAACGGCGGCCAGCGTGAGCTCGGGATGAGCAGGCCAGATGCGACAAATAGCGCTAAAAGGCGAGCCATTTTGTGTTTTGATAAATTGCTCTGCCGGTGTGATGACCCCCTGCTCAGTCGGCTGAGCATCAGGCCATACCTGTTTAATGATGGCATTGATATCACAGCTGCTGGCGGCAAAAATGCACTGCGATGCCAGTAAGAATGTTGTTGAAACTAACAGGCGTATAGTCATCTTCCGGATGTCCATTTTCAATGCTTCCATGACGAACTAAGAAAAACGTCAGCTTATTTGGGCGACGTTAATCAAGTAGAGGGGCGAGCTTTTTCGGAATAGGGTAGTGTTTGCCATCAAAGTGCAATAACCATGTCTCTTTGCCGGTTTTTTCCATATCTTCGCAATCGTTCTCTTTGGAAATGGTTCTGGTGGTATGTACGTTTTTTCCACTTACCCGGATATCGGCATAGCCACCATTGCCGGATGAGGGAACCATGACCAGAGTACGTTCAATATGATCGAATTCCCCTGCGCACATGCCATCCCATTCACCATGTGTTCTGTTAACGACAAGGCCATCAAGTACTTTATGAATCTGATTGTTATCATATGAATACAGCCACAACACCTCTTCTCTAAAAGGGGCTACTCTGGAGGGATTCCTCAGAGTAATGCGTAAACCAAAAGCGGTTTGCGTAGGCGTGATTTTCCAGCGGGCGGTATCAAGGGCAATACTATCAATACTAATCGTATCATCATTCATACGGTCGACGAGATGTAACCGCTGTTTCACCTCGAGAGTGGCGGAGTTGAGGACCAGAAGTTCAAGATCGCCAGTATGTTCGTAGTCAGTTTGTTCGTGAGACATCAGCGGAATGGCCGCCAGCGTGATCTCAGGATGAGCCGGCCAGACGCGGCAAATTGCGCTCTGAGGTGAATAACTATCGCTTTCACCGCGAATAATTATTGATTTACCTTGCGGCACGCCTTCTGGCCAGGCCTTTTTGACGATGGTATTGAGATCACACTCGCTAGCAGCAAAGACGCACTGGGCTGATAGCAGGGAAAGAGCGAAGATAAGTAAGCGCATAGATTCCTTTCTAATGCATAGTTAACTGAAAGAATAATAACGGCTGCTTAATGGCAACCGTTATTATGGTATAGAGCCGTTAGTACATCACCTTATGACCATACTGCTCAAGGATACCCTTCACCCGCTCCATGGTCTCTTTCTTCGGCGGGTGTACGCCGTCAAGCTTGTACTCTTCGCCCATCGCTACCCATTTGTGTTTACCCAGCTCATGGTAGGGCAGGAGTTCGATTTTCTCGACGTTGCCCATATCGCGGGTAAATTCACCCAGGCGATGCGCGGAATCGTCATCATCGGACCAGCCGGGAACGACAACGTAGCGGATCCATACGTTAATCCCTTTCTTTGACAGATACTGCGCGAATTCCAGCGTACGATGGTTAGAAACGCCGACCAGGTTCTGGTGGATTTCATCGTTCATCTGTTTGAGATCAAGCATCACCAGATCGGTGACCTCCAATAGCTCGTCAATCACCGGATCGTAGCGGCGCACGAATCCGTTGGTATCGAGGCAAGTATGAATTCCTTCTTTTTTACAGGCGCGGAACCAGTCGCGGACAAATTCCGCCTGCAGGATCGCTTCGCCGCCGGATGCGGTGACGCCGCCGCCGGAGGCATTCATAAAGTGGCGATAGGTCACCACTTCTTTCATCAATTCTTCAACGGTGATTTCTTTACCGCCATGGGTATCCCAGGTGTCGCGGTTATGGCAGTAAAGGCAGCGCATCAGGCAGCCCTGGAAGAAGGTAATAAAGCGGATGCCTGGGCCATCGACGGTGCCACAGGATTCAAAGGAGTGAATACGACCAATAGTTGACATTGCGGTGATATCTCCGGGTTCGGCCCTCCAGGGCCTGTGATGCACAGCTCAAACCGGCTGTGTTAAGTCTGTTTTGACAGGTACCCAAAGTATAGATAACTGGCAAAGCAGGCTGGGGCAGGGAATCACTTGTTAAAAAGGCCCCACTGATGTGGGGCCTTTATTGTACGCTTTTTCAGTCAGACAGGGAATTACATGGTCTGAGTGAAGGTACGAGTAATAACGTCCTGCTGCTGTTCTTTAGTCAGGGAGTTAAAACGTACCGCGTAGCCAGATACGCGGATGGTCAGCTGCGGATATTTTTCCGGGTTTTCCATCGCGTCGAGCAGCATTTCGCGGTTCATGACGTTCACGTTCAGATGTTGACCACCTTCGATGGACGCTTCGTGGTGGAAATAACCATCCATCAGACCGGCCAGGTTAGTCTTACGAACTTCGTCATCTTTACCCAGCGCGTTCGGTACGATAGAGAAGGTGTAAGAGATACCATCTTTAGCGTAAGCAAACGGCAGTTTAGCAACGGAAGTCAGAGAGGCAACAGCACCTTTCTGGTCACGGCCGTGCATCGGGTTAGCACCAGGTCCGAACGGCGCGCCAGCGCGACGACCGTCTGGGGTGTTACCGGTTTTCTTACCATACACGACGTTAGAGGTGATGGTCAGAACAGACTGAGTCGGGATAGCGTTGCGGTAGGTATGCAGTTTCTGAATTTTCTTCATGAAACGTTCAACCAGGTCAACGGCCATGTCATCGACGCGAGCATCGTTGTTACCAAACTGCGGGTATTCGCCTTCGATTTCGAAGTCGATAGCCAGACCGTCTTCGTCACGAATCGGTTTAACTTTCGCATATTTGATAGCAGACAGGGAGTCAGCAGCAACGGACAGACCTGCGATACCACACGCCATGGTGCGGATAACGTCACGGTCGTGCAGCGCCATCAGAGAGGCTTCGTAGCTGTACTTGTCATGCATGTAATGAATGATGTTCAGCGCGGTGACGTACTGTTTAGCCAGCCAGTCCATGAAGTGGTCCATGCGCTCCATGACTTCGTCATAGTTCAGCACGTCGCCTTTGATCGGCTCAGATTTCGGACCAACCTGCATTTTCAGTTTTTCATCAACGCCGCCGTTGATGGCATACAGCATGGTTTTCGCGAGGTTAGCGCGAGCGCCGAAGAACTGCATTTGCTTACCAACAACCATCGGGCTTACGCAGCATGCGATAGCGTAGTCGTCGTTGTTGAAGTCCGGACGCATCAGGTCATCGTTCTCGTACTGCAGAGAAGAGGTATCGATGGATACTTTAGCGGCGAATTTCTTGAAGCTCAGCGGCAGTTTTTCAGACCACAGGATGGTGATGTTCGGCTCCGGAGACGGCCCCATGGTGTACAGGGTGTTCAGGAAGCGGAAGCTGTTTTTGGTTACCAGAGTACGGCCGTCAACGCCCATACCACCGATAGATTCAGTTGCCCAAATTGGGTCGCCGGAGAACAGCTCATCATATTCCGGGGTACGCAGGAAGCGAACCATACGCAGTTTCATGACCAGGTGGTCAACCATTTCCTGCGCGTCTTGCTCGGTGATTTTACCCGCCTGCAGGTCACGTTCGATGTAGATATCCAGGAAGCTGGAAGTACGACCGAAGGACATTGCCGCGCCGTTCTGAGATTTAACGGCGGCCAGGTAACCGAAGTAGGTCCACTGGATAGCTTCCTGAGCGGTAGTCGCCGGACCAGAGATATCGCAGCCGTATTTCGCTGCCATTTCTTTGATCTGACCCAGAGCG
The DNA here is from genome assembly GCF_050600805.1 of Klebsiella sp. 141240. Classification (NCBI taxonomy): domain Bacteria; kingdom Pseudomonadati; phylum Pseudomonadota; class Gammaproteobacteria; order Enterobacterales; family Enterobacteriaceae; genus Klebsiella; species Klebsiella sp. 141240. The sequence continues at coordinate 66,573 of NZ_JAQIRK010000020.1, read as the reverse complement.
CGATGCTGTTCAGCAATTTCTTCACGCAGACGGATGGTTGCTTCCAGATCTTCGCCGCTTTCCAGTTTCTCTTGCAGAGACTGGAACTGAGCGTATTTGTCTTTCATCAGGAAGTCGATACCGTACAGCGCAACGCGACGGTAGTCACCGATGATACGGCCACGGCCGTAAGCATCCGGCAGACCGGTCAGGACGCCGGATTTACGGCAGTTCAGGATGTCTTTGGTGTAAACATCAAATACGCCCTGGTTGTGAGTCTTACGGTACTCGGTGAAGATTTTTTTCAGCATCGGGTCCAGTTCGCGATTGTACGCTTTGCAGGAACCTTCAACCATTTTGATACCGCCGAACGGGATAATCGCACGTTTCAGCGGAGCTTCAGTTTGCAGACCAACGATTTTCTCGAGCGCTTTCTCGATGTAGCCCGCGTCGTGAGAAGTGATGGTGGATGCGAGGGAAGTGTCGAAATCAACAGGCGCGTGAGTGCGGTTTTCCTGTTTAACGCCTTCCATTACGCTGTCCCACAGCTTGGTGGTCGCATCAGTTGCGCCAGCCAGGAAGGATTCGTCACCTTCATATGGGGTGTAGTTTTTCTGGATAAAGTCACGTACGTTGACTTCGTTCTGCCAGTCACCTTTCGCAAAACCTTCCCAGGCTGTGGCTAACTTTTCATTAAGCTCGGACATGTAACACCTACCTTCTTAAGTGGATTTTTTATTTACTGCCTGAGACAACCATTAGTGATGATCGTCGCCACGCAGGTAAATGACCCAGTACGTCAACCCAACCAACAAACCACCGCCGATGATGTTTCCGATAGTGACTGGAATCAGGTTATCAGTGATAAAGTTCATAACGGTTAAGTGAGAAAAACTCTCCGGAGTTGAACCGATAGCGGTCCAGAATTCCGGGCTCGCAAAGTTGCGAATTACGATACCCATCGGGATCATAAACATATTCGCGATGCTGTGTTCAAAGCCGCTGGCGACAAACATCGCAACCGGCAACACCATGATCATCGCTTTGTCCATCAGGCTGCGGCCGGAGTAGCTCATCCAGACGGCCAGACATACCATTAGGTTAGCCAGGATACCCAGGCAGACGGCTTCAATAAACGTGTGGTGCATTTTGTGGTCTGCAGTTTGCAGAACATTTAAGCCCCAGCCGCCGTTGGCAGTCATATATTCGCCGGATAACCACATTAACAGTACAAACAGCAGCGCGCCGATCAGGTTTCCAACATAGACGTTAAGCCAGTTTTTTGCCAGCTGACCCCAGGTAATACGTCCGCTGGCTTTCGCCACGACGATCAGTACGGTCGAGGTGAAAAGGTCAGCACCGCAGATGACGCAAAGAATCAGACCTAGTGAGAAGCATACCCCGCCGATAAGTTTGGCAATCCCGAAAGGCATTGCGGCAGTACCGGTGGTCGCCGTGATATAAAACACAAAAGCGATGGAGATGAAGACACCTGCGGTAATCGCCAGATAAAACGTCTTCAGCGGATGTTTCGTCGCTTTATAGACACCTGCTTCTTCGGCGACTTTCGCCATCGCGGCAGGGAGTAAAAGATCAAAAGGGTTGTCAGCTTTCACACTAACTCTCTCTTTATATAAGTTGGCGGTGTGATACTAACAAAGCATTATAGAAGGGAATTTGATGTAGATCATATCCTACCGGAGTCATAGGCCCATTTTGCGTGTGGAATTAGCTTGTTATTGACTTATCTTTTTGATTTTAAAAGAAAAACTAAATTTTAATATTTGCAAATAATGTTGAAAATTTCCATGGGTGACCATTGATTACGGTTAATTAAAATGGAGTATTTTTATTAAAATTAACAATCTAAATATCACCAAAGTTTGATTTTTACGTATATTTAACTTTGATCCTACAAAATGGCGTGGTTTTGCCACAAATCATAAGAAAACGGAGCCGCTGGCGGCTCCGTACATTATTTTTTTACCCCTAAAGGATTATTTGGCCCAGAAGGCCGCTTTGGCACGCTGTAGCTTTTCGTAGGCTTTCAGTAAAGACTGATGCGCCGGGAAAGCGCGCAGATCGTTATCGACCGCCTGAAGGCCATAGAACGGCGCTTCGCCGCTCAGAGCGGCGCTCGCGGCTTCCACCGCATCTGCGCCATACATACGGATGAAGGCATTCAGATACTGCAGGGGCTGGCGTTCTTCTTCCTGACTAAGCAGCAGCAGCGTTTGCAGGCAGCGATAATAGTTGGCGCGCTCAGGGCTGAAGATGGAGGCATTGAATTCCATGGTCCACTCCGTCCAAATCAGCGCCTGATCCAGATCGCCGCCGGCCAACGCCAGCATTGCTTTCAGTTCGCCGATGCGCAGGGTATACCAGCCGTTGTCTTTGCCGGTTGCCAGGCCTAACAGCTCGCGTACGCGTGTGAAATCATCAAGGCCTTCATCGTCCATCTGTTCAATGAGCGCCAGATAATCTTCTTTTTCCCACTCGCTACCCGGTAGGGAGAGAATGGTGCTACGCAGGTGCGCGCCCATGCTGTTATTGGCGAGCCACAGGTCTTCCGCTGGATAAATATCTGACATCCCCGGAACGATGATCCGGCAGGCGTAGACGCTTAGATGTTCGTAGTCGGCGATATAGACTTCTTTATCTTCAGCTTTGAAGATAGCCATCAGGGTGGCGAACTCTTCTTCAGTTGTGCCGGAGAAATTCCAGTCCACGAACGGATAGTCGGCATCCTGTTTAAACATATCCCAGGAGATCAGGCCGCTGGAATCAATGAAGTGAGTTTCCAGGTTGGCATGCTCGGCAACTTCTTCGTCATCAAAGGTCGGCGGGGTAAAGACGTCGAGGTCTTTCAGGCTGCGGCCCTGTAGTAGTTCGGTAACGGTACGCTCCAGCGCCACGCCGAAATCCGGATGGGCGCCGAAAGAGGCGAAGCAGGTACCGTTAGCCGGGTTAAACAGAACCACGCAGATAACCGGGTATTTACCACCAAGGGAGCCATCGTAGGCGAAGATCGGAAAACCTTCGGCTTCGAGTTTGGCGATAGATTCAACGACGCCCGGATAGCGCGCCATTACTTCAGCTGGGATCTCCGGCAGGCTGATGCTTTCTGCGATGATGCGGTTTTTAATATGACGCTCAAAGACTTCAGACAAGCCCTGCACGCGCGCTTCATTTGCGGTATTACCGGCTGACATGCCGTTGGAGACGTACAAGTTGCCGACGATGTTCATCGGAATATAGACGGTTTCGCCGTCTGATTGACGGGTAAACGGCAGGCCGCAAACGCCGCGCTCGTCGTTACCGGATTGCAGATCCACGAGCATGCTGGCGGTCAACTGATCGTCCGGATCGTAAAAGGCGCGCAGGCGGGCATCCAGCAGGCCTTCTGGTACTTCATCGTCCTCGGTCAGTGGAAACCACTTTTCGTTCGGATAATGAACGAATGGACCATTGGCGATGGTATCGCCTAACCAGAAATCCGCGAAGAAGTAGTTGGTAGACAGACGTTCGAAATATTCGCCCAGCGCGGAAGCCAGCGCCGCCTTTTTAGTTGCGCCTTTACCATTGGTAAAGCACAGCGCGCACTCTTTATCGCGAATGTGAACGGACCACACGTGTGGTACCGGGTTCAGCCACGAGGCCTCTTCGATATCAAATCCGAGGTCGAGCAGTTTCTGCTGGAAGCGAGCGATGGAATCTTCCAGGGCGGCATCTTTGCCGGGGATAAATGTCTGGGTCATAGCAATTCGTTTATTGTTGGCAGGATGGGCAATGATACGGGTTTTACCGGTAAGTGGCTATGTCGTTAGCCGCGGCAATGGATAAAAAGAGAAGAGCGGTAAATGGCATGCGGAGAAACTCCACATGCCATAGCAAGTTACAGGATAGGCGTACAAATGCTAACGATCATCGCGGCGCCGGCAAGACTGGTACCGACGATGCCTGCCGCCATCACTGCGAAGCCTGCACCCAGCGTAAAGGGCCCGGTAATCGCGCCGATGACAATTGTCGGGATGCTGACCAGCAAACCAATTGCCGCCGGAATGGATAACAGGCCAAAGCCGCCGCTCACATCAGACATTTCGTTATAGGTTAATTCACGCATAAATATTCCTTTAAAGTGATTAATACCAGTCTTCATCGGCTGGTTTAAAAATTTTAATGATCGGGGAATGCGGCGGTAAATGACCATGCTCTCGCGGAAACATAATTCATGAAGAATTAAGATAATATTCAAGTATTAAATGAGTTGACGGATTGCGCTATGGCGAGATCGTTACCTGTGAATGTAGTGGATAACTATTTATGCCGTGGATCCAAATCCGGAATGGGTGACGGAACGCAGGCTAAAAGCGATTCTCTTGCAGCAATTATGTCGGTTTAATGACGTCAAGCTGGTTGATTCTTTTGTGTGACGATGGCCTCGTTTATGGGCCGCTTAGTTTTACTCGTTGCGGTGTGTGTCACTGAATGATAAAACCGATAGCCACAGGAATAACTTATGCCCGCGACGGTTCGCGTGCAGACAATATAGCAACGTGGTGAGGGGAAATGGCTCAGGTCTATAACTTTAGTTCGGGCCCGGCAATGCTGCCGGCAGAAGTTCTCAAACTGGCGCAACAGGAGCTGTGCGACTGGCACGGTCTGGGGACGTCGGTAATGGAAATCAGCCACCGTGGTAAGGAGTTTATCCAGGTGGCTGAAACGGCAGAACAGGATTTCCGCGATCTGCTCAATATCCCTTCCAACTATAAAGTGTTGTTCTGTCATGGTGGCGGTCGCGGTCAGTTTGCCGGGATCCCGTTAAATCTGCTGGGTGATAAAACGACAGCAGATTATGTGGACGCCGGTTACTGGGCGGCAAGTGCGGTGAAAGAAGCGCAAAAATACTGCACGCCTAACGTTATCGATGCGAAAACCACCGTTGATGGCCTGCGGGCCGTTAAGCCGATGAGCGAATGGCAGTTGACGCCGGGCGCAGCCTATCTGCACTTCTGCCCAAATGAAACCATCGATGGTATCGCTATCCACGAAACGCCGAATTTTAACGAAGATGTCGTCGTCACCGCGGATTACTCCTCCAGTATTCTGTCCCATGAAATCGACGTCAGCCGCTATGGCGTGATTTACGCTGGCGCGCAGAAGAATATCGGCCCGGCAGGGTTGACGCTGGTTATCGTGCGTGAAGACCTGCTGGGTAAAGCCAGCATCGCCTGCCCATCGATTCTTGATTACACCGTGCTGAACGCCAATGATTCAATGTTCAACACGCCGCCGACCTTCGCCTGGTATCTGGCGGGGCTGGTATTCAAATGGCTGAAAGAGCAGGGCGGCGTGGCCGCGATGGATAAAATTAACCGTCAAAAAGCGGATCTGCTGTATGGCGTGATTGATAACAGCGATTTTTATCGTAACGATGTAGCCGCTGCCAACCGCTCGCGGATGAACGTGCCGTTCCAGCTGGCGGATAGCGCGCTGGATAAACTGTTCCTCGAAGAGTCTTTTGCGGCCGGTTTGCATGCGCTGAAGGGCCATCGCGTGGTAGGCGGTATGCGTGCTTCTATTTACAATGCGATGCCGCTGGCCGGCGTCAAGGCGCTCACCGACTTCATGCAGGACTTCGAACGTCGCCGCGGCTAATTGCTGAGCGCTTATTTTCATCCCCGCGGCTGGTCTGCGGGGTTTTTATTCTGTTTTTTGAGAGTTGAGTTCCATGGAATCCCTGACGTTACAACCCATTGCGCGCGTTGATGGCACCGTAAACCTGCCCGGGTCAAAAAGTGTTTCTAACCGCGCTTTGCTGCTGGCGGCATTAGCCCACGGCACCACCGTGCTGACCAATTTGCTGGACAGCGATGATGTTCGCCATATGCTTAATGCGCTTAACGCCCTGGGAGTTCACTACACCCTGTCCGCCGACCGCACTCGTTGTGAAGTCACCGGCCACGGCGGCCCGTTACAGGCCAGCGGCGCGCTGGAATTGTTCCTCGGGAATGCCGGTACGGCGATGCGCCCGCTGGCGGCGGCGTTGTGTCTCGGCCACAACGATATTGTGCTGACCGGCGAACCGCGGATGAAAGAGCGGCCGATAGGCCACCTGGTCGATGCGTTACGCCAGGGGGGCGCGCAGATTGAGTATCTGGAGCAGGAAAACTATCCGCCCCTGCGCCTGCGCGGTGGTTTCAACGGCGGCCAGGTAGAAGTCGATGGCAGCGTCTCCAGCCAGTTCCTTACCGCTTTACTGATGACTGCGCCGCTGGCGCCGCAGGACACGACGATTGCGATTAAAGGCGAGCTGGTATCTAAACCTTATATCGATATCACGCTGCACCTGATGAAAACCTTCGGCGTTGACGTTGAAAACCACAACTATCAGCGCTTTGTCGTGCGCGGCGGGCAACAGTATCAGTCGCCGGGTGATTACCTGGTGGAGGGCGATGCCTCTTCAGCCTCTTATTTCCTCGCTGCCGGCGCTATCAAGGGCGGGACGGTAAAAGTGACCGGTATTGGTCGCAATAGCGTACAAGGCGACATTCGCTTTGCCGACGTGCTGGAAAAAATGGGCGCGACGGTTGTCTGGGGAGACGATTTTATCGCCTGTACCCGCGGTGAGTTGAATGCCGTTGATATGGATATGAACCATATTCCGGATGCGGCCATGACCATTGCTACCGCGGCGTTGTTTGCGAAAGGCACCACGGTGCTGCGCAATATTTATAACTGGCGGGTGAAAGAGACCGACCGCCTGTTCGCGATGGCAACTGAACTGCGTAAAGTCGGCGCCGAAGTGGAAGAGGGCGAAGACTATATTCGCATTACGCCGCCTGCGACGCTGAAATTCGCTGAAATCGGCACCTACAACGATCACCGCATGGCGATGTGTTTCTCGCTGGTGGCATTGTCGGCGACGCCGGTCACTATCCTTGACCCAAAATGCACGGCGAAAACGTTCCCGGACTATTTCGAGCAGCTGGCGCGAATTAGTACCCTGGCGTAAATTCTGTCTCGTCCGATAAGGTAAAGCTTTGTCATCTTGCGGGCTGGTATTCTGCCAGCCCGCTATAATTGCGCAATTCTTCTACATTTAATTTCAACTATTCCGTAATTTGCACGCAAGGCTCACTTTCTGGCGCATTGATGCGTATAATGCGCGGCGTTTATATTCATGCGCCTTGCTAAAGGAGAAAAAGATGACGGCAAATGTTCCGGTAATCACCATTGATGGACCTGGCGGTGCGGGTAAGGGCACGTTGTGCAAGGCAATGGCGGAAGCGCTTGGCTGGCATCTGCTTGATTCCGGCGCCATCTATCGCGTTTTGGCGCTGGCGGCCTTACATCATCACGTTGACGTCGAGTCAGAAGAGGCGCTGGTTCCGCTGGCAGCCCATCTCGATGTTCGTTTTATTTCTACGGATGGCAATCTGGAAGTGGTGCTGGAAGGTGAGGATGTCAGTGCGGAGATCCGTACCCAGGAAGTGGCCAATACCGCCTCAAAAGTCGCTGCCTTCCCGCGGGTGCGCGAAGCGCTGCTGCGCCGTCAACGCGCCTTTCGCGAACTGCCTGGCCTGATTGCCGACGGCCGCGATATGGGCACCGTCGTTTTCCCCGATGCGCCGGTTAAAATTTTCCTCGATGCGTCGGCGGAAGAACGTGCGCAGCGCCGCCTGCTACAGTTGCAGGAAAAGGGTTTTAGTGTTAACTTTGAACGTCTTTTGTCCGAGATAAAAGAGCGTGACGATCGCGACCGTAATCGCGCCGTGGCGCCGCTTATCCCGGCCGCTGATGCTTTAGTTCTTGATTCCACCGAACTAAGCATTGAGCAAGTAATTGAAAAAGCGCTACAATATGCGCGCGAAAAACTGGCTGTCGCTTAGCCGTTAACCGGTAAAGCGTTGCGAGCCTCCGAATTATAGCAGTACCCCCGCAGCAACGGAGTGTTAGCGGGTATGTTAAACAACCCCATCCGGCACGGAGCCAGGTGGACGTTAAATATGAAACCTGAAGATTAAACATGACTGAATCTTTTGCTCAACTATTTGAAGAATCCTTAAAAGAAATCGAAACCCGCCCGGGTTCCATCGTTCGTGGTGTTGTTGTTGCTATCGACAAAGATATCGTACTGGTTGACGCTGGTCTGAAATCTGAGTCCGCCATCCCGGCTGAGCAGTTCAAAAACGCCCAGGGCGAGCTGGAAATCCAGGTTGGTGACGAAGTTGACGTTGCTCTGGATGCAGTAGAAGACGGCTTCGGTGAAACCCTGCTGTCCCGTGAGAAAGCTAAACGTCACGAAGCTTGGATCACGCTGGAAAAAGCTTACGAAGACGCTGAAACTGTAGTCGGTGTTATCAACGGCAAAGTTAAAGGTGGCTTCACTGTTGAGCTGAATGGTATTCGTGCGTTCCTGCCGGGCTCCCTGGTAGACGTTCGTCCGGTGCGCGACACGCTGCACCTGGAAGGCAAAGAGCTTGAATTCAAAGTCATCAAGCTGGACCAGAAACGTAACAACGTCGTTGTTTCTCGTCGTGCCGTTATCGAATCCGAAAACAGCGCAGAGCGCGATCAGCTGCTGGAAAACCTGCAGGAAGGCATGGAAGTCAAAGGTATCGTTAAGAACCTCACTGACTACGGTGCATTCGTTGATCTGGGCGGCGTTGACGGCCTGCTGCACATCACCGATATGGCCTGGAAACGCGTTAAGCATCCGAGCGAAATCGTAAACGTTGGCGACGAAATCACTGTTAAAGTGCTGAAGTTCGACCGCGAGCGTACCCGTGTATCTCTGGGCCTGAAACAGCTGGGCGAAGATCCGTGGGTAGCTATCGCTAAGCGTTATCCGGAAGGTACCAAACTGACCGGTCGCGTGACCAACCTGACCGACTACGGCTGCTTCGTTGAAATCGAAGAAGGCGTTGAAGGCCTGGTTCACGTTTCCGAAATGGATTGGACCAACAAAAACATCCACCCGTCCAAAGTTGTTAACGTTGGCGATGTAGTGGAAGTTATGGTTCTGGATATCGACGAAGAACGTCGTCGTATCTCCCTGGGTCTGAAGCAGTGCAAATCTAACCCATGGCAGCAGTTCGCGGAAACCCACAACAAGGGCGACCGTGTTGAAGGTAAAATCAAGTCTATCACTGACTTCGGTATCTTCATCGGCCTGGACGGCGGCATCGACGGCCTGGTTCACCTGTCTGACATCTCCTGGAACGTTGCAGGCGAAGAAGCAGTTCGTGAATACAAAAAAGGCGACGAAATCGCTGCAGTTGTACTGCAGGTTGACGCAGAACGTGAGCGTATCTCCCTGGGCGTTAAACAGCTGGCGGAAGATCCGTTCAACAACTACGTTGCTCTGAACAAGAAAGGCGCTATCGTAACCGGTAAAGTAACTGCAGTTGACGCTAAAGGCGCAACCGTAGAACTGGCTGACGGCGTTGAAGGTTACCTGCGTGCTTCTGAAGCATCCCGTGACCGCGTTGAAGATGCAACTCTGGTTCTGAGCGTTGGCGACGAAGTTGAAGCCAAATTCACCGGCGTTGATCGTAAAAACCGCGCAATCAGCCTGTCTGTTCGTGCGAAAGACGAAGCTGACGAGAAAGATGCAATCGCAACTGTTAACAAACAGGAAGATGCAAACTTCTCTAACAACGCAATGGCTGAAGCTTTCAAAGCAGCTAAAGGCGAGTAATCTTAGTTATTCAGGCCACAACGGTCTGAATAATGACGAGTTTACTTGACAGATTGCAGGATTCGTCCTGTAATCAAGCACAAAGGGCGGCTACGGCCGCCCTTGTTTAAGCTGTAAGCTAACTTTGCCTTGAAGGAAACCGGAGGAAAAATGACCAAGTCAGAATTGATAGAAAGACTTGCCAGCCAGCAATCTCATATCCCGGCGAAAGCGGTGGAAGATGCTGTTAAAGAAATGCTGGAACATATGGCCTCAACGCTTGCTCAAGGTGAGCGCATTGAAATCCGCGGTTTCGGCAGCTTCTCTCTGCACTATCGAGCACCTCGCACCGGGCGTAACCCGAAGACTGGCGATAAAGTGGAACTGGAAGGTAAGTACGTTCCGCACTTTAAGCCTGGGAAAGAACTACGCGACCGCGCCAATATTTATGAAGAGTAAGTTTTACCGCATCAGGCAAAGACTTACTTAATAAAAAAGCACCTGAGGGTGCTTTTTTTATGCCCGTTTTCCGTGTCCGCTCGCAAAACTTTTGTCATCTGAAAGCAAGAGACAATATTTCCCGGACAGCGCGACGCAACGCCATTCTTTTCAATATGACCACGGCGGCGAATTGTCTGACACTCCCCGATAACAGGGAGGAGTTATGCGATTACCACATCTGGCAGGCTGCGCCATAATCGGAATCTCGCCGCTGCTTTGGCTACCGGCCCTACCGAATATGTTAAGCGTTTGGTGTCTTATTGGCGCTGCGCTAATTATTGCCACGCTGCGCAAACCTTACACAACGTATGCCGCATTGACGTTGCTGTTGTTCGCGTGGGGAATATTACATGCCCGGCAAGCGCTGTGGCCCACTGAGCATATTCCCGGTCGCAGCCGGCAGGCCGTTATTGAGCTGGTAGGCGGTGATGGCCTGACGAGCTGGCAAGGTAAGATAATCCGTCTTGAGGGGCGGCGTTTATATCCCGCGGTTGGGATTACCCTCTACGGCGGCGAACTGCCTGAAGCAGGCTGCGTTGGGCAGCGCTGGCTGATGACCATCCGCGCCCGTCCGGTACATGGGCAGCTAAATGAGGGCGGCTTTGATAGCCAGCGTTACGCCCTTGCGCAGCATCGTCCGCTTAGCGGACGTTTTCTAAATGCCTCATCGCTTGATTCACGTTGTAGCTCCCGGGCCCGCTATCTGGCCTCGTTGAACCGCGCACTCGCTGAGTATCCATGGAGAACGGTGATTCTCGGGCTGGGAATGGGGGAGCGCCTCGCGGTGGCGGATGAGATAAAAAAGTTAATGCAGGAGACGGGAACGTCCCATTTAATGGCTATCTCCGGCCTGCATATTGCGCTGGGGGCGTCACTTGGTTGGTTGCTGGTTCGCGGAATACAGTTCTTTCTTCCGTGCCGCTGGATAGGTTGGCGGATACCGCTGCTTGTCGGGTTAAGTTGCGCGCTGTTTTACGCCTGGCTTACCGGCATGCAACCCCCGGCGCTTCGTACCTGTGCGGCCTTAACCGCAGGATGTCTGTTGCGGCTACAGGCCAGGCGCTGGTCGCCCTGGCAAATATTTTGCTGTTGTATTGCGGCAATACTGCTGGCCGATCCACTGGCGATGATTTCAGAAAGCCTGTGGTTATCGGTCTTTGCGGTTGCTGCGTTGATTTTCTGGTATCAGCTCGCGCCGCTTCGCCGGCACCGCTGTCATTCACCGTGGCGGCAGCTGCTGGCGCTAAGCCACCTGCAATGCGGCCTGATGTTACTGCTTGCGCCGCTGCAGATAGCTTTTTTTCATGGTATTAGCCTGACTTCATTGATAGCTAACCTGGTTGCCGTTCCGCTGGTGACATTTCTAATAGTCCCGCTGATTTTAGCGGCCATGCTACTGCATCTTAGCGGTCCGGCGTTGCTTGAAATGGCGTTATGGCAACTCGCCGATCGGTTGCTGGCAATATTATTCTGGTTCTTACGCCATTTGCCTGCGGGATGGGTATCGCTCGACGAACGCTGGTTGGCGGTCAGTTTACTGCCGTGGCTGGCGCTCCTGGTATGGCGTTTTCAGGCCTGGCGTCAGATGCCGTTACTCTGTATTAGCGGCGTGGCGCTCCTTAGTTGGCCCTTCTGGCGCGCCGCTTCACCGGACGAGTGGCGGGTGACGATGTTGGATGTCGGCCAAGGGCTGGCGGTGGTCATCGAGCGTCAGGGGGCGGCAATGCTCTACGATACCGGTCCTGCCTGGCCGGGAGGAGATAGCGGCCAGCGGCTTATCGTACCCTGGTTACGCTGGCGCGGCCTCCGCCCGGAAGGCGTAATATTGAGCCACGAGCATCTTGATCATCGCGGTGGCCTGAATGCGATTATTCAGGCGTGGCCAAATCTCGTGATTCGTAGTCCGCTTAAAGCGCGCGGGCATCTACCCTGTCGCAGAGGGGAAACCTGGCGCTGGCGAGAGCTCCGATTTCAGGCACTTTGGCCATTGCCTGCGGGTGAACATAAAGGGAACAATGGTTCCTGTGTAGTTAGGGTCGATGACGGCAAGCGTAGCGTTTTACTTACCGGCGATATCGAAATCCCGGCCGAACAGCGGATGATAAGCCATTACTGGCAGCATCTTGTGTCTACACTTATTCAGGTCCCGCACCACGGCAGCAATACCTCATCTGGTCTGACGTTGCTGCAGAGGGTAGGAGGAGAGGCGGCTATCGCCTCGGCAGCGCGTTACAATGCATGGAAGATGCCTTCCAGTAAAGTCGAGCAGCGTTATCGTGAGCAAGGGTATCAGTGGTTTGATACACCGCACTCGGGGCAAATAACGATTGTTTTTTCTCCAGATGGTTGGCAAATCCATAGCTTACGAGATCAACTTTTACCTCGTTGGTATCATCAGTGGTTTGGCGGGGACGCGCAGAACGGGTAGAATATGCGGCTATTTCAACATAAGCTGGTTTATTGAATGCAGAACGATAAAGATCTCTCCACGTGGCAGACCTTCCGCCGACTTTGGCCGATGATAGCGCCGTTTAAAGCCGGGCTAATCGTAGCGGCCGTGGCGTTGGTGCTTAACGCGGCAAGTGATACCTTCATGTTATCGCTTCTTAAACCGTTATTGGATGATGGTTTTGGTAAAACGGATCGCTCAGTGCTGTTATGGATGCCGCTGGTGGTGATCGGTTTGATGGTGCTTCGCGGCATCAGTAGCTATATCTCGAGCTACTGTATCTCCTGGGTTTCCGGCAAAGTGGTAATGACGATGCGTCGCCGCCTGTTCGGTCATATGATGGGCATGCCCGTCGCCTTCTTCGACAAACAGTCCACCGGGACGTTGCTGTCGCGTATCACCTACGACTCCGAACAGGTTGCTTCATCTTCCTCCAGCGCGTTGATAACCGTAGTGCGTGAAGGGGCCTCAATTATTGGCCTGTTCGCCATGATGTTCTATTACAGCTGGCAACTGTCGCTCATTCTTATCGTGCTGGCGCCTATCGTTTCAGTCGCGATTCGGGTGGTTTCGAAGCGTTTTCGTAATATCAGTAAGAATATGCAGAACACCATGGGGCAGGTGACCACCAGCGCGGAACAGATGCTCAAAGGGCATAAAGAAGTGCTGATGTTCGGCGGCCAGGCCGTTGAAACCAAGCGTTTTGACAAGGTCAGTAATAAGATGCGTCTGCAGGGGATGAAAATGGTCTCCGCGTCCTCCATTTCCGACCCGGTCATTCAGCTGATTGCCTCTCTGGCGCTGGCCTTTGTGCTCTACGCGGCAAGTTTCCCAAGCGTCATGGAAACCCTGACTGCCGGTACCATCACCGTGGTCTTTTCGTCGATGATCGCGCTGATGCGTCCGCTGAAATCCCTGACTAACGTCAACGCGCAGTTCCAGCGCGGTATGGCCGCATGTCAGACGCTTTTCTCCATTCTGGATTCCGAACAGGAGAAAGACGAAGGCACTCGCGTGATTGAGCGCGCCAAAGGGAACCTGGAGTTCCACAACGTCACCTTTAGCTATCCTGGTCGCGAAGTTGCCGCGCTGCGTAACATTAATTTGAGCATCCCGGAAGGGAAAACCGTTGCGCTGGTAGGGCGTTCAGGCTCAGGTAAATCCACCATTGCCAGCCTGATTACCCGGTTCTACGACGTCGACGAGGGGCAGATTCTGCTGGATGGCCACGATTTGCGCGAGTACAAACTGAGCTCCCTGCGCGATCAGGTGGCGCTGGTTTCGCAGAACGTGCACCTGTTCAATGACACCGTCGCCAATAACATCGCCTATGCGCGTACCGAAGAGTACACCCGCGAGCAAATTGAAGAAGCGGCGCGTATGGCCTATGCGATGGACTTTATCAACAAGATGGATAATGGACTGGACACGATTATCGGCGAGAATGGCGTGATGCTCTCCGGCGGTCAACGTCAGCGTATCGCTATTGCGCGCGCGCTGCTGCGCAACAGCCCTATCCTAATCCTCGATGAAGCCACCTCGGCGCTGGATACCGAGTCGGAACGTGCGATTCAGGCGGCGCTGGATGAACTGCAGAAAAACCGTACCTCGCTGGTTATCGCCCACCGTCTGTCGACTATCGAACAGGCTGACGAAATTGTGGTGGTAGAAGATGGTCGCATCGTTGAACGCGGCAGCCATCTTGATCTGCTGGAACATAAAGGCGTTTACGCGCAGCTACACAAGATGCAATTCGGTCAATGATAGCGCGCATCTGGTCCGGCGAATCGCCGCTATGGCGGCTATTGCTGCCGTTCTCCTGGCTGTATGGCCTGGTGAGCGCTTTCATTCGTCTTAGCTATAGGCTAGGGTGGAAAAAAGCCTGGCGCGCGCCGGTGCCGGTCGTCGTGGTCGGTAATCTGACCGCCGGCGGCAACGGTAAAACGCCGGTGGTGGTATGGCTGGTGGAGCAACTGCAGCAGCGAGGCATTCGCGTCGGCGTGGTGTCTCGCGGCTATGGCGGCAAAGCCGACCGCTACCCGCTGTTGCTGGATAATGTAACCAGCACCGCGCAGGCGGGGGATGAGCCGGTGTTAATTCATCAACGCACCGGCGCGCCGGTGGCGGTTGCTCCACTGCGTAGCGAGGCGGTAAAAGCCTTATTAGCCGCTCACGATTTGCAAATTATCGTCACCGATGATGGTCTACAGCACTACAAGCTGGCGCGGGATAAAGAAATCGTCGTGATAGACGGTGTACGCCGTTTTGGCAACGGTTGGTGGTTGCCGGCCGGGCCGATGCGCGAGCGCGCATCCCGCCTGAAAAGCGTCGATGCCGTTATCGTCAACGGCGGCGTCTCGCGCCCGGGGGAAATCCCGATGCAGTTGCGTCCCGGCATGGCGGTGAACCTGCTTACCGGCGAGCGTCGCGATGTTGCGACCCTCGACAACGTAGTGGCGATGGCCGGTATTGGCCATCCGCCGCGCTTTTTCGCGACGCTTGAAAGCTGCGGCGTACGGCCGGTGAAAACCGTAGCGCTGGCGGATCATCAGGCGCTGAGTCAAAGCGCAGTCGCCGCACTGGCAACCTCGGGACAGACGCTGTTGATGACCGAGAAAGACGCGGTGAAATGTCGTGAATTCGCCGCCGCTAACTGGTGGTATCTGCCGGTTGACGCCATAATGACCGATGATCGCGCACAGCGGTTGCTCGCGGACTTAGTGACGCTGGCGCAACGTTAACCTGCGTACTGGTTTTGCTCGCCGCTGTGCTTGAATCCCCTACGGAGAACCTGCATGTCGGTATTGCAACTGTCGCTAAAAGAAGCTCGCTATCTTCATCTCGCGGCGCAAGGGTTACTGAAAAAGCCCCGGCGTCGCGCACGCCAGACTGACATCCTTTCCACCATCCAGCAGATGTCGCTGCTGCAAATCGATACGATCAACGTGGTCGCCCGTAGCCCTTATCTGGTGCTGTTTAGCCGTCTTGGCAGCTATCCGCAGCACTGGCTGGATGATTCTCTGCGTAGCGGCGAACTGATGGAATACTGGGCTCATGAGGCCTGTTTTTTGCCGCGCAGCGATTTCGCCCTCGTACGCCATCGGATGTTGAATCCCGACAAGATGGGCTGGAAATACCATAAAGAGTGGATGCACGAACATGCCGCCAGCATAGAAGAGTTGCTGGCGCATATCGCGCAAAATGGCCCGGTTCGCTCGGCGGATTTTTCCCATCCGCGTAAAGGCGCCAGCGGCTGGTGGGAATGGAAACCGCATAAACGTCATCTTGAAGGGTTGTTCACCGCCGGCAAACTGATGGTCGTTGAGCGGCGTAACTTTCATCGCGTCTATGATTTAACACATCGGGCAATGCCGCACTGGGATGATGAGCGCGACGCGCTCTCCCGCCTGGAGGCCGAGTCCATTATGCTGCGCAACAGCGCGCGCAGCCTCGGCATTTTTCGCCCACAGTGGCTGGCCGATTATTATCGCCTACGCCAGCCTGCATTACCGGCGCTGCTGAAGGGCTGGCAGGATGAGGGGCTGGTGACGCCGGTCATAGTTGAGGAACTGGGTGAAATGTGGCTGCATCGCGATCTGCACGCTGTGCTGGAATCGGCACCCGGCGGGAAGTTAACCGCCAGCCACAGCGCCGTGCTCTCGCCGTTTGACCCGGTGGTGTGGGACCGTAAACGCGCCGAGCAGTTATTCAACTTCAGCTATCGGCTGGAATGCTATACCCCGGCGCCGAAACGGCAATATGGCTACTTTGTGCTACCGTTGCTGCATCAGGGCAAACTGGTTGGCAGGATGGACAGCAAGTTGCACCGTAAGGGAGGCATGCTGGAGATCTTTTCGCTGTGGCTGGAAGAGGGCGTGAAAGTGACTGCCGGGCTGGAAAGCGGGCTCCAGCGGGCAATTAATGATTTTGCGCGCTGGCAAGGTGCAGAAGAGGTTGTGCTGCGCCAGTTACCCGCGACGCTATTTGCTAACCAGCGGCAAGGTTGGGGCGTTGATGCCGCGTGATACGCGGGCGACCATCCTGTGATATGCTGCTGCCAAATCTATTCGGTCCATCAGGAGGAATCATGGATCACCGTTTACTTGAAATTATCGCCTGCCCGGTTTGCAACGGTAAGCTGTACTACAGCCAGGATAAGCAAGAGCTTATCTGCAAAGCCGACAGCCTGGCCTTCCCGCTGCGCGAAGGCATCCCGGTACTACTTGAAAACGAAGCGCGCTCACTCGCGGTAGAAGAGAGCCAGCCATGAGTTTCGTCGTCATTATTCCTGCGCGTTTTGCCTCCACGCGCCTGCCGGGAAAACCTCTGCAGGATATCAACGGTAAACCGATGATAGTCCACGTGCTGGAGCGCGCCCGCGAATCTGGCGCGGATCGCATTATCGTCGCCACCGATCATGAAGATGTCGCGCGTGCGGTTGAAGCCGCGGGCGGCGAGGTTTGCATGACCCGCGCGGACCATCAATCCGGCACCGAACGTCTGGCGGAAGTCGTTGAAAAATGCGCTTTCAGCGATGACACCATCATCGTCAATATTCAGGGTGATGAACCGATGATCCCGTCGGCGATCGTGCGACAGGTGGCGGAAAACCTCGCGGCCAGCACCAGCGGGATGGCAACGTTGGCGGTACCTATCCACGATGCCGAAGAAGCATTTAACCCGAATGCGGTCAAAGTGGT
Organism: Klebsiella sp. 141240; assembly: GCF_050600805.1. Lineage (NCBI taxonomy): Bacteria > Pseudomonadati > Pseudomonadota > Gammaproteobacteria > Enterobacterales > Enterobacteriaceae > Klebsiella > Klebsiella sp. 141240. Next base: position 49,262 of record NZ_JAQIRK010000020.1, on the reverse strand, counting down.
CATGGATGCCGACGGCTACGCGCTCTATTTTTCTCGCGCGACTATTCCGTGGGATCGCGATCGTTTTGCAAAATCGCGCGAAGAAATTGGCGATTCCCTGCTGCGCCATATTGGTATTTACGGTTATCGCGCTGGTTTTATTCGTCGTTACGTTAGCTGGGCGCCAAGCCCGCTTGAGCAAATTGAGATGCTCGAACAGCTGCGCGTACTGTGGTATGGCGAAAAAATCCACGTCGCGGTGGCGGAAGTGGTTCCTGGCACCGGCGTTGATACGCCGGAAGATCTGGAGCGCGTCCGCGCCGAATTGCGTTAATCCTTACCGTCCCCTTCGCCTGGAGGGGACATATTTCTGCCGCTAATTAGCCCATTTTTGATCTTATCCGCTGACAAGTCGCCCCCATACGCTCATTATGAAAACAGTAGTTTTCATGAGGGTATCTATGATGGAACAGTTGCGAGCCGAACTGAGCCACCTGCTTGGCGAGAAGCTAAGCCGCGTGGAGTGCGTTAGCGAGAAACCCTCGTCAGCGCTATGGTCGCTGTATGATGCGCAGGGAAACCCAATGCCGCTGTTGGCGAAAAGCTTTACTACGCCCGGCGTAGCGCGCCAGCTGGCGTGGAAAATTTCGCTGCTTGCCCGTAGCGGCACCGTTCGTATGCCGGTGGTATACGGCGTCATGACGCATGAAGAACATCCTGGACCTGACGTATTGCTGATTGAACGGTTACGCGGCGTTTCAGTGGAAGCGCCGGCGCGTACGCCCGAGCGGTGGGAGCAGTTGCAGGATCAGATTGTCGAAGGGTTACTGACGTGGCATCGCCACGATAGCGGCGGCTGTGTGGGAATGGTCGATAGCACTCAGGAAAACCTCTGGCCTCACTGGTATCGCCAGCGGGTAGAAATGCTGTGGAGCACGCTCAACCTCTATCACGACACCGGGCTGACGATGCAGGATAAGCGCATTTTATTCCGCAGTCGTGAGAGCCTGCCGCAGCTGTTTAGTGATTTTAGCGATAACTGCGTGCTGGTTCATGGCTGCTTTACGCTACGTAGTATGCTCAAAGACGCGCGCAGCGATCAGCTGCTGGCGATGGTCGGTCCGGGGATGATGCTGTGGGCGCCGCGCGAGTACGAACTGTTCCGCCTCGCCGACGGCGGGTTAGGGGAGCAGTTACTCTGGCGCTACCTGCAGCGGGCGCCGGTCGCGGAGTCTTTCGTCTGGCGGCGTTGGCTGTATCAGCTATGGGATGAAGTCGAAAGTCTGGTGAATACCGGGCGCTTCGATCGCGCCCGTTTCTCGCTTGCCGCGAAATCAATCCTGCCCTGGATCGCCTGACGCTCCCTTCAGCCACTGCCAGCTTCGTCCCAGGGTCTCGTAAATCGCGCGTTCGCTGTGCATCAGCCAATACGGTGACGGCAGGGCGCGCTCCCAGGGGTTAAGCGCCGATTCCACCGCCAGCTGGTTGGCAGGCGCCGGTAACGGATTCAGTCCGGCATGGCGGAAAAATATCATCGCTCGCGGCAGGTGCGAGGCGGACGTCACCAGCAGGAATGGCGCCGCGCCGATGGCTTTTTTGACTTCAGCCGCTTCCTGTTCGGTATCTTTTGGTCGGTCAAGGACGATAATCGCGCTACGCGGTACGCCGAGGCTTTCGGCGACGCGCGCCCCCGCCTCGGCGGTACTAACCGGGTTGGTTTTAGCCGCCGCGCCGGTAAAGATCATTTTCGCGCCTGGGTTTTCCCGCCACAGGCGTATCCCCTCAGCCAGCCGCGGCAGACTGTTGTTGATCAGGTTCGAGCTTGGCGCCCACTGTGGATTCCAGGTATAACCGCCGCCCAGCACCACAATATACTCAACGGATTTGCCGCCGCGCCAGGTCGGGTAGCTTTTCTCGATCGGTTTTAACAACCCGTCAGCCACCGGCTGCAGGCTTAATAGCGCCAGCAACAGCCAGCTCAGAGTAACCAGCGCTTTGCCGGTTTTCTGAAAACGGCTGCGCCATAGCAGGATGATGCCGATCGCCATCAGCAATAACAGCAGAGGAAGCGGCAGCATCATGCCGCCCAATACCTTTTTCAGTGTGAAAAGCATCCCAAATGGTTCCTTTTTTAACCATATAAGCAAAGTTCTGCGTGGATCTTATAACAGATCGCTTCATTATCGCCGTGGGTATGACAAAATAGCGGTTTTGTGTTGGCTTGTGGAGTCGTCCGTGCAGGATCGCAATTTTGATGACATCGCTGAAAAGTTTTCGCGCAATATTTATGGCACCACCAAGGGCCAACTGCGCCAGGCGATCCTTTGGCAGGATCTGGAACCGCTGCTAACGCAGATGGGGCCTGGGCCGTTGCGGGTGCTGGATGCCGGCGGCGGCGAAGGGCAAACGGCGATCCGCGTCGCGGAATTAGGCCACCACGTCACGCTATGCGATCTTTCCGCCGAAATGGTGGCTCGCGCTCAGCAGGCGGCCCGCGATAAAGGTGTGATCGACAACATGCATTTTGTACAATGCGCGGCGCAGGATATTGCTCAGCATTTGGAAAGCCCCGTCGATCTGATACTGTTTCATGCGGTGCTTGAGTGGGTCGCGGAACCGCAGGAAATGTTGCGCACGCTGTGGTCGGTATTGCGTCCGGGCGGCGCGCTGTCGTTAATGTTCTACAATGCTAACGGCCTGCTGATGCACAATATGGTCGCCGGAAACTTCGACTACGTGCAAATTGGCATGCCGAAAAAGAAAAAACGCACGCTATCGCCGGATTATCCGCGCGATCCGCAGCAGGTTTACGGTTGGCTGGAAGATCTCGGTTGGCAGATAACCGGTAAAACCGGCGTGCGGGTGTTTCATGATTATCTGCGTGAGAAACGTAAACAGCATGACAGCTTTGCGGCGCTGCTGGAGCTGGAAACGCGCTACTGTCGCCAGGAGCCGTATATCAGCCTGGGCCGCTATATTCATGTCACCGCGCTTAAGAAAGATCCAGGCGCACAGCCGCAGATGCAAGGATAAACTATGAGTGAATTTTCCCAGACAGTCCCCGAACTGGTTGCCTGGGCCAGGAAAAATGATTTTTCCATCTCGCTGCCGGTCGACAGACTCTCTTTTCTGCTGGCTGTCGCCACGCTGAACGGCGAGCGGCTGGAAGGGGAAATGACCGAGGGAGAACTGGTGGACGCGTTCCGCCACGTTAGTGATGCGTTTGAGCAGACCAGCGAAACCATCAGCCAGCGCGCCAATAACGCCATCAACGATATGGTGCGCCAGCGTCTGCTGAACCGCTTTACCAGCGAAATAACGGAAGGGAATGCGATCTACCGCCTGACGCCGTTAGGTATCGGCATTACCGACTACTACATTCGCCAGCGCGAATTTTCTACCCTGCGTTTGTCGATGCAGCTGTCGATTGTGGCCGGCGAACTGAAGCGGGCTGCAGATTCCGCGGATGAGGGCGGCGATGAATTCCACTGGCATCGCAACGTTTTTGCGCCGCTGAAATATTCGGTGGCGGAAATCTTCGATAGTATCGATCTGACTCAACGCATCATGGATGAGCAGCAGCAGCAGGTGAAAGATGATATCGCCCAGTTGCTGAACAAAGACTGGCGCGCGGCGATTTCCAGCTGTGAACTGCTGCTGTCCGAAACCTCCGGCACCCTGCGCGAATTGCAGGATACCCTGGATGCGGCGGGCGACAAGCTGCAGGCCAACCTGCTGCGTATCCAGGACGCCACCTTCGCGCGCGACGATCTGCATTTTGTCGACCGTCTGGTGTTCGACCTGCAAAGCAAGCTCGACCGTATCGTCAGCTGGGGCCAACAGGCTATTGACCTGTGGATCGGTTACGATCGTCACGTACATAAATTTATCCGTACCGCCATCGATATGGATAAAAACCGCGTTTTCGCCCAGCGTTTGCGTCAGTCGGTGCAAACCTACTTCGATGCTCCGTGGGCACTGACCTACGCTAGCGCCGACCGTTTGCTGGATATGCGCGATGAAGAGATGGCGCTGCGCGATGAAGAAGTCACCGGCGAGCTGCCGGCAGACCTCGAATTCGAAGAGTTCAACGAAATTCGCGAGCAGCTGGCCGCGCTGATTGAAGCGCAGCTGGTGGTTTACAAAGAGAAGGGTATGCCGCTGGATCTCGGCCTGGTGGCGCGAGAGTTCCTGGCGCAGTATCCGCGCGCGCGTCACTTTGACGTCGCGCGAATCGTCGTTGACCAGGCGGTACAGCTGGGCGTCGCCCAGGCAGATTTCACCGGACTGCCGGCAAAATGGCAGCCGATTAATGATTACGGAGCCAAGGTACAGGCGCATGTCATTGACAAATATTGAACAAGTGATGCCAGCTAAGCTGGCGCAGGCGTTGGCCAATCCGTTATTTCCGGCGCTGGATAGCGCCCTGCGCGCAGGCCGTCACATTGGCCTCGATGAGCTGGATAATCACGCATTTTTGATGGATTTTCAGGATTACCTGGAAGAGTTTTACGCTCGCTACAACGTTGAGCTGATCCGCGCGCCGGAGGGGTTCTTCTACCTGCGCCCGCGCTCCACGACCTTGATCCCGCGCTCGGTATTGTCAGAGCTGGATATGATGGTCGGCAAAATTCTTTGCTACCTCTATCTCAGCCCCGAACGTCTGGCTAATGAAGGCATCTTCACCCAGCAGGAGCTCTACGATGAGCTGCTGACGCTGGCGGACGAAAGTAAATTACTGAAGCTGGTGAACAACCGTTCCACCGGTTCCGACCTCGACCGCCAGAAGCTGCAGGAAAAAATGCGCGCGTCCCTCAACCGCCTGCGCCGCCTCGGCATGGTGTGGTTTATGGGCCACGACAGCAGTAAATTCCGCATCACCGAATCGGTGTTCCGCTTTGGCGCTGACGTGCGCGTTGGCGACGATCCGCGCGAAGCGCAGCTGCGCATGATCCGCGACGGTGAAGCGATGGCGCTGGAGAATCACCTGCAGCTCAATGATGAGAATGAAGAGAATCAGCCGGATAGCGGGGAGGAAGAATAATGATTGAACGCGGTAAGTTTCGCTCGCTGACGCTGGTTAACTGGAACGGTTTTTTTGCCCGGACCTTCGATCTTGATGAGCTGGTAACCACCCTTTCCGGGGGCAACGGCGCAGGTAAATCCACCACCATGGCGGCTTTCGTCACGGCGCTGATCCCGGATTTAACCCTGCTGCACTTCCGTAACACCACCGAAGCGGGCGCCACCAGCGGTTCGCGCGATAAAGGCCTGCACGGTAAACTGCGCGCTGGGGTCTGTTACTCGGTGCTCGATGTGATCAACTCACGCCACCAGCGCGTGGTCGTCGGGGTACGTCTGCAGCAGGTTGCCGGGCGCGATCGTAAAGTCGATATTAAGCCATTTGCCATCCAGGGATTGCCAACTTCGATCCAGCCGACCCAACTGTTGACCGAAACGCTCAACGAGCGCCAGGCGCGCGTCGTGAGCCTCAACGAGCTGAAAGACAAGCTCGACGCCATGGAAGGGGTGCAATTCAAACAGTTTAACTCGATTACCGAATATCACTCGCTGATGTTTGATTTGGGCGTGGTAGCGCGTCGTCTGCGTTCAGCATCCGATCGTAGCAAATACTACCGCCTGATTGAGGCCTCGCTGTACGGCGGGATCTCCAGCACCATTACCCGCTCCCTGCGCGATTACCTGCTGCCGGAGAACAGCGGCGTGCGTAAGGCGTTCCAGGATATGGAAGCGGCGCTGCGTGAAAACCGTATGACCCTGGAAGCGATTCGCGTTACTCAGTCCGATCGCGATCTGTTTAAGCACCTTATCAGCGAAGCCACCAACTACGTGGCGGCGGACTACATGCGCCACGCCAACGAGCGGCGAATCCATCTGGATAAAGCGCTGGAGTACCGTCGCGAGCTCTTTACCTCGCGTTCGCAGCTGGCGGCAGAGCAGTACAAACATGTCGATATGGCGCGCGAGCTGCAGGAACACAACGGCGCAGAAGGCGATCTGGAAGCTGATTATCAGGCCGCCAGCGATCACCTGAACCTGGTACAAACCGCCCTGCGTCAGCAAGAAAAAATCGAGCGCTACGAGGCGGATCTCGACGAACTGCAGATTCGTCTGGAGGAGCAAAATGAAGTGGTGGCGGAAGCCGCCGACCAGCAGGAAGAAAACGAAGCCCGCGCCGAGGCCGCCGAACTGGAAGTGGATGAGCTGAAAAGCCAGCTCGCCGATTACCAGCAGGCGCTCGACGTGCAGCAGACTCGCGCCATTCAGTACAATCAGGCGCTACAGGCGCTGGAACGCGCGCGTGCGCTGTGTCACCTGCCGGATTTAACCGCCGACAGCGCCGACGAATGGCTGGAAACTTTCCAGGCGAAAGAGCTGGAAGCGACGGAAAAAATGCTGTCGCTGGAACAGAAAATGAGCGTGGCGCAAACCGCGCACAGCCAGTTTGAACAAGCGTATCAGCTGGTTGCGGCGATCAACGGTCCGCTGGCGCGTAATGAAGCCTGGGATGTGGCGCGTGAATTATTACGCGACGGCGTCAACCAGCGCCACCTGGCGGAGCAGGCTCATGGGCTGCGTAGCCGTCTCAACGAGCTGGAACAGCGTCTGCGTGAACAACAGGACGCCGAGCGCCAGCTGGCCGAGTTCTGTAAGCGCCAGGGCAAACGCTACGATATCGACGATTTGGAAACGCTGCATCAGGAGCTGGAAGCGCGCATCGCTTCGTTAGCCGATAGCGTTTCTAACGCTCAGGAACAGCGCATGGCTCTGCGTCAGGAGCTGGAACAGCTGCAGTCGCGTACCCAGACGCTGATGCGCCGGGCGCCGATTTGGCTGGCGGCGCAAAACAGCCTCAACCAGCTGTGCGAGCAGAGCGGCGAGCAGTTTGAATCAAGCCAGGATGTCACCGAGTACCTGCAGCAACTGCTGGAGCGCGAGCGCGAAGCAATTGTTGAGCGTGATGAAGTCGGCGCCCGCAAGCGCGCCATCGACGAAGAAATCGAGCGTCTCAGCCAGCCGGGCGGTTCTGAAGACCCTCGTCTGAACGCGCTGGCAGAGCGCTTTGGCGGCGTGCTGTTGTCGGAAATCTACGACGACGTTAGCCTCGAAGATGCCCCGTACTTCTCCGCGCTTTATGGCCCATCGCGCCATGCGATCGTGGTTCCGGATCTGTCACAGGTGGCGGAGCAGCTCGAAGGGCTGGAAGATTGCCCGGAAGACCTGTATCTGATCGAAGGCGATCCGCAGTCCTTCGATGACAGCGTTTTCAGCGTCGATGAGCTGGAAAAAGCGGTGGTAGTGAAAATTGCCGACCGCCAGTGGCGCTATTCGCGCTTCCCGACGCTGCCGCTGTTTGGCCGCGCCGCGCGTGAAAACCGCATCGAAACGCTGCACGCAGAGCGCGAAAGCCTCTCCGAGCGTTTTGCTACGCTGTCGTTTGACGTGCAGAAAACGCAGCGCCTGCATCAGGCCTTCAGCCGCTTCATCGGTAGCCATCTGGCGGTTGCCTTTGATGACGACCCGGAAGAAGAGATCCGCAAACTCAACAGCCGCCGCGGCGAACTCGAGCGCGCGCTGAATGCGCATGAAAGCGATAACCAACAGAACCGCGTCCAGTACGAGCAGGCGAAAGAGGGCGTGTCGGCGCTTAACCGCCTGCTGCCGCGCCTGAATCTGCTGGCCGATGAGACGCTGGCCGATCGCGTAGATGAAATCCAGGAGCGTCTGGACGAAGCGCAGGAAGCGGCGCGCTTTATCCAGCAGTATGGCAATCAGCTGGCGAAACTGGAACCGATCGTCTCGGTACTGCAGAGCGACCCGGAGCAGTTCGAGCAGCTGAAAGAAGATTACGCCTATTCGCAGCAAATCCAGCGCGATGCGCGCCAGCAGGCTTTCGCGCTGGCGGAAGTCGTGCAGCGCCGCGCCCACTTCAGCTATTCTGACTCGGCGGAGATGCTCAGCGGCAATAGCGATCTCAACGAGAAGCTGCGCCAGCGCCTGCAACAAGCAGAATCCGAGCGTAGCCGCGCTCGCGAAGCAATGCGTAGCCACGTTGCGCAGTTGAACCAGTACAACCAGGTGCTGGCGTCGCTGAAAAGCTCGTATGACACCAAGAAAGAGCTGCTCAACGATCTGTATAAAGAGCTGCAGGATATCGGCGTGCGCGCCGATGCCGGCGCGGAAGAGCGTGCGCGTGCGCGTCGTGATGAACTGCATATGCAGCTGAGCAACAACCGCTCCCGCCGTAATCAGCTGGAGAAAGCGTTGACCTTCTGCGAAGCGGAGATGGACAATCTGACCCGCAAACTGCGCAAGCTGGAGCGCGATTACTGCGAAATGCGCGAGCAGGTAGTGAGCGCTAAAGCGGGATGGTGCGCGGTGATGCGTCTGGTGAAAGACAACGGCGTGGAACGTCGTCTTCACCGCCGCGAGCTGGCCTATCTCTCCGCCGACGAACTGCGTTCGATGTCGGATAAGGCGCTGGGCGCGCTGCGTCTGGCGGTCGCCGATAACGAACACCTGCGCGACGTCCTGCGTATTTCGGAAGATCCGAAACGTCCGGAGCGCAAAATTCAGTTCTTCGTTGCCGTTTATCAGCATCTGCGCGAGCGAATCCGCCAGGATATTATTCGCACCGATGATCCGGTAGAAGCGATCGAGCAGATGGAAATCGAACTCAGCCGTCTGACCGAAGAGCTGACCAACCGTGAACAGAAGCTGGCGATCAGCTCCCGCAGCGTGGCGAATATCATTCGCAAGACCATCCAGCGTGAACAGAACCGTATTCGCATGCTCAACCAGGGGCTGCAGAGCGTATCGTTCGGTCAGGTCAACAGCGTGCGTCTGAACGTCAACGTGCGCGAGACCCACTCGACGCTGCTTGATGTACTGTCTGAACAGCATGAGCAGCATCAGGATCTGTTTAACAGCAATCGCCTGACCTTCTCGGAAGCGCTGGCCAAACTGTATCAACGCCTGAACCCGCAGATTGATATGGGGCAACGTACGCCGCAAACCATCGGCGAGGAACTGCTCGACTACCGCAACTATCTGGAAATGGAAGTGGAAGTTAACCGTGGTTCAGACGGCTGGCTGCGTGCGGAGTCCGGCGCGCTGTCGACCGGTGAAGCGATCGGTACCGGGATGTCGATTCTGGTGATGGTGGTGCAGAGCTGGGAAGATGAATCCCGTCGTCTGCGCGGGAAGGATATCTCGCCTTGCCGTCTGCTGTTCCTCGATGAAGCAGCGCGTCTTGATGCCCGCTCTATCGCTACGCTGTTCGAACTGTGTGAACGTCTGGAGATGCAGCTGATTATCGCGGCCCCGGAAAATATCAGTCCGGAAAAAGGCACCACCTATAAACTGGTGCGTAAAGTGTTCAATAATCACGAACACGTACACGTTGTCGGTCTGCGCGGTTTTGCCGCGCCGGTGCCGGAAGCGCTGCCTGGAACCGCTGACGCCTCCTGAAAGGGCGTCGATTAATAGGAAAAAGGGTGACAATTTGTCGCCCTTTTTGTTTTTCTGTACAGTACGCTAACAGGGTATAGCCTTTAAACTTCTTTACATTTGGTAAGGCAAAAGCGTTTTCGCCTTTATATACTGAGAATAAGCCCCATTAGGCGGGCAGCAATGTGTTAACAGGGGGCAAGGGATGTTGCTAAAGAAACGGTATGGTCGACAATTGTCGGTGCTCAGCTTGAGCCTGGCTTTTGCATTTGCTCCGCTGTTTAATGTTCAGGCCGCAGAGCCTGAAATTATACCCACCGACAGCTCCGCGACGGTGGGCGATCTTTCGTCGGCATTGGTACAAAACGATGGTCAGTCCGCTGCGGTCGCGCAAATGGCCGGCGAGCAGCCGCTGGCGGCGGATGCGGTGGCGAAAAGCCGCGCTGAAATCGAGGCCATGCTGCCGTCGGGTTATCACCCGGTTTATATCAACCCGCTGGTGGCGCTGTACGCCGCCCGCGACATGAAACCCATGTGGGAGAACCGCGATGCGGTACAGGCCTTCCAGCAGCAGCTGGCAGAGGTCGCTATCGCCGGCTTCCAGCCGCAGTTCACCACATGGGTAAGCTTACTCACGGACCCGTCCATCAGCGGCATGGCTCGCGATGTCGTACTCTCCGACGCCATGATGGGATATCTGCATTTTATTAGCGGTATTCCGATGCAGGGGAACCGTTGGCTGTATGGCTCAACGCCGTACAAAATGGCGACGCCGCCGCTGTCGGTGATTAACCAGTGGCAGCTGGCGCTGGATAACGGTTCGCTACCGCAGTTTATTGCCGGACTGGCGCCACAACATTCACAATATGAAGCAATGCATCAGGCGCTGCTGACGCTGGTGGCGGATAACCGTCCGTGGCCGCAGCTGACCAGTAATGCCTCGCTGCGTCCGGGCGAGTGGAGCAACGATATTGGCGCCCTGCGTGAAATTCTGCAGCGTACCGGCATGCTGGATGATTCGGCGAAAATCGCCCTACCGGGCGATGTGGTAAGCCCATCGGCGAAACCGAAATCGAAAGCAAAACCTGCCGCGCGCGGCGTTTACGATCGCCAACTGGTAGAAGGCGTGAAGCGCTTTCAGGCCTGGCAAGGGCTGGGCGCTGATGGCGTCATCGGCCAGTCCACCCGCGACTGGCTGAACGTCTCTTCGGCGCAGCGTGCCGGCGTACTGGCGCTGAATATCCAGCGTCTGCGTTTGTTACCGAGTAAATTGTCCACCGGCATCATGGTCAATATTCCGGCGTTCTCGCTGGTCTATTACCAGGACGGCAGTCAGGTGCTGGCATCGAGAGTCATTGTCGGTCGTCCGGATCGTAAAACGCCGATGATGAGCAGCGCGTTGAACAACGTGGTAGTCAACCCGCCGTGGAACGTGCCGCCGACGCTGGCGCGCAAAGATATTCTGCCGAAGGTACGCAACAATCCAGGCTATCTGGAACAGCATGGTTATACGTTGATGCGCGGCTGGAACAGCAAAGAAGCTATCGATCCGTATGGCGTCGATTGGTCTACCATCACCGAGAAGAATCTACCGTTCCGTTTCCAGCAGGCGCCGGGCGCGCGCAACTCGCTGGGACGTTATAAGTTCAATATGCCAAGCTCGGATGCTATTTATCTCCACGATACGCCGAACCACAATCTGTTCCAGAAAGATGTTCGCGCGTTGAGCTCGGGCTGCGTTCGCGTCAATAAAGCCTCTGAACTGGCGAATATGCTTTTGCAGGATGCGGGCTGGAATGATTCACGCATTTCCGACGCGCTGAAGCAGGGGGATACGCGCTACGTCAATATTCGGCAAAATATTCCGGTTAATTTATATTATTTGACCGCCTTTGTTGGCGCTGATGGACGTACACAATATCGAACAGATATTTACAATTACGATCTCACCGCGCGATCCAGCGCACAAATTCTGCCAAAAGCGGAACAATTAATCAGGTAAATGAAGTAGTTCTGCGAAAAATGTTGTCCTAGCACTGAACGAAATCGGGCCATGGTCGTCTACAAGGCCCGTATTTCCTGGGGTGAGGCTGCCTTGACGTTGGCAATAATGCCCGGTAAGGTGCCTTTCGTGCGCCAGAAGTGCATATACATATAATCCGCAAAAATGTATTGCGGCGGTCAATACGACCCAGCCAAAAATGTTTTAGCGGAAAAGTATATTACGATTCATTTACCTGTAGACCTGATTATCATGGACAAATTTGACGCTAATCGCCGCAGATTGCTGGCGTTGGGTGGCGCTGCCCTCGGTGCTGCCGCCATTCTCCCTGCGCCGGCATTTGCCACCCTCTCGACCCCCCGACCGCGTATTTTGACGCTGAATAACCTGCACACCGGTGAATCACTCAAGGCGGAGTTTTTCGATGGTAGAGGCTATATTCAGGATGAATTAGCAAGACTTAACCACTTTTTCCGTGATTTCCGCGCGAACAAAATTAAGTCTATTGACCCAGGATTGTTCGATCAGCTTTACCGCCTGCAGGGACTACTCGGCACCAATAAGCCTGTCCAGCTCATCTCCGGTTATCGCTCCGTCGATACCAACGATGAACTTCGCGCACGAAGCCGTGGTGTAGCGAAACACAGCTATCACACCAAAGGCCAGGCGATGGATTTCCACATTGAAGGCGTTGCCTTAAGCAATATTCGCAAAGCGGCGTTATCTATGCGCTCAGGTGGTGTAGGATACTACCCACGTAGCAACTTTGTGCATATTGATACCGGTCCGGTACGGCACTGGTAACGAAAGGAGCATCATGAACTATCGTATTATTCCGGTCACGGCGTTCGCCCAAAACTGTTCTTTAATTTGGTGTGAACAAACCCGGCTTGCCGCTCTGGTCGATCCTGGCGGCGATGCCGAGCGCATCAAGGAAGAAGTGGCGGCGGCAGGCGTCAGCCTGATGCAGATCCTGTTGACGCATGGTCACCTGGATCACGTCGGCGCGGCAGCCGAGCTGGCGCAACATTACGGTGTGCCAATTATTGGACCGGAAAAAGAAGATGAGTTCTGGCTGGAAGGATTGCCGGCGCAAAGCCGCATGTTCGGGCTGGATGAGTGTCAGCCGTTGCAACCGGACCGCTGGCTGAATGAAGGCGATGTGGTGACCGTCGGCAATATCGCTTTGCAGGTATTGCACTGTCCTGGCCATACGCCGGGGCACGTGGTTTTCTTTGACGATGCCTCTCGTCTGCTGATTTCCGGCGATGTGATTTTCAAAGGCGGAGTAGGGCGCAGCGACTTCCCGCGCGGCGACCATGGACAACTGATTGATGCGATTAAACGTAAACTGCTGCCGTTGGGCGACGACGTGACGTTTATCCCCGGTCATGGCCCGTTATCGACGCTGGGATATGAGCGCCTGCATAATCCGTTCCTGCAGGATGAAATGCCGGTCTGGTAATGCCTGACCTCAAGGAAGTAAAAAAGGCCGCGTTTGCGGCCTTTTTCTTATGCGTCAGGGCTGAGAATTACAGCACCGCGACGATGGCTTCGCACAGCGGCGCCATATTATCAGGCGTCATGCCGGCAACGTTGATACGCCCGGACGCGACCGCATAAATAGCGAACTCTTCACGCAGACGCAGTACCTGCTCTTTGGTCAGGCCGCTAAACGAGAACATCCCATTCTGTTTGGTGATGAAGGTAAAGTCGCGGCTGGCGCCTTTTTCCTGCAGAGTATTCACAAACAGTAAGCGCATGCGCTGAATACGCTGGCGCATATCGGTGAGTTCTTGTTCCCAGATGGCGCGCAGCGCGTCGTTGCTGAGAATCGTCGCCACCACCGAGGCGCCGTGCGCCGGCGGGTTTGAGTAGTTGGCGCGGATAACCGCTTTCATCTGGCTGAACGCGCGATCGACGGTGTCCTGATCGGCGGCAACCAGCGTACAGGCGCCAACGCGCTCGTTATACAGGCCGAAGTTTTTCGAGTAAGAGCTGGCGACCAGTAGCTCTTTATGCAGCGCGGCAAACGCACGCAGGCCTTCAGCGTCTTCTTCCAGACCGCGGGCGAAGCCCTGGTAGGCGAAGTCAAACAGCGGCAGCCAGCCTTTTTCGGCGGACATTTGCGCCAGCTGCTGCCACTGCTCCAGCGTCGGATCGATACCGGTTGGGTTGTGGCAGCAGCCGTGGAACAGCACAACGTCGCCCGCCTGCGCTTCGTTCAGGCTGGCCAGCAGACCGTCGAAATCAAGCTGGTGGTTAGCGGCATCGTAGTAAGCGTATTCACGCACTTCCAGCCCGGCTGCGCCGAAAACGCTTTTATGGTTCGGCCAGCTTGGGTTGCTTACCCATACCCGTTTAACGTCGGTGTTTTTGGCAAGGAAATCAGCCGCTACGCGCAGGCCGCCGGTGCCGCCTGGGGTTTGGGCGGTACGGGCGCGCTTATCGCTGATAATTGCGCTTCCTTTACCGAACAGCAGCTCCTGAGTGCAGCGACCAAACTCCGGAATACCATCAATACCGAGGTAGTTTTTGGTGGTTTCATTTTCCAGCAGATATTGCTCGGCTTTTTTTACGCTGGTCAGAACAGGTGTTTTACCTGTCTCATCTTTGTAAACACCAATTCCGAGGTTAATTTTGCCTGGGCGGTCATCGGCACGAAACAGATCGGCCAGGCCCAGAATAGGGTCGGCAGGGGCGGCTGTAATGTTCTCAAACATGACGAGGTTCCATTGTGATTACTGAGGGAAATCCGCTATCAGGGTAACGGTAGATTTACAAATTGCCAACCGTTTGCGACAAAAAGCGAGAAGGTTTTTGCAAGTTACGATCTTCGTCTTAGTAACGCAGAAAAGCAGGACCGAAGTCCTGCTTTTTAGGCATATCACGAAGGGGTGTACTACAGATTAGAACTGGTAAACGATACCAACCGCAGCCTGGTCGTCGGTGGCGACGCCAGCTTCACGAGTATAGGAATTGTCGTCCAGCTGGTTGAACTTGTACGCCGCGTACACGTTCATGTTTTTGTTGAAGTAGTACCAGGTACCCAGTTCAATGTATTTAACCAGGTCAGCATCGCCGCCGCCGAAGCCGCCGCGAGCCTGCAGGTTTTTACCTTTTGTCTGCACGTAGCCGAGGGACGGACGCAGACCGAAATCGAACTGATACTGAACCACGGCTTCGAAGTTCTGAGTTTTGCCCGCGAAGTAGTTATCTTCTTCCGGCGTCATGTTGTAAGTCTGGGAGTACATGACAGCGGCGTAGATGTTGTTAGCATCGTACTTAGCAGAGGTTGCCCATGCTTCAGCTTTGTTACCGTTACCGTCACGCTTCTGGTCGGCGCTGCGGTTGGAGTTAGCATAACCTGCGGACAGCGCGATACCGTTATCAAACGCGTAGGTTGCCGCGGTGCTGAAACCGTCGCCATTCTGTTTACGAATAACGCGGTCGTGATCGTTTTTGCCCTGATACTGAAGCGCGAAGCTCAGGCCGTCCACCAGACCGAAGAAGTCTGAGTTACGGTAGGTGGCCACGCCGTTGGTACGGCCGGTCATGTAGTTATCAGTGTAGTTCCAGCCGTCGCCGCCCCACTCAACCAGCATATCGGTTGCGGATTCGACGTCGTAGATGGCGCCGTAGTTACGGCCGTAATCGAATGAACCATATTCGCCCGCTTTCAGACCGGCGAAGGCCAGACGGGTTTTGGTGGTCTGGGAACCTTCAACGTTGGACGCATCCATGTTGTATTCCCACTGGCCGTAACCGATCAACTGGTCGTTGATCTGGGTTTCGCCTTTCAGGCCGATACGGGCATAGGTGGTGTCGTCGCTGCTGGTGTCACCATTGGTGGTCCAGACATGTTCGCCAACCATTTTTCCGTAGAAATCCAGTTTGTTACCATTTTTGTTATAGATTTCCGCAGCGTTGGCCGCACCGGCTACCAGCAGGGCAGGGATCACCACTGCCAGAATATTGCGCTTCATCATTATTTATTACCCTCATTAATATTTTTTATATGACACTTGCCACCGCCAGCAATAAATTCCGTCAATGAAAATTTACAGAACTATTGAAGATAGTTTGGTGTCTGAAGGCATCTTTCCATCGGTGGTGCCGTTTCGCTAGCCGGAAAATGCTACCAATATCGTAAATTGGTTACAAAAAGAAAAAACATGTAACTAAATATGTATTTTTAGGAACTTTGTGAACTCAATCAAAATTCCGTTCCACTTTGCGAAGATTGTCACCTTCTCATATATATCTATATGAATTAGTTATGAATATTTTCGCTAAAGCCAGATTTGATTATTTTTTGACTCAATTACGTCCCATTTTCGCTCAGGCGCTATTTTTGCATAACGTGCGCAGAATGATTAAAAAATAGCCAATTCAATCAGCGTATTCACTTGTGTCTTAACATAAGGTGCGAAATCTACGTACTAAGGGTAAGGAAATAGTGAGTAACATAATTACGAAATGTGAAGGTTGATGTTTAAGTTTGTTGAAATTCGTTCACGAAAATTGACATAAAAAAAGGTCGGCTTGCGCCGACCTTGTCAGTGTTTTTACGAAACGCGATTAGAATGTGGCGTTACGTGGCGTACGTGGGAAAGGAATCACGTCGCGAACGTTCTGTACGCCGGTTACGTAGGCGATAAGACGCTCGAAGCCCAGACCGAAGCCGGAATGCGGTACGGTGCCGTAACGGCGCAGATCACGATACCACCAGTAGTCTTCTTTATTCAGACCCATTTCGGCCATACGCGCGTCCAGCACGTCGAGACGCTCTTCACGCTGGGAGCCGCCGATGATTTCGCCGATGCCCGGCGCCAGAACGTCCATTGCGGCGACGGTTTTACCGTCTTCGTTAAGGCGCATGTAGAACGCCTTAATGTCTTTCGGATAGTTTTTCACGACCACCGGCGCTTTGAAGTGCTCTTCGGCCAGATAACGCTCATGCTCGGAGGAGAGATCCACGCCCCAGTACACCGGGTTTTCAAACTGCTTGCCGCAGTTTTCCAGGATAGTGACGGCGTCGGTGTAATCAACCTGGGCGAAATCAGCAGAGACAAAACGCTGCAGACGGTCGATGGCGTCCTTATCTACGCGCTCGGCAAAGAACTTCATGTCATCCGCACGCTCTTCCAGTACCGCCTTGAAGACGTACTTCAGCATGGCTTCCGCCAGACCGGCAACATCGTTGAGGCTCGCGAAGGCAACTTCTGGCTCCAGCATCCAGAACTCCGCCAGGTGGCGGCTGGTGTTGGAGTTTTCGGCGCGGAAGGTTGGGCCGAAAGTATAGATTTTGGACAGTGCGCAGGCATAGGTCTCACCGTTCAACTGACCGGAAACGGTCAGGAACGACTCTTTACCGAAGAAGTCTTTATCGAAATCGACTTTACCCTGGTCGTTACGCGGCAGGTTTTCCAGATCCAGCGTTGATACGCGGAACATTTCACCGGCGCCTTCGGTATCGGAAGCGGTGATAAGCGGGGTGGATACCCAGAAGAAACCCTGTTCGTCGAAGAAACGGTGCAGCGCCTGCGCCAGGGTGTGACGTACGCGCGCTACCGCGCCAATCAGGTTGGTGCGCGGACGCAGGTGCGCCACTTCACGCAGATACTCGATGCTGTGGCGTTTCGCCGCCATCGGGTAAGTGTCCGGATCTTCAACCCAGCCGGTGACTTCCACGCTGGAGGCCTGGATTTCAAAGCTCTGGCCCTGACCCTGGGAGGCCACGACTTTGCCGGTGACGATAACCGAGCAGCCGGTGGTCAGGCGTAATACTTCCTGATTGTAATTGGGCAGAGAATTATTAATAACGGCCTGTACAGGATCAAAGCAGGAACCGTCATAGACGGCGAGGAAAGAAAAGCCAGCTTTAGAATCTCGGCGGGTACGCACCCATCCGCGCACGGTGACTTCGCTGTCAACGGCAACGCGGCCCTGGAGTACGTCGGCTACAGGCACAACGCTCATAATATTCTCTCTATATAGTCCAATAAAAAAGTCTCTTCCCCTTCAACGGGGGGATATCTATGTTACCTGTCATCTTCCATCAGACAAGCAGAATTCGCATCATAAAGGGATAATTTGATAATAATTAATAAAGAAAAAGGAGCCTGCCAGGCTCCTTGTTGAAATTAACTCGCCTTTTTAATCGGCGGCAGGTCAAACGCCTCGCGCAGGGCGCGGACGAACGCCTTATCGTGGCAGATAGTTTTACCCGGGCTGTCGGAGAGTTTCGCCACCGGCTTGCCGTTACATTCTACTAGTTTTATCACGATATTTAGCGGTTTCACCTGTGGGATGTCGCAGGTTAACCGGGTGCCGATACCGAAGCTGAGCTTCACCCGCGAGGAGAAGTGGCGATACAGATCGACCGCTTTGCCGAGGTCGAGGTTATCGGAGAACACCAGCACTTTACTCATCGGGTTGATACCCAATTTCTGATAATGGGCGATTGCTTTCTCGCCCCACTCCAGCGGATCCCCGGAATCATGGCGCAGTCCCTGATAGCGGGTGGCGAATTCAGGACCGAAATCACGCAGGAAAGCGTCCATGGTGATGCAGTCGGTCAGAGCAATACCCAGCCGATCCGGATATTCCGCCAGCCAGGCGGCGAGCGCCGCGCGCTGGCTGCTGGCCAGGTTTGGACTGATCTGCTGGTGGGCCTGGAACCATTCGTGCGCCTGGGTGCCCATCGGGGTTAAATTGAGTCGGCGGGCCAGATCGTAATTGCTGGTGCCGACAAACCACGGCTCCTGCTGCAAGCGCTGCACGATAGCCTGCTGTACTTCACGGGAGAAGCGGCGGCGGGTGCCGAAATCCATCAGGCGGAATGCCGACATATCGATGTCGGCGGTCATGTCGGCGAAGTCGGCAAGCTTATGTTCGAGCGTCTCCAGCGCCAGATCGACGCCGATTTCCGGCGAACGGTAGTGGTGCACCAGTTCGCTGATGACCGCCAGCAGCGGCACTTCCCACATGATCACTTCGCGCCACGGCCCGGCGAGGCGAATATTCAGCTTGCCATGATCGTTGATAACGGTGACCTGGCTTGGGTCGTAACGGAAGTCGCGTAGCCAGTCGAGATAGTCCTGCGAGAAGAACGGCAGGGTGGACAGCCAGCGATACTCATCGTCCTGCAGCTTCAGGTCGCGCATGGTTTCGACCTGCTCGCGAATCGCTTCGGCATAGATGCCGAGCAGATCGTCTCCGCGGCAGCGGAACTCTGCCGCTACCTCCACATCGTAGTAGCGGTGGAAGACGGCCTGCTGCATATGCAGCTTATAGGCATCCGTATCAAGCAGCGAGTGCAGTACAGGAGAAGTGAATTGTGTCATGGTGCGCAGTAGCATCCTCTCACTGGGGCGTTCCATTCAAACCAAAGCAGAAAAAAGGAGGCGGAGTATACCTTTAATACCCGGTGCTGTCCTGCTGCGATGGCTCGACGGTAACGCTGACGGTCATTTGCGAGGCCTAGTTTAATATATTGAACACGGATCACACCACAAGCTTTGCGTCGGGTCGAGCGCATTTCGTGCCTCATGTGTTATCAAAATGTAGCGATTTTCGTGTTGAACGTTGAAAAGATGAAGATTCTGCATAGCGCGATCTGCGCAACAGGAATAGACTGGAGCCGATACTTTACAGACACGCTAAAGGTTTTTTATGACACAACAGCCCCAAGCCAAATACCGCCACGACTACCGTGCGCCGGATTATCTGATTAGCGATATTGATTTGACCTTTGACCTGGATGCCGCGAAAACCGTTGTCACGGCCGAGAGTAAGGTTTCCCGTCACGCGGCTGCGTCTGATGTGCCATTGCGTCTGGATGGCGAAGACCTGACTCTGATTTCACTACAGGTGAACGGCCAGCCGTGGAACGACTATAAAGAAGAAAATAATCAGCTGGTGATTGGCGGTTTGCCGGACAATTTCACCCTGACTATCGTCAATGAAATTAGCCCGGCGGCGAACACCGCGCTGGAAGGCCTGTATCAGTCAGGCGAAGCGCTATGTACCCAGTGCGAAGCAGAGGGCTTCCGCCATATTACCTGGTACCTCGACCGTCCGGATGTGCTGGCGCGCTTCACCACCAAAATCATCGCCGATAAGGCGAAATACCCCTACCTGCTTTCTAACGGTAACCGCGTAGCCCAGGGTGAGCTGGACAATGGCCGTCACTGGATCCAATGGCAGGATCCGTTCCCGAAACCCTGTTACCTGTTCGCGCTGGTAGCCGGCGATTTCGATGTGCTGCGTGACACCTTCACCACCCGTTCCGGGCGTGAAGTCGCCCTTGAACTGTACGTTGACCGCGGCAACCTCGACCGCGCGCCGTGGGCGATGACTTCGCTGAAGAATTCGATGAAGTGGGACGAAACTCGTTTCGGTCTCGAATATGACCTCGACATCTATATGATCGTCGCCGTCGACTTCTTCAACATGGGCGCGATGGAGAACAAAGGCCTCAACGTCTTTAACTCTAAATACGTGCTGGCCCGTACCGATACCGCGACCGATAAAGACTACCTCGATATCGAGCGCGTCATAGGTCACGAATATTTCCATAACTGGACCGGCAACCGTGTGACCTGTCGCGACTGGTTCCAGCTCAGCCTGAAAGAAGGGCTGACCGTATTCCGCGATCAGGAGTTCAGTTCCGACCTCGGCTCGCGCGCGGTGAACCGCATCAACAACGTGCGTACCATGCGTGGGCTGCAGTTTGCCGAAGACGCCAGCCCGATGGCGCACCCGATCCGTCCGGATATGGTTATCGAAATGAACAACTTCTACACCCTGACGGTCTATGAAAAGGGCGCCGAAGTGATCCGTATGCTGCACACCCTGTTGGGCGAAGCCAATTTCCAGAAAGGGATGCAGTTGTACTTTGAACGCCACGACGGCAGCGCCGCCACCTGCGATGATTTCGTGCAGGCGATGGAAGATGCTTCGAACGTGGATCTGTCGCATTTCCGTCGCTGGTACAGCCAGTCCGGCACGCCGGTCGTTACCGTGCATGACGACTATAACCCGGAAACCGAGCAGTACACCCTGACTATCAGCCAGCGTACGCCGCCGACCGCGGAACAGGCCGACAAGCAGCCGCTGCACATCCCGTTCAGTATCGAGCTGTACGATAACGAAGGCAAAGCGATCCCGCTGCAGAAGGGCGGTCATCCGGTACATCACGTATTGAATGTCACCCAGGCGGAACAGACATTCGTCTTTGATAACGTTTACTTCCAGCCGGTACCGGCGCTGCTGTGTGAATTCTCCGCGCCGGTCAAGCTTGAATATAAGTGGAGCGACCAGCAGCTGACGTTCCTGATGCGCCACGCGCGTAACGACTTCTCGCGTTGGGATGCCGCGCAGAGTCTGCTGGCGACCTACATCAAGCTCAACGTTAACCGTCATCAGCAGGGGCAGCCGCTGTCGCTGCCGATCCACGTCGCTGACGCCTTCCGCGCGATCCTGCTCGATGAGAAAATCGATCCGGCGCTGGCGGCGGAAATTTTAACGCTGCCGTCGGCCAACGAAATCGCAGAACTGTTCGCCATCATCGATCCGATTGCCATCGCGGCGGTGCGCGAAGCGCTGACCCGTACGCTGGCGAAAGAACTGGCCGATGAGCTGCTGGTGGTTTACAACGCCAACAAGCTCGACAGCTATCGCGTAGACCATGCCGATATCGGTAAACGTTCCCTGCGCAATACCTGCCTGCGCTATCTGGCTTTTGGCGATGTTGAATTGGCAGATAAGCTGGTGCAAGCCCAGTATCATCATGCTGACAACATGACCGACGCGTTGGCTGCGCTGTCGTCGGCGGTGGCGGCTGAGTTGCCGTGCCGTGATGCTTTGATGCAGGAGTATGACGATAAGTGGCACCAGGACGGCCTGGTGATGGACAAGTGGTTTATTCTGCAGTCCACCAGCCCGGCGGCCAATGTGGTTGAGACGGTACGCGGCTTGCTCAAGCACCGTTCATTCACGATGAGCAACCCAAACCGGGTACGTTCGCTGATCGGCGCCTTCGCGAGTAGCAACCCGGCGGCGTTCCATGCCGAAGACGGCAGCGGTTACCAGTTCCTGGTGGAAATGCTGACCGAGCTCAATAGTCGCAACCCGCAGGTGGCGTCGCGTCTAATTGAGCCGCTGATTCGTCTGAAACGCTACGATGAGAAACGTCAGGCCAAGATGCGTGCGGCGCTGGAACAGCTGAAAGGGCTGGAGAATCTCTCCGGCGATCTGTTCGAGAAGATTACCAAAGCGCTGGCGTAACGGCCGCAAAATCCCCGGTAGCGCTCTCGCTTACCGGGGCTACAGCGCTGTGCGATTTGGTAGCCCGGCCGAGCGAAGCGCGGGCCGGGGACATTAGTTAGCCATGACTAAACAAACGGGGCGCACGCTCGCTGTCGCCGCGCTTCATCACCCGATCGAGCACCTGTGCTTCCAGTTCCGCCAGCTTCGCCGAGCCGAACCGCCGCGGACGCGGAATATCCACGCTCAAATCGAGGCCAATTTTCTTTTCTTCTATTAACAGCACCCGGTCGGCCATCGCCACCGCTTCACTCACATCATGAGTTACCAGCAACACGGTAAAGCCGTGTTCTTGCCAGAGCGAAACAATCAATTCCTGCATTTCCAGACGGGTGAGGGCGTCAAGCGCTCCCAGCGGTTCATCCAGCAGCAGCAGACGCGGGCGATGGATCAGCGCGCGGGCCAGCGCAACGCGCTGTTTTTGCCCGCCGGAGAGGGCCGCCGGCCACTCATCGGCTCTCTCTTCCAGCCCGACGCTGGCCAGCGCCTGGCGGGCGGCATCGCGCCACTGGCCCTTCAGCCCAAGTCCAACGTTGTCGATAACCGTTTTCCACGGTAGCAACCGCGCGTCCTGGAACATCATGCGCGTATCCTCCTGGATCTGCGCAAGCGGCGTCGCGCCAGCCAGCAGTTCGCCGCCATTGGGTTTTTCCAGCCCGGCCAGCAGGCGCAACAGGGTGCTTTTACCGCCGCCGCTGCGGCCGACCACTGCGACAAATTGCCCGGTAGGAATATGTAAATCCAGCTCATTGAGAATGACATTGTCGCCGTAGCGTTTGCTGACCCCATTGAGTAACAGCGGGATCCCGGGATTAAGACGAGCAGTATTCATGCGTTAGCCTCCTGAAGACGGTACGCCGGGTTCCAGCGCAGCCAGACGCGTTCCAGCAGTTGCGCGCTAAAATCGGCGAGCTTGCCGAGAATGGCGTAAAGAATAATGGCGACCACCACCACATCGGTTTGCAGAAATTCGCGGGCGTTCATCGCCAGATAACCAATCCCGGCATTAGCCGAGATGGTCTCAGCAACGATAAGCGTCAGCCACATTAATCCGAGAGCGAAGCGAATGCCGACCATAATCGAGGGCAGGGCGCCGGGGAGGATTACGTGGCGGAAGAGGGCGAACCCGGATAAGCCATAGCTACGCGCCATTTCCACCAGACCGCGATCGATATTGCGGATACCGTGCCAGGTATTGATATAAATCGGAAACATCGTCCCCAGCGCGACAAGAAATATTTTGGCGCTTTCGTCAATACCAAACCACAAAATCACCAATGGAATTAGCGCCAGATGCGGCACATTGCGCAGCATCTGGATGGAGGTATCCAGCAGGCGTTCGCCCCAGCGCGAGAGGCCGCTGATGAGTCCGAGCGTCAGGCCGATGGAGCCGCCAATGGCGAAGCCGAGTAAGGCGCGCCAGGAACTGATCGCCAGGTGTTGCCACAGCTCGCCGCTGGCGGAGAGCGTCCAGAAGGCTTTCAGTACCCCCTCCGGAGAGGGGAGAATACGGGTTGAGAGCCAGCCTACCGATGACGCCAATTGCCAGATAAGCACGGTGCCCACCGGTAAAAACCAGGGAGTGAGGCGTAATAGAAGTTTTTGCGAAGAGGCTGCCATAGTTCGCTCCCTAACTTTGCGCCGCTTTACGCGGGATAAATTCGTTCGCCACCGCTTCGCCCTGCAGGCGCAAGTTTTGCGGCTGAGGAATCGTCGGGACGTTGACATCGAGCAGCGGGAACAGCAGTTCGCCGACTCGCCAGGCTTCCTCAAGGTGCGGGTAGCCGGAGAAGATAAAACTGTCGATGCCTAGTTCGGCGTATTCATTAATACGTTCGGCGACGGTAGCCGCATCGCCCACCAGCGCGGTGCCCGCGCCACCGCGCGCCAGACCGACGCCCGCCCACAGATTCGGGCTGATTTCCAGCTTGTCGCGACGGCCGTTGTGCAGCGCCGCCATGCGATGCTGGCCAACAGAATCGGTTTGCGCGAAGGCTGCCTGCGCGCGGGCGATGGTTTCGTCATCCAGATGGGAGATTAAGCTTTCCGCCGCTTGCCATGCCTCTTCATTGGTTTCGCGAACGATGACGTGCAAACGAATACCAAAGCGGACGCTGCGGCCGAGGCGCGCGGCTTTCTCACGCACCTGGGCGATTTTTTCCGCCACCTGCGCTGGCGGTTCGCCCCAGGTCAGGTAGAGGTCGACCTGTTCGGCGGCCAGATCCTGTGCAACGTCCGAGGAGCCGCCAAAGTAGAGCGGCGGTCGCGGCTGTTGCTGCGGCGGGAAGAGCAGTTTCGCCCCGCGCACGTGCTGGTGCTTGCCGTGGAAAGTCACGGTTTCACCTTCCATCAGTTTGCGCCAGATATGGGTGAACTCGGCGGAGGCTTCGTAGCGTTCGGTGTGGTCGAGGAATACGCCATCGCCGGCTAATTCATTTGGATCGCTGCCGGTGACCAGATTGAACAAGGCCCGGCCATTAGAGAGCCGGTCAAGCGTGGCAGCCTGGCGCGCGGCGACGGTGGGGGATACCACGCTTGGGCGCAGCGCGACAAGAAACTTCAGCCGTTGGGTGACGGGGATCATTGAAGCGGCAACCAGCCAGGCATCTTCGCACGAGCGTCCGGTAGGAATGAGTACGCCGGTGAAGCCGAGCCGGTCGGCGGCCTGGGCGATTTGCTGCAGATAACTGTAATCTACCGGGCGCGCGCCTTCATCGGTGCCCAGATAGCGGCCGTCACCGTGGGTGGGTAAGAACCAGAACATATTCAGACTCATGATTTCGCTCCTTGTGCGGGGGCAGGCTGCCAGATACGGTTTTGAATAGTGATTTTTTTCGGTACCAGCTTGTTTTCATAGAAGAGATCGGCGGTTTGCTGTTGGCGAGCGGCCGTTTCAGCGCTTACCGGTGATATCGCAGTGGGCGGACGATGGTCGAGATAGCTGGCAATCACCGCTTCGGGTAGACCCATCGTTTTGGCCAGCAGGGCAATACTTTGCTGGCGATGGCTAATGGTCAGGGCATCCGCCTGGCTAAAGGTCTCCAGCACGCCTTCGATAAAGGCGCCGTTCTTTTCGGCATAAGGACGAGCGGCAAGATAGAACGAACCGGTCTGCTTCAGGTCGCTACCATCTTTCAGTACCCGTACCTCGCCTTGCAGCAGCGCCGCAGAGTAATAGGGATCCCAGATGGCCCAGGCGTCGACATTGCCCTGCTGGAAGGCGGCGCGAGCATCGGCGGGGGCGAGATACACCGGCTGGATATCGCTGAATTTCAGACCTGCCTGCTGTAGAGCGCGCAGCAGCAGATTGTGCGAGCTTGAGCCCTTCTGGAACGCCACCTTACGGCCTTTCAGTTCAGCCACGCTTTTGATTGGGCTGTTATCGGCAACCAGAATCACTTCCGCTTTCGGTTTCGCTGGTTCAGCGCCGATATAGACCAGATCGGCGCCAGCAGCCTGAGCGAAAATCGGTGGGATATCGCCGGTGCTGCCGATATCAATACTGCCGACGTTCAGCGCTTCCAGCATTTGCGGCCCGGCGGGAAACTCGACCCACGAAATCTTAGTTTGCGGATAGCGTTGCTCCAGCAGTTGATGGCTCTTCGCCAGCACCATACTGACGCTGCCTTTCTGGTAGCCGATGCGTAACGCTTCCGGCGCCTGCGGGGCCGCATGCGTAATAAAGGAAAGCATGAATAGCCCGCCGAGGGTTAGGGCACGCAGAGGATTAAGCATGCTCAACCCCCTGTAACGTCTTTAGTCCGGGGATGCGGCTGTTGCGGCGATTCAGCGCCTGCCAGAAGGTCTCCAGCGCCTGGTCGAGACGGTTTTGCAGATTCGGTGTGAACTGCGGCTTGTGTTGATAATCGGTGACCTGGCTGTCATCGGCGAATACGCCGTGGAGGATCTCCTGCGCTTTGAGAGCATTAAGCACTGGTTTAAGCGCGTAATCGACCGCCAGCATATGGGCGATGGTGCCGCCTGTCGCCAGCGGCAGGACAATTTTGCCTTCCAGAGCGCGTTCGGGGAGCAAATCCAGTAGCGTCTTCAGCGCGCCGGAAAAAGAGGCTTTATAGACGGGAGTGGCGATAATCAGGCCATCAGCGCCGGCCAGTTGTTCATTTAAGGTATGCAGAGCGGGGTTATCGAAGCGGGCGTAAAGCAGATCTTCGGGATCAAAATTCTGTAAATGCCAGTGATAGACTTCGATGTCGGCCGCGGTAAGTTTCTCTCTGGTGTACTCCAGCAATGCGCTTGAGCGAGAAGGGTAGCGGGGGCTGCCCGCGATTGTAATAACGCGCATACACTCTCCTTATAACCAAATGTTTGCATTTATATATAATTGATAACATTTTATGGCAGTGTGACAGAGGGCGTTTATTTCCCTAAATGATTTTTCCGGCGTTAAATTGCCAAAATGCGCATAACAGGCGGCTGAGAGGTAAACGTTTGCGTTGGTCGCGTGATTTTTTGTCGCAGGTCAATTCCCTTTCGGGCGCGGATCGAACATAATACGCCCCCGGTTTGCACACCGGGAATCCAGGAGAGTTCATGTACTATCCCTTCGTTCGTAAAGCTCTTTTTCAGCTCGATCCTGAGCGCGCTCATGAAGTAACCTTCCAACAATTACGCCGCGTCACCGGCACGCCGCTGGAAATGCTGGTTCGACAAAAAGTACCGTCGAAACCCGTTACCTGCATGGGGCTCACTTTCAAGAATCCGCTGGGGCTGGCGGCTGGGCTTGATAAAAACGGCGAGTGTATTGATGCGCTCGGTGCGATGGGCTTCGGCTCAATCGAAATTGGTACCGTGACTCCGCGTCCGCAGCCGGGCAATGACAAGCCGAGGATCTTCCGTCTCGTCGATGCCGAAGGTCTGATCAACCGCATGGGCTTTAATAACCACGGCGTTGATAACCTGGTCGAGAATGTGAAAAAAGCGCATTTTGACGGCGTGCTGGGGATTAATATCGGTAAAAATAAAGATACTCCGGTAGAGCAGGGTAAAGATGATTATCTGATTTGTATGGAAAAAGTCTATCCATACGCTGGATATATCGCCATTAATATCTCCTCGCCGAATACCCCAGGGTTACGTACTCTGCAATATGGCGAAGCGCTGGATGATTTACTCAGCGGTATTAAAAATAAGCAGCTCGAACTTCAACAGAAACATCAAAAATATGTTCCTGTGGCGGTGAAGATCGCCCCGGATCTTTCTGTCGAAGAATTGATCCAGGTAGCCGACAGCTTAGTCCGCCATAATATTGATGGCGTCATTGCTACCAATACCACCCTCGATCGTTCATTGGTCCAGGGGATGAAGCATTGTGATGAAACCGGTGGGTTGAGTGGTCGTCCATTACAATTAAAAAGCACCGAAATTATTCGTATGCTGGCCACGGAATTAAATGGTCGTTTGCCAATTATCGGAGTTGGCGGTATTGACTCGGTGATCGCCGCTCGTGAAAAGCTGGCTGCTGGCGCCACGCTGGTACAGATTTATTCCGGGTTTATTTTTAAAGGCCCGCCGCTGATTAAAGAAATTGTTACACACATCTAATCTTTTCCGCCTCTGAATCTTCCCCAGGGCTTTATTTCCAGCCCTGGTTGTTTTATATTCCTTCATTGTTGCTTATTTAGACATTTTAGTCTTTTCTTAATTTTAGAAATTATTCTGTAGCAGGATGCCATTGCTTTGCAGAAGGAAGTGGAAGAGGACGGGGGTAGAAATGCGGATTAAACCTGACGATAACTGGCGTTGGTATTATGACGAAGAGCATGACCGCATGATGCTCGACTTGGCCAATGGTATGTTATTTCGCTCACGTTTTGCCCGGCGCATGTTAACGCCTGATGCTTTCGCGCCATCGGGATTTTGCGTCGATGACGCGGCGCTCTATTTTTCTTTTGAAGAAAAATGCCGCGAAATTGAATTAAACAAAGAGCAGCGTGCCGAATTAGTATTAAATGCCTTAACCGCGATCCGTTTTCTGAAACCACAGATGCCGAAGAGCTGGCATTTCACCACGCATCAGCAGAACTGGCAACCCGCCAGCGGCGACGCCGCCAGCGTGTGGATCAGCGATACCGGCGAGCAGGTCAATTTGCTGGTGGTTGAACCGGGTGAAAACGCCACGCTTTGCCTGCTGGCGCAGCCGGGACTAACTCTGGCTGGCCGGGTAATGCAGTTGGGCGATGTGATTAAAATTATGAATGACAGACTGCAGCCGGCGCAGAACACGGCCAGCTACAGCCTGGGGCAGGCGGTTTAAGGCGCCAGGCGCAGCGCGGTTTTCGGTACGCAGCTGCAGCATAAAATGGTGCCATCCGCGGCGACCGCATTTTTCTTTAACGGACTCACTTCACCCTCTTCCAGGCGGATCCGACAACTGCCGCAGATCCCGGCGCGGCAGGAATAAGGGATACGAATGCCCTGTTGTTCCAGCTGCTCCAGCAGCACCTGCTGGTTGTTGCCGGTAAACTGTTGCCCTTGCCACTCAATCTCAACCGTCGCTTTTGGCTGCGCATCGGCCGCCAGCGTATCGTCGCTATCGCCGGCGCCATAGGCTTTAGCCGGGCCGCGCGTCAGCACTTCCACCTCATCACCCACGCGGATTACGCCGCTGTTGCGGGCGATCAGGTTCTGGCCAAAATCGACATCGCCGTTATCCTGCGCGGTACGAAAACGCTTTAACGTTTCCAGCGGCTCGCCGGACGGATGCTTTTGCCCACGCTCCGGGCTGACGGTGGTGAAAATGCAGCGGCTGCAGGGTTTGGCAACATCAAATACCACCTCGCCGATACGTATGACTTTCCAGCTATCTTCATCCCACGCCGCCGCGCCGGTGACCACCAGATTAGGGCGAAACTGTTCTATGCTTACGCTGGCAGGGCACCGTTGCTGCAGGTCGCGAAGCGAGGCTTCATTGGCGAGCAGGTAGGGGTAACCATCGGCGAAGGAGAGCGGTACCGCGTCGTGGCGTTTTACTCGCCGGGTTAGCTGCGGCCCGAGCCAGCGCAGTTGGACGTCGCGGTTGAAGAAGCCGCTGAGCCACTGGTTGATGGCGGCTGGCGCGATTAAGGCGGTGAAATGGTTGCCCCACACCTCCGTCGGCTCGCCCTGGGGAGCGAAATCATCAAAGCGCACCAGCGCGCTGCTGCCATCTGGCGCGGTCAAGTGCAGGCCGTCATGAAGCGGCGAAGGCAGGAATTTCACCATCTGCGGAAACTGGCGCGCGGTAATAAACGTACCGTCGGTTTCAGTCAGCATAAAGATGCGGTCGAAGGCCATGCCGCTAATATCGGCAAAGGCATGGGTGACGCCAATTCCGCGCATGGATTTGACGGGATGAATAAAAAGTTTCGATAGCGTTACCATACGCTGCCCCTGGGTTCAAAAATAAGCCTTTAACTTTATGACATAGGGCACATATTGGCTATAATGCGCACCAATTTTCTTTAAGTAAAAGTGACGATATGAAATCTCTGTTTGCCAGCACGGCTCGTGGTCTCGAAGAGCTGTTAAAAACTGAACTGGAAGGACTTGGCGCCACGGAGTGCCAGGTCGTCCAGGGCGGGGTTCATTTTCAGGGAGATACGCGCCTGCTGTATCAAAGCCTGATGTGGAGCCGGCTGGCCTCGCGCATCATGCTGCCGCTGGGTGAATGCAGCGTGTATAGCGATCTGGATCTCTACCTGGGGGTTCAATCGATTCCGTGGACGGAGATCTTTACCACTGACGCCACCTTCGCGGTGCATTTTAGCGGCCTCAATGATGAGATCCGCAATAGTCAGTATGGCGCATTAAAAGTCAAAGACGCTATCGTCGATAGCTTCACGCGTAAAAACCTGCCGCGTCCGAATGTCGATCGTGAAAATCCCGATCTGCGTATCAACGTCTGGCTGAACAAAGAGACGGCGCATATCTCGCTGGATCTGAGCGGCGAAGGTCTGCATCTGCGCGGATACCGTGATGGTACCGGCATGGCGCCTATCAAAGAAAACCTCGCGGCGGCAATCGTCATGCGCTCCGGCTGGGTGGCGGGAACGCCGCTGCTCGATCCGATGTGCGGCTCCGGCACATTGCTGATTGAAGCGGCGATGCTGGCGACCGATCGCGCGCCGGGCTTACACCGCGGCCATTGGGGATTCGGCGGCTGGGCGCAGCACGATGACGCTATCTGGAAAGAGGTAAAAGCTGAGGCGCAAACGCGCGCTCGCCAGGGGCTGGCGGCTTATGAATCACGCTTCTACGGCTCTGATGTCGACGAGCGCGTAATTGAACGCGCGCGCCGCAATGCCCGCCGCGCCGGTATTGGCGAGCTCATCAATTTCGAAGTGAAAGACGTCGCGCAGCTCAATAATCCGCTGCCGAAAGGCCCGTACGGCACCGTTATCAGCAACCCGCCGTACGGCGAGCGTCTGGAAAGCGAACCGGCGCTGATTGCCCTGCACAGCCTGCTGGGACGGATTATGAAAAACCAGTTTGGCGGCTGGAACCTGTCGGTCTTCAGCGCCTCGCCGGAATTGCTGAGCTGCCTGCAGTTGCGCGCCGATAAACAGTTTAAAGCCAAAAACGGCCCGCTGGACTGCGTACAGAAGAACTATCATCTGGCGGAAAGCGAAGGCGGCAAGCCGGCGATGCTGGCGGAAGATTTCGCCAACCGCTTACGTAAAAACCTGAAGAAGTTTGAAAAGTGGGCGCGTCAGGAAGGCATTGAATGCTATCGCCTGTACGATGCCGATTTGCCGGAATACAACGTGGCTATTGACCGCTACGGCGAGTGGGTGGTGGTGCAGGAGTATGCGCCGCCGAAAACCGTCGATGCGCACAAAGCGCGCCAGCGTCTGTTCGATATTATCGCCGCGACTATCGCGGTATTGGGGATTGCGCCGAATAAACTGGTGCTGAAGACCCGTGAACGGCAGAAGGGTAAAAATCAGTACCAGAAGATGGCGGAGAAGGGCGACTTTATCGAGGTACAGGAGTATAACGCGCGTTTGTGGGTTAACCTTACCGACTATCTCGACACCGGTCTGTTCCTCGACCACCGTATCGCCCGTCGTATGCTGGGCCAGATGAGCAAGGGTAAGGATTTCCTCAACCTGTTCTCCTATACCGGCAGCGCCAGCGTCCACGCCGGTCTCGGCGGCGCGCGTTCAACCACCACCGTCGATATGTCGCGTACCTATCTGGAGTGGGCGGAACGCAACCTGCGTCTCAATGGCTTAACCGGCCGCGCGCATCGCCTGATGCAGGCGGACGTGCTGGGTTGGCTGCGGGAAAGTACCGAGCAGTTCGATCTGATCTTTATCGATCCGCCGACCTTCTCCAACTCCAAACGAATGGAAGACGCCTTTGACGTGCAGCGCGATCATATCCGTCTGATGACCGATCTAAAACGTCTGCTGCGTAAAGGCGGCACGATTATGTTCTCGAATAACAAACGCGGTTTCCGTATGGATCATGACGGGCTGGCGGCGCTTGGCCTGAAGGCGCAAGAAATTTCGCAAAAAACGCTGTCGCAGGATTTTGCCCGCAACCGTCAGATCCACAACTGCTGGCTGATTACCGCGGCCTGAAAGGAATAAAGAATGTCACTGATTAGTATGCACGGCGCTTGGCTTTCGTTCAGCGATGCGCCGCTGCTGGATAATGCTGAACTGCATATCGAAGATAACGAACGCGTTTGTCTGGTTGGGCGTAACGGCGCGGGTAAATCGACCCTGATGAAAATCCTCAACCGCGAGCAGGGTCTGGACGATGGGCGTATTATTTATGAACAGGATCTAATCGTCGCGCGTCTGCAGCAGGATCCTCCGCGTAACGTCGCCGGTACGGTGTACGATTTTGTCGCGGAAGGGATCGCCGAACAGGCGGCGTACCTGAAGGCCTATCATGACGTTTCGCATCAGGTGATGACCGATCCGAGCGACAAAAATTTAAATGAACTGGCCCGCCTGCAGGAACAGCTGGATAACCTGGGGCTGTGGCAGTTAGATAGCCGTATCAACGAAGTGATCGAGCAGCTTGGCCTTAACGCCGACGCGCAGCTTGCGTCGCTGTCCGGCGGCTGGCTGCGTAAAGCGGCGCTGGGCCGCGCGCTGGTTAGCGGGCCTCGCGTACTGCTGCTGGATGAACCGACTAACCACCTCGATATCGAAACTATCGACTGGCTGGAAGGGTTCCTCAAATCTTTCAAAGGCACCATCATCTTCATTTCGCACGACCGTTCTTTTATCCGCAATATGGCAACGCGCATCGTCGATCTCGACCGCGGCAAGCTGGTGACCTATCCGGGCAATTACGATCAATATCTGCTGGATAAAGAAGAAGCGCTGCGGGTTGAAGAGCTGCAGAATGCTGAATTCGACCGCAAGCTGGCGCAGGAAGAGGTGTGGATCCGCCAGGGGATTAAAGCGCGTCGTACCCGCAACGAAGGACGCGTCCGCGCGCTGAAAGCCATGCGTCGCGAACGCGGCGAGCGCCGTGAAGTTATGGGCAGCGCGAAGATGCAGGTCGAGGAGGCTTCTCGCTCCGGCAAAATCGTCTTTGAGATGGAAAACGTCAACTATCAGGTTGACGGCAAAGTGCTGGTCAAAGATTTCTCCGCGCAAATCCAGCGTGGCGACAAGATTGCGCTGATTGGCCCGAACGGTTGCGGTAAAACCACGCTGCTGAAGCTGATGCTCGGCCAGCTACAGGCCGATAGCGGGCGTATCCACGTCGGTACCAAGCTGGAAGTCGCCTACTTCGACCAGCACCGCGCGGAGTTGGATCCGGACCGCACGGTGATGGATAACCTTGCGGAAGGTAAACAAGAGGTGATGGTAAACGGTAAGCCGCGTCACGTGCTGGGCTATCTGCAGGACTTCCTGTTCCATCCAAAACGGGCGATGACCCCGGTACGCGCGTTGTCCGGCGGGGAGCGTAATCGTCTGCTGCTCGCGCGCTTGTTCCTGAAACCCAGTAACTTATTGATTCTCGATGAACCGACTAACGACCTTGATGTCGAAACGCTGGAACTGCTGGAAGAGCTGATCGATGGCTACCAGGGCACCGTGATGCTGGTGAGCCACGATCGTCAATTTGTCGATAACACCGTGACCGAGTGCTGGATCTTCGAGGGCGGCGGGCGTATCGGCCAATATATCGGTGGTTATCACGACGCGCGTGGACAGCAAGCGCAGTCGCTGGCGAATAAACAGCCGATTGTAAAAAAAACGGCGGAAGTCGCTCAACCGAAAGCAGAAAGTGTCAAACGCGCCGCCAGCAAACTAAGCTATAACCTGCAGCGCGAACTGGAACAGCTGCCGCAGAAGCTGGAAGATCTGGAAACTCAACTGCAGACGCTGCAGGAAAAAGTTGCCGATCCTTCGTTCTTCGGCCAGCCGCATGACCAGACCCAGCAGGTGCTGGCGCAGTTAGCGGAAGCGGAACAGGCCCTGGAAGCGGCCTTTGAACGCTGGGAATATCTCGAAGGACTCAAAAACGGCGCTTAAGCTGAGGAGTGTTCATGTGCGATCATCATCATGCTGCGCGGCACATATTGTGCCCACAATGTGATCTGCTGGTGGCTTTGCCGCCGCTGGAGCATCGCCAGAAAGCCGCATGCCCACGCTGCGGCACCACGCTCACCACATCGTGGGACGCGCCCCGGCAGCGTCCCACGGCCTATGCGCTGGTGGCGCTGTTCATGCTGCTACTGGCAAACCTGTTTCCTTTTGTTTATATGAAAGTCGGCGGGATCAGCAGCGAAATTGAGCTGCTGGAAATACCAAACGTGCTGTTCACCGAGGATTACGCCAGCCTCGGTACGTTCTTTTTACTGTTTGTCCAACTGGTCCCGGCGTTTTGTCTGGTAACCATCTTATTGTTGGTCAATCGCGTTCATATGCCTTCACGCTTGAAGGCGTTTCTGGCGCGCATCTTGTTTCACCTCAAAAGCTGGGGGATGGCGGAGATTTTCCTCGCCGGGGTGCTGGTCAGCTTCGTGAAGCTAATGGCCTACGGTGATATCGGCGTAGGGCTGAGCTTTGTTCCCTGGTGTCTGTTCTGCCTGCTGCAGTTGCGGGCGTTTCAGTGCGTCGATCGCCGCTGGTTATGGGACGACATTGCGCCAATGCCGGTCATTAAGCAGCCGCTACGCCCTGGCGTGCCGGGGCTGCGACAGGGGTTACGCTCCTGCTCGTGCTGTACGGCGGTGCTGCCAGCGGATGAGAAAGAGTGTCCGCGCTGTCACACCAAAGGTACCCCGCGGCGTAAAAACAGCCTGCAGTGGACGCTGGCGCTGCTGATGACATCGTTTGTGCTCTATCTACCCGCCAATATTCTGCCGATTATGATTACCGATCTGCTGGGCGATAAAATGCCGTCGACGATCATGGCGGGCGTCGTTCTGCTGTGGAGTGAGGGCTCTTACCCGGTTGCGCTGGTTATCTTTATCGCCAGTATCATGGTGCCAACGTTAAAAATGATCGCTATCGGTTGGCTGTGCTGGAGCGCGAATGGTAACGGCGCGCGTGATTCAGAGCGTATGCACCTAATCTATGAAGTGGTTGAATTTGTTGGCCGTTGGTCAATGATCGACGTTTTTGTCATCGCGGTACTCTCGGCGCTGGTGCGCATGGGAGGCTTGATGAATATCTATCCGGCGATAGGCGCGGTGATGTTCGCGCTGGTCGTTGTTATGACCATGTTCTCGGCCATGATGTTTGACCCACGTCTATTGTGGGACCGTGAACCAGATCCAAGCCATGAGGAAATGCAACAGCATGGAAAATAAGA
The DNA here is from genome assembly GCF_050600805.1 of Klebsiella sp. 141240. Lineage (NCBI taxonomy): Bacteria > Pseudomonadati > Pseudomonadota > Gammaproteobacteria > Enterobacterales > Enterobacteriaceae > Klebsiella > Klebsiella sp. 141240. The sequence continues at coordinate 14,689 of NZ_JAQIRK010000020.1, read as the reverse complement.
GCGGAGAAGCGAAAGTGCAGAAGGTGAAGAACTGGTCACCGGTCTGGATCTTTCCGATTGTGACTGTGCTCATCGGCGCATGGATACTGTTTTACCACTATAGCCATCAGGGGCCGGAGGTGACGCTTATCACCACCAACGCCGAAGGCATTGAAGGGGGTAAAACGCGTATCAAGAGCCGCAGCGTTGATGTCGGGGTAGTGGAAAGCGCTATCCTGACTGATGACCTGAAACACGTAGAAATTAAAGCGCGTCTGAACTCGGGGATGCAGAAGCTACTGCATAAAGATTCGGTGTTCTGGGTGGTGAAACCGCAGGTGGGGCGCGAGGGGATCAGCGGCCTCGGCACCTTGCTTTCCGGCGCCTATATCGAATTGCAGCCAGGTAAAGCAGGTTCTGTGGCGCCGCAGTATCCATTATTGGACTCGCCGCCTCTGGCTTCACCGGATGCCAAAGGTATCCGTGTTCTGCTGGAAAGTAGCAAAGCCGGGCAACTCTCGCCTGGCGATCCGGTGCTGTTCCGCGGCTATCGCGTCGGTTCTGTTGAAACCAGCACCTTTGATACGCAGAAGCGTCGCATCACTTATCAGCTGTTTATCAACGCGCCGAACGACCGCCTGGTGACGACTAACGTTCGCTTCTGGAAAGATAGCGGTATCGCGGTTGACCTCACGTCCGCGGGGATGCGCGTTGAGATGGGATCGCTGTCGACGCTGTTTGGCGGCGGTGTAAGCTTTGACATTCCGGAAGGACTGGATCTCGGCGAGCCGGTGGCGAATAAAACGGAATACCACCTGTTTGACGATCAGAGGAGTATCCAGGATTCGGTGTTCACCCAGCATATTGATTACGTCCTGTTCTTTAAAGATTCTGTGCGTGGTCTCCAGCCGGGAGCGCCGGTTGAATTCCGCGGTATTCGCCTTGGCACCGTCGGCAAAGTACCGTTCTTTATCCCTGGTTTGAAACAGAGCCTGAACGATGATTATCGTATCCCGGTAGAAGTGCGTATTGAGCCGGAACGTCTAATCAACCAGCTGGGCGGCGACCCTAATATTCGCGCGCATATTGACGATCTGATCAATCGCGGCCTGCGCGGTTCGCTGAAAACCGGCAACCTGGTCACCGGCGCGCTGTATATCGATCTCGACTTCTATCCGAAAGCGCCTCCGCGCGGCAAGATTCAGGAGTTCGGCGGCTATCCGATCATTCCAACTGTCAGCGGCGGTCTGGCGCAAATCCAGCAGCGTCTGATGGATGCGCTCGATAAGATCAACAATCTGCCGATTAACCCACTGCTGGAGCAGGCGACCAGTACCCTGGCGCAGAGCCAGAAAACCATGCAGCGTGTCCAGACTACGCTCGACAACTTGAATAAGATCACCTCAAGCCAGTCGATGCAGCAGCTTCCTGCCGATATGCAGAGCACGTTGCGCGAGTTGAACCGCAGTATGCAGGGCTTCCAGCCGGGCTCGGCGGCCTACAATAAGATGGTTGCGGATATGCAGCGACTGGATCAGGTACTTCGTGAACTGCAGCCGGTACTGAAAACCCTCAACGACAAGAGCAATGCGCTGGTATTTGAGGCCAAGGATAAAAAAGATCCGCAGCCGAAGGGAGCGAAACAATGAAAAAGTGGTTAGTGGCGGCAGCGGTATGCGTACTGACGGCCTGCAGCAGCGGTGGTGAGAGTAAAACTTACTATCAATTACCGGTAGCAAAGAGCGGCGCGCAAAGCGCCGCCCATCAGAGCAAGAATTTGCTGTGGGTTGAGCAGGTCAGTATCCCTGATTATCTGGCCGGGAATGGCGTGGTTTATCAGACGACCGATGTGCAGTATGTGATTGCTAATAACAACCTGTGGGCCAGCCCGCTGGATCAGCAGTTACGTACCACGCTGGTGGCGAATCTGAGTAACCAACTGCCGGGTTGGGTGGTGGCATCGCAGCCGTTAGGCAGCGAGCAGGATACGCTTAATGTCTCCGTTAGCGGCTTCCACGGCCGGTATGATGGCCGGGTCATTGTTAGCGGTGAATGGTTGCTTAAGCATCAGGGGCAGCTGATTAAGCGTCCGTTCAATATTGAACTTAAGCAACAGCAGGATGGCTACGACGCGATGGTTAAGACCCTGGCGCAGGCCTGGAGCCAGGAAGCCACCGCGATTGCGAGCGAGCTGAACCGCCTGCCATAAGTAAAATTAATAAAATTAAAGCCGCCGCGACCTGAAAAATCGCCGCGGCTTTTTTTATTTGTCGCTTCAGATTGATAGTTGTGCTGGCTCACGATTTTTGTACAAATGAACTTTCATATAGCTCACAAATATGACACTGGCGTGAATTTTGCGCATTGACGCTGCCTGCGTTTCGCGGTAAAGGTTATACGTGGTTGCATATTTAGTGACCACTGTTTTCTTTTCCACCAGATCAAATAATGAGGGAAACGAGGCATGAAGAGACAAAAACGAGATCGCCTGGAACGGGCACATCAGCGTGGATATCAGGCCGGCATTACCGGCAGATCGAAAGAAATGTGTCCCTACCAGACCCTTAATCAGAGGTCCCATTGGCTAGGAGGTTGGCGAGAAGCCATGGAGGACAGGGTGCAAACTGCCTGACTGTCTCTTTAAAAAAGAAGCCTTCGCTCTGCGAAGGCTTCGCCTTTTGTGCTTCAGGACCTTTTGTACTTCAGAATAAGTACGGAAGGTAAATCAGAACGCGGAAGTATCCTGGAACAGACCTACTTTCAGGTCAGTTGCAGAGTAGATCAGACGACCATCAACCAGCACTTCGCCATCCGCCAGGCCCATGATCAGGCGACGGTTTACAATGCGTTTGAAGTGGATACGATAGGTGACTTTTTTCGCCGTCGGCAGAATCTGACCGGTAAATTTCACTTCGCCTACGCCCAGCGCACGGCCTTTCCCTTCACCGCCCAGCCAGCCCAGATAGAAGCCAACCAGTTGCCACATTGCGTCCAGACCCAGACAGCCAGGCATTACCGGGTCGCCGATGAAGTGACAACCGAAGAACCACAGGTCCGGGTTGATGTCGAGCTCAGCTTCAACGTAACCCTTGTCGTAGTTGCCGCCGGTTTCGGTCATCTTGACGACGCGGTCCATCATCAGCATGCTCGGCGCCGGCAGTTGCGGGCCTTTCGCGCCAAACAGTTCACCACGACCAGAGGCAAGAAGATCTTCTTTTGTATAGGATTCGCGTTTATCTACCATGTTTTCAGTAAGCCTTATTTTGAGTTCGGGACGCAGGATAGCTAACACGTGTAAGCTGAACAAGTCCGATCAGTTCGAATTTGATCCGCCTAACCAGCGTAGCGGCCATGGAAAACGATGGCGAGTCTCTTGTTGCATCGCCTGCGCAATCCGTTCCTGAATAGTTTGTCGTAGCGTTTGTCCTTCACCATCCCATTGCAGCTGGGTGAGAAGCGGCAGGGCTTCGGTAACATCATCAATGGCCCAGATAAAGAACTGCTCATCAGCCACGGCCTGGCGAAGTTCCTGGGCGAGGCTCAGATGGCGGACGTTGGCAGATGGGATAATGACGCCTTGCTTGCCTGTTAATCCGCGCTGCTGACAGATGGTGAAGAAACCTTCAATCTTTTCGTTTAGTCCGCCGACCGGCTGGACGCGACCGAACTGATCGACCGAACCGGTAATTGCAATACTCTGGTTGATTGGCACATTGGCCAGCGCGCTGATGAGAGCGCACAGTTCAGCCATTGAGGCGCTATCGCCATCCACTTCACTGTAGGACTGCTCGAAGGTCAGTGATGCGCTAAACGGCAGCTGCTGTTCAAGTTCAAGCTCGGACATGATAAAGGCCTGCATGATCATCATGCCTTTGGCGTGAATATTGCCGCCCAGTTCAGCTTTGCGTTCAACATCAATAAATTCGCCATCGCCGATATGCACTACGCAGCTGATGCGCGAAGGTTCGCCAAAGGCGCGCGGGTGGCCTGGAAACTCGATTACCGACAGGGCGTTGATCTGACCGATGCATTCGCCTTCGGTATCAATCATTATCTGATCGAGAAGAATTTCATCGCGCATCCGCTCGGCAAGATAGCCTTCACGCCATTCACGGCGCTCAAGCATGGTTTGCATTTCCGCGCCGCTAATCAATTCGCCTTCGCAGAAGGCTGCCGCTTCACGCAGCTGGCGACTAATCCAGAGAGGGGAAAGCGGAAGCGTCTCCTGATCGCCGGTGTCTCGCGCGCCTTCTGCAATCAGCAGCGGCCATGCGTCCGCCGCCGGCCCCGGCAGCGAAAGCTGACGAGCATTCTGCCAGACCCACTGGCACCAGAGTTTCAGGGTGTCGGCATCGGCTATCTGCAGGTTGTCTTCATACTCGCTGTAAATGGCCTGCGACGCGAGTTCCGGTTCCATCTCCTGAAAGTCAGCCAGCGCATCGCGCTCGCCGATCAGAATGATCCTCAGGTTCAGCGGCATGGAGGGAATGCTAACGGGAAGAGGGCGGGATTCGTCAATGGACAACCAATCAAAACGCTGACGGGTCACCATGTTCTTCAGGCGCATCCATAGCAGCGGCTGGGCCAGTAGCGCACGCAGGGAGAGCAACAGGACGCCACCGTTCGCGCGGTGCACCAGACCCGGCTGCAGCGAAATTTCGCCGTTAAACTGGCGTACGCAACCAAAGAGCTGCTCCGCTTCAATCCAGTCGGCCGACTCAACCGGACCGTTGCTGGCAAAATTGTCTTCCGCGCTTTGTGCCGGCGACATGGTTACGTTGCCGCCGTTGACCTGATAGCGTACACCGAAGAGCGCTGTTGTGGATTGCTGCAGGCTGCGGGCGGCTTCGGCCACCCAATGCAGATATTCCGGTTCTTCCGGCGCCTTTACCAGCATAAAAGATGAAATGGCTGGCGTGATCAGAAGCTGTTCCAGCGCATAAAATAAACGGGGCTGTAGATCGCCGGCGAGGGATGCCTCTGTCTCGGCGAGATTGACCTGGGTAAACAGCGCCTGATAACTTTCCGTATCAGGAGCGAGGTCGTTTCGGGTAAGTTTCGTAATGGTCAAAGTCGCTGTTTTTTAGTCAGATGTAAAACGAGCGATTATACCCGAAGCCGCGTCTGAGCACACGGAGGATTGCGTTTATCACGCTGATAATGGAATCGTCCACATCACGAAAGATGATTTATTCTCAGCACATCCAGAAAAAACTGATATCCTGAAATGAGTTACACGGTCACATTGAGATCGCAATGAAATATCAACAACTGGAAAACCTTGAAAGCGGCTGGAAATGGAAATATCTGGTAAAGAAGCACCGGGAAGGTGAGCTGATTACCCGCTACATTGAAGCCAGCGCTGCGCAAGCCGCGGTCGATGTCTTGCTGACGCTCGAAAATGAACCTGTTCTGGTGAATACCTGGATCGATCAGCATATGAATCCGGAGCTGGTTAACCGGATGAAGCAGACTATTCGCGCACGACGCAAGCGTCATTTTAACGCCGAGCATCAGCATACGCGGAAAAAGTCCATCGATCTGGAGTTCGTTGTATGGCAACGCCTGGCCGGGCTTGCCCAACGGCGAGGAAAGACATTATCAGAAACCATCGTACAGCTGATTGAAGACGCCGAGCATAAAGAAAAATATGCCAGCAAGATGTCGAGCCTGAAGCACGATCTGCAGGTGCTCTTAGGAAAAGAGTAAGTCCCGCTACGATGTCGCTCTTTATTTTTCCTTTGAACTCAAAATCAGGCCAAAAAAAACCCCGCATAAGCGGGGTTTTTTATCGTAGAAAACTTAAGCCTGCGGCTGAGTTACTACGTCTTTGTAACCTTTAACTTCGATCGCTACGCGACGATCCGGAGCCAGGCAGTCGATCAGTGCAGCGCGAGCTTTCACGTTGTCACAGGTGTTGCCGGTAACCGGATCAGATTTGCCCATACCGCGAGCAGAGATCTTGTTAGAAGGGATACCTTTAGCTACGAGGTAGTCAACAACGGACTGAGCACGTTTCTCAGACAGTTTCTGGTTGTACTGCTCGGAACCGATGCGGTCGGTGTAACCCAGAACAACTGCAGAACCGTCTTTCGGATCCATGTTGCTCAGCTGGGTGTACAGCTGATCCAGAGCCTGCTGACCTTCTGGTTTCAGAGTTGCTTTGTTGAAGTTGAACAGTACGTCAGACTTCAGGGTGAAGGTCTTGGTGGTGACTTCCGGAGCCGGAGCTGGAGCCGGAGCTACAACCGGTGCATTGTCTTCCTGACCGAAACGGTAAGAAACACCAACGCTCAGCATGCCGTTGTCCGGACGAACGCCTACAGTGCCTGCGTCGCCGATGTTGTTAACCCACTGGTATTCCAGACGGGTAGCGATGTCACGGGTCATAGCCCACTCAACGCCGCCAGCGAATACTGGGGAAACGCCGGTGTCGTGGTTGTCGCCAGCGATGCTGTTGCTGGAGTCAGCGCGCCATACCATGCCGCCCAGACGGGTGTAGATGTCCAGATCGTCAGTGATCGGGTAACCCAGTTTAGCGGTCAGCTGAACGCCCTGAGCTTTGAATGCGCCGTTAACTTTGTCGCCTTTGTAAGGCATACGGCCCAGCCAGTCGTAACCCATTTCGAAACCGAGGTACGGGTTAACCTGATAACCACCGAACGCACCAGCGCCCAGCTGGCTTTCGTGGGTCGGGCCATTGTTGTTCAGGTTGCTGTTGTACCAGCCGGTGTCATGGAACTGGGACCAACCCAGTTTACCACCTGCATACCAGGTGTTATCTTTCGGAGCGGCCTGCGCTACGGTAGCGAAGCCAGCCAGTGCCACTGCAATCGCGATAGCTGTCTTTTTCATTTTTTGCGCCTCATTATCATCCAAAATTCGCCATGAAGGTACATAAGACCTCACGGTTAAATCCTTCACCGGGGGCGTGACTCGTTGTTAACTATGCTGATACATGCAGCGTAAGCCGATCACCCCTGGCGATGTAAAGTCTACAACTTAGTTAGAAACTTACAAGTGTGAACTCGGTCAGGCATATGAAAAAAAAGGGTTGTATACACAATATTTAACAAATATGGTTAATTTGTGAACACGGTAAAAAGTCGCAAAACCGCACCACACCGGGATCTCACTGAAATTAACCACTTTGTGAGAATGGTTTTTGATGAGGCAAAAAAAATTCCAGGATTAATCCTAATTTCACTCAATGATATAAATTTGAGTGAATTTTTAGCCCACTTAATTGTCTCCCAGGCTGGCTTGTATTTCTCACCGGACGCATGATAAAGCCCATCGCATGACCTTCTTCTGCAGCCTGCGCCAGACGTTCATGCTCTTGTTCAGTGAGTTCATCCGCCAGCCAGCCGATAACCACGCTATAATTCCCGGTACGTAAAGCGCGAATCATCGATTCCAGAGTGTTGCAGGGCGACATCTGGTTAATTTGCATCACTTTTGATAGCGGCAGGCCGGACGACTGTACCCATTCTTTACTCAGCTTTTGCTGCGGCGTGAGCCACAGTTGCCAGCGCGACTGCTGGCCCAACTGTTGTAATAAAGGTAGCAACAAAAGCTGCGTCATCATGGGTTGATCTTCGCGATAGACGATTTCACTAATCAGCCCAGTGGCTGAATGTTCGACGACGCTGTGCGAAGGGCGACGTACTGAAGCCGAAGTCAGTGGTGAACGATTTGCGTGAGCTGAAGTAAACATAGTCTATCCCGCCTGTGAGTTACTGTATGCATATACAGTATATCTGCCAGGGGTTAACGTCAACCTCATTTTCCCATTTTCGCATATATTTTATTCACTCTCCTCGCCTATGAATCAGAGCCGCAGCGACTTATTTATATGAATTCACGGTCTCTGTGCTGAACCCGCTGGAGACATTCTCCTCCATTAATCTCTACTTCACGGCTGCCGACCATGTCGTCAATGGGGCCGATATGCTGTTCATCAATTAACATTGCTTAAGTATTCAGCGAGTCTCTGCAACAGGATTTGCAGAATAACTTTTTCCTGAAAGCGCCTCGCAAAACGGCGAGCTGGTTGAAATGAAGCCAAAATTCATCTTGCTGCACAAAACGAACTCACTTATTTTCTTCAATAACGGATCCGTTAATAAAATTACTTTTATGTCCATGATTACCAAAGGAATGATCATGAAGAAAATTTCAAAATTACGGTTCCTCCAGTTTCAGGAGTGCCTTTCCCCCTTAGGCAAAATCAGTAGCCGGCCTTTATTTGGCGGATACAGCCTGGCGATAGAGAATACCGTGTTTGCCATGGTGGCCGAGGGCGAAATCTATCTTAGAGTGTGTGAGCAAAGCGCAGAATATCGGGTCGAGCATCATAGCCCAATGCTAATCATGCGCAAAAATGGTCGGCCGGTGGCGCTAAAATATTACCGTATAGATGAAGCATTATGGCAGGACAGTAAAATGCTGTTTCATCTCTCTAAACTGTCATTGCATACGGCGCGTAGCGAAAAGCAGCATCAGCGTGATTCCGGCAGGCTAAAGGATTTGCCTAATATCAGCTTCCACATGGAATTGATGTTGATTCATGCTGGAATAACCGATGTGAAAATGCTGCGTACAATCGGTGCGGAAAAAAGCTGGTTAAAATTGAGGGAGCATAATAAAGGAATATCAATCAATGTCCTCGAGTCCCTGGCGGGCGCGATTGCCGGCACCCATTCCGCCGCGCTCCCGGCGCAGCGGCGCCAGGAGCTACGGGAGTGGGCTAATACGCAAGGATACGGCGTGGAGGATTACTCCGGTTGACCGGCAATCCGGCGCTGCAGGCGACATATTTCGGGCAGCAGTGCGAGCAGTAGCCCAATCTGCTGCAGGACCAATGGTTCCTTACTGTCGGCTCGCGGTTCCAGATGCTGAATTCGCGATTGCAGATTGCTGAGCGCCAGCTGAACGCGCTGTTCGTCCGCGGGAGAATGATGCAGCGCATCATCAACGTAGCAGACGGCATCATCGAGTAACGCCAGTATTTCCGGAGTCGTCAGCTTTTCCCTGTGCGCCCCCAATGCGGAAATATAGCTGGTAAAAGTATGGTTCAGGCACAGCAGGCGGAATGCCGTTTCACGCATTGTGTTATCGGCTTTGGGCTCTGTGGATAAATTGGATACCACTGATGCCAGCTCGCTATCCCGGTTATGTGCATTACGCCTGGCGACGCGATACTCAAGACGGTTGTCGCGCCCCTGATGATACTGCTCAAGAATAGCGTCCAGATAACGGCAGTTAGCGTTGATAGCCTGATCCAGTACGCGAGGTAAATTACGGAAGTTCCAGTCTGGCCAGATAAAGGTCACTGCCGCCCAGGCGATAGCGCAGCCGATTAATGTATCGAGGATACGCGGTAAAGCGACTTCGAATCCCTCGCCCAACAGGTTAAAGCACAGCAGTACCAGCAGCGTGATAAACATAGTGGCATGCGCATACTGGACGTTGCGAAAAGCGAAAAACAGCACACCGGTTAGTACTATGAGCAGCAGTTGGCCTTCGACCGAAGGAACCAGCAGCAGCACCGGTAGGCCGATCGCGACGCCAATCAATGTACCGATGATCCTTAACGCCAGGCGATGCCGGGTAGCGTTATAGTTAGGCTGACAAACAAACAGGCTGGTGAGCAAAATCCAGTAACCGTGGTTGAGGCCGGTAAACTGAATAAAGGCATAGCCCGCGCACAGCACCAGCGACATCCGCACCGCGTGGCGGAAAAGCGCCGATTCCGGGGTCATATTACTGCGCAGCCGTAACCAAATGTCGCTAAACCCGCTGGGGCGATCGTCTGCAAGCAGGTTTTCGGGGTGGTTGCTGGCCAGCACGCTGGTTTGCACCGATTCGATGGTTGCCAATTGCGCATCAATGGCGCGCAGGTTATTGAGCAGAAAACCCAGCGCTTTGACCTGATCTTGCGGCGCGCCGCTGGCGCGGACGCGATCCAGCGCCGCGTCGAGATGCATAAAGGCGCGTTCGAAGTGCGCATCGTGCTGATACGGAATGCGTAAGAGGATGGCGCGGGAGAGTTTCTGACACGCCTGTGCCTGCATCGACAGCATCCGCTGGAAGCGGAACATCACATCGCTGTAGCGGAAATGGTCGCGAAGCGTCTGATACTGAATATGCGATGAGCTGGCACGTTCATGAATGTCCTGGGCGACGAAATAGTACTGCAGGGTGCGACGAGTACCACGTTGCCCGCGGTCACCGCGCAGGCGCGTCAGTAAAGACGCTTTCGTCTGGTTAAGCATCGCGACCAGCTTGCCGTTAGCAAGCGCCAGATCGTACAACGGCGCCTGACTTTCATCTTCGATATCCGGATCGAACAGTCGGGATTTAAGTTCGAGATACTGCGCCAGCTGTTCATAGCTGCGCGCAAGGTTATCCTGCAGCGGGCGGATGGGAAAAATAAGATGCCCGGCGAGCGTTAATACGTTGTACCAGATGGCCCCAGCCAGCAAAAAGAGCGGCTGCAGGTACCAGCTATTATACAGAGTGACCCCTAACATGGTGTAGATAGCGATCAGTAAGGCGCCGAAAGCAATGGTGGCATAGCGTTGACCCAGCCCGCCGAGCAGGATGAACCCAGTTGTAGACAGAGTTAAGCCAATTGCAAACAGCCACGGCCATGGAAACAATAATTCCACCGACGCTGAAGCAATAAAGAAACAGACCAGCGTAATGGCGAGATTACGTAGCCGCCCGGTAAGGCGATCGTCAAGGTCGGTCAACGCCGCGGCAACCACGCCAAGCGTTAACGGGATGGTGAGTTTGACTTCGCCAATCCACCACGGCGCAATCGTGGTGCCACAAAGCGCAATAAATATCCTGGCGTTATATAACCAGGCGCTATTCCATGTATAACGGCGGAGCAGGGGGCTTAACATAACAGTGTTCCGTACAATTACTGAAAGCGACGGCGGGCGTTGGCTTCGCGCGCGGCGCGCGCCGTTTCAACGGAGACCACGCGGCGTCCTACTGGCCAAAGCGCAATGGCGGCAATTTTAAAGTTGGCGATCCCGACAGGGATACCAATGATGGTCAGGCACTGGGCGATACCGCTGAAGATATGCATCAGGCATAGCCACCAGCCAAAGAACATGAACCACAAAATGTTCAAAATAGTGCCGCCCGCGTTCAGTAAGCTGTTTTTTGCTTCAGGTTCCAGTTCATCAACATGAATGGCTTCATTACCGTAGGGGAAAAGCGATAGCCTGGTGATTTCCCAACATGAACGCGTCAGCGGTAACGTGAAGATCAAAATAATACTGACCAGCGTCGCCAGTAGCCAACCGAGCGTGGTGGCGAAACCGCCAAGAACAAAGTTCAAAATATTCAGAATGGTACGCATAAACCCTCTGTTTAACCCTATGGATAATAAGACCCGACAATTGTAACGTTTTTTTGCGCTGGAGCACCTGCTCGCGGGCGGTTAAACTTAAAAACATTCAAACTGATTGAAATTTGGCGATATATGGAACTTAAAGCGACAACATTGGGCAAACGCATGGCGCAGCATCCTTATGATAGGGTGCAGTTGCTGAATGCCGGGGTTAAAGTCTCCGGCGATCGTCATGAGTATCTTATACCTTTCAATCAGTTATTGTCAGTTCAATGTAAGCGCGGTCTGGTGTGGGGCGAGCTGGAGTTCGCGCTGCCTGAAAGCAAAGTTGTGCGTTTGCATGGTACCGAATGGGCTGAGACGCAGCATTTCTATCATCATCTCAATAATCTTTGGCAGCAGTGGAGCGCGGAGATGAGCGAAATTGCCGCGCAATTACTGCGCCAACAGTTAAGTGAAATTGAACGCGCCAGCGCCGAAGGTAAGTGGCTGACCCGCCAGCAGGTCGCCGATGTTCAGGCGAAGATACGCCGAGCCTTAACCGGACTGCCTTTTCCTGAGAGCCGTCTGGATGAATTCGATAACTGCCGCGAACTGTGGCGCCAGTGTCAATGCTGGCTTAGCGATATCGACGAGGCTCGCCTGGCGCATAATCAAGCCTATACCGAAGCCATGCTGGAACAGTATCGCGGTTTCTTCGATAAGATTGAGTCTTCGCCACTTAACCCGGCGCAGGCGCGGGCGGTGGTTAACGGCGAGCGTTCGTTGCTGGTACTTGCCGGCGCCGGAAGCGGCAAAACCTCGGTACTGGTTGCTCGTGCAGGGTGGCTGTTAAATCGCGGCGAGGCGGCAGCCGATCAGATCCTCCTACTGGCCTTTGGCCGTCAGGCTGCTCAGGAAATGGATGAACGTATTCAGGAGCGATTGGGAACCGACGAGATTGCTGCGCGGACTTTCCATTCACTGGCGTTACATATTATTCAGCAGGGCAGCAAGAAGGTGCCGGCGATCAGTAAGCTGGAAAACGATACCGCCGCCCGGCAAAAGCTTTTGTTGAAGGCCTGGCAGCAGCAGTGTCAGGAGAAAAAAGCGCAGGCTAAAGGCTGGCGTCAGTGGTTGATGGATGAGATGGAGTGGCAGATTGACGAAGGCGATTTCTGGCAGGATCGCGCGCTGCTGTGTCGTCTGGCCGGTCGTCTTGACCGCTGGGTTAGTTTGATGCGTATGCATGGCGGCTCGCAGGCGGAGATGATCGCCAGCGCGCCTGAAGAGGTACGCGACCTCTTTAATAAGCGTGTGAAACTGATGGCCCCGCTGCTGAAAGCCTGGAAAACGGCGTTAAAAGAGGAGAATGCCGTTGATTTCTCAGGGCTTATACACCAGGCGGTCAACATACTGGATAAAGGCCGTTTTGTGAGCCCCTGGAAACATATTCTGGTGGATGAATTTCAGGATATCTCTCCACAGCGCGCTGAGCTGCTGGCGGCGCTGCGCCGGCAAAATAAGCAGACGACGTTATTTGCCGTCGGTGACGACTGGCAGGCGATTTATCGCTTTAGCGGCGCGCAGCTTTCTTTAACGACGGCATTTAACCACTACTTTGGCGAAGGGGACTGTTGCGCGCTGGATACCACCTATCGATTTAACGGTCGTATCGGCGAGATCGCCAACGGTTTTATTCAGCAAAACCCGCATCAGTTGGCTAAGCCGCTGAATAGCCTGACCGCTGGCGATAAGAAAGCGGTGACCCTGCTGCCCGAAGATAAACTCGACGATCTGCTCGACAAGCTAAGCGGCTACGTTAAACCCGAACAGCGGATTTTGTTGCTGGCGCGCTATCACCATCTGAAACCCGCCGCGCTGGAAAAGGCCGCAACGCGTTGGCCGCATCTGCAGCTAGATTTTATGACAATTCATGCCAGCAAAGGCCAGCAGGCCGATTTTGTTATTGTGTTGGGCTTGCAGGAGGGTGATGACGCCTTCCCGGCGCCGGCCAGAGAGTCGGTAATGGAACAGGCATTGCTGCCACAGCCGGAAGATTTCCCTGATGCTGAAGAGCGTCGGCTACTGTATGTGGCGATAACCCGCGCCCGCCTGCGGGTCTGGCTGCTGTTCAATAAAGAACGACCATCGCCGTTTGTTGAGATGCTGCAGGAACTGGGCGCGCCGGTGGCGCGAAAGCCCTGAGCATCGGCGGCCTTGAGGCCGCCGCGGGTATTACTTCAGGCGCTCGGCAAGGTAGCGCTGGTAATCAGGGATAAGAATTTCAATCGGTTGATTAAAGTCCGGCGACTGGATGATAAAGTCAGCGGTGGCGGCATTCGTGGCTACCGGAATATTCCAAACCGTCGCCAGACGCAGGAGCGCTTTGACGTCAGGATCGTGCGGCACTGCATTCAGCGGATCCCAGAAGAAGATCAGTACATCAATTTTCCCTTCCGAAATCAGCGCGCCCACCTGCTGGTCGCCGCCCATCGGGCCGCTCAACATTGCTTTTACTTCCAGCCCGGTGGCGCGTGAAACCAGATTGCCGGTGGTCCCGGTAGCATAAAGCTGGTGCTGTGCCAGTAGCGCCTGGTGACGTTCGACCCATTTCATCAGCAGATCTTTACAGTGATCGTGTGCTACCAGCGCGATATGTTTGCGTGCGGGTAAGGTACGTGTTGTCAGTTCCATAATGGGGTTCCACTTATATTAACTTGCAGACAGATTACTGGAAGTGACTGATGCTGCAAGCGTCGGGGAGAAAAATTTTGCCGTATCTGTGAGTTAGGCTGGATGGCTGGTTTACCCGGATTAGCTTACACTAGGGCTAAAGCGCAGGAGGATTATGATGAAAGAGAACGATATTGCCGGCATTCTGACTACCACCCGGACAATTGCGCTGGTAGGCGCCAGCGACAAGCCAGACCGCCCGAGCTATCGGGTCATGCGATATCTGCTGGAACAGGGATATCACGTCATCCCGGTTTCGCCCAAGGTGGCGGGCAAAACGCTGCTCGGTCAACAAGGCTATGCCACCCTGGCGGAGGTACCTGAAAAGGTCGATATGGTCGATGTGTTCCGCAATTCCGAAGCGGCGTGGGGCGTGGCGCAAGAGGCTGTCGCCATCGGGGCGAAAACGCTATGGATGCAGCTTGGCGTTATTAATGAACAGGCGGCGGTAATGGCGCGTGAAGCGGGGTTAAATGTGGTGATGGACCGCTGTCCTGCGATTGAAATTCCGCGGCTTGGGCTGGCGAAGTAAAGTAAAAGACCACCTTCTTAGAAGGTGGCTTTTGAGAATGCCCCCTGTAAGGGGGGCTATTGTTACTTCTCGCTTACTACTCTAACAATTCCATC
>NZ_JAQIRK010000019.1:0-73801 GCF_050600805.1 Klebsiella sp. 141240 | reverse complement strand
TTGTCTTTAGCTGAAAGGGCGTATCTTATTGAAATGTGGTTAGATCATTGATTTTTGAAAGGTAAATTTTTTCTTGCCATAATAAAGTTAATATTAAGGCAATCACGATCAAAAAAATTGCCTTGTTTTCAGCAGGCAGCGTCGTTATTGCGTAAACTTTAAAAACTTTACCAACTCGCTGTTTCTTTAAGGTCATTTGTACGCTTTACTCACCGCCTTGTGCTGTGCGGCAAGAGTGTTGCGGCATATTTTGTTTGGAAAGGATACTTGGGTGGCTCTTATGACGCATGATGCTTTTTCCCTTCGCGGCCTCGCGGCAGGCTGCGCGCTTTTACTTCTCGTGGCCCCTGCTGTGCAGGCGGCGGATCAACTTCCGGATGCGCCATCGATTGATGCGCGAGCCTGGATCCTGATGGACTATGCCAGCGGCAAAGTATTGAGTGAAGGCAATGCCGACGAGAAACTCGACCCGGCCAGCCTGACCAAAATCATGACCAGCTACGTGGTAGGCCAGGCGCTGAAAGCAGGCAAAATCAAACTGACCGATACGGTCACCGTCGGCCGCGATGCGTGGGCTACCGGTAACCCGGCGCTGCGCGGCTCCTCGGTGATGTTCCTGAAGCCAGGCATGCAGGTATCGGTTGAAGACCTCAATAAGGGCGTGATAATTCAGTCCGGTAACGATGCCAGCATCGCCATTGCGGATTATGTCGCCGGTAGCCAGGATTCGTTTGTCAACCTGATGAACGGCTATGCGCAGAAAATCGGCCTGACTAACACCACCTTTAAAACCGTCCATGGGCTGGACGCGCCGGGGCAGTTCAGCACCGCTCGCGATATGGCGCTGCTGACCAAAGCGATGATCCATGATGTGCCGGAAGAGTACGCGGTACACAAAGAAAAAGAGTTCACCTTCAATAAAATCCGCCAGCCAAACCGCAACCGTCTGCTGTGGAGCACCAACCTCAATGCCGATGGTGTGAAAACCGGCACCACCGCCGGCGCGGGTTACAACCTGGTCTCTTCCGCCACCCAGGGCGATATGCGCCTTATCGCGGTAGTACTGGGCACTAAAACTGACCGTATCCGCTTTAATGAGTCCGAAAAACTGCTGACCTGGGGCTTCCGTTTCTATGAAACCGTTACCCCAATCAAACCGGATGCCACCTTTATTTCTCAGCGCGTGTGGTTCGGTGACAGTAATGAAGTCAAACTGGGCGCCGGCGAAGCCGGATCGGTGACTATTCCACGCGGGCAGTTGAAAAACCTGAAAGCGAGCTACAGCCTGACTGAGCCGCAGCTCACCGCGCCGCTGGCGAAAGGGCAGGTGGTGGGCACCATCGACTTTAAACTCAATGACAAAACCATTGAACAGCGCCCGCTGATCGTCATGGAAGAAGTGAAAGAGGGCGGCTTCTTCAGCCGCATGGTCGACTTCGTGCTGATGAAACTGCACGGCTGGTTCGGCAGTTGGTTCTCTTAAGCGACAGGCCGCGCCCTATGGGGCGCGGTTAGTACAGCAGTGAAATTTGCTTTTCTTTCGCCAGCGCCAGCAGATCGTCATCCGGGCGAACGTCGCTGGCGATGACGTCAAAACGCGATAACTCCCCCATCCGCGCCGGCCGCACTTTGCCAAACTTACTGTGATCGACCACCAGCACATGGTAGCGAGCATTATTCATGGCCCAGTGTTTCACCGGCAGCTCTTCCAGGTTATAGCAGGTCGCGCCTTGTTCGCAGTCGATACCGGCGGCGGAGTAGTAGGCGATATCCGGGCTGAGGTGGCTCAGGGTATCCTGCAGGCTGAGCGGCAGAAAGATGGCGTTGCTGGCGTGGAATTCGCCGCCGCAAAGAATAGCGCGGCACAGCGGTTTTTCCTGCAAGGCGAGAAAGGTATTTAACGAGTAGCATACGCCGGTAAACGGCAGCTCGTTATCGATAGCGTCGATTATCCATGGCGTCGTGGTGCCGCAGTCAAAAAAGGCCATCTGATGCGCTTCAAGCAGCCCGGCGGCGTGGCGCGCGGCGCGGCGTTTTTCATCCACCAGACGGGTTTTCTGATCGCTCAGCAGGTAGTGCGTGGCGCTACGCGGCTCCAGCACAATATACCCGCCCAACAGCACCACCGGGCCGCTGTGGCCGTTCAAATCGCGACGAATGGTCATTTCCGACACGCCAAGCAGCGAGGCTGCTTCTTTCAGGTGAAGTTTATCGCTGCGCTTGAGTGCCTGAATGAGCTGGTTAATGCGTTCGTCACGACGAGTTTCCATATACCCTCTGAGCTAAAATCGCCCTGCAAGGGCAGGGCGTCAGCTTGATTTTACCCGGCAGCGAGGGGTTCGTCACCTGTCAGACGTTAGCCGCGTACCCAGCCTTTACGAATCGGCAGCGAGAAGCAGAGACGATACAAACGTTGCAGCCATTGGTAGAGGCCATGACCGCCGCTCTGCCACAGCAGTTGCGCCCCAAGGCAGCCGCACATGCCGGCCAGCAGCCCGCCCAGCATGTCCAATGGCCAGTGTACTCCGAGATAGACGCGCGACCATGCAATCGCCGAGGCGATGACCAGCAGCAGCGCCCCGGACCACACCCGGTGCCAGAATAAAAACGCCAGCGCGAAGGTAAAGATGACGGTGCCGTGATCGCTTGGGAACGAGTCATCCGCCGCATGATGCAGGAAGTTATAGCCGACGCCGTCAACAAACGGCCGGTCATGCGGAAACAGATGACCGATAACCCACGAAATAGACAGGCTCAGGGCCAGGGCCAGCATGACCTTGAATACCAACTGACGCTGGTTTGGCCCCCATAGCCACAGCGCCACCACCAGCAGCGGCACAATGATAATTAAGTCTTTGGCAATAAACGTGGCGACCTCAATCGCCCACCACGAGGAGGCCGGGGTGGCGTTAATCAGGGCAAACAGCGCGTAGTTGATATTTTCCAGCATGCTTCCAGTCTCTGGTTACGATGGCAATAAGCCGCTCACCTTATTGAAAGGAAACGATAAGGTAAAGCAGCATTGTCTTAATTATCAGTTTGTTACGAAATATACCTGTCAGATGCCCTTGCCAGCATGTCGACCGAGAAAGTATATCGGCTGTAATCTCATTGAAACATAAACGAAATATAAATATTAGTTTCATGCCGGAATGTGGGCTGGCGATATTTTTCATTGTCACTCACAATTCACTATCTCCACGGGTCGACTTTCATTAAACTTTGCGCGATTTTTTTTTAATTAAGAGATTGCATGCAGAATTATTCGCTATCAGGTAAACGCCTCGGTCGTCAGGCGTTGCTGTTCCCGCTGTGCCTTGTGTTATATGAATTCTCCACCTATATCGGCAACGATATGATCCAACCGGGTATGCTCGCGGTGGTGCAGGAGTTTCAGGTCGGCAATGAGTGGGTTCCCACCTCTATGACCGCCTATCTGGCGGGGGGGATGTTTTTGCAGTGGCTGCTGGGGCCGCTGTCGGATCGTATTGGCCGCCGTCCGGTGATGCTGACCGGGGTGGTGTGGTTTATCGTCACCTGTCTGGCGACGCTGCTGGCGCAAACCATTGAACAATTTACCCTGCTGCGTTTCCTGCAGGGCATCAGCCTGTGCTTTATCGGCGCGGTGGGCTATGCGGCTATACAGGAGTCATTTGAGGAGGCGGTATGCATCAAAATTACCGCCCTGATGGCTAACGTGGCGCTAATTGCCCCGCTGCTCGGGCCGCTGGTCGGCGCTGCCTGGGTGCATATGCTGCCGTGGGAGATGATGTTTGTGCTGTTCGCCGTGCTGGCGGCCATCTCCTTTGTCGGGCTGCAGCGGGCGATGCCGGAAACGGCGACGCGGATGGGGGAAAAGCTGTCGGTAAAAGAGCTGGGGCGCGACTATCGTCTGGTGCTGAAAAACCTGCGCTTTGTCGCCGGGGCGCTGGCGACCGGTTTTGTTAGCCTGCCGCTGCTGGCGTGGATTGCGCAATCGCCGGTCATTATTATCAGCGGCGAGCAGGCCACCAGCTATGAGTACGGCATGCTGCAGGTGCCGATTTTCGGCGCGTTGATCGCCGGCAACCTTGTACTGGCGCGTCTGACCTCGCGCCGCTCGGTACGCTCGTTGATTATTATGGGCGGCTGGCCGATTATGTTTGGCCTGCTCCTGTCGGCGGCGGCCACGGTCGTTTCGTCCCATGCTTATCTGTGGATGACCGCTGGTTTGAGCTTCTACGCTTTCGGAATTGGCCTGGCTAACGCCGGGCTGGTGCGCTTAACGCTGTTCGCCAGCGAGATGAGTAAAGGGACGGTATCGGCGGCGATGGGCATGCTGCAGATGCTGATCTTTACCGTAGGCATTGAGCTTAGCAAGCATGCTTATGAGCTTGGTGGCAACGGCCTGTTCAGCCTGTTTAACCTGTTGGGCGGGGTGCTATGGCTGGGGCTGATTATTTACTTCCTGAAAGATAAAAGCGTCGGCAGTTCGCAGCAGGCGTGATACTTAGCAACCCGGATGCCCAAAGGCATCCGGGGTTTCATCAGGCGAACGGCGCTTCGCGATTCAATACCTTATCAATAATATGCAATACGCCTTCTTCGTTATTATGCGGCGCATGATGACTGGCGACGGCTTTGACCTCCGCTTTGGCATTCGCCATGGCGAAACCAAAACCGGCATGCTGCAGCATTTCAATATCATTACCGCTATCGCCGAAGGCCACCACTTCATGGTTCTCAATGCCCCAGCGCTCTTGCAAAATGCGCAGGCCGTTGGCTTTATGCACGCCAGGGATGATTAAATCGATACTGCCGTAGCCGGTGGCGACAGCGGTAACCATATCGCCCAGCGCCGCGTGCAGCTTCGGTTGAATTTGCGGAATCAGATGATCCGGCACGTTCAGGCCGAATTTGAGGATCGCGTCATCGAGATGGTTAAAATCATCCACCAGTTCGAGACGGTGATAGTACTTCGCGGCCACCGCTTTTAACTCGTCGTTATAGCTGTTGAGCGTATAGGCGCTGCGTTTGCCGCAGGCGATAATTTCGATATGCGGCAGCGTTTGCAGGTGGTCGACGACGGCGTTGAAATGCGTCGTCGGCAGCTGACAGTTAAAGATATCTTCTTTACCGCTCACCACCCAACCGCCGTTTTCGGCGACGAAGGCGATTTCATCGACCAGCTCCGGGAAAAACGATATCAGTTGGTAATACTGATTGCCGCTGGCGACCACAAAGCGAATACCCTGTTCACGCATGCGCTGATACTGCGCCAGAAAACGTGGGCGATTATAGGTCTTGGCATCGCTTAAAAAGGTGCCGTCCATGTCTACCGCAATTAGTTTGATGCTCATTAGCTATTCTCCATCACAGGTTCAGGCTGCGGTTTGGCTACCGCGCGGGCTACCAGCGCCGCCACCATCACCAGGCCAAGTACCACCATCATGGCGCTACGCAGGCCAAAGTGTTCGCCAAGGAAGCCCAGCAGCGGTGGCCCGACGAGGAAAGCCAGGTAGCCGGTAATCGCCACGACGCTTACACGTTTAGGCGCATCCGGGCCGGTATCGCTGGCGGCGGAAATCGTCAACGGGAAACCAAGCGAAGCGCCGAGTCCCCACAGCAGTACTGATACCCCGGCAACCCAGGTGCTGTCGACAAAAATAATCAGCCCGATACCCAGCGCGCCCATTACCGCGCTGGCGCGTACGACGGTGACGCGGCTGTAGCGGTCGATAAACCAGCCGCCGGTGAAGCGGCCGAGGGTCATGCCGAGGGTGAAACCGGCGTAAATCAGCGAACCGGAAGTAGGGCTAAAGCCATGGCCGTCGACCATCAGCAGGGGCAGCCAGTCGTTAGCGGAACCTTCGGCAAAGGCCATTGCCAGCACGATCACCCCGATCAGCAACAGCTGCACGTCGCGCCAGACCGGTAGGCCTTTGGCCTCGCTATGGGCGGATTCGGCGGCGTTTTTGCCGGTACCGTCGGGGATGGCTCGAATAGCGATAACGATGGGGGCAATCGCTACCAGCGCGGCGATCAGAATATGCGGCGCGGCGGGCAGGCCAAAACCGGTCACCGCCATACCGATGCCGGCGCCCACCAGGGTGCCGAAGCTGTAAAAACCGTGCATCATCGGCAGCACGGTTTTATTCATTTCCCGTTCAACGGCGGCACCTTCGACGTTAATCGCCACTTCCGCCGAGCCGAAGCTGGCGCCAAAGATAGCCAGCCCAAAGGCGAACAGCGGCGCAGAGGCGAGCCACAGCGCGAAGCTTAGCACCAGCATGCCCGCCACGGCGCACAACATGGTGGTGCGGATGACTTTACGGGTACCGAAGCGCTTCACCAGCCATGCTGAACAGAGAATGCCGCTCATCGAACCAATCGACAGGCCAAATAGCACCATCCCCATCTCAGCAGTGGAAAGGGTCAGTAAATCGCGAATCGCGGGCGTACGGGTGGCCCAGGAGGCCATCAATAAGCCGGGAATAAAGAAGAACATAAATAGCGCCCACAGCCGAAGCTGGAGGGCTTTGCGAGAAGTTTGCGCCGTCATCCATAAACGCCCGAGAAAGAAGAGTTGCAGACAACAGTAACAAGGTTGTGTACATTTGTACACATTCCGCTATCGCTTGATTTGCATAGCGCACAGAGGGGAAAAACACATCGATGACCCGCAGACCGAACGATCCGCAGCGGCGCGAGCGCATCCTGCAGGCGACGCTGGATACCATCGCCGCACACGGTATTCATGCGGTAACACACCGTAAAATCGCCAGCTGCGCCGGGGTACCGCTGGGCTCGTTGACCTATTATTTTAGCGGTATTGAGGCGCTGATTGAGGAAGCGTTTCGTAACTTCACCGTCGAAATGTCGGCGCAGTATCAGCAATTTTTCGACGGCGTCGGCAGCCGCCAGCAGGCCTGCGACGCTATCGCCGAGCTTATCTTCAGCGCTCAGGTGACCACTGCGCGTAATATGGAGTTAATGTACCAGCTGTACGCGTTTTGCAGCAGCCGTCCAGCGCTGAAAGCGGTCATGCAGAGCTGGATGCTACGCAGCCAGCAAACGCTGGAGCAGTGGTTTGAACCGGCGACGGCGCGTGGGCTGGATGCGTTTATCGAGGGGATGACGCTGCACTTCGTGACCGATAGCGCGCCGCTGTCGAAAGCGGCGATTCGCCTGATGGTCGCGCGGCTGGCAGGGGAGAATGGCGCTAGCTAAGTGTCGCCCCCGCGGTGACGTTAACCACCGTGGCGGTCATCGCCGCCGCAGACGGTGAGGCGAGAAAGGTGATGACCCCGGCTATCTGCGCAAGCGTTGGCAACCGCTGCAGCATCGTGCCGTGCGCCGCACCACCCAGCCACTGTTCAACGCTCAAGCCCAGCGCCTGTGCTTTAGGCGCAAACACCTCGGCAGTATAAGAACCCGCCAGCACCGCATCCGCTATTGCGTGCGACCGCACGCCGAGCACGCGGATATTTTTTGCCCCCAGTTCGCTGGCCAATGCTTTGATAAAGGCTTCCATTGCGGCGCAGCCGACGATATGGCCAAGGTGTCCAGGAACGGCCATCGTCGCGGAAGGAGGAATAGTGGTAATTATGACGCTCTCGCGTTCGCCACCCATCCACGGCGCTACTGCCTTAGCAATAGTAAATTGGGCATCAAGAAAGGGGACAAAACCCTGGTGATACTCGACAAGGGATAATTGTGCCAGCGTTTTCCCCTGATCGTGGTGAAAGCCGGTGGCATTAACTACGATATCAATCCCGCCGGTTCTTCCGGCCAGGTTGGCCACCTGCGCGCCAGTTTGCTCGCCATCCAGCACATCCAGTTGCAGAGTCTCGACGATACCTCCAGCGGCGCGAATCTCAGCCGCCGCCTTTTCCAGCTTATCCGCCCGCCGGGCGGCCAGAAAGATCCGCGCGCCTTCTTTCGCCATGGCAAGCGCCGCCGCGCGGCCAATCGCGCCGCTGCCGCCGAAAATTACCACGGTCTTATCTTTAAGCAACATGAAGAGCGCCTTATGTGGGACTGGATCAGCAAAGTATGGGTGAAAAAATAGACTGTGCAAGGAGGGGGTACTTACGTTTAGTGATTGATTTTCTTATTAGGTGTTTGCTTAACTTGTTGATTTAATAAGGAAATATTTTAATTATTACTGGCTAATAGACCCGCTTTTGATTAGCCTTGGGTTACCTGATGCAGGGATAAGAGAGAGCCAATGAAACCAAAAAGATTCTCTTCAAGCTATGTATGTAAAAAGATCTGTATTCATGCAATCAATATATTTGAAGCTGTCGGAACAGGCAGCTTCTCTATCGCCGCTGTGGTTTGTTTTATTGCTCTGGATGGCTGGTTATTCAAGCTGGGTGGTTTCGCCATCTGTTTTACGCTGGTGTGCTTGATAAGCTTTATCGCCGATTATTTAAGAGGGGATATTTAAGTGGCATGTTGAGGATATATCAGTTATACAATATAGGGAGAACGTATCGTACTGATGAAAAAATTGCGTGTTAAATTAATTTGGGTAGAGTTTCTTTCTTAAGAATGTTATCGCTTTCCATGAAAGCGGATAAGGGGTAGCTATTAGTGCAAAGGTGCAGCAAACTGCAGTCACAGCAAAGTAAGCCAGCCCATTACCGGTATCATTAGTCAGCATCGCGTAGCTACAAAAGATAAGCAGGGCAATGATAATAATACAGGACATGTAAAAACGACGTCTCAGTTCTTTCAACAAGGCCTGCAGGCTTTGATCTTTACGTTGTGGACTCTCAAGTCCTTTTCGCAGCATATTAATCTCTTTGCTGGTAAAACCGTGCTCCTGAAGTTTTTGTTCCTGCTGTACATCAATCATATTTTTACCTTCAACCGAAACACCTCTTAATCGTTGCGGACAATAATATCAACAATTATTGCAGGATGATAGGCTCGGCAGTTCCAGTAACAATATTACCGGAACTGGTAATATACGTCGTGCAAATGACAAATGTAACAGAGTTCTCACCCCCTAAGCTAAAGGCTGGAGTGCTATGTTAGATAGTCATAGGCTTTTTCATGCTCCCGGATAATAAATTTTTTAAGTCTGAGAGTATATATTAACGTCAATGTTAAGCTGGTTATGAACCATAGACAGCCAACGGTAATGATCGAGATGAGAAAGGTGATGACAGGTTTGTTATGAGTGGTATCTTTAATAGATTTCATTATGTTCTCTTTGTCATCCGCATTGGTGAAGGAATCACAAATAAATCTCCCCAGTTGTGGTGTTATTATTTTATTATTTACCAGGTGCGAGGCCTCGCCAGAGATACAGCTTTTTTCTGTGAGATGCCAGGAGGGATGGAATGCGTGTTCTGATGCTTCTGTTTCCGAGATTAAAAACCATTCATCCGTTTCTTTAAGAATTAAAGATGTCCAGCCCGGACGTATTTGTAATAGCTTCACGCCATAATATGAACTGGTTGCTAAACTGCCGAAAAGAAATAATAATACGATAGAAAACAATATCACATTTGCGCGAGTCAGTCTGGGTATCTCTTTTGTTGATATTTTGATCATGAAAAAACGAATTCTCCATGTGCTTAATTTGGCTTTTTTATATATATCATCGATGTCATCTAAAGGTTTGTTTAAGTAATTTAAAATGGCTTTTATGATGGGCAGGGCGGCGATAACCGTCCCTATCATTTCTTTGCTGAATATATTTATAAGACTTTGAGTTAACATCTGAATTCCTTATCAGTAGAAGTAAAGTATCAACACTACGTTTTTACATAGCAAGATAAGTACGTCAATTCAATAGCAGTAACTATCAAATGTTAAGGAAGTGCTTTTCTGCGAGGAGAAAGCAAGACCAGAGACTTCTGTAAGAGTGGGGCAGCTTTCACGGGAAGGTCATCGCCATTCAGGAACGAGTTGTCTGCTAAGAGGTTGATTCTAAGGAAGCTGAATTTCAGGCAACAAAAAACCCATTTATGTAAACGGGTTAGTAAAAATAATTATTTGTAATATAATCAATAAGTTAGTTTGGTGGTGAGAAGTGACGATTACGGGGTATTGCCAACCGCTGCCGCCACTTTGTCGCCACTATGGAAAAGCTTTGGTGCCTGGCGGGGTGGACTAATATGAGCTTCTATTTCTTTGATGTAATCTTCGAAAACGTTCAAAAATGTCACCAGAGCACCTTCATTGAAAAGCACCTGGTTCCCATCTCTCTCAAGAATATCAGGATGCTGATCGAGAAGTCTTACGATTTCTGGAATCTCTTGGTTATCATTGCTAACTAAACGAGCATCATTATGCGCACAAGAGTTCCTTAGTTTTATAATTTTAGTTATTTTAGGAAAGGATTTAGAATTACGTAAACCAACAACCTTTTTAATAAACCGATGTCCTCTTTCAAAGCCCATTCCTTTTAAGTCGTTAAGGTTGATGTTCGTTGTATGTCTTTTCGAGTAACTGATACAGAATTTTTCGATTTCATGCTCTAACAGACCAATAATTGTTAATAATGCAGAACGTCTCATTATGCTTGGATAGTATCTTTTGAATATGTCATCAAGATTTACAGATTGGTCATCAATCCCCATGTAGCTATCGATGGATATATAAATATCATCTTCGGGATAATCTTCTATTACAAACGTCTCAGGCCCCTCGACTTCATATTTAGTTATACTATCTCTAATTGAAGCTTCCGTTTGGTTGATAAAGCCATGTAATAACATGATATTAAAGCCAAAGTCGTGGATTGGGACATGACCAGGTTTATTGATGAATTTTATCATGTAAAATTTCCTTTTATCAATAGCTTATGAATAAGTTATGACTTTATCATCCCTTGCTCAACTAGGCTAGAGGGCATCGTCGCTAATGGATTAAAGTGCAGGGCGGTTTTGTAAGTATCCCGGCAAAACGGCCCATTCACTTTTAGAGATCTTCCGCCCAGACTGAACAGTACAACCAGCTCACCCGGCGATGGACACCATCACGTGCGCGGCTTCCAGGCACGGTAGGTCGGCCAGTTAATCCAGTTGGTTTCGAGGTCATCTGTTTTCACCCGGCACAGCCAGCCGTCCTGGTCCACTTTGGTCACAATGCCGGTGCGGATCAGATTGGTGACAAGGCGCATGATTCCTGTGAGTTGTGCGTTCATGCTTTGTATCATTGACTAAACAGATCAGCCGCATCCACAATCAACTTATGTTTGAGCACCGATACAATTAGCACATTAATTGGAGATACTTATATGCACTCTGCTCCCTATACCTCCTTGGATAAAATTTCATCATCATATTTTATTAAAGCCGATACACTTTTTAGAACTATTATCTTCCAAAGCGTTGCTATCTCTCATGCTAACGAAAAAATGAACCCAGAACTTCATGCTGCATATATACAACTTGAGTCTTTTTTAGAAGAAAACTCACCTGAAATCTCAGAAAAGGGTATTCGTCACGATTTAGTATCAAAACACATGCCATCGTTGTGCTTTAGTTCACTAGTATCAGCATTTGAGGATTATATAATCGAAATAGCGAAACTGATATTTAAACTCCGACCTGAAAATCTTGATAAAGTTAAATGTGATTATGGAGCCATTAAGGCTTTATCAGAAGATGAACTTTTTGACTACCTTGTCAATGAAGGCGTTGCAAGTCTTACCTTTGGCTCACCTAAAGAATACATCAATAAATTTTGCAAACTCATACAAATAGATAAAAAAGCTATCGAGCCATATCTAAAGGAATATATTGAAATAAAAGCAAGACGTGACACAGGCGTTCATAATAACTGGATAAAAGACTCTCGTTACGAAAGAAGATTAGCAGAGATTGGGCTGCAACCAGATGCAAAAAACTATTTAACACCTGACCTAGATTATTTTAGATATTCCTTTAACTTATGTGGGGGGCTTGTGAGGTTAATAAGCAACAATATTTCAACAGAGTTACTAAATGAACACAAAATTTTCAAATAAGAGAAGTCCCAGCCTTAACAATTTAAATACCATCGTATCAGAGCCTCTTCGACAGAGGTTCTGACATTTTTATTTAATCCTAACAATTTCCTTTCTGAGTACTTAATCTCTACTCCTCTAAGACTCACGCGGTCCCGTAAGCCACAATGATGTACCCGGGCAATCCGCTGAACCTGCCCGGCAAACTCCACGCTTGCAGAGTCTGCAGAAGCGGCGGTTTTCAGGTATTTAGTGGTGCGAAGTTTTGCGAACATCTGCCGCCGGATGCGGCCCTATTTCGTTCGGACTGGTACCCGACGCGGTTCGTATGCCGTGCCGTCCGGATTGCGTTGCATCCGGATATTTTTCTGCTGGCTGCCGCGCCAGCTCCCGCATCATGCGCTTACGCGCGGCAGGCTCCAGACCAGCCAGCAGCGCACCTAACAGGCGTCAACTTCCTGCAACTTAGCCACGGCGCACCGCCCACATTTCATCCGGATCGTCCGGTTCCGGCACCGCTTCGATGCTGGATGCGTCACCATCAGCATTGACGATCACGCGCTCTGTCAGTTGCAGGTTCAGGCTGATATCGCAGATATCATTGTGCAAAATATCCACCTCAAACGTAAACAGCTTTTCACGCAGCTCCGGGTTATGGACAGCATCAGGCTGGTTATCCATCAGCTAGGTCTGCACGGGAGCCATCAGCAAACCCTGATCGCTGCTGAAATCCACGATCACCACGTTCAGGGTATAGCGATACCTCCAGGACAACGACGCTGCGCCGGTTGCCACCACTGAGCCGTTATCGACGAACAGATGCAGCTTGTCCGGGTTGCCCCTGACATACTGAACCGACTTATTCAGGGCGCGGCGTAAGGACTGAGGTTTGTTCATTATTTCGTCCTTGGCAGGAAATTATCGTATCCAACTTGTTGGCACAGACCTACCAGGCGGCCTCTGCCTCATCCAGCGCCGTCAGCAAATCAACGTTAGTGCGTGCTGCTGACTTTTCCAGGCGGCACTGTGTCACCCTAGGACAACCATTCACTGTAAGGTCATAGGCTTTAAACAGCCCATTGATGATGCGGAATTGACCATCACAACGTTAACGCACACGGTCAACCTGGATAGCGGATTTACAACCAGCATCGAGCTGGAAGTTAAAATTGATGATTTAGCAATGGACTGAAGTTTTCAAAAAAGAACTTAAAGTTCAAAAAATGAGATAATGTCGTATCATTGTTGCGATTTCAGGAAAAATAGCAAGAACGTAAAAATGATGATTTGCCCATTGTGTGGAAGTGCAGCCCATACTCGCAGCAGTTTCCAGGTCTCTTCAAGGACCAAAGAATGTTACAACCAGTACCAGAATATCAACTGCAGCCATACGTTCGTAACGCATGAGACTTTTGTGCGCTCAATCTCTACACCTAAAGAGGCACATCCTGTGCAGCCTCACCCCTCAAACTCAGGCCGGGCAGCACTATCTTTTTGAGGCTGTCGCCAATTTGTCGCCATGACTTAAAAAGAGGGTTTGTAACTCAATGATTTTAAAGGTCGTAAAATTCAGGCAACAAAAAACCCATCAACCTTGAACCTAAACGGCGGGGTTGATGGGCTCCACAAAATGGGGACATCAAAGAAAAGCAGTGGCACTAGTTATGACTGACATCCTGGGAAAAAGTTCTGTTCATCACCGATTTTTTTGCGAAAAAGTTAAAAATTTTCGGCCGGGGCTAGCCAAGGCCCGGCCAGATGATGACGATCAGCGTACCGGCAAGGGTGAGCAGCACGTTGGCGATAGCGTAGGTGCCAGCGTAGCCGAGCGCGGGAATATTGCTTCGCGCGGTATCGCTGATAATTTCCATCGCCGGGGCGCAGGTACGTGCGCCCATCATCGCGCCGAACAGCATCGCGCGGTTCATGCGCAGCACATAGGCGCCGAACAGGAAGCAGATCACCACCGGCACCAGGCTGACGATAAGACCGGCGGCCAGCATTTGCCCGCCAATGGCGCCCAGACCGTTATTAATACCCGCGCCGGCGCTCAGGCCGACCCCGGCCATAAACACCATCAGGCCGAACTCCTTCACCATATTCAACGCCCCCTGCGGGATATAGCCGAAGGTCGGATGGTTGGCGCGCAGGAAACCGAGCATAATACCGGCGAATAGCAGGCCGGCAGCGTTACCGATACCGAAGCTGAACGAGCTGAACTGGAAGGTGATCATGCCGATCATCAGGCCGACGATAAAGAAGGCGCAGAAAGCCAGCAGGTCGGTCACCTGGCTGTGAATCGAAATAAAGCCGATGCGGTCAGCGACGGTTTTTACGCGGCGGGCGTCGCCGCTCACCTGCAGCACGTCGCCTTTATTAAGCACCACGTTATCATCGATTGGCATTTCAATCTGGCTGCGGATCACCCGGTTTAAGAAGCAGCCGTGATCGGTCAGCTTCAGCTGCGCCAGGCGGCGGCCGACGGCGTTATGATTCTTCACCACAATCTCTTCGGTGACGATACGCATATCGAGCAGGTCGCGGTCAAACACCTCTTTACCGTTACGGAAGCTTGGGTCGAGGCGGGCATGGGCGTCCGGGTAGCCAACCAGCGCGATATCGTCGCCCATCTGCAGTACCGCGTCGCCATCCGGGTTCGCCAGGATACCGTTACGGCGAATACGTTCGATATAGCAGCCGGTCTGGCGGTAAATCCCCAGCTCACGAAGATTTTTGCCGTCCGCCCACGCGACCAATTCCGGGCCGACGCGGTAGGCGCGGATAACCGGCAGATAGACTTTACGCTTGGAGTCGGTATCCAGACCGCGCTCGCGGGCGATCTGCTGGGCGCTGGTCTGCAGATCCTGATGCTGCAGCTTCGGCATATAGCGCGCGCCGACGATCAGGCTCACCAGGCCAACCAGGTAGGTCAGGGCGTAACCGAGGCTCAGGTGGTCAAGCGACTGCGCCAGCCGATCGCTGGGCATGCCGAAGTGGCGCAGGGTATCGCCGGCGCCCACCAGCACCGGGGTGGAAGTCATGGCGCCCGCCAGCATCCCGGCGGTCAGGCCGATGTCCCAGCCAAACAATTTGCCCAACCCCATAGCGATTAACATCGCGCTGGCCACCATCACCAGCGCCAGCATCAGATAGTTTTTGCCGTCGCGGAAAAAAATCGAAAAAAAGTTGGGGCCAGCTTCGACGCCGACGCAGAAAATAAACAGCATAAAGCCAAGATTTAGCGCATCAGTGTTAATGGCGAAGTGCTGCTGACCTAATAATAAAGAAACGACTAAAACGCCAATGGAATTACCAAGTTGTACTGACCCGAGGCGAAGTTTCCCCAGGCAAAGACCCAGTGCGAGTACAACAAACAATAACAGGATGTAATTCCCGTTTAACAAATCTGCGACGTTTATATTCACGAAAGCCAACTTCTCGTTTACTAGTAAGTTGTTGAAGGAAATGGTTTTTTGGTCTAAGGTTGCTCAAGCGTTCGCACTATGCCGAACGTTATTCTGGCATCCCGTTAATACCGATAAAACAGTGCCGCTAGTTTAATCTTTCCTGGTTGCTGCGGCTAGTCACAATCGTTTTACTCTGACGGGAGCGTTATAAGCATGGACTGCCAGAATGCTATTTCTGACTGGATGAAGTGAAAGATAGTTAGAGGCGAAATCAGGAGGATGTCGTGAAATCTGAGCGCGCGTGGGCCGGTATAATTTGTGGGTTCTTTCTGTTTATTGTGGTCTGTTTATCGCTGTTGCTGCATATGAAAGGGGCTTTTCGGCAAACGGGCAACCCCGAGCTTGGGCTGCTGTTCTTTGTGCTGCCTGGCGCGGTGGCGAGCTGTTTATCCCCAGGCCGGCGCGTCATACGTCCGCTGATTGGCGCCATGCTGGCGGCACCGGTTTGTCTGGTGGTGATGCGGATGTTCTTTATTACTCATCGATCGTTTTGGCAGGAACTGGCGTGGCTTTTTAGCGCGGTGTTCTGGTGCGCGCTCGGGGCGCTATGCTTTTTATTTATTAGCGTCTGGCTGGACGCCAGACGCAGGCACTCAATGGAAGAGTGAAGTCTCTCAGGCAAACAGGCCGAGATTTTCTTTCGCCCAGGCTTCGAAATCCGTGCAGCCGCCGATGTGTTTCTGATCGACGAAAATCTGCGGTACGGTTTCTACCGGCTTACCGACGGTTTTTTCCAGATCGGCTTTGCTGATGCCTTCCGCGTGGATATCAATGTAGCGATAGCTGAAGTCATCGCGCTCGGTGCTCAGTTTTTCAGCCAGCTCTTTGGCGCGAACGCAATACGGGCAACCTGGGCGACCAAAAATAACGGTAAACATGCTTCTCTCCTTAAATCTCAGCCGGATGGCGAATGTGGCTATGATGCCGCGTTCCGTTAGCAAGGGGAAGAAGGTTTTACCTTTTATAGCGATGGTTGCGGGTTATGCTTGATAAATATCATCTGCTGCAAGACCCTATACAGACCCGCCAGCGATGTGCGCGGCATGAGTATATTGAGGAGCGTTATGCGATCGCCTGCCGCATTACCCAAAAGTATTCTGATTGTTGAGCTCGTCGGCATGGCGCTGCTGACGCTGGCCTGGCTGTCATTGAACCAGTATGTTCAGCTGCCGGCGCCGTTTGCCAGCCCGACGGCGGCGCTCATCATGATCTTTGCCGGGATCCTGCTGATGATCCCGGCGGCGATAGCCTTAATGTGGCGAATAGCGAAAATTGTCGCGCCGCAGTTGACCGATAATAAAACCTCATCTTCTACCCCGTCCGAAAGAGAAAAACGCCATGACGCCGACCATTGATCTGCTGCGCAACCACCGTTCCATCCGCCATTTTACCGACGCGCCGATTAGCGACCAACAGCGTGAGGCTATCATCGCCGGGGCGCAAGGGGCATCCAGCTCCAGCTTTTTACAATGTACCTCGATTATTCGCATTACCGACCCGCAGATGCGTGAGCAGCTGGTTCCGTTGACCGGCGGCCAGCAGCACGTGGCGCAGGCGGCGGAGTTTTGGGTATTCTGCGCCGATTTCAACCGCCACCTGCAAATTTGCCCGCAAGCGCAGTTGGGACTGGCTGAACAGCTGCTGCTGGGCGTCGTCGACACCGCGCTAATGGCGCAGAATGCCTTAATCGCCGCGGAATCCCTGGGATTAGGCGGCGTCTATATTGGCGGCCTGCGTAATAACATTGACGCGGTAACCGAGCTGCTGCAGCTGCCGAAACACGTGTTGCCGCTGTTTGGCCTGTGCCTTGGCTGGCCTGCCGACGACCCGCAGGTTAAGCCGCGTATTCCGCCTGCGATGCTGGTGCATGAGAATCACTACCAGCCGCTTGATCAACAGGTGCTGGCGCAGTACGACGAACAGCTGGCGGACTATTATCTGTCGCGCGGCAGCAATACCCGCCGCGATACCTGGAGCGACCATATCCGCCGCACCATCATCAAAGAGAGCCGGCCGTTTATTCTCGACTATTTGCATAAACAGGGCTGGGCAACGCGCTGATTCCCTATACACTTCACCCTGCAAACGCAGAGTGCTGGCTGCCAGTTATTTTCTAAGAGGTGTTGGGTGAAAATCGCTATATTATCCCGGGATGGAACGCTTTATTCTTGCCGCCGCTTGCGTGAAGCCGCGCAAAAACGCGGGCATCAGGTCGAGATCCTCGATCCGCTCTCCTGCTATATGAGCGTCAGCCCGGTGGCCTCCTCGATTCACTACAAAGGGCGACAGTTGCCCCATTTTGATGCAGTCATTCCGCGCATCGGCACGGCTATCACCTATTACGGCACCGCCGCGCTGCGGCAGTTCGAACTGCTGGGCAGCTATCCGCTAAACGAGTCGGTGGCGATTACCCGCGCCCGCGATAAGCTGCGCTCGCTGCAGTTGCTGGCGCGTCAGGGGATCGACCTACCGGTCACCGGCATTGCCCATTCCCCGGACGACACCAGCGATCTGATCGCGATGGTGGGCGGCGCGCCGCTGGTGGTTAAACTGGTGGAGGGGACGCAGGGGATCGGCGTGGTGCTGGCGGAAACGCGGCAGGCGGCGGAAAGCGTGATTGACGCCTTCCGGGGCCTTAATGCGCACATTCTGGTGCAAGAATATATCGCTGAGGCAAAAGGGTGCGATATCCGCTGCCTGGTGGTTGGCGATGAAGTAGTGGCGGCGATTGAGCGGCGGGCGAAGGAGGGCGATTTTCGCTCTAACCTGCACCGCGGCGGCGTCGCCACTACGGCCACGCTTAGCGATCAGGAGCGGGAGATGGCGATTAAAGCAGCGCAAACGCTGGGTCTGGACGTGGCAGGCGTGGATATCCTGCGCGCCCACCGCGGTCCGCTGGTGATGGAAGTTAACGCGTCACCGGGGCTGGAAGGGATTGAAACCACCACTCACGTCGATATTGCCGGGCGAATGATCGCGTGGATCGAGCGCCAGGCCACGCCTGGATATTGTCTAAAAATGGGAGGGTAGCGTCACTTCGTTATCCTTTCATGGAATGCGACGCATTTTTTGCGTAAGCTATGCGTCGTTTTTTATCCAGCAAGAGGTCACAGGCACTATGGATTCACTGGTCGTTCCGGGTCTTGATACATTACGTCATTGGCTCGACGAGTTAGGCATCAGTTTTTTTGAGTGCGACTCCTGCCAGGCGTTGCACTTGCCGCATATGCAGAATTTCGACGGTATTTTCGATGCCAAAATCGACCTGCTGGACAACGTGGTGCTGTTTTCGGCGCTGGCGGAAGTGAAGCCTTCGGCGCTACTGCCGCTATCGGCGGACCTGTCGGCGATTAACGCCAGTTCGCTGACCGTAAAAGCGTTCCTTGATATTCAGGATGATAACCTGCCGAAGCTGGTGGTTTGCCAGGCGCTGCCCGTTGGCGCGGGCGTCACGCTTGAACAGTTTGCCTGGTTCTTCCGCCAGAGCGAAGAGCAGGTCTCGATGGTCATTCTGGAAGCCGGCGCCAATCAACTGCTGTATAAAGCGGAAGAGCAGGAAGAAGAGGCCGCAGCCGAAGAAGTGCAATACCATTTTCTGCACTAATTAATAAAAGCAGCCGCTGCGATGGCGGTTGCTTATTTATTCTGTCACAAACCCTCATTTAAAGAATTATTCACTGCTGTTTTACCGCTTCGCTTTTATCTCGTAGACCTTTATTGGCTGGAAATATGATCCAGGGCGTTTTTTTGCCTGGGCTATATCCTCTTATTCTGGCTACAGTTATTCTGGCGAGGCGTCCATTTGCGGGCAGCCAATCAGGGAGAGGTTTCCTCTCCTTATCTCAGGCAATGAAAAATATGCATGATTCTTGCATGCGTTCAGGTTCGTCTATTGCGTCCGTGAATTAACGGGCCTTGAGAAGGAAACAGAGATATGACCGCCTTGGGTAAAAAATGGTTAACAGGTGTGATTACGGGTGCGCTGATGGCCGTTTCTGCCGGCTCGCTCGCAGCGGAACAAAAAACGCTGCACGTCTATAACTGGTCTGATTATATTGCGCCGGACACGGTCGCCAATTTTGAAAAAGAGACCGGAATTAAAGTGGTGTATGACGTATTTGATTCCAACGAGGTACTGGAAGGTAAATTAATGGCCGGCAGCACCGGGTTCGATCTGGTGGTGCCGTCGGCAAGCTTCCTTGAACGCCAGCTGGCGGCCGGAGTGTTCCAGCCACTTGATAAAAGTAAACTGCCGAACTGGAAAAACCTCGACCCGAAAGTTTTACAACTGGTGGCGCGTCACGATCCCGATAACAAATATGCGATGCCGTACATGTGGGCGACCACCGGCATCGGCTATAACGTCGATAAAGTGAAAGCGGCGCTGGGTAAAGACGTGCCGTTAAACAGCTGGGATCTGGTGCTGAAACCGGAAAACCTTGAGAAGCTGAAAAGCTGCGGCGTCTCCTTCCTTGATGCCCCGGAAGAGATTTTCTCGACGGTGCTGAACTATCTAGGCAAAGATCCAAACAGCACCAAAGCCGATGATTACACCGGACCGGCAACCGATCTGCTGCTGAAGCTGCGGCCCAATATCCGTTACTTCCACTCTTCGCAATATATTAATGACCTGGCAAACGGCGATATCTGCGTTGCGATTGGCTGGGCGGGCGATGTCTGGCAGGCGGCGAATCGGGCCAAAGAGGCGAAGAACGGCGTCAATATCTCCTACTTCATTCCGAAAGAGGGGGCGCTGGCCTTCTTTGATGTCTTCGCCATGCCGGCGGATGCCAAAAATAAAGACGAAGCCTATCAGTTCCTGAACTATCTGCTGCGCCCGGAGGTCATCGCCCACATCAGCGATCACGTCTACTACGCTAACGGCAACAAAGAGGCGACGCCGCTGGTCAGCGCCGATATCCGTAACAACCCAGCGATTTACCCGCCGGAGGATGTCTTCGCCAAGCTGTTCACCCTCAAGGTGCAGGATCCGAAGATTGATCGCGTGCGCACCCGCGCATGGACCAAAGTGAAAAGCGGGAAATAACGCCATCAGGCCCGGTACGCCGGGCCTGTAAAGGTCTGACCTGCTGTTCGCTGGTGGACATAGAACTGAAGAATGTATGGCAACCGGGCCATACGGTGATTGTATTTGCCGGAGAGCACCCGAGTGAATGACGCAATGCCCCGCCCACAGGCGAAAGCCCCCAAAGCGCTGACCCCGCTGCTGGAAATCCGTAATTTAACCAAATCCTTCGATGGGCAACACGCCGTCGATGATGTCAATCTCACCATTTATAAAGGCGAAATATTTGCCTTACTGGGCGCGTCCGGCTGCGGGAAATCGACGTTGCTACGCATGCTGGCAGGTTTTGAGTTGCCCACCGCCGGGCAGATTGTGCTGGATGGCGTCGACCTGGCGCGCGTGCCGCCGTATCAACGGCCGATCAATATGATGTTCCAGTCTTACGCGCTGTTTCCGCACATGACTGTTGAGCAAAATATCGCCTTTGGTCTCAAGCAGGACAAGCTGCCGAAGGCGGAGATTAACGCCCGCGTCCAGGAGATGCTGGCGTTGGTGCATATGCAGGAGTTCGCCAAACGCAAGCCGCACCAGCTTTCCGGCGGCCAGCGTCAGCGCGTGGCGCTGGCGCGTAGTCTGGCGAAGCGGCCTAAACTGCTGCTGCTCGATGAACCGATGGGCGCGTTAGATAAAAAACTGCGCGACCGGATGCAGCTTGAGGTGGTGGATATTCTTGAGCGCGTCGGCGTCACCTGCGTGATGGTCACCCATGACCAGGAAGAGGCGATGACCATGGCGGGTCGTATCGCCATCATGAACCGCGGCAAGTTCGTGCAGATAGGCGAGCCGGAGGAGATCTATGAACATCCGACGACTCGCTATAGCGCCGAGTTTATCGGTTCGGTAAACGTCTTCGAAGGGCTGGTCAAAGAGCGGCTGGAAGATGGTCTGGTACTGAATGCGCCGGGGCTGGTACATCCGCTGAAGGTCGATCCGGATGCCTCGGTGGTGGATAACGTGCCGGTCTGGGTGGCGCTGCGTCCTGAGAAAATCATGCTCTGCGACGAACCGCCGGCGGACGGCTTTAACTTTGCGGTAGGCGAGGTTATCCATATTGCCTACCTCGGCGATCTGTCTATCTATCATGTCCGTCTCAAAAGCGGGCAGATGATAAGCGCCCAGCTGCAAAACGAACATCGCCATCGCAAAGGCATGCCGACCTGGGGTGATGAAGTTCGCTTGTGCTGGGACGCCGATAGCTGCGTTGTTCTGACGGTGTAAGGAGAGGGCGATGAGCACATTAGAACCTCCAGCCGGCGGCAAAAAGCCCGGCGGTTTTGCCCTGTGGCTGGCGCGCCAGCAGATGGCCCACGGGCGTAAGCTGGTGATTGCGCTGCCGTATCTGTGGTTAATCCTGCTGTTTTTACTGCCATTCCTGATCGTTTTTAAAATCAGTCTGGCCGAAATGGCGCGGGCGATCCCACCCTATACCGAGTTACTGTCATGGGCCGACGGTCAACTGACGTTGACGCTCAACCTCGGCAACTTCCTGCAACTGACCGACGATCCGCTGTACTTTGAGGCTTATCTGCAGTCGTTGCAGGTGGCGGCCATTTCCACCTTTTGCTGTCTGCTATTGGGCTATCCGCTGGCGTGGGCGGTGGCGCATAGTAAACCATCGACGCGAAATATCCTGCTACTGTTGGTGATATTACCTTCGTGGACCTCGTTCCTCATTCGCGTTTACGCCTGGATGGGGCTGCTGAAAAGCAACGGGGTGCTCAATAATTTCCTGTTGTGGCTTGGTGTTATCGATCAGCCGCTGGAGATTTTGCATACCAACCTGGCGGTGTACATCGGTATCGTTTACGCCTACCTGCCGTTCATGGTGCTGCCGATTTATACCGCGCTGACGCGTATCGACTATTCGCTGGTGGAAGCGTCGCTGGATCTCGGCGCCCGGCCATTAAAAACGTTCTTCCAGGTGATTGTTCCGTTAACGAAAGGCGGCATTATCGCCGGTTCGATGCTGGTGTTTATTCCGGCGGTGGGCGAGTTCGTGATCCCGGAACTGCTCGGCGGCCCCGACAGCATTATGATTGGCCGCGTGCTGTGGCAGGAGTTCTTTAATAACCGCGACTGGCCGGTAGCATCGGCGGTGGCGATTGTGATGTTGCTGTTGCTGATCGTGCCGATCATGTGGTTCCACAAGCATCAGCAAAAACAGATGGGGGATCATGGATGAATGACTTACCGGTAGTACGTTCGCCGTGGCGGATTCTGATCCTCGTGCTCGGTTTTACCTTCCTATATGCGCCGATGCTGATGCTGGTTATCTATTCATTTAACAGTTCGAAGCTGGTGACGGTATGGGCAGGGTGGTCGACGCGCTGGTATAGCGAGCTGTTTCATGATGACGCGATGATGAGCGCGGTGGGGTTAAGCCTGACCATTGCCGCCTGTGCGGCGACGGCGGCGGCGATCCTCGGCACGATTGCCGCGGTGGTGCTGGTGCGTTTTGGCCGTTTTCGCGGTTCCAACGGTTTTGCTTTTATGATCACCGCGCCGCTGGTGATGCCCGATGTGATTACCGGGCTGTCGCTGCTGCTGCTGTTCGTCGCGCTGGGGCATTCCATCGGCTGGCCATCGGATCGCGGCATGTTGACGATATGGCTGGCGCATGTCACCTTCTGTACCGCCTATGTGGCGGTGGTGATCTCTTCACGTCTGCGCGAGCTGGACAGGTCAATCGAAGAGGCGGCGATGGATCTCGGCGCCGCGCCGCTGAAGGTGTTTTTCGTGATAACCTTGCCGATGATTATGCCCGCGGTCATTTCCGGCTGGCTGCTGGCCTTTACCTTGTCTCTTGATGACCTGGTCATTGCCAGTTTCGTTTCCGGGCCAGGGGCGACGACGCTACCGATGCTGGTTTTCTCCAGCGTGCGGATGGGCGTCAACCCGGAAATTAACGCCCTGGCGACCTTAATCCTTGGCGTGGTGGGAATTGTCGGTTTTATCGCCTGGTATTTAATGGCTCGCGCAGAAAAGCAGCGAGTGCGCGATATCCAGCGTGCAAGAAGGGGCTGAACCCACTAAAATCGCTAACAGAGCCTATTATCGGCGCCGCACTCGTGGCGCCGTTTTCATGGATGACTTTACGTTGGGATTGTTTACAAAAACTCGATCGTCTCATGCTCGTCTTAACGTCCCTGTGCTGGTACAGGTGGCGGCCTTCGCTATTATCTTAATTCGCGGTCTCGATCTGTTAATGATCCTCAATCAGCTCGGCGTGCAGGGGATTGCCGATTTTATTCATCGTAGTGTGCAAACCTGGGCCCTGACGCTGGTGTTTCTGGCGAGCCTGGCGCTGGTGTTTATCGAGATCTGGTGCGCCTTTTCGCTGGTGAAAGGCCGCAACTGGGCGCGCTGGCTCTACCTGCTGACGCAAATCATCGTCATCTCTTATCTGTGGGCGGCCTCGATTGGCTACGGCTATCCGGAACTGTTCAGCGTGGCCGGCGAGTCGAAGCGGGAAATTCTCCATGCGCTGTTTCTGCAAAAGCTGCCGGATCTGCTGGTGCTGGCGCTATTGTTTATCCCGGCGTCGTGCCGACGGTTTTTCCGCTTGCAATAACGGTGATACAATCCCCGCCCCGGTTTTCTTGAAGGTCTTCTTATGCATTGCGCACTTTACGACGCGCGCCGCTGCCGTTCCTGTCAGTGGCTGGAATTGCCATTGACGCAACAGCTCGCCGATAAAATGGCGAACCTGCGCGAACTGCTGGCGAGTCATCCGGTGGCGACATGGCTTGCTCCGGTCTCAGGTCCGGAGACGGCGTTTCGCAACAAAGCGAAAATGGTCGTAAGCGGTAGCGTAGAGCGCCCGCTGCTCGGCATGCTGCATCGCGATGGCACCCCGGAAGATCTCACCGATTGCCCGCTGTACCCGCCAAGTTTCGCGCCGGTTTTCGCCGCGCTGAAGCCGTTTATCGCCCGCGCCGGACTCACCCCCTATAACGTTGCCCGCAAGCGCGGCGAACTGAAGTATTTGCTGCTGACCGAAAGCCAGCAGGGCGGCATGATGTTGCGTTTCGTCCTGCGCTCTGCGGCTAAGCTTGAACAGCTGCGCGCCGCGCTGCCGTGGTTACAGCAGCAGTTGCCGCAGCTTAAGGTGATTACCGCCAATATTCAGCCCGTGCACATGGCTATCATGGAAGGGGAGGAGGAGATTTTCCTCAGCGATCAACAGGCGTTGGCGGAGAACTTTAACGGCGTACCGCTGTGGATCCGCCCGCAAAGCTTTTTCCAGACCAACCCGGCGGTGGCGAGCCAGCTCTATGCGACCGCCCGCGACTGGGTACGCGCGCTGCCGGTCAACCACATGTGGGATCTATTTTGCGGCGTCGGCGGTTTCGGCCTGCACTGCGCAACCCCGCAGATGCGTCTTACCGGGATCGAAATCGCCCCGGAAGCCATCGCCTGCGCGAAGCAATCCGCGGCCCAGTTGGGATTAACCAATCTTCATTTTCAGGCGCTGGATTCCACGCAATTCGCGACGCATGAAGACGATATTCCACAGCTGGTGCTGGTCAACCCGCCGCGGCGCGGCATCGGCGCCGAACTGTGCGATTATCTAAGCCGCATGGCGCCGCCGTATATCATTTATTCGAGCTGTAACGCCCGGACAATGGCCGCAGATATTGATCGTCTGCAGGGCTATCGCCTTGAGCGAGTACAGTTGTTCGATATGTTTCCACATACCGCGCATTATGAAGTGCTGACGCTGCTGGTTCGTGAAGTTTAAACAAAATGTGAACTCTTTAAGCGGCTGAAATCGGGTAAGCTTTATGAAACGAGCGTGAAATTCGTGGAGCGAATCTGATGAGTAAAAAAATCCTGCTGGTGGAAGATGATGATGATATCGCGGCTTTGTTGCGCCTGAATCTGCAGGATGAAGGGTATCAAATCGTGCATGAAGCGGACGGCGCGCAGGCGCTGCGCCAGCTGGATAACGGCGTCTGGGATGCGGTGATTCTTGACCTGATGTTGCCCAACGTCGACGGGCTGGAGATTTGCCGTCGCATCCGCCAGCAAACGCGCTATCTGCCGGTGATTATTATTAGCGCCCGTTCCAGCGAAACCCAGCGCGTGCAGGGGCTGGAAATGGGGGCCGATGATTATCTGGCGAAACCTTTTTCCCTGCTGGAGCTGATTGCCCGGGTGAAGGCGGTGTTCCGCCGTCAGGAAGCGATGGGACAAAATCTCTTGATGGATGCCGGACGTATCGCCTGCCACGGCCTGAATATCGACCCGCTTTCCCGGGAAGTCAGGCTACGCGGTGAACTGGTAGACCTCACGCCGCGCGAATTCGATCTGCTGTATTACTTTGCCCGCCATCCCGGCGAAGTTTTTTCGCGCCTGGCGCTGCTGGATAGCGTCTGGGGCTATCAGCATGAAGGCTACGAACATACGGTCAACACGCATATCAATCGCCTGCGTACGAAAATAGAGCGCGACCCGGCAGAGCCGGACATTATTCTTACCGTCTGGGGGAAGGGCTATAAATTTGCGCCCTATAGCGCCGGGGCGCAGTCATGATCCGCCGACTCAGCCTCAGCCAGCGGCT
This sequence comes from Klebsiella sp. 141240, assembly GCF_050600805.1. Lineage (NCBI taxonomy): Bacteria > Pseudomonadati > Pseudomonadota > Gammaproteobacteria > Enterobacterales > Enterobacteriaceae > Klebsiella > Klebsiella sp. 141240. The sequence continues at coordinate 47,738 of NZ_JAQIRK010000019.1, read as the reverse complement.
GTCGTTGGTGTTTATCGCCTTGCTGCTGCTGTGCGCGCTGTCCGTTTGTCTGCTCCAGCTCTATAGCAGCGCGCAGTACGGTAACGTCATGGTGCAACGGCTTTCCGCCGGTCTGGCGCAGCAGATTGCCACCCGCGAGCCGCTGCTCAACGCCCGCGGCGAGGTGGATCGCGCGGCGTTGAAACCACTCTTCGACCGTCTGATGGTGTTTAACCCAAGCGTCGAGCTGTACCTCGTTTCGCCGGATGGCGAGCTGCTGGCGGATGCCGCGCCGCCGGGGCACATTAAACGCCAGCGCATTGCCATGGCGCCGGTGCAGACGTTTCTCTCCGGCGGCGCGTGGCCGATTTATGGCGACGATCCGCGCAGCGTGGACCAGCAAAAAGTATTTAGCGCCGCGCCGCTACGCCTTGACGGCCAGCTACGTGGCTATCTTTATATTATTCTGCAGGGCGAAACGTTTAATGAACTGGCACAGAGCGCCTGGCAGAAGACGCTGTGGAGCCTGCTGCTATGGACCCTGCTGCTGGTGGCGTTGTTTGGCCTGTTGGCCGGCGGCCTGGCGTGGTACTGGGTGACACGCCCTGTACGCCAGCTGACGGCGCTGGTGGCGGCGGGTGATAGCGACAGCATTCGCGCGATTAAGGCGCTGGCGGCGCAGGCGCCGGACCCGCATCCCGGAAATGAAGTGGCGCTGCTGCATAACCGGTTTATCGAACTGGCGCAGCAGATCGCCGGGCAATGGGATCGGCTGGCTGATAGCGATCGTCAGCGCCGGGAATTCATTGCCAATATTTCGCATGACCTGCGCACGCCGCTGACTTCGCTGCTGGGATATCTGGAGACGTTATCGCTTAAGGATGATCGCCTGACGGCGCAGGAGCGCAAGCAGTATCTGAATATCGCGCTACGCCAGGGAAATAAAGTCCGTCATCTCTCACAACAGCTATTTGAGCTGGCTCGCCTTGAACATGGCGGTATCAAGCCGCAGCCGGAAAAGTTTATCCTTGCTGAGCTGATTCAGGACGTGGCGCAAAAATTCGATCTGGCGATTGCCACCCGCGAAATCCGTCTGCGCCTGGAATTGGCGTCAGGCTTGCCTTTGGTTGAGGCTGACCTTTCGATGATGGAGCGGGTATTAACCAATCTGCTGGATAACGCCATTCGCCACACTCCGCATGGGGGCGAAATTCGTCTGTCGTCGCGCCTGCAGGGGGCGCAGGTGGTGGTCGAGGTGGCCGATAGCGGCCCGGGCGTCGCCGGTGAATTACGGGCCAATCTGTTTGAGCGGCCATCGGTACTGGAACCGGGGCAGCAGAGCGCATCACGGGGCGGGCTGGGGTTGATGATTGTTCGCCGGATGCTGCAACTGCACGGGGGCGATATTCGCCTGCTGGAAGTACCGGCAGGGGCCTGTTTCCAGTTTACCCTGCCGTTGTGAGGGAGAGCGTTGCCGATAGGCCCGGCTCAGGCGGTTGCGCCATAAGCCGGGAAGCGCAGGTCTTACTCCGGGAACCACTGGTTGCTAATTTTCTGGTAGGTTCCGTCAGCTTTAATCGCTTTCAGCGCGGCATTGAGTTTTTCCAGCAGCGCTTTATTATCCGGGCGCACCGCAATGCCGAGGCCGGTACCGAAGTACTGCGGGTCGGTTACTTTCGGCGTCGCCGCGCCTAACTGCGGGTTGGTCTTCAGCCATTCGTTGACCACCGCGGTATCGCCGAAGACGCCGTCGATACGGCCGTTTTTCAGGTCGATAATGGCATTCTGGTAGCTATCGTAAGCGACGGTTTTGACTTCCGGGTGCTTATCCTGCAGGTATTTCTGGTGCGTGGTGCCGTTTTCCATGCCGATACGCTTACCGTTCAGGTCATCAAAAGAGTGGTACGCGTCTTTTTTGGCGATCACCAGCGCCGAGTTGGCATAGTATGGGTCGGTAAACGCGACCTGTTTGCTACGCTCAGGCGTGATGTCCATGCCGGAAATCACCGCATCATACTTTTTAAATTTTAGCGCCGGGATCAGGCTGTCGAAAGCGTGGTTGGTAAAAGTACAGTCGGCCTGCATTTGCTTACACAGCGCTTTGGCCAGATCGAGATCGAAACCGACAATCTGGTTATTCGCATCCATGGATTCAAATGGCGGATAGGTCGCGGAAACGCCAAAGCTGATTTTCTCCGCGGCAGCGGCGCCAAAGGCGAAAGAGCTAAGCAGTGCGGCCAGAACTAACTTTTTCATAGTGGGACTCCCGTCGGTCAATCTTATGATGTTGTGCCGGTTTACGGCTGAAGTTCACAATGCCACTAAATGAATTTATATGCAATAAAGTTGTATGTTTATTTTATTGGTTATAAAAAAAACGGGTAAGCAATAGCACTTACCCGTTTCATTATTTACTGTTTATGCATTTCGTGATGTTAGTTACGGCGCTCGAAGGCCAGCGCTTTTCTTTCCACCAGACGCATCAAGAGCGTCAGCAGGCCGTTCACTACCAGATAAATGATGCCGGCTGCGCCGAAGACCATCACGTCATAGGTGCGCCCGTAAAGCAGCTGGCCATGGCCCATCACTTCCATCAGCGTGATGGTGTAAGCCAGCGAGGTGCTCTTAAAGACCAACACCACTTCGTTAGAGTACGAGGAGAGGGCGCGTTTAAAAGCATACGGTAGCAGAATCGCCAGCGTATCCTTCTTGCTCATCCCCAGCGCGCTGCAGGACTGCCACTGGCCGTCCGGAATGGCGCGGATGGCGCCATAGAACAGCTGGGTAGTATAAGCCGCGCTGTTTAACGACAAGGCGATCAGCGCGCACAGCCAGGGCTCAGAGATGAGATGCCACAGCACCGGGTAATTCTGTAATGACGGGAACTGTCCTGGTCCATAGTAGATCAGGAAGATCTGTACCAGCAGCGGCGTACCGGTAAACAGCGTGATATAGCCGCGGACGATCCATACCACCACCGGCGTTTTTAACGTCAGGACGATGGTAAAGATCAGCGCCAGGATCAGCGCCACGACGATCGATGCCGCCGTCAGCGTCAGGCTAGTATGCAGCCCTTTCAGCAGTTCGGGTAAGTAATCGAGCATCAACCTGGTCTCCGTTCGAAGCGCGTCGCACGCTGGTCAATACGCTTGAGGATGTATTGACTCAACAGGGTGATGACGAGATAAATCGCTGCTGCAATGATGTACCAGTTAAACGGCTCCTGAGTACGGGTAGCAATACTTTTGGTTTGCAGCATCAGGTCGTTGACGCTGATAAGGCTGACCAGCGCGGTATCTTTCAGCAATACGAGCCACTGGTTGCCCAGGCCCGGCAGGGCATGGCGCCACATCTGCGGCATCACCAGGCGAAAGAATATCGCCGCCTTTGACAAACCCAGCGCTTGTCCGGACTCCCACTGCCCCTGCGGCACCGCTTTCAAGGCGCCGCGCAGGGTCTGCGAGGCATAGGCGGCATAGAGCAGGGAAAGCGCAATGGCGCCACAGAGGAACGGGCTGACGTCGAAGTTTTCAATTTGCATCTGTACCGGAATCTGCACAAACCCAAGATTGAGAGTAAAACCGTCAGACAGCGTCAGCAGCAGCTGCGAGGAACCAAAGTAGATAAACAGCACCACCAGGATTTCCGGTAGGCCGCGTAAAATCGTCACGATGCCGGTCGCCAGCCATGCCACAGGGCGCCATTTCACCGACTCCAGCACGGCGAAAAGCATCGCCAGCACCAGGCCGATGACCAGCGCGCAAACGGCAAGGCCGACGGTCATCCCGGCGGCGCTTGCTAATGGAAAAAATTCGTTCATTCAGCGTTACTTCTGGAACCATTTGCTATAGATGGTCTGGTACGTCCCATCTTTCTTCACTTTTTCCAGCGCAGCGTTAAATTTCTGCTGCAGCTCGGTATTGCCCTGACGAACCGCAATGCCGAGGCCGGTACCGAAGTAGTCTTTATCCGTCACTTTATCACCCACCGGCGCCAGCTTCGGATTGCTCTTCAGCCATTCGGTCACTACCGCCGTGTCGCCGAAGACGGCGTCAATGCGGCCGTTTTGCAGATCCAGTTTGGCATTCTGGTAGCTGTCATAAGGAACGGTGGTGATTTCAGGATGCTTATCAGTGATGAATTTCTGATGGGTAGTACCGTTCTGCACGCCAACTTTTTTGCCTTTCAGTTGGTCAATGCCGGTGAACTTGCCCTGCTGGCCGACAAATAGCGCCGAGTTTTCATAATACGGGGTGCTGAACAGCACCTGTTTTTCACGCTCAGGGGTGATATCCATACCGGCCATGACGGCGTCGAAGCGGCGGAATTTCAGCCCTGGGATCAGGCTATCGAAAGCCTGGTTAGTAAAGGTGCAGGTCGCGTCCATCTCTTTACACAGCGCGTTAGCCAGATCGACGTCAAAGCCGACGATTTTGTTGTTGGCGTCTACCAGCTCAAACGGAGGGTAGGAGGCCTCGGTGGCGAAACGGATAGTCTGGGCTGCGGTAGCGGAAAGGCTCATGCCCGCGAGCAGAGCGGCAATCAGTACTTTTTTCATCGTTATTTCCCCGAAAACATCAATGTGAAAGATAGTTTTTAAAGGCGTCGGTTTGCGGATGCGCGAAGCAGTTAGCATCCCCTTGCTCAACGATATGCCCGTTTTCCATATACACCACGCGGCTGGCGGTTTTACGCGCCACTTCCACTTCGTGGGTAACGATAACCTGGGTGATTCCGGTTTCCGCCAGTTCGCGAATGATGCTGACGATCTGGGCGGTAATTTCCGGATCCAACGCGGCGGTGGGTTCATCAAACAGCAGCACCTGCGGCTCCATCATCAGCGCGCGGGCTATCGCTACGCGCTGCTGTTGACCACCTGACAGATGCAGCGGATAGCGGTCGCTGTAAGGTTTAAGGCGTAAACGCTCAAGTAGTTTTTCGGCGCGCGCCAGCGCCTGATCTTTGGTTAAGCCCAGCACGCGGCACGGGGCTTCGATCAGGTTTTGTACCACGGTCAGGTGTGGCCACAGGTTGTACTGCTGGAAGACCATCCCGACATTCTGGCGCAGCTCGCGAATAGCTTTGTCAGACGGCGCTTTGGTGAAGTCGAATTGATTACCGGCGATGTTTAAGGTACCGGAACGCGGCATCTCCAGCAGGTTGAGTACGCGAAGCAGCGAGCTTTTACCGGCGCCGCTTGGGCCGAGGAGCACCAGCGTTTCCCCCTGCGGGCAATCCAGCGTGATGTCGAACAGCGCCTGGTGCGCGCCGTAGAAGCAATTAATGCCGTTTAGTTTAATACTCATCTGGGCAGTCTGATACAAATAGCTATTGAGGCCGCAAATAGTACCTTTGACAGAATAGTTATGCAATATTTATGCGTTAAAAGTTAAATGTAAACCACATTTATCACTAAAGTTAGCACAAAATATGGGTTCGTGTGGTAGGGGGGAACAAATGTCGGCATTACCGCACGGAATACCGACATTTTACCGGGGTTATCGTTTCAGCGGGGTGGCTTTAACGCCGAAATTAGCGTTTCTCAAGACTCTGACGCAGCGAGCCGGCCGGAGCGTGGCTGTTTATGCCAAGATAGCGGACATCATCAACCGCCCAGCATTGGCCTTCCTGAATCATCAGCACTTCATCTTTCCAGCTCTGGATTCCCTGTTTTAATTCAACGCGCAGCGGAATATTGCGCGCATCGCGGTTCGGGATGGTTGAGGCACTGGCGACGTCGGCGCTATCCGCCGGGGTAGAACTGCTGGAGAATGGATTTGATTGCAGCAGCGCGTTACGCGATGGGTCCTGACGAGCGTCGTTCAGCAGTTTAGCCAAATCGTCGCTCAGATACGGGCGCAGCGCGGTGAGATCGTTATTGCGATGCTGGATTTGATAATCATAGAACTGCTGCGCTACCTCGTCCGGGCCGCCCTCGATGCAGGAACCGCTGCGGGTGCCGTTGTCTTTATAAGCCGGGGTCACGGTGGTACAGGCGCTCAGCGCCAGTGCGCAAGGCAAAACAAGTGCAAGAATGTTGTAGCGCATGATGATTTCCTTATGAACTCACTACGTTGTTAGATTCTGCTAAAGCATAGCGTAAGCGCGACAATTGTACTTGACGCAAAGAGCTAAGACCTTGATGTGACAACGGCCATCGGCTGCCCGCGCCTCTTGTGCGGGCAGCCGGCGTATCAGAATTGATAACTATAGTTGACGCTGGCGAACCACAGGTAAGGGTGATCGTAGCTGCCGGAGACGATTTCCGGTGATTTTACGTGGGAAGATTGCATGTGCAGATAAGAGACCGCGACGCCGATATTGCTGGCGGGGGTTATCTGGTATTGCGCGCCGGTAGCGAAGCGCCACTCATCGCCGGTTGGCAGGGAGAGCGCCGTGTCGCTTTGCGAATCATAAACCGTACTGTCGAAACCGACACCGGCGTTCAGACGCCATTGCTCGGTCGGCCGGTACTGCACGCCGACGGCACTATGCCAGGAATCCTTCAGGCGGTTATTTTTATGACTTTCGTGACCGGCAACGGTGATTTGCGGGCTGCCGAACTGGCTCCAGTCCTGCCAGCCGAGATCGCCCATGACTGACCACTGTTTATTGATATCGTGCACCATGCTGACCATGATTTGCTGCGGCGCGCGGACCTGGGCGGAGAGTGGTAAATCATACGAGACGTTAGGTAAGTTTGGGAAACGCGCTTTGCCCTTAACGTTAAAGTCATAATCGGTTTTACTGTTCCAGGTGATGCCGGCGCGCGTCTGGTCGGTCAACTGCATCAGCAGGCCCAGACGGTAGCTCATCGCCCAGTCATGATCTTTATCTTTCTCATCATTACCGTCGACGTTGCGCGTCAGCGATAAATAACCGTAGTTCAGGTTGGCCGATGCGCCGACAGAGAGCCGATCGTTAAGTTTCCACGCCAGCGACGGGCTCAGCGTCATCGCCACCATGGTGCTTTTCTTGATAAGACGATCGCCGGCCCAGTTGCCAAAATCGATGCCTAAACCGTAGTTGCCGTACAAGCCAATCCCGGCATATAAATCATCGTTAATTTTCTGTGCGTAAAAGCCGCTGGCGTTAGGAAACAGATTCATCACGTTACCAGGGCTATTACCGCCGTGTTCGTTATTCATCTGATACGGGATATCGCCGCCCATGACCTGCGCGCCGCCGGTAAACATATGGTCAGGAAGCCGGGTCATGCCGGCTGGGTTGGTGACGATGGTGGAGGCGTCCTGCGCGCGGGCGGCCTGACCTGCGCCTGCCAGGCCGACGTCTTCGGTGCCGATTTCATAAAAATAGAGTGCGCTGGCATGGCTGAAGCCAGAGCAGAGCAACCCAGAAATAAGGAATGCGATTTTTTTCATTTGCCACCTGCGGTAATGTAAAACGCGAGCATATTCTTATGCCACAAAAGTATAGTGGGCATATCTGTTATAGCATCGGATTTATATTGATAGTCCGGGGGATGTATTGCGAGTCCGATAACGGAGTGGTTTAGCTATTTTTAAACGTTATGCGAATGACCATCCTGATGATGGCGCATATTTGATATGACTATTAACGAGGGGTAAATGGAAAAAGAGTATAAAAATAAATGTTCGCCGAGTAATAAGTAAGAAACATTATCACCATGCGATGATAATGTTTCTAAATCAGTAATAACTAATTATTTCTTCTTATAGATATTCGCGGATACGTGCAGTTTCTTATCGGTATTGCCGGAAGAGAGAACCACAACGTCAGCGCCTTTTTCATCGGCTTTTTTGATCAGTTCTTCGCGCGCATCGCTCGGCGCAGTTTGTCCGGTAGAGGAGATGGTACCAATTTTGTGGTATTGACCCTGTACCTTAGCGAAATCTTCTTTGCTCAGAATTTCTGCAGAAAATGCGTTCGCGGTTAAAAACAATGCTGCACCTGCCACTAAAGCTGCATATTTCATATTATTAATCTCCATTGTTTATCTTGCTATCATCATGCCCTTGTTTTAACTAACCAATGAGCGCCCTCAGAGTGAATCAAGCCCGTCTTTTTTTCAAGCGAAATGCTGCATTTTTATGACCTTTAATTAACGATTTTTTAAAGAAAAGATGACGTGGTTCTCATTGATAACGCTTGCTTTTTATTGCGCAATAGACTGTATCGGGTCGTAAGACCTTTTTTATCTGTCGTTAGCTGAAAATGACGTTAAGCAGCGAGTGGCTGAAGCGGCCGGCAACAGACATTCCCGGGCTGATGGTTTATCATATAGAAAAGTCACCGCAGACAGCTTAACGCATTGTCCGGAAGCTGAAAAAGGAGTAGCTATGCCGACAGAACAACGGCTGGATCCGCGCGAAAATCGAACGATGCTGTGGGCCAATCGCGAAAATGTACAAAAGCACGCGCTGTCGCGCAGCATGCCGTGGCTGGCGTTCGTCAATATCTCCTTTGCCTTGATGGTCATCTTCCGCAACGTTCTTTTCACCGAGTTCGATCACCAAAGGTTGTCTAACCATTATATTATTCCTTATCTGGAAATGGCGCTTGGGGCCATTATTGTTTTCTCGCTGGCGCTTTGCCTGATGGTTATCTCCGGACGGATATTAAGTGGTGCCTATGCTACAAAAGTGATTTCCGCTATCTTGTTGATCCTCAGTTTATGTTGGTCGATGAGTAGTTACTGCTTCATCATTTTCTGGTCATTGCCGTTCGCGTGGCCGCTGCTGGTTATTTTAATGACCACCGGTCTTGCCGCGCTCTATTATTTCCCGGTGGGCATTGCGGCTTATCTTGTTCCTTTATGGGTTACCTCGTTGCTTGCAGGGGTGCAAATACATCACGGCGTCGATTTACGTTTTTTAATCCTTTGGGGAATATGTACCGCTATTATGGTATACGGTCGTCAGATCTTGCAGCGCTGGTATGACGAGGCCTGGAACACCCATCAGGAGAATATTCAGCTGATTAACCGTCTGGAAAACATGGCTAATCAGGATGCGTTGACGGCGACCGCGAACCGCCGGGCGTTGGACAATTTTTTAGCTCAGGCGTGGGAAGGTAAAGAGCCGCTGGCGCTTATTATTCTCGATGTCGATTTCTTTAAACGTTATAACGATCACTACGGGCACCAGGCGGGAGATTATTGCCTTTCCTGTATCGCCTCGGTATTGAAAATGTCGGTGCGCGCGCAGGATGATATGGTGGCGCGCTATGGCGGCGAGGAGTTTGTGATTGTTCTGCCGCTGCAATCATTAGATAACGCTACGGCGGTGGCGCAGCGGATCCAACAGAAGATTCGCGAAGCGGCGCTGCCGCATGCCAAATCCGATGCCGGGCCGCTGGTGACGGTCAGTATGGGAATTGTTGCCTCAGAGGGAAGCACTCCACCTTCAGAGTTGATCGCGCAGGCGGATGCTGCGCTGTATAAAGCTAAGCAGGAAGGGCGTAATCGATGGTCTTATTAGGAAAGCGTATTCTCCAGCTTGCGCTTGCCGCTTTGCTACTGGCAGGCTGTGCGCAGGAGCAGGGTATTGTCGACAAACAGGGTTATCAGTTGGATACCCGCCATCCGGCACAGGCGGCCTATCCGCGTATTAAAGTCCTGGTCATTCACTATACCGCCGATAACTTTGATGTCTCGCTGGCGACCCTGACCGACAAAGAGGTCAGTTCACACTATTTAATTCCCGAGCAGCCGCCGCTGCACCACGGTAAACCGCGTATCTGGCAACTGGTGCCGGAGGAAGATTTAGCCTGGCATGCCGGCATCAGCTTCTGGCGCGGCAGCACGCGCATCAATGATACCTCGATCGGTATTGAGCTGGAAAATCGCGGCTGGCAAAAAAATGGCGATATAAAACGTTTTACCCCATTTAATCCGGCGCAAATTGAAGCGCTTATCCCGCTGGCGAAAGATATCATTGCCCGCTATCACATTCAGCCGCAAAACGTCGTCGCTCATGCCGATATCGCGCCGCAGCGCAAGGATGACCCTGGCCCGCTGTTCCCGTGGCGAGCGCTGGCGCAGCAGGGGATTGGCGCCTGGCCTGATGATTCACGTGTCGCCTTTTATCTGCAAGGGCGTCCGAGTTGGCAACCGGTTGATAGCGGAGAATTGTTAGACCTGCTGTCGCGCTACGGCTATCAGGTCACCCCAGAGATGACTCCGGCGCAGCAAAAACGGGTGATTATGGCCTTCCAGATGCACTTCAGGCCGGCACGCTGGGACGGCGTGGCCGATGCGCAAACGCAGGCCATCGCCGAGGCGTTGCTGGAAAAATATGGGCAAGGGTAAACCTTTGGCAGCAAACAGGATGGTTTGCTGCCGTAAGCGACGGTTTTAATCGTGCAGTTTGCCGTGGTCCTTTAACCACGCGGCGGTACGGGTAACCCCCTCATCCAGGGTAACGATCGGCTGATAGCCAAGTTCCTGCTGAGCGCGGGAGATATCGAGGGTAAAGTCGAAATTGAGCTTCGAAACGCCGTAATGGGTGAAAGCCGGTTCTTTTGCCGATTTATTACCGAAATGCTCCATGCTGCGGGCAATAATATCCAACATCGGATAGGGCACCGAGCGGATTCGGCACTTGATGCCCAGCTCGTCGATGAGCTTCTGCACAATGCTGCGCAGCGTCTGCGGCTCGCCGTTGCTGATATTCCACGCCCGCGCGGAAGGTAAGTGGTCGCACTGCGGCTGACTGGCAAGCCACATCGCATGCACCGCGTTTTCGTAGTAAGTCATGTCCACCAGCGCGTTACCGCCGCGCGGCAAGAGCACGCTGCCGTAGTGGCGCATCATCTGCACCATGCGCGGAATAAAGACTTTATCATGCGGCCCGAACAAGCTTTGCGGGCGCAATATCGTAAAGCGGGTATGCGGGTTCGCCTGCGCCAGCAGGTTGATAACCTCTTCGCTGGCCGCCTTGCTGCGGGCGAACTCATTGGCGAAGCGGTGCGGGCGGAAATCTTCCTGAATATCGCGATGGTGGTGATAATCGAAATAGAGCGAAGGCGATGAAATATGGACGAAATTGCGTACGCCCCAGGCAACGGACCATTCGCCAAGACGACGAGTCGCACGAACGTTGGCTAAATCGAAGGCTTGCTGGGTACCCCACGGCGAGGTAAAGCTGGAACAGTGCCAAAGCGTATCAATACCGGCGAGCATCACTTTAGCCTGCGAAGAGACCAGTTCGGTTAGATCAGCGGGAATAAATTCCGCGCCCATTTTGCTCAGAAGCTTACCCATCGCTTCGTTGCGCCCGGTCGCTCGCACGCTGATGCCCTTGTTGCGCAGATATTCCACCGCATTACGGCCTAATCCGCTGGTCGCACCGGTAACCAGTACCTTCATATCAATCTACTGTCCCAGAAAAGAATTTCGTGCGCATTTTTCCGTGATTCTCCCGAGTATGCAATGAGAATCATGAAAGAATAACGCTTAATCTTCGTTTTTGCCTGTGATTTGCTCGGCCTGGCGGGCGATGCGTCGCGCCATGCCGCGAAAAATAAACAGATGCGCCGGGATCATCAGTAGCCAGTAGAACAGGCCGGGCATGCCGTGTGGATGCCACCAGGCGCGAACGTCGAGTTCGCGATGGTCGCCTTTATCGCTAATAGTAAAGCTTAAACGACCCAGACCGGGAGCTTTCATGCCAAACAATAGGGTTAACTGTTGTTCTTCTTCCACAATAATCACCTTCCAGCTATCTACCGTATCGCCGGTTTGCAGATAATCATGCTGCGGTCGCCCCTTGGCCAGGCGGTGGCCGACCAGCAGGTCCATAGCGCCGCGGATTTTCCACAGGATATTGCCGAAGAAGTAGCCCTCTTTGCCGCCGATTTGGTTCACCACCTGCCACAGTGCCTTACGGCTCGCCTGGGTGCTGACGGTGCAGCCTGCCTGCTTTGGGTAGTAGCCATACTCCGGCCGCCAGCGGGCGAAAGCCTGAGCGTCGTAGCCCCAGTCGCTGGAGTTCACCAGCTGTTCTTCCTCTTTCAGGGTACGACGCACCGCCTGATCGAAGGGAATCAACGTTTGCGGGATCAGCGCGCGTAGCGAACGATCGTCGGCGATCAGATCGTGTTTTAGCCCCTGAATCAGCGCTTTAGCGATGGTGGGGGGGACCGAGGTGATAACGTTCAGGAACCACACCGAAATCCAGCGGGTCGGAAAGGGGATAGGGATCAACAGGCGATGCTTGCCGCTGACCGCCATAAAATGGGTGAACTGCTGCTGATAGCTCAGGACATCCGGACCGGCAGCCTCGAAGACGCGGTGCTCGCGAGCCGGATGGTTAAGTAACTCCACCAGATAGTAGAGCAGGTTTTCCAGCGCGATGGGCGTGGTGCGCGATCGTACCCAGCGCGGCGGCGTAAGCACCGGCAGGTTGTAAACCATGTCGCGCATCACTTCAAAAGCGGCGGATCCGGCGCCGACGATGATACCCGCCCGTAACTCGGTAACGGGGATCCCTGACTCGCGTAGGACATCGGCCGTCACCTGGCGGGCGCGCAGATGGTCGGACTGCTCCTGGGCTGGCGCCTGCAGCGAGCTGAGAAAGATGACCTGGCGCACCGGCGTCTGACGCAAGGCATCTCGCACGTTAACGGCGACGCGGCGTTCATGGGCGATGAAATCGCCGCCTTCGCCCATGCCATGCACCAGGTAGTAAAGGGTATCAACCCCGCGAAGCAGAGCAGGGAGATCCTGCGGCTGATTGAGGTCGATAGCGTGGCAGGTGACGCCGGGAAGATCGAGCTTCTGCAGCCTGTCGATATGGCGTGCCGCCGCCAACACCGGATAACCTCGTGCGCTTAATTCGCGCACCAGATGCTGGCCAATATAGCCGCTGGCGCCGAGCACCAGAATAGATTGCGACACGCCTGACTCCTTAGCGTTGTAAAAAGGCTTGCCAGTGACCGACCACTTCCGTCAACTGCTGGCGGTTAACATCGAGATGCATGACCAGACGCACGACTGGCGAGGCGTTGATCAACACGCCGCGAGCCTGCATGAATTCGCCGAGGGCGCGCGCCTGCTCCTCACCGACGCGCACGAACAGCATGTTGGTGTCGTGGCGCATCACGTCAGCGCCGACGGCGCGTAGCTGTTCCGCCATCCACGCGGCGTTGTCGTGATCTTCCTGCAGACGGGTAACGTTATTTCGCAGAGCGTACAGACCGGCGGCGGCCAGAATGCCAGCCTGACGCATCCCGCCGCCGACCATTTTACGCCAGCGAATGGCGCGTCGGATGTACGCTTCGCTGCCCAGCAGCAGAGAACCGACCGGCGCGCCGAGCCCTTTTGACAGGCAGATGGTGAACGAATCACAGTATTGCGCGATATCGCGCAGCTCGCAGCCGTACGCTACAACGGCGTTGAAGATACGCGCGCCATCGACGTGTAGCGCCAGATTACGCTGGCGGGTGAACGCCCAGGCCTCTTGCAGATAGCCCCGCGGCAACACCTTACCGTTGTGCGTATTCTCCAGACTTAACAGGCGGGTGGGGGCGAAATGGATATCGTCGGGCTTAATTTTGGCCGCGACTTTATCCAGCGGCAGCGAACCGTCCGCCGCGGCATCGATCGGCTGCGGCTGAATACTGCCCAGCACCGCTGCGCCGCCGGCTTCATACAGATAGTTATGCGCGCCCTGGCCGACGATGTACTCTTCGCCGCGCTGGCAGTGGCTAAGCAGGCCAACGAGGTTGGCCTGGGTGCCGGTAGGCAGAAACAGCGCCGCCTCTTTACCAGCGAGCTCAGCGGCATAGCGCTGGAGTTCATTGACGGTTGGGTCGTCGCCATACACATCGTCCCCGACCGGGGCGGCCATCATGGCCTCCATCATGGCGCGCCCGGGGCGAGTTACGGTATCACTGCGAAGATCTATCACGGCATATCCTTGTTCTGATTCAGGGTGATAGCATTGTTTTACCTGAGCCAGTTGGTTTTCGCCAGTTCGATCACTTCATCGCCGCGTCCGCTGATAATCGCCCGCAGCATATACAGGCTAAATCCTTTGGCCTGCTCCAGCTTAATTTGCGGCGGGATCGCCAGTTCTTCCTTGGCTACCACCACATCGACTAACACCGGGCCGTCGGTGCTAAAGGCCGTTTGCAGCGCCTCATCAACCTCCGAGGCTTTCTCGACGCGTATCCCTTTGATCCCGCAGGCTTCGGCAATGCGGGCGAAGTTGGTGTCGTGCAGTTCGGTACCGTCGGTCAGATAGCCGCCGGCTTTCATCTCCATCGCCACGAAGCCGAGAATGCTGTTATTAAAAATGACGATTTTCACCGGCAGCTTCATCTGCGCCAGCGATAAAAAATCCCCCATTAGCATGCTGAAACCGCCATCGCCGCACATCGCGATGACCTGGCGATTCGGCGCGGTCGCTTTGGCGCCAATAGCCTGCGGCATGGCGTTGGCCATCGAGCCGTGGTTAAACGAACCCAGCAGGCGGCGTTTGCCGTTCATTTTCAGATAGCGCGCCGCCCAGACGGTGGGGGTACCGACGTCGCAGGTAAAGATCGCGTCGTCGTCGGCAAAGCGGCTAATCTGCTGCGCCAGATACTGGGGATGGAGCGCTTTTTCGCTGGGTTTGGCGAGATCGTCAAGCCCTTTACGCGCTTCGCGATAATCCTCCAGCGCTTTATCGAGGAAGCGGCGATCGGTTTTCTCTTCCAGCAGCGGCAGCAGCGCTTTCAGGGTCGATTTGATATCGCCCACCAGCGCCATATCCACCTTACTGTGCGCGCCGATGCTACCGGGGTTGATGTCGATCTGGATAATTTTGGCGTCGGTGGGATAGAACGCGCGATAGGGGAACTGGGTGCCGAGCAGGATCAGCGTGTCGGCGTTCATCATGGTATGGAAACCGGAAGAGAAGCCGATAAGCCCGGTCATGCCAACATCGTAAGGATTGTCGTATTCGACGTGCTCTTTCCCGCGCAGGGCATGGACGATAGGGGCCTTAATTTTCGCCGCAAACTCCACCAGCTCCTGGTGCGCGCCGGCACAGCCGCTGCCGCACATCAGGGCAATATTACTCGAGTAGCGGATAAGCTGCGCCAGCTTGTGCAGCTCTTCGTCCGCCGGAGTGACCGTGGGAAGCGGGGCATGATACCAGTGGCTGCTGGCGCTTTCCGGAGCCGGTTTTAGCGCCACGTCGCCGGGCAGGACCACCACCGACACGCCGCGGTTAATCACCGCCTTACGCATGGCGATAGCCAGCACCTGCGGAATTTGCTCAGGAGTGGAGACCAGCTCGCAGTAGTGGCTACATTCGCGGAACAGCTCCTGCGGATGCGTTTCCTGGAAATAGCCGCTACCGATTTCGCTCGACGGAATATGGGCCGCAATGGCCAGCACCGGTACGTGGTTACGATGACAATCAAACAGACCGTTAATCAGATGAAGGTTGCCAGGCCCGCAGGAACCGGCGCACACCGCCAGTTCGCCGGTGAGCTGTGCTTCCGCGCCGGCGGCAAAGGCGGCAACCTCTTCATGGCGGGTCGGCATCCATTCGATGGTACCCATGCGGTTTAAACTGTCGCTCAAGCCGTTGAGGGAATCCCCGGTCACTCCCCAAATACGTTTCACGCCCGCTTGTTCAAGCGTTTTTGCAATGTATGACGCCACGGTCTGTTTCATGGTTTTCCATCTCCTTTTTGTGATAACGCTATCAAGCTTAGATGAAACTGCAGGTTGTGTTGCCGATTGCCCCTTATTTTTCGCTGGTTTTATTGATGGAATATTGCGCATACTCTGGGAGCACACGGGGTGTAAAACAGGAAGAACATCAAATGGTTAAGGGATTGTTAAATACAGTAAATAAAACGCTATCGCATGAAGACGCCGGTAAACTCTTGTTACGACTTGCCGTTGGCGGCTTAATGTTATTTCACGGTCTGCATAAGCTAATCGACGGCGTGGATGGCATCAGCGGTATGCTGGTCGCGAAAGGGCTGCCGGGATTTATTGCCTACGGCGTGCTGGTGGGGGAAGTCGTCGCGCCTTGTTTGCTTATTCTTGGCGTATTGACGCGCCCGGCGGCGCTGGTGCTGGCGTTTACCATGGTGGTGGCCTGGCTGATGGTTGGGACAGGTAAGACATTCGCGCTGGATGCCGTCGGCGCATGGGCGATTGAAAGCCTGGTCTATTTCTTTATCGGCGCGCTGGCGATTGCGCTATTAGGGGCAGGTCGTTATTCGTTGGCCGGTCAGTCGGTCTGGCGGTAAAAAAGTGCCGGATGGCGGCATTAATGCCTTATCCGGCCTACGGTCCGTGCGGCCTGCCTTTAATTTATTCACCACGCTGGCTGACACTACTGGTGCTGGTGATCTCAAAATCCCCCGGTGGCGCTGCAGCTTACCGGGGCTACAGTACGATGCGATTTGGTAGCCCGGAGAAGGCGCAACGCGCCGCGTCCGGGAAAACTCTTAAAAAAGTTGCAAACCGATAACAGTGTGGCCTGCCTTTAATTTATTCACCATGCTGGCTGAAACTGTCGGTGTTGGCGGCGACTGGCCGCCCCCTGTGCGCTCCCTGCGCCATGAGGGGCATAACGCAGAAGAAATATCGGAGCGCAATGTGCTCAGAATTAACACAAAGCACATGTTTTCCCCGACCAAAACCGTTGCAAACCGATAACAGTATCTACGGTCCTGTAGCCCCGGTAAGCGCTAGCGCCACCGGGGATTTTGACCTCAGGCGAGAACCAGATCGCTCTGCGGGTGACATGAGCAGGCTAGCACGTAGCCGTCGGCGATTTCGGCATCGGTCAGCGTCATGGTGCTGGTAACGCTATATTCGCCGGCAACCACTTTGGTTTTGCAGCAGCCGCAGACGCCAGCGCGGCAGGCGACGGTCACCGGTACTTTATTGCTCTCCAGCGCTTCCAGCAACGTGGTGCCGACCGGCGCGTAGAACGTTTTCGCCGGCTGCAGCTTGGTAAATTTCAATCCGTCGGTAGCGGCTTCCGCCACCGGGGTAAAGAACTTCTCTTTAAAGAAACGCGTCACGCCAAGCGCCGTCACTTCTTGTTCCACCATCTCCATATAAGGCGCCGGGCCGCAGGTCATCACGGTACGGCTGGAGAGATCCGGCACGCTTTGCAACAGCTCGCGGGTGAGGCGCCCGGCGATAAAGCCCGGCGTCGCGTCGTTTTCCGCCACCAGCGTGACCGGGTATTGACGCCACTCTTCGGCGAAAATGACATCCTTCGGCGAACGCACGTTAAAGATAACCTGCACATCCGCCTGCGGGCGGTACTTCGCCAACCAGCGGCGCATCGACATAATCGGCGTCACGCCGCAGCCGGCGGCCAGCATCAGAAAACGATCGTTTGTTTTATCTTCACAGGTAAACTCGCCCATCGCATCCGATAGCCAGATATAGTCGCCGCGTTTTACATCGCGGGTTAACCACTGTGAGCCTGCGCCATCGTCAATACGACGAACGGTCAGCGTAATGTACTCACTGACCCCCGGCGTTGAGGAGAGCGTGTAGGCGCGCAGCGTATC
Organism: Klebsiella sp. 141240; assembly: GCF_050600805.1. Classification (NCBI taxonomy): domain Bacteria; kingdom Pseudomonadati; phylum Pseudomonadota; class Gammaproteobacteria; order Enterobacterales; family Enterobacteriaceae; genus Klebsiella; species Klebsiella sp. 141240. The sequence goes on along the minus strand of NZ_JAQIRK010000019.1, from coordinate 30,239 downwards.
CGCCGAATGGCGCACGCTAACCAGCGCGTACTGCCCGGCGCGATAGGGATAGTAGTCGTGGCACAGCAACGAAATCGTCCATACGTCCGGCGTTTCCTGCTGAATATGATGAACCTGCATTCGCCACGGGCACTGTTGAGTTGGCATTGTCATGCGGTGACTCCTTATGCGCTCAGCAACTGCTGCATATCTTGTTCTACGGTAGTGACGGAACGCAGACCGAACTTCTCGTTGAGGACAGCCAGCAGGTCCGGCGTGAAGAAGCCAGGCGCGGTCGGGCCGGTGACGATGTTTTTCACCCCGAGCGACAGCAGCGTCAGCAGGATGACGATGGCTTTTTGTTCGAACCAGGAGAGCACCAACGACAGCGGCAGATCGTTTACGCCACAGCCCAGTTTTTCCGCCAGCGTTACTGCGAGAATAATCGCCGAGTAGGCATCGTTACACTGACCGGCGTCGACCAGACGCGGCAGGCCTTCGATATCGCCGAAATCCAGTTTGTTGAAGCGGTATTTACCGCATGCGAGAGTCAAAATCAGGCAGTCGTCCGGTACGCTGGTAGCGAAATCAGTGAAGTAGTTACGTTCGCCGCGCGCGCCGTCACAGCCGCCGACGAGGAAGATGTGGCGCAGTTTTTCACGGCTGACCAGATCAATCAGCGTATCCGCCGCGCCGAGCAGCGTCTGGCGGCCGAAACCGACGGTGATCAGATGCGGGATTTCGCTATACGGGAAGCCGGCCATTTGCTGCGCCTGGGTGATAACCGGGGAGAAATCTTCGCCTTCCAGATGATTGACGCCCGGCCAGCCGACGATGCTGCGAGTCCAGATGCGGTCGTCGTAGGCGCCGACGGTTGGGTCGATGATGCAGTTCGAGGTCATCACGATGGGCCCCGGGAAGCGGGCGAATTCAACCTGCTGGTTTTGCCAACCGCTGCCGTAGTTACCGATCAGATGTTTAAACTTACGCAGCTCCGGGTAACCGTGAGCCGGTAACATTTCACCGTGGGTATAGACGTTAACGCCGGTGCCTTCAGTCTGCTCTAACAGGTTATACAGATCTTTCAGATCGTGCCCGGAGATCAGGATGCACTTACCTTCGGTCGCTTTAACGTTGACCTGGGTCGGCGTCGGGTGGCCATATTTCGTGGTTTCACCGGCGTCGAGGATGCTCATCACTTTGAAGTTCATCTGGCCGATTTCCATCGAACATTCCAGCAGAGCGTTCATATCGGCAGGCCAGGTACCCAGCCACGCCATGATTTTATGGTACTGGGCGTAAATGTCGTTGTCGTACTGACCGAGCACGTGCGCGTGTTCCATATAGGCCGCGGCGCCTTTCAGACCGTACAGGCACAGCAGGCGCAGGCCGAGGATATTCTCACCGATCGCGGCCTTGTCTTTATTTGGCGTATAGTCCGCCGCCTGACGTTGCAGCTCGCCCAGATCATCGCTAACCAGCTGCAGATCGGCTACCGGGCTGTCGACCGAAGCCTTGGCATCAATATTCAGGCATTGCGCTTTCAGCGCCTCGCGCATCGCGATGGCCTGACGGGCGTAGCCGACGATACGCGGCGAGTCGAAGTTCACGTTGGTTAGAGTAGAGAAGAACGCCCGCGGGGCGAAATTATCCACCTCATGATCGATGATGCCGTATTCACGTGCCTTAACGGCCCATGCGGATAGGCCCTGCAGCGAAGCAATCAGCAGATCCTGTAAATCGGAGGTTTCAGCGGTTTTACCGCACATACCCTGCGCGTAAGAACAGCCATTTCCTGCCGGCGTACGGATAGTTTGTTCACATTGCACACAAAACATGATCACACCTTTTAAAGTTATATTTTAGATACATGTTTAAGGTTATGCCTGTCGCCGTATGGAGAAAAGGTATTTCTGACACAACTTAAAGGGAGATTGATTTAGCGCAATTTTGGCGGTAGGGAGCCTACCGCCATAGGGGGATCAGGCTGAGAAGAACGCCATCAGCACCGGCACCAGCAGGCTGAGGATAAAACCGTGGACGATGGCTGCAGGCACGATTTCCACGCCGCCGGAGCGCTGTAGCACCGGCAGAGTAAAGTCCATCGAGGTTGCGCCGCACAGCCCAAGCGCGGTAGAGCGGCTGCGCATTACCATGCCGGGGATTAACATTATCGCCAGCAGTTCGCGGGCCAGATCGTTAAAGAATGTCGCGCTGCCAATGACCGGGCCGTAGGATTCGGTCATTAGAATTCCGGAAAGAGAGTACCAGCCGAAGCCGGATGCCATCGCCAGACCGGTTTTAATGGGCAGACCAAGAATAAGGGCATTAATCACTCCGCCAAATAATGAGCTGGCCGCGACCACCACCGCGACAATCATTCCGCGGCGATTAAGCACAATTTGGCGTAAAGTCATTCCATTATTACGTAGCTGAATACCGATGAGGAATAATAAGAAAATTAAAGTATATTCGCTGGCTTCAGTCGCATGCTGTAAAAAAGAGAGGCCGCTTAATCCCAGAAGGAAACCAATTAGCACTACGCCAAGCAGCTGTAGTGACTCGAGAGCCATCGCCAGGCGCGAGGGTAATTTTTCCGGACGATGCTTGACTCGCCACGGCATTTTTTTATCCAGCCATAGCAGTGCTGCAATATTGCACAGAATAATAACCACAATGCTGACCGCGGAGTAATGCAGTATTGATAACAGATTGCTGCTGAGATTATCGAGGAAGGCAAGGCTAATCCCCATGAAAAAGAGGATAACGTAAACAATCCAGCTAAGCAGCCGGGTAATCAGTTTCAGTGCGGAAGGGTGACGCAGAGGAATAAGGTAGCCGACAATCAACGGCAGCAGAATGATTAATAGTCCCGAAAACATGAACGGCAAGGTCCTTGCAAAATAAGAATAGCGCCACTGACACTACCCAATTCGCCAGGCCGAGTAAAGCTGTCGACAAAAAGAAAAAGCCCGGCGTCGCCGGGCTTCTTGCGAGGGTTAGTCGCGTTTTTCGAGCAGGGTGCGGTACAGCACGCCGCCGAGGATACCGCCGATGATTGGCATCACCCAGAACAGCCACAGCTGTTGCAGCGCCCAGCCGCCCTGGAAGATAGCGACCGCGGTGCTACGCGCCGGGTTTACGGAGGTGTTGGTGACCGGAATGCTAATCAGGTGAATGAGGGTCAGCGCCAGGCCGATGGCGATCGGCGCAAAGCCCGCCGGGGCGTTTTTATCGGTCGCACCGTGAATAACCAGCAGGAATCCGCAGGTCAGCACGATTTCGATAACGATAGCGGACAGCATGGAGTAGCCACCCGGAGAGTGTTCGCCGAAACCGTTTGAAGCGAAGCCGCTCGCGGCAGCGTCGAAACCGGCTTTACCGCTGGCGACGACGTACAGCACCGCGGCGGCAATAATACCGCCGACAACCTGGGCGATAATATAACCAATTACGTCTTTAGCCGGGAAACGACCGCCAGCCCACAGGCCTAAAGTGACCGCTGGGTTAAAGTGCCCGCCGGAAATATGACCTACGGCAAAAGCCATGGTTAATACGGTTAAACCGAAGGCCAGGGCGACGCCGGCAAAACCAATTCCCAATTCCGGGAAAGCCGCTGCCAGCACTGCGCTGCCGCAGCCGCCGAATACAAGCCAGAATGTGCCAAAGCACTCTGCTGCTAATTTTCTGAACATAACCACCTCAAATAATAATGTAAACGAACACGTTATGACGTGCCGGTCTTTATTTATCGACGCAAAGGATGACGATAAAAATAAAGCGTCGCTATTCTAGGGACGAACGCCACCCTCGGACTAGTTAAATAAATTGATGTAATTTGATTTAGAGCAATGAGATGATTTTCCTTTCACCATGCATGATTTATGCAAGTGTAGAACACAACGCTGAAAAATAAACTACTACCGAAGATGAATTAATTTATTAATTATATGAAATCAAGAGCTGATACCTTACAAACTCATTTGCTTCTGAGTTCAATTGTCGGTGCGGGAAGCAGGGGGTGCCATGTTGTCTGCGCCTCGCTATACTACTGATTACTGAAGGAGAATGTGGGCCAGGCGGAGGGGATATGCATCTTGAGCGTGTAGAGATCGTCGGATTTCGCGGTATCAACCGTTTATCGTTGATGCTCGAGCAAAACAATGTGCTAATCGGCGAAAACGCATGGGGTAAATCCAGCCTGCTGGACGCTCTGACGCTGCTTTTATCGCCTGAGTTTGACCTGTACCATTTCGTACGCGATGACTTCTGGTTTCCCCCCGGCGATATTCAGGGGCGGGAGCATCATCTGCATATCATTTTAACTTTCCGCGAAAATGAACCCGGGCGCCATCGCGTGCGCCGTTTTCGACCGCTTAGCGATTGCTGGGTGCCCTGTGATGACGGTTATCAGCGCATTTTCTATCGCCTTGAGGGGGAGCTGGCGGACGACGGCAGCGTGATGACCCTGCGTAGTTTTATTAACTGCCAGGGAGAGGCGCTGGAGATGCAAGATATCGACGATCTGGCGCGCCATCTGGTGCGCTTAATGCCGGTATTGCGCCTGCGCGACGCCCGCTTTATGCGCCGAATTCACAACGGAACCGTGCCGCATTCGCCGCAAATTGAGATTACCGCCCGGCAGCTGGATTTTCTCTCCCGCGAACTGGTCAATCATCCGCAAAATCTCACCGATGGGCAAATCCGCGAAGGGCTGTCGGCGATGGTGCAACTGCTAGAACATTACTTCGCCGAGCAGAGCAGCGCGCAAAGCCGCAATCGCCTGATGCGCCGACGTTCTCATGATGAACAACGCAGCTGGCGCTATCTCGATATTATTAACCGAATGATTGATAAACCCGGCGGACGCAGTCATCGGGTGATCTTACTTGGGTTGTTCTCCACTTTATTGCAGGCGAAAGGGACCGTCCGCCTCGATCGCGATGCGCGGCCGCTGCTGCTGATTGAAGATCCAGAAACGCGGTTGCATCCGATCATGCTTTCGGTCGCCTGGCATTTACTGAATCTCCTGCCGCTGCAGAGAGTCACTACAACCAATTCCGGCGAACTTTTGTCGTTGACGCCGGTTGAGCAGGTGTGTCGGCTGGTGCGTGAATCGTCCCGCGTCTCGGCGTGGCGGCTCGGTCCCGGCGGGATGAATGCGGAAGATAGCCGTCGCATTGCGTTTCACATTCGCTTCAACCGCGCGTCATCGCTGTTTGCCCGCTGCTGGTTGCTGGTGGAAGGCGAAACGGAAACCTGGGTTATCAACGAACTGGCGCGCCAGTGCGGGCATCATTTCGACGCTGAAGGGGTGAAGGTGATTGAATTCGCCCAATCCGGGCTCAAGCCGCTGATTAAATTTGCCCGCCGGATGGGGATTGAATGGCATGTGCTGGTTGACGGCGATGAGGCAGGAAAGAAGTACGCCGCTACGGTGCGCGGACTACTCAACAATGATAACGAACTGGAACGCGTACACTTAACCATGCTTCCGGCGATGGACATGGAACACTTTATGTATCGTCAGGGGTTCGATGATGTTTACCATCGGGTGGCGCAGATCCCGGATAATATGCCGATGAACATGCGCCGAGTGATCACCAAAGCCATACATCGTTCATCGAAACCCGATCTGGCGATAGAGGTCGCAATGGAGGCCGGGCGGCGGGGAATCGACGCCGTCCCGACGTTACTGAAAAAGATGTTTTCCCGCGTGCTGTGGCTGGCGCGCGGGCGCGCTGATTAGGCCAGCGGCGAAAACCGTGCCATGTTACGCAAGACTCGCCGCAGCCGAACATCAATAAACATTAAGCATTGCTAAAATTCTGGCTTCTGTTCGCCGCTGCTTCCGTTAGAATCATCGTCCGAGCTGCGGGGAAAAGATCAGGAATTTTTTATGACATTGAATGGAAAACGCAGGAAAGTCTGGTGGCTGTTGGCGTTAGTGGTAGTGATAGCGGCCATTTGGGGATGGCGCATTCTTAACGCGCCGTTGCCGCAGTATCAAACGCTGGTGGCGCGCAAAAGCGACCTGCAGCAGAGCGTTCTGGCGACGGGCAAGTTAGATGCGCTGCGTAAAGTCGACGTCGGCGCGCAGGTCAGCGGCCAGTTGAAGACGCTGCGCGTCAATATTGGCGATAAAGTACAGAAGGACCAGCTGCTGGGAGTTATCGACCCGGAGCAGGCTGAAAACCAGATTAAAGAAGTCGAAGCGACGCTCATGGAGCTGCGCGCTCAGTTAAAACAGGCGCAGGCCGAACGTAAGCTCGCGCAGGTAACCTTAGCGCGCCAGCAGCAGTTGGCGCAGCGCCAACTGGTCTCACGCCAGGATCTGGATACCGCCGCCACCGATGTGGCGGTGAAAGAGGCGCAAATCGGCACCATCGAGGCGCAGATTAAACGCAACCAGGCGACCCTCGACACCGCGAAAACCAACCTCGACTATACGCGTATCCTGGCGCCGATGTCCGGCGAAGTGACGCAAATCACTACCCTGCAGGGACAGACGGTGATTGCCGCTCAGCAGGCGCCAAACATCCTGACGCTGGCGGACCTCAGTACCATGCTGGTCAAAGCGCAGGTTTCGGAAGCGGACGTGATCCATCTTAAGCCGGGGCAAAAGGCCTGGTTTACGGTACTCGGCGACCCTCTGACCCGTTACGAAGGTACGCTGAAGGATATTCTGCCGACGCCGGAAAAGGTCAATGATGCCATATTTTATTATGCGCGGTTTGAAGTTCCCAACCCGCAGGGGATCCTGCGTCTTGAAATGACGGCGCAGGTGCATATCCAGCTGGCGGAAGTGAAAAACGTGATTACTATTCCGCTCAGCGCGCTGGGCGACGCCATCGGCGATAACCGCTACAACGTGCGCTTGCTGCGCAACGGGGAAGTGAAAGAGCGTGAAATCGTTATCGGTGCGCGTAACGATACCGATGTGGCGGTGGCGAAAGGGCTGGAAGAGGGTGATGAGGTCATTATCAGCGAAAGCACGCCCGGAGCGGCAAAATGACGGCGCTGCTCGAACTGCGTGATATTCGCCGCAGTTACCCCTCGGGCGACGGTGAGGTTGAAGTCCTAAAGGGCATCACCCTCAGTATTGCCGCCGGGGAAATGGTGGCGATCGTTGGGGCTTCAGGTTCCGGCAAATCAACGCTGATGAACATCCTTGGCTGCCTTGATAAACCCACCAGCGGTACCTATCAGGTTGCCGGGGTCGATGTGTCGCATCTGAGCGGCGATGAACTGGCCAGGCTACGCCGTGAGCACTTTGGCTTTATTTTCCAGCGTTACCATCTGTTATCGCACCTGACGGCGGCGCAAAACGTCGAGGTACCTGCTATCTATGCCGGCAAAGAGCGCCGGATTCGCCTTGAACGGGCGCGGGATTTACTCACCCGATTAGGTTTGGGCGAGCGGGCGGAATACTTCCCGTCGCAGCTATCCGGCGGGCAGCAGCAGCGCGTGAGTATCGCCCGCGCCCTGATGAACGGCGGCGAGGTGATCCTTGCCGATGAACCGACCGGGGCGCTGGATAGCCACTCAGGTGAAGAGGTCATGGCCATCCTGCATCAGCTTAAGGCGCAAGGGCATACGGTGATTATCGTCACGCACGACCCGCAGGTCGCGGCGCAGGCGGAAAGAATTATCGAACTGCGCGACGGTGAAATTGTGCGTAACCCACCGCCGTCATCGCTGGAAAAAGGCGGCGTGCTTCGCGCCGAAGACCGCGCGGAGCCTACCATCTGGCGTCAGTTCAGCAGTGGTTTTCGTGAGGCGCTGGTGATGGCCTGGCGGGCGATGGCGGCGAATAAAATGCGCACGCTGTTAACTATGCTTGGCATCATTATTGGTATCGCTTCGGTCGTCTCTATCGTGGTCGTCGGCGATGCCGCGAAACAGTTGGTTTTAGCCGATATTCGCGCCATCGGCACCAATACCATTGATGTTTATCCCGGTAAAGATTTTGGCGATGACGATCCGCGTTATCAGCAGGCGTTAAAATATGACGATCTGCTGGCGATTCAAAAACAACCATGGGTGAGCTCCGCGACGCCGGCGGTATCGAAAAGCCTGCGCCTGCGCGCTAATAACATCGATGTGGCCGCCAGCGCCGAAGGCGTTGGCGCGCAATATTTCAATGTTTATGGCATGACGTTCAGCGAGGGAAATACGTTCAATGAGCTGCAGCTGAATAGCCGGGCGCAGGTGGTGGTGCTGGATAGCAATGCCCGTCGCCAGCTATTCCCCCACAAGGCGAAAGTGGTTGGCGAGGTGATTTTGGTCGGTAATATGCCGGCGACGATTGTCGGCGTGGCCGATGAGAAACAATCGATGTTCGGCAGCAGCAAAATCCTCCGCGTCTGGCTGCCCTATTCCACGATGGCCGGGCGGGTGATGGGGCAATCGTGGCTTAACTCGATAACCGTCCGCGTGCAGGAGGGCTACGATAGCGCCACCGCTGAGCAGCAGCTGGTGCGGTTGCTGGAGCTCCGCCATGGCAAAAAAGATGTTTTCACCTGGAATATGGACAGTGTCTTGAAAACGGCGGAAAGGACCACACATACTTTACAGCTGTTCCTGACCCTGGTGGCGGTGATCGCGCTGGTCGTCGGCGGAATTGGGGTGATGAATATCATGCTGGTGTCAGTCACGGAGCGCACCCGTGAAATCGGCATCAGAATGGCGGTTGGCGCCCGGGCCCGGGATGTTCTGCAGCAGTTTCTTATTGAAGCGGTGCTGGTTTGTCTGGTGGGCGGCGCCATCGGCGTGAGTTTGTCGTTGATGATCGCGTTCATTTTGCAACTGTTCTTACCCGGTTGGGAAATCGGTTTTTCGCCGCTGGCGCTGTTGACCGCATTTTTGTGTTCGACGTTAACCGGAGTGCTGTTTGGCTGGTTGCCGGCGCGTAATGCCGCGCGATTAGACCCGGTTGATGCGTTGGCGCGTGAGTAAGGAGATAAAAATGCCAGTCAGAAGGACTGGCATTTTATTAGCAGGATGTACACAATGAAGCAAAAGAGTTATGCAGCCGTTTCTGCTTCCACAGGAACAATCACGCTGGCGTGATTGCCTTTCGGCCCCTGGTGAACATCAAACCGAACGGATTGCCCGGCTTTTAGCGTTCTGTAACCATCCATCTGGATGGTGGAGTAATGGGCGAAAATGTCTTCGCCGCCGCCCTCAGGGCAAATAAAACCGAACCCTTTGGCATTGTTGAACCACTTAACAGTACCCATTTCCATACTTCGACATCCTTCGTAAATCTTTATAAGTAAGATGGAATGAACCGGTAGGGGAGTTACGAGTTGTACAATTGCTCGCCAACTCTCGCCAGTACAATTTAGAGAAATACGGAAATGCGTCAAGCAATTGACGAGGGTGGACGGTGAAAAATGCGTCAAAATTCGAAGCAGTTAACGCTATTGCTGGGGAATGTGACAGGCGTCGCGGATGGAAGCAATAGATGATAGTTATCTATGATCTATTGTAGATTTGTAACGTGCATAACCTCAGATCATCGACAGGCCGCGGCCTGTTGGCAACAGCAACCGATGACGAACATTGACGATGAGTAAGAGAGATTGGCTGGACTTCGATCAACTGGTAGAAGATGAAGTTCGTGATGCGCTTAAACCACCATCTATGTATAAAGTGATATTAGTCAATGATGACTACACTCCAATGGAGTTTGTTATTGACGTGTTACAAAAATTCTTTTCTTATGATGTAGAACGTGCAACGCAACTGATGCTCACGGTTCACTATGAAGGTAAGGCGATTTGCGGCGTTTTTACCGCCGAAGTTGCGGAAACCAAAGTCGCTATGGTGAACCAGTACGCCAAGGAGAACGAGCATCCATTGCTGTGTACGCTAGAGAAAGCCTGATTACAGGCATGAAAATTGGGGGAGGTGCCTATGCTCAATCAAGAACTGGAACTCAGTTTAAACATGGCTTTCGCCAGAGCGCGCGAGCACCGTCATGAATTTATGACCGTCGAGCACTTGTTGCTGGCTTTGCTCAGCAACCCCTCGGCACGCGAAGCGCTGGAAGCCTGTTCCGTGGACCTGGTCGCTTTGCGTCAGGAACTTGAAGCCTTCATCGAACAGACCACTCCCGTCCTTCCGGCTACGGAAGAAGAGCGAGACACCCAGCCGACGCTAAGTTTTCAGCGCGTGCTGCAGCGTGCGGTTTTTCACGTCCAATCCTCCGGTCGCAGCGAAGTCACCGGCGCCAACGTCCTGGTCGCGATTTTCAGCGAGCAGGAGTCGCAGGCCGCCTATCTGCTGCGTAAACATGAAGTCAGCCGCCTTGATGTGGTGAATTTCATCTCTCACGGCACGCGCAAAGACGAGCCCAGCCAGCCTTCGGAAAATAACGCGAGCCAGCCGGGTAACGAAGAGCAAGCAGGCGGGGAGGATCGTATGGAAAACTTCACCACCAATCTCAACCAGCTTGCGCGCGTGGGCGGCATCGATCCGCTGATCGGCCGTGATAAAGAGCTGGAGCGTGCTATTCAGGTATTGTGTCGCCGCCGTAAAAACAACCCGCTGCTGGTGGGTGAGTCCGGCGTCGGCAAGACCGCGATTGCGGAAGGGCTCGCCTGGCGTATCGTCCAGGGCGACGTACCGGAAGTGATGGCGGATTGCACCATTTACTCGCTGGATATCGGTTCGCTGCTGGCGGGCACCAAATATCGCGGCGATTTTGAAAAACGCTTTAAAGCGCTGCTGAAACAGCTTGAGCAGGATACCAATAGCATCCTGTTTATCGATGAGATCCATACTATCATCGGCGCAGGCGCGGCCTCCGGCGGTCAGGTTGATGCGGCTAACCTGATTAAACCGCTGCTTTCCGGCGGCAAGATCAGGGTGATTGGCTCCACGACCTACCAGGAGTTCAGCAACATTTTTGAAAAAGATCGCGCGCTGGCGCGTCGTTTCCAGAAAATCGACGTGACCGAGCCTTCTGTCGAAGAGACGGTGCAGATCATCAACGGCCTGAAACCGAAATACGAAGCGCACCACGATGTGCGTTATACCGCCAAAGCGGTACGTGCGGCGGTCGAGCTGGCGGTGAAATACATCAACGATCGTCATCTGCCGGATAAGGCGATTGACGTGATCGACGAAGCGGGGGCGCGGGCGCGGCTGATGCCGGTCAGTAAGCGCAAGAAAACGGTCAATGTGGCGGATATCGAATCTGTGGTTGCGCGCATTGCGCGTATTCCGGAGAAGAGCGTCTCCCGCAGCGATCGCGATACGCTGAAAAACCTTGGCGACCGTCTGAAAATGTTGGTCTTCGGTCAGGATAAAGCGATTGAAGCGCTGACTGAAGCTATCAAGATGGCGCGTGCCGGGCTTGGACATGAGCATAAGCCGGTTGGGTCTTTCCTGTTTGCCGGGCCGACCGGGGTTGGGAAAACCGAAGTCACCGTGCAGCTGGCGAAAGCGCTGGGCATTGAGCTGCTGCGCTTTGATATGTCCGAGTATATGGAACGTCATACCGTTAGCCGCTTGATTGGCGCGCCTCCGGGATACGTTGGTTTCGATCAGGGCGGGCTGTTGACCGATGCGGTTATCAAACATCCGCACGCGGTGCTGCTGCTTGATGAGATCGAAAAAGCGCATCCGGATGTCTTCAATATCCTGCTGCAGGTAATGGATAACGGTACGCTGACCGATAACAACGGCCGTAAAGCGGACTTCCGCAACGTGGTGCTGGTGATGACCACCAACGCCGGGGTGCGTGAAACCGAGCGTAAATCGATTGGTCTTATCCAGCAGGATAACAGCACCGATGCGATGGAAGAGATCAAAAAGATCTTTACGCCGGAGTTCCGTAACCGTCTCGACAATATCATCTGGTTCGATCACCTCTCTACGACCGTGATCCATCAGGTGGTCGATAAGTTTATCGTCGAGCTGCAGGTACAGCTGGATCAGAAAGGCGTGTCGCTGGAAGTGAGCCAGGAAGCGCGTGACTGGCTGGCAGAGAAGGGATATGACCGGGCAATGGGCGCGCGTCCAATGGCGCGGGTGATTCAGGACAACCTGAAGAAACCGTTGGCGAATGAGCTGCTGTTTGGTTCGCTGGTGGACGGCGGCCAGGTCACCGTTGAGTTGGATAAAGCCAACAACGTGCTGACCTACGGCTTCCACAGCGCGCAAAAGCACAAACCGGAAGCGGCGCATTAAATAAATTCTGAATTGTTCAATGATAAAGACCGGACTGGTGACAGCCCGGTCTTTTTTTATTAGCGTGGGACGGGACGGATAAAATCACAAGGATGAACCATGAAACCCGGCAAATTTTTGCTCTGCGCCTCGCTGGCGCTGTTCTCCATTGCCGCTCAGGCGCAATGTCCGGATATGACAGGAAGTTATCGGTTTAGCGGCGCTGAAAATCCCTTCTATCTGGTTAAGGCTGCCGGGGGGCCAACCTATAAGGCGTTTTTCCCCACCGGATCAGGTAAGTATGTGAGCACATACACCATTGATATCCCCGAGGAAAAACGGTTAGAGGAGCAAATCCCGCAATGTGCCTTGCTAATCAAAGGCGCTGGGATGTTGGTGAAAACGGAGAAGGGAAAGAAAATTACCACCACGAGTCAGTCGCAAAATTATATGACTGAGAAAACCATTACTACCGATTATGGTTTAATGGTTTATTCCGGCTTCGCTTCAGAGCTTATTGGTATCGACAAATTGAGCGCTCATGTGCCGAAAGAAGCGCTAAATAATACCCTGCCGATAGATAAAGAGATGACAGAGTAAATCAGCGCGGGAAGCGGAAATGAAAAGACCGGGCATGAGCCCGGCCTTCAGCATCTGACGCCTTAGCGGCGGAAACAATTAGCGACTACGGAAGACAATGCGGCCTTTGCTCAGGTCGTACGGGGTCAGCTCAACAGTCACTTTGTCGCCCGTCAGAATGCGGATGTAGTTTTTACGCATTTTACCGGAAATATGCGCAGTTACCACGTGACCGTTTTCCAGTTCTACGCGGAACATAGTGTTAGGCAACGTTTCAAGTACGGTGCCCTGCATTTCAATATTGTCTTCTTTGGCCATCTAGTCCTCTGGGGTATCACTACCGTAGTTTTGAACCGGCAAGATAATGCCGAAGTTCAGCAAGTATGTAAAGTTTTACGTATACCCAAAACAGTTCGCGTCGCAGGCTGGCGATAAATAATTGCGCGCAGCCAGCGCCTGTAGCTTAAAACATGACGGGTATAAATCGCCGAAGTAGTTTTGGCGCATTGCCCGGAATACACGCGGTGAAACCGCATGACAGGCGCAAACGTAAAGGGCAGTGACAGAACGATGGGCGTTATCTGACTCTTATTATTCCCAAACGGCGGCGGGGCAACAGGCAGAAGCTACTCTACCGCGCAATTATACCACCACGCTAAGAAATGTGCTGAAAACATTTATCCATTACCGGTAAATAGCACCCTTGGTACCCAAAATCGCTCCGGTAAGCGGTAGGTGCGTAATACGGAAAGGTAATCGAGATAATCGCGGCGCGGGATTTCAATCGCCCCTAAAGAGGCGGTGTGCGCGTTAAGTACCTGACAGTCAATTAATCTACCGCCATCCTGGGCAAAAGCCTGACAGAAGATCATCAGCGCGGTTTTAGAGGCATTTTCCGCCCGGCTGAACATCGATTCGCCGCAAAACAGCGCCCCCTGCGCCACGCCGTACATGCCGCCGACCAGGGTCTCCTCATCCCACACTTCTATTGAATGAGCATGACCGAGTTCATGTAACTGGTGATAGGCCTGAACGATGCTGGGAGTGATCCAGGTGCCTTCATCACGATGGCTGGCGCAGCCCTCGATAACCTGGCCGAAGGCGTGGTTAAGCGTCACCCGATAGGGAGAGCGTTGATGAAAGCGCTTCATGCTGCGGCTAAAGTGGAATTGCTCCGGCCACAGTACGGCGCGTGGGTCGGGCGACCACCACAAAATAGGGTCGCCGGGAGAAAACCATGGAAAGATACCGCGCTGATAGGCCATGAGCAGGCGAGCGGGGCTCAGATCGCCGCCCAGCGCCAGCAGGCCATTTGGTTCACGCAGGGCGCCTTCCGGGGAAGGGAAGGCGATAGAGTCACGAGAGAGCTGAACCAGACGCATTTTTGACCTCAATACGCACCAGCAATTGTTGACAATAATAGCTTACAGACGTTGCTTAAACTGGTAATAGCGGCCCTGTTTCGCCAGCAGCTCTGCGTGACTACCTTGCTCAATAATTTGTCCGTTGTCCATGACTATTATCTGATTAAACCGCGCCAGTCCACGCAGGCGGTGGGTGACCATCAGTACGGTTTTTTCGTGCATCACTTCGCTTAGTAAATCAAGGATCTGGCTTTCCGTTGTCGCATCCAGACCTTCGGTGGGCTCATCAAGCAGCATTAGCGGCGCATCGTGCAATAGCGCGCGGGCGATGGCCAGTCGACGTAGCTCGCCGCCGGAAAGCTGACGTCCGCCTTCACCAAGCCAGCTATTCAGACCGCTATCTTCCAGCAGTTTCTCCAGGCCGACGCGCTCCAGGATATTGGCAAGCTCGCCGTCGCTGGCCTGCGGCGCGGCAAGCAGCAGATTATCGCGCAGCGTCGCGCTGAAGAGATGTACCCGCTGCGGCACGACGCTCATCGCCTGGCGCAGGGTCGTTTCAGACAGTGCGCTAAGCGGCTGGCCATTTAGTTGAATCTGACCGTTGGCCGGATCCCAGGCGCGGGTCAATAGCTGTAGCAGAGTCGATTTACCGCAGCCGGTACGGCCAAGAATGGCGATATGCTCGCCTGCCGCGACCTGCAGAGAAATATCTTTTAGCGCCGGGGCCGACTGCTGCGGGTAGCTGAAGGTTACCTCATTCAGGGTAAGCGCTACCTGGGAGAAGCTTTGCGGTGTCTGCTGGCTGAACGTCACCTCGGGCTGCTGCTCGGTAATCTGCGTAATGCGGCGAGCGGACGCGATGACCTGGCCGAGATGTTGGAAGGCGCCGGTGACCGGCGCCAGCGCCTCAAATGCCGCTAAGGCGCAGAACACGAAGAGGGCGATGAGCGCCCCCGGCTGGCTATTACCGCCAACGCCTTCGGAGGCCATCCACAGCATGGCGATCACTGCGATACCGCCAATCAGCAGCATCAGCGCCTGCGACAGGGCGGTGAGCTCAGCCTGGCGGCGCTGCGCCTCCTGCCAGCGCTGTTCCGTTTTTTCCATCTGTTCGCGGTAGCGATCGCTGGCATTAAACAGCATCAACTCGGCCTGCCCCTGTAGCCAGGAGGTGAGTTGCTGGCGATACTGCCCGCGAAGCTGGGTGATATGCTCCCCGGTCGGCTTACCGGCACGGTAAAACAGCGGTGGCAGCAGGAGTAGCGTCGCCAGCATAATACCGCCAAGCGTGAGCGCCAGGGTGACATCGAGTACGCTTAAGCCGATGGTTACCACCAGAATGACCACCAGTGCGCCAACCAGCGGCGAAATCACGCGTAGATAGAGGTGATCCAGCGTGTCGACATCAGCCACGATGCGGTTGAGTAACTCGCCCTGGCGAAAACGCGCCAGCCCGGCGGGGGAGAGCGGCAGCAGTTTGCTAAACGTGGCGACGCGCAGGTGCTGCAATACCCGGAAAGTGGCGTCGTGGCTTACCAGACGCTCGAAATAGCGGCCTGCAGTACGAATAATCGCTGCGCCGCGAACGCCTGCGGCAGGCAGCATGTAGTTAAAACTGTAGATACCGGCGACGCCGACGACCGCCGAGGCGGAAAGGAACCAACCGGAAAGCGTTAACAGCCCGATACTTGCCAGCAGCGTAACGATAGCCAGCACCACGCCGAGGGTCAGCAGCCATTTGTGGCGTTTGTATAGCGCCAGATAGGGTAACAGTGCGCGCATTTAAATTTCCTCCTGGCGATGGGCTAACAGTGAGGCAAACGCGCCTCCAGCGGCAGAAAGCTGCGCATAGTCGCCTTGCTCGACAATCTGACCATCCTGCATTACCCAGATAGCATCCCACTCGGCGAGTCCTGCCAGTTGGTGGGTGACCATCAGGGTGGTCTGCTGGGTGGAGGCGTGAGACAGCGCCTGCATTACGCGCTGTTCGCTATGGGCGTCAAGGCTGGCCGCTGGTTCATCAAGCAGCAACAGACGGCACGGCACCAGCAGCGCGCGCGCTACGGCAATGCGCTGAGCCTGGCCGACAGAGAGACCAGCAGCCTGATCGCCGACCGGGGTATTAATACCTTGTGGCAGTTGGGAGATAAACTCGCTGACCCAGGCCTTATCCAGAGCTAGCTGCAGTTGCGCTTCCGTGGCTTCTGGCCACGCCAGCAGCACGTTTTCACGCAGAGTGGCAGCGGGCAGCTGCGGGTTCTGACCGACCCAGCTAATTAGCCGACGCCAGCGTTCAGCATCGAGATCGCGCAACTCCACGCCGTTAACCTGTAGCGAACCTTCATAGGGAAGAAAACCTGTCAGCGTATTCAGCAGCGAGCTTTTACCGGAGCCGCTCTGGCCAACCAGTACCACACGTTCTCCGGCGTTCAGGATAAAACTAAGCGGGCCTGCCAGCGTTTTGCCATCCGGTGATTTGACTATCAGATCGCGGGCTTCGAGGCGAATCAGTTCATGATCGCTTAGCGTTTTCTCGCCCCGTTCGGCCTGCGCCAGCGGAGTTTCCATAAAGGACTTCAGGCTATCTGCTGCGCCAATGGCCTGAGCCTTAGCATGGTAAAATGTACCTAAATCACGCAGCGGCTGGAAAAACTCCGGCGCCAGTATCAGGGTTAAAAAACCTGACATCAGCGTGACGCCGACGCCGTAGTGGCCGAAGTCGAGCTCGCCGAGGTAGGAAAAACCGAAATAGACCGCCACCAGCGCGATAGAGAGCGAGGTAAAGAACTCCAGTACGCCGGAGGAGAGAAAAGCCAGACGCAGGACTTCCATCGTCCGCTGGCGGAAATCCTGCGACGCGTCGCGGATATTATTGATTTCCGCTTCGCCGCGGTTGAACAGGCGCAGTGTTTCCATGCCGCGTAGGCGGTCGAGGAAGTGGCCGCTAAGGCGACCGAGCGCAAGGAAATTGCGCCGGTTGGCATCGGCGGCGCCCATCCCGACCAGCGCCATAAAGAGCGGGATCAGCGGAGCGGTGCCGAGTAAAATTAGCGCGGCTGCCCAGTTGCTGGGGAAGATAGTGATAACAATCAGCAGCGGCACGCAGGCGGCCAGCGTCATCTGCGGCAGATAGCGCGCGTAGTAATCATGCATATCGTCGATTTGCTCGAGGATGAGCGTCGCCCAACTGCCGGCGGGTTTTCCCTGAATCCAGGCCGGGCCCGCCTGCTGAAGGCGATCCAGCACCTGGCGGCGAATTTCATAACGGATATGCTGGCCGGCGTGGAAGCCGACGCGTTCGCGTAGCCATACCACCCAGGCGCGCAGGATCAGCACCAGCGCCAGCAAGGTAAATGGCAGCAGCAGCGCCGTCGCCGGGATATTTTCCATAATCATTCGGTGAAGGATACGCGCCAGGAACCACGCCTGAGCGACGATCAACAGACCGCTCACGACGCCCAGCAGGCGAGAAATCATCAACCAGCGACGGGAGATAATGCTTTTTTCTTTTAACCAGCGGGTTAACTCTTGTTGACGGGTTTTATTCATTGCGCGCTTAGCAGGTGTCGTTATGAGATTTTTGGGCACGGCAATGTTACAACGCGGCAAAAATAAAGGCGACTTTTCGTCGCCTTCTTTACCTTTGTTACTGACTTGTAAAGATTATTTGCAAGCGTCAGCTAAACCGTCGAGGTAGCGTTCCGCGTCCAGCGCCGCCATACAGCCGGTGCCGGCGGAGGTAATTGCCTGACGATAGATATGGTCCATCACGTCGCCTGCCGCGAACACGCCAGGGATACTGGTTTGCGTGGCGTTACCGTGGATGCCGGACTGCACTTTGATATAACCGTTTTCCAGCGCTAACTGACCTTCAAATATAGCGGTGTTCGGGCTGTGTCCAATGGCGACAAACAGACCGGCGACGTCCAGGGTTTCAACGTTATCGCTATTTTTGGTATCGCGCAGACGCAGGCCGCTGACGCCCATCTGATCGCCGGTAACTTCTTCCAGGGTGCGATCGGTGTGCAGTACGATATTGCCGCTTTCCACTTTATCCATCAGGCGCTTGATCAGAATTTTTTCCGCACGGAAGGAGTCGCGACGGTGGATCAGATGCACTTCGGCCGCGATGTTGGACAGATACAGCGCTTCTTCAACCGCCGTGTTGCCGCCGCCGATGACCGCGACTTTCTGGTTACGATAGAAGAAACCGTCGCAGGTGGCGCAGGCAGAAACGCCGCGGCCTTTGAAAGCCTCTTCAGAAGGCAGACCCAGGTAACGGGCGGAAGCGCCGGTTGCGATAATCAGCGCGTCACAGGTGTACTCTCCGCTGTCGCCGACCAGGCGGAACGGACGGTTCTGCAGATCGACGCTGCTGATGTGATCGAAAATAATTTCAGTTTCGAACTTGGTGGCATGCTCGTGCATACGTTCCATGAGCAGCGGACCGGTCAGATCGTTTGGGTCGCCTGGCCAGTTTTCCACTTCAGTGGTGGTGGTCAGCTGACCGCCTTTTTCCATGCCGGTGATCAGCACCGGCTGCAGGTTTGCGCGCGCAGCATAGACCGCCGCGGTATATCCTGCAGGTCCAGAACCTAGAATAAGCAGTTTACTGTGTTTGGCTGTGCCCATGAGATCCCCATATTTTATTGGCATACATTGGGCTGGATTGTAGGGAATTTGCGGGCGTAAAAAAAGAGCGTAGCGATTTTGTTAACGATATGTGCAATAGAACCCGCCGATGGATTGGCGATTTAACGAGCGGAAAATATAATTAATTCTACTGTTAGCGCCCTGATTATAAGATGAAAACATGAGATTCAGAGGGGGTTGATGATGAATATCTGGCATCTTGTACTAAAAATCGATGTTTTGCTTTGACAATCCCCTGTGCTTTTGCGAAAACATTCATGGAAGAAGAAAAGCAGTGTTTCGCGTGTGGCGAATGTTCATGCACGCAAATGCCATTTTTATCCGGGTCAGCGAAATCTACGCATGGTGTGGACAGACGCCATGCGTGATGTCGGTGACTGCCATCAGGCAACGGACTTCTCACGTACCCCTGGGTTACTCAACGTCGTACGGGTAATAACGGGATGGGCTCTGGCAGTGAAGGCGCAGAGTCAGAACAGGAGTAGGGAAGGAATACAGAGAGACAATAATAATGGTAGATAGCAAGAAACGCCCTGGCAAAGATCTCGACCGCATCGATCGTAACATTCTGAATGAACTGCAAAAAGACGGGCGTATTTCCAACGTCGAGCTTTCCAAACGGGTGGGACTTTCTCCGACGCCATGCCTTGAGCGCGTGCGTCGACTGGAAAGACAGGGTTTTATTCAGGGCTATACGGCGCTGCTCAACCCGCATTATCTGGATGCATCACTTCTGGTATTTGTTGAGATTACTCTGAATCGTGGTGCGCCGGATGTGTTTGAGCAATTTAACGCCGCAGTGCAAAAACTTGAAGAAATTCAAGAGTGTCATCTGGTATCCGGTGATTTTGACTATCTGTTGAAAACCCGTGTACCGGACATGTCAGCGTATCGTAAATTGCTGGGCGAAACCCTGCTGCGCCTGCCGGGCGTAAACGACACCCGTACCTACGTGGTTATGGAAGAAGTCAAGCAGAGTAATCGTCTGGTAATCAAGACGCGCTAACACGGAACAGGTGCAAAATCGACGTAGTTTGATTACACTCCTGTTAATCCATACAGCAACAGTGCCGGGGAGACCCGGCGCTGTTGTCCGTTTTAGCAGCAGGCAGGAAATTGCCTGATACCTGGAGAGCCTTTCTTGAGCCAGGAATACACCGAAGACAAAGAAGTCAAACTAACGAAGCTAAGCAGCGGGCGCCGCGTTCTTGAGGCGTTACTCATCCTTTGCTCTCTTTTTGCCATCTGGCTGATGGCGGCATTACTGAGCTTTAATCCATCCGATCCCAGTTGGTCACAGACCGCCTGGCATGAGCCTATCCATAATCTGGGCGGCATGCCCGGAGCGTGGCTGGCGGACACGCTATTTTTCATCTTTGGCGTAATGGCGTACACCATCCCCGTGATTATCATCGGCGGCTGCTGGTTTGCATGGCGTCATCAGGAAAATGACGAGTATGTCGACTACTTCGCCGTTTCGCTGCGCCTGATCGGCGCGCTGGCGCTCATTCTCACTTCCTGCGGTCTGGCGGCAATCAATGCCGACGATATCTGGTACTTTGCCTCCGGCGGCGTCATTGGCAGCCTGCTTAGCACCACCTTACAACCCTTGCTGCACAGCAGCGGCGGCACTATCGCCTTGCTTTGTATCTGGGCTGCAGGTTTAACGCTGTTTACCGGCTGGTCATGGGTCAGCATTGCCGAGAAACTCGGCGGCGCCATCCTTTCTATTTTGACCTTTGCCAGTAATCGTACCCGTCGGGACGATACCTGGGTTGATGAAGGCGAATATGAAGATGATGAATATGAAGATGATGAAGACGACGATAACGCGCAGCCGCGGGAATCGCGTCGCGCCCGCATCTTACGCAGCGCGCTAGCGCGTCGTAAGCGTCTGGCGGAAAAGTTCGCCAACCCGATGGGGCGTAAAACCGATGCCGCGCTGTTCTCCGGTAAACGTATGGATGATGCGGAAGCCGTACAATACAGCGCCAGCGGCGCGCCTGTCGCCGCTGATGATGTCCTGTTCTCAGGCGCCAGCGCCGCACGTCCTGGCGATTTAGACCCTTACGATCCGCTGCTGAATGGCCATACGGTGGCCGACCCGATCGGCGCCGCTTCCGCCGCTGCAGCTGTGCCGCAGGCATGGGCGGAGCAGGGGGCAGGGCAGGCATACCAACCGGAGGCTGCTCACCTGCAACCACCGGTGCATCAGCCTGAGTATGCGCCGCAGCAGCCGCCGGTTTACCAGCCGGAAGTCGCGCATCCGCAGCAGCCGGTGTATCAGCCTGAATACGCGCCGCAGCAGCCGCCGGTTTACCAGCCGGCAGCCGCGCATCCGCAACAGCCGGTGTATCAGCCTGAATACGCGCCGCAGCAGCCGCCGGTTTACCAGCCGGAAGCCGCGCATCCGCAACAGCCGGTGTACCAGCCTGAGTATGCGCCGCAGCAGCCGCCGGTTTACCAGCCGGAAGCCGCGCATCCGCAGCAGCCGGTGTATCAGCCTGAGTACGCGCCGCAGCAGCCGCCGGTTTACCAGCCGGCAGCCGCGCATCCGCAGCAGCCGGTGTATCAGCCTGAGTATGCGCCGCAGCAGCCGCCGGTTTACCAGCCGGAAGCCGCGCACCCACAGCAGCCGATATACCAGCCTGAACCGGCTGTTCAACAACCTGTTTATCATCAGGAACCGGCGCCAGCCGCTGAGCCTGAGACACCTCAGGAAGAAACTAAACGCCCGCCGATGTACTACTTCGAGGAAGTCGAAGAGAAGCGCGCGCGCGAGCGTGAGTTGCTGGAATCCTGGTATCAGCCAATCCCTGAACCGGCGAGCCCGGTGGCGACTAAACCGATCACCACCCCGGCTGCCCCATCCAAACCGTCAGTTGATGCCGCCGCCGTGACGGCCGTCGCCGCAGGCGTTCATCAGGCCACCACTTCTGGCAGCGCAGCCGCAGCCGCAGCCGCCTCAGTGGCGTCAACCGCCGCTGACGCAGCGCCAGTTTTCAGCCCGGCATCCAGCGGCCCGCGGGTACAGGTAAAAGAGGGCATCGGTCCGAAATTGCCGCGTCCGAATCGCGTCCGCGTACCGACTCGTCGGGAACTGGCTTCCTATGGCATTAAGCTGCCGTCTCAGCGTATTGCTGAAGAGCGCGCGCGTCGGGCCGAGCTTGAACATCATTACGATAATGAACCGTTGAGCGACGAAGAAGCCGATGCGCTGGAACAGGACGAGCTGGCTCGTCAGTTTGCCGCAACCCAGCAACAGCGCTATGGCGAGTCCTATGAGTCAGAAAGCGATGAGCAGGACGAAGACGCTGCCGCTGAAGCGGAACTGGCGCGCCAGTTTGCCGCCACTCAGCAACAGCGCTATGCCAGCGAGCAGCCGCCGGGAGCTAATCCCTTCTCACCGTCGGACTATGAGTTCTCGCCGATGAAAACGCTGGTCAATGATGGTCCGAGCGAGCCGCTGTTTACGCCGACGCCGGAAGTACAGCCCCAGCAACCGGCTCAGCATTATCAACAACCGGCAGCCGCGCCGCAGCAGGGTTATCAACCTGCGCAGCAGCCCGTACACCATCAGCCGGTAGCGCCGCAGCCGCAGGCTTATCAGACGGCTCAACAGCCAATGCAGCAGCAACAGCCGGTTGCGCCGCAGGGTTATCAGCCGCCCGCGCCGCAGCCGCAGGAGAGCCTTATTCATCCATTGCTGATGCGTAATGGCGACAGCCGTCCGCTACAAAGACCAACAACGCCGTTGCCGTCGCTAGATCTCCTGACGCCGCCGCCGAGCGAAGTTGAACCTGTCGATACCTTTGCGCTTGAGCAGATGGCGCGCCTGGTCGAAGCGCGCCTCGCCGATTTCCGCATTAAAGCGGATGTGGTGAACTACTCGCCGGGCCCGGTGATCACCCGTTTTGAGCTGAATCTTGCGCCGGGGGTGAAGGCCGCGCGTATCTCTAACCTGTCGCGCGACCTTGCGCGTTCGCTGTCGACCGTGGCGGTGCGCGTGGTAGAAGTCATTCCGGGTAAACCTTATGTTGGCCTGGAATTACCGAACAAAAAACGCCAGACCGTATACCTGCGCGAAGTGCTCGATTGCCCGAAATTCCGCGAGAACCCATCGCCGCTTACCGTGGTGCTGGGCAAAGATATCGCCGGCGATCCGGTGGTGGCCGATCTGGCGAAAATGCCGCATCTGCTGGTTGCCGGTACCACCGGTTCTGGTAAATCGGTCGGCGTGAACGCCATGATTCTCAGCATGCTCTACAAAGCGCAGCCGGAAGACGTTCGTTTCATCATGATCGACCCGAAAATGCTTGAGTTGTCGGTGTACGAAGGTATCCCGCATCTGCTGACGGAAGTGGTCACCGACATGAAAGACGCTGCCAATGCGCTGCGCTGGAGCGTCAATGAAATGGAGCGCCGTTATAAGCTGATGTCGGCGCTGGGCGTGCGTAATCTGGCGGGCTACAACGAGAAGATCGCTGAGGCCGCGCGCATGGGACGTCCGATCCCGGATCCGTACTGGAAACCGGGCGACAGCATGGATGCCGTACATCCGGTGCTGGAAAAACTGCCGTATATCGTGGTGCTGGTGGATGAATTCGCCGATCTGATGATGACCGTCGGTAAGAAGGTAGAAGAGCTGATTGCGCGTCTGGCGCAGAAAGCGCGCGCGGCGGGCATTCACCTGGTGCTGGCGACCCAGCGTCCGTCGGTTGACGTGATTACCGGTCTTATCAAGGCCAACATCCCGACGCGTATCGCCTTTACCGTATCAAGCAAGATTGACTCGCGCACCATCCTTGACCAGGGCGGCGCAGAATCGCTGCTGGGCATGGGTGATATGCTCTATTCCGGGCCAAACTCCACGATGCCGGTTCGTGTGCATGGCGCGTTTGTCCGTGACCAGGAAGTACACGCCGTGGTGCAGGACTGGAAAGCGCGCGGTCGTCCGCAGTATGTTGACGGCATTACCTCCGACAGCGAAAGCGAAGGCGGTAGTGGCGGCTTTGATGGCGGCGAAGAGCTGGATCCGCTGTTCGACCAGGCGGTCAACTTCGTGACCGAGAAGCGCAAAGCCTCGATCTCCGGGGTGCAGCGTCAGTTCCGCATCGGCTATAACCGCGCGGCGCGCATCATTGAGCAGATGGAAGCTCAGGGGATCGTCAGCGAGCAGGGCCATAACGGTAACCGTGAAGTCCTGGCGCCGCCGCCCTTCGAGTAAGTGCAAAGTTCGGTAAATAAGCGCAAAATCAGCCTGTTCTGCTATTCCGTTGCTATCAACGGCTCTACAGTAGAGACAGAACAGGCTCCCGCGTCGGGAGTGACGCACAATAAGGATCAACAATGAAGAAACTTGCCATCACCTGTGCATTATTGTCTGGCTTCGTGGTAAGCCAGGTTTGGGCAGACGCTGCCGGCGACTTAAAAAGCCGTCTGGATAAAGTCAGCAGCTTCCATGCCAGCTTCACTCAGAAAGTGACCGACGCAAGCGGTAATGCCGTGCAGGACGGGCAGGGCGATTTGTGGGTGAAACGCCCGAATCTGTTCAACTGGCATATGACCCAGCCGGATGAAAGCATTCTGGTGTCGGATGGGAAAACGCTGTGGTTCTACAACCCATTTGTCGAGCAGGCAACCGCGACCTGGCTGAAAAACGCGACCAGCAACACGCCGTTCATGCTGATCGCCCGCAACCAGTCAGCGGACTGGCAGCAATATAATATCAAGCAAAACGGCGATGATTTTGTGCTGACGCCAAAAAGCGGTAACGGCAATCTGAAGCAGTTCACAATCAATGTCGGTCGTGACGGTACTATCCATCAGTTCAGCGCCGTTGAGCAGGACGACCAGCGCAGCAGCTATCAGCTGAAGTCGCAGCAGAATGGCGCCGTCGATGCATCTAAGTTCACTTTTACGCCGCCGCAAGGGGTGACGGTGGACGATCAACGTAAGTAGAGGCGAATGTGAGCAACTTTTCGCTCGATTTTTCCGATAATGCATTTCAACCTCTGGCCGCCCGTATGCGGCCAGAAAATTTAGCGCAGTACATTGGCCAGCAGCACCTGCTGGCGCCGGGCAAACCGCTGCCGCGGGCGATTGAGGCCGGGCATCTGCACTCGATGATCCTGTGGGGGCCGCCGGGCACCGGTAAAACTACCCTTGCGGAAGTGATCGCCCGCTATGCTAATGCCGATGTTGAACGTATCTCGGCTGTCACCTCTGGCGTCAAAGAGATCCGCGAAGCTATCGAGCGCGCGCGGCAAAACCGCAACGCCGGCCGACGCACTATCCTGTTTGTTGATGAAGTGCATCGTTTCAATAAAAGTCAGCAGGACGCCTTTCTGCCGCACATCGAAGACGGCACTATTACTTTTATTGGCGCGACGACAGAAAATCCGTCATTTGAACTTAATTCCGCTTTGCTCTCCCGCGCTCGCGTCTATTTGCTCAAATCACTGACCACGGACGATATCGAGCAGGTACTCAACCAGGCGATGAGCGACAAAGCGCGAGGTTACGGCGGGCAGGATATTGTCCTGCCGGATGAAACCCGCAAGGCGATTGCCGAACTGGTTAACGGCGACGCGCGCCGGGCGTTGAATACGCTGGAAATGATGGCCGATATGGCTGAAAACGATGATTCGGGCAAGCGAGTGCTGAAGGCAGAGTTGCTTACCGAAATTGCCGGCGAGCGTAGCGCGCGTTTTGATAATAAAGGCGACCGTTTTTACGATCTTATCTCCGCGCTACATAAGTCCGTGCGCGGAAGCGCGCCGGATGCTGCGCTGTACTGGTACGCACGGATCATTACCGCGGGCGGCGACCCGCTGTATGTTGCGCGCCGTTGTCTGGCTATCGCGTCTGAGGATGTCGGTAACGCCGATCCTCGCGCCATGCAGGTGGCCATTTCCGCGTGGGATTGTTTTACCCGCGTCGGGCCGGCGGAAGGCGAACGGGCTATCGCTCAGGCGATTGTTTATCTGGCCTGCGCGCCGAAGAGTAATGCGGTGTACACCGCCTTTAAGGCCGCGCTGGCCGATGCCCGCGATCGCCCTGATTACGACGTGCCGGTTCATTTACGCAATGCGCCGACCAAACTCATGAAAGAGATGGGCTATGGTCAGGAGTACCGCTACGCGCACGATGAACCTAACGCCTACGCCGCCGGCGAGCAGTATTTCCCGCAGGAAATGGCGCAAACGCGCTATTATCAGCCAACAAACAGGGGGCTCGAGGGCAAAATCGCTGAAAAGCTCGCCTGGCTTGCCGAACTGGATCAAAATAGCCAGATAAAACGCTACCGCTAATTGTGGCGTTGCGGTAAGGTTATTACCTATATTTCCGTGGCCGTAGTTTGCGGCCACTTTTCCTATTTAAATTCGATAAGCACAGGATAAGCATGCTCGATCCCAATCTGCTGCGTACCGAGCCAGACGCAGTCGCAGAAAAACTGGCACGCCGGGGCTTTAAGCTGGATGTAGATAAACTGCGCGCTCTTGAAGAGCGTCGTAAAGTTCTGCAGGTTCAAACCGAAAACCTGCAGGCGGAGCGTAACTCCCGATCGAAATCCATTGGCCAGGCGAAAGCGCGCGGGGAAGATATCGAGCCATTACGCCTGGAAGTGAACAAACTTGGCGAACAGCTGGATGCCGCAAAGTCCGAGCTGGAAACGCTGCTGGCGGAAATTCGCGATATCGCGCTGGCGATCCCGAATATTCCTCACGATGACGTTCCGGTTGGCCGTGACGAAAACGACAACGTTGAAGTCAGCCGCTGGGGTACGCCGCGCCAGTTCGATTTCGAGGTGCGCGACCACGTTACGCTGGGCGAAATGCATGGCGGGCTGGACTTCGCCGCCGCCGTTAAGCTGACCGGTTCCCGTTTCGTGGTGATGAAAGGCCAACTGGCCCGCCTGCACCGCGCACTGGCGCAGTTCATGCTGGATCTGCACACCGAACAGCACGGCTATAGTGAAAACTATGTTCCGTATCTGGTGAACCAGGACACGCTGTATGGTACTGGCCAGTTGCCGAAATTCGCCGGCGACCTGTTCCATACTCGTCCGCTGGAAGAAGAAGCCGATAGCAGCAACTACGCGTTGATTCCGACCGCCGAAGTGCCGCTGACCAACCTGGTCCGCGACGAAATCATCGACGAAGACGATCTGCCGATCAAAATGACCGCCCATACGCCGTGCTTCCGTTCTGAAGCGGGTTCCTATGGTCGTGATACTCGCGGTCTGATCCGTATGCACCAGTTCGACAAAGTTGAAATGGTGCAGATCGTACGTCCGGAAGACTCCATGGCGGCGCTGGAAGAGATGACCGGCCACGCTGAGAAGGTTCTGCAACTGCTGGGTCTGCCGTACCGTAAGGTAGCGCTGTGCACCGGCGATATGGGCTTCAGCGCCTGTAAAACCTATGACCTCGAAGTGTGGGTTCCGGCGCAGGATACCTATCGCGAAATTTCTTCCTGCTCCAACGTCTGGGATTTCCAGGCGCGTCGTATGCAGGCGCGTTGCCGCAGCAAGTCCGACAAAAAGACTCGTCTCGTTCATACTCTGAATGGTTCTGGTCTGGCGGTTGGCCGTACGCTGGTTGCGGTGATGGAAAACTATCAGCAGGCCGATGGCCGTATCGAGATCCCGGAAGTCCTGCGCCCGTATATGCGCGGCCTCGAATATATCGGTTAATCTTTTCTACTCTTTCCTTAAAAGCGCCTGTGGGCGCTTTTTTTATATCCTTATTGATACCGGGCAATAATCCATTCAGTGAATCCGGTGATACTCCCTTTGGATTAATACAGCATAAAAAGCCAATAAAATCCGATATATATAAAATTATATAACGATTGTCAGCTTATTGTGAGCAACCAAAGCGAGTATCTATGAAAATCAAAGCCCCCGATGCTTTACTGGCTGCCGAAGTTAGCCGACGTGGTTTAATGAAAACCACGGCGATAGGCGGCCTGGCGATGGCCTGCAACGCATTGACCTTGCCCTTTACGCGTATTGCGCACGCCGCTGATACGTTGGCCCCGGAAAATGAGAAGGTCGTCTGGAGCGCCTGCACCGTAAACTGCGGAAGTCGTTGTCCGCTGCGTATGCACGTGGTTGACGGCGCGATTAAGTACGTAGAAACCGATAATACCGGTGACGATAACTACGACGGCCTGCATCAGGTCCGCGCCTGTCTGCGCGGCCGCTCTATGCGCCGCCGCGTCTATAACCCTGACCGGCTGAAATATCCGATGAAGCGCGTTGGCAAACGCGGTGAAGGAAAATTCGAACAAATTAGCTGGGAAGAGGCGTTCGATACTATCGCCAGCAATATGCAGCGCCTGATTAAAGATTATGGCAACGAATCTATCTATCTGAACTACGGAACCGGGACGCTCGGCGGGACTCTGACTCGTTCCTGGCCGCCGGGTAAAACCCTGATTGCACGTCTGATGAACTGCTGCGGCGGCTATCTGAATCATTATGGCGACTATTCATCGGCGCAGATTGCGGCGGGATTGAATTACACCTATGGCGGTTGGGCAGACGGCAATAGCCCGTCAGATATCGAAAACAGTCAGCTGGTGGTGCTGTTCGGCAATAACCCTGGCGAAACGCGAATGAGCGGCGGCGGGGTCACTTACTACCTTGAGCAGGCGCGGCAGAAATCCAACGCCCGCATGATCATTATCGATCCGCGCTATACCGACACCGGCGCCGGGCGTGAAGATGAATGGATCCCGATTCGTCCGGGAACCGACGCGGCGCTCATTTCAGCGCTGGCGTGGGTGATGATTACTGAAAATCTGGTCGATCAACCCTTCCTCGATAAATACTGCGTCGGCTACGACGAGAAAACCTTACCTGCCGATGCGCCGGCTAATGGGCATTATAAAGCTTACATTCTTGGTCAGGGCTCCGACGGTATCGCTAAAACGCCGGAGTGGGCATCCACCATTACCGGGATCCCGCGTGAGCGCATTGTGAAGCTGGCCCGTGAGATTGCGACGGCGAAACCGGCGTATATCAGCCAGGGCTGGGGACCTCAGCGTCACGCCAACGGCGAAATCGCCACCCGCGCCATCTCTATGCTCGCCATTCTGACCGGCAACGTTGGGATCAATGGCGGTAATAGCGGCGCGCGTGAAGGTTCATATAGCTTGCCTTTCGAACGCATGCCGACGCTGGAAAACCCGGTAGAGACCAGCATCTCCATGTTTATGTGGACCGACGCGATTGAACGCGGTCCGGAAATGACCGCGCTGCGTGATGGCGTACGCGGCAAAGATAAGCTCGACGTGCCGATCAAAATGATCTGGAACTACGCTGGTAACTGCCTTATCAACCAACACTCCGAGATCAACCGCACCCACGAAATTCTGCAGGACGACAAGAAGTGCGAAATGATCGTGGTAATCGACTGCCACATGACGTCGTCTGCGAAATACGCCGATATTCTGCTACCGGACTGTACCGCCTCGGAGCAGATGGACTTCGCGCTGGATGCCTCCTGCGGCAATATGTCTTACGTCATCTTTGCCGACCAGGCTATTAAACCGCGTTTCGAATGCAAAACTATCTATGAGATGACCACCGAGTTGGCGAAACGTATGGGGGTGGCGGAGAAGTTTACCGAAGGGCGCACTCAGGAAGGCTGGATGCGCTATTTGTATGAGCAGTCGCGTAAAGCGATTCCCGAACTGCCGGATTTTGATACTTTCCGCCAGCAGGGCATCTTCAAGCAGCGTGACCCGCAAGGTCATCATGTGGCGTATAAAGCCTTCCGTGACGATCCGCAGGCCAATCCGCTGACCACGCCATCGGGCAAAATCGAAATCTACTCCCAGGAGCTTGCCAAAATCGCCGCGACCTGGGAACTGCCTGAAGGCGATGTGATCGATCCGCTGCCGATCTACACCCCAGGTTTTGAAAACTACAACGATCCGTTGTCTGCTAAATATCCGCTACAGCTGACGGGGTTCCACTATAAATCTCGCGTCCACTCAACGTATGGCAACGTTGATGTCCTGCAGGCAGCCTGCCGTCAGGAGATGTGGATTAACCCGATCGATGCGCAGAAGCGCGGCATCGCCAACGGCGATCGCATACGCATTTTCAACGACCGCGGTGAAGTGCATATCGAAGCGAAAGTGACGCCGCGTATGATGCCTGGCGTCGTCGCGCTGGGCGAGGGCGCCTGGTATAACCCGGATGCCTCACGCGTGGATCAGGCCGGCAGCATTAACGTGCTGACCACCCAACGACCGTCGCCGTTGGCGAAAGGCAACCCATCGCATACCAACCTCGTCCAGGTTGAAAAGCTGTAAGGAGTAACCGATGACAACTCAGTATGGATTTTTTATCGATTCCGCCCGTTGCACCGGTTGCAAAACCTGCGAGCTGGCCTGTAAAGACTACAAGAACCTGACGCCGGACGTCAGCTTCCGTCGTATCTACGAGTATGCCGGCGGCGACTGGCA
>NZ_JAQIRK010000018.1:0-74295 GCF_050600805.1 Klebsiella sp. 141240 | reverse complement strand
ACATGGTTGTATCCTCTAATATTCCCTGCGCTCGACTCGCCAGCCTGGGAGTGCGAACATCCCGATAACAACACTGACACAAATAAAGCAATGCCCCGGATAATCCATTTTATTCTGTTCACCCTTCCTCCCTGCGCTTTTTGCCTGGTGAATGGTATAACTTGTGCCCTGCGGCTATCTGGCACACATAATTTCACTCGTTGGCTAATAGCCCTGCCAGACGCTTTTATTTCTGACATGTTGCGGGCTCCTGCATATTCATCGGCTCTTTAATGGGATATGAAGGAGAATTTAGCCCCTCAACACCTGTATAAACCTCAACCTTCTGGCAAGGAAGAATATGAACAGAAAACTCACCTAAATGATTATATTGTGGAATAGGTATTTCAGCACTGTATAGCTGATATTTGGCCTTATGCATAGCATATGCCGAAGAATCATAGCCAAATCCTTTATCTTTTTTCTTTATATTTTCATTGGGGAATAGGTCCACCTCCCATTCAATACGCGCAACCATTCCTGGCCGCCATTGATCAGGAAGGGTCACGCAGCAATACCCACCACCTAATCCGGGAACCCGGTATCCATTGACTGCAAACCAATTTATTCTCTGACCCGCCATATGATTATAAGCGCCTACTGTAATAGCGGTGGTATCACTTTCACCAGCATGTAAAGGCGAACATCCCGATAACAACACTGACACAAATAAAGCAATGCCCCGGATAATCCATTTTATTCTGTTCACCCTTCCTCCCTGGCTTGAGCGTTTGTTGTTTTCCTACATTGCAAATCGAATCAATCGATAACAACACGACATCTATCACTGCAAAAAATAGTGTCCAACAGGGAGAAAGAATTCATAAGCCAGTTTCTATCGATTTTTTGGTACCTGCGTAATAGACGCTTCATATATTTATCACCTCTAATTCTGCATCGGATGCCAAATCACCTAAATATCCTTGCTGGCTTGCCTTTAAAGCTACGGAAAGGCAGTACGAAAAATGCTCCTCTTTCCCGCCTTGCGAAGATAACCGCCTCGCCAATAAAGCTTCTGCATCACTAATACAGCCCATCAGATCTATCTGATCATCGCCAACTCGCCCCAATTGAGGGTTATTTGCCAGTTCGCGTGCAGGAGAAAATGTTCCCGTTTTCCAGACGATCTCGCCGTCTCGGTCTCTCCAGCCCCAGAACAGCGCGATATCCGTAAATGCAGCCTGTTGTTCTGCGTTAAGAACGTGAGTAAGTAAGGATGGGAACACGCGGTTATCGTAATAACGCAGTAAGCCGGTCTGCTCTTCCCACTGTACCTGCGACAATGCCTGCAAATGGCGGCAGAGCAAATCAAAGGCCAGAGGAGATATCAGCAACGTCAGGCGCGGAGTACCAGAGAAGTATTCCAGTAACTGCTCCAGCCACATCCGGTGGCTCGTTAGCGCAAAACACAGCCGCATAACGACCGGCGAATATTCCAGCATTCCCCCCTCCGGGGTTCCTTCGAACAACTCAAACCAGCGCAGATCGGGAGATAACTGGCGTAGCGCATTTTGCAGCGGCTGGTTGGTTCCAGCCTGATCGATCAGAATATCAATATAGTCCTGCCCGGTAGCAGAACAGAGAGACTCACCCTGCTGCATCCAAAGCATATGCTTTTTGGGTGTTATCAGTGGTGTTGTTGTCATCAGATGTCCTTATCCTCGCGGCGCAAATGCGACGGCTTCTTCCTGCGCTTTCTTCAGGCAGTCCTTACACACCGACTTAGGGAGTTCCGGCAGTTGGGTACCGACACTCACCGGTGCATCCCAGATGTGCTGACCTTTAAGGCTCAGTGTCCCCGGCGTATGGATCTCGATACTGCCCTGCGAGGAGATGCGAATCGACCCACCGCCGCAGCCCAGCACAATGCCGTTCTTCGCCGCGAAATGAAGCTCGCCCTGCGTGGACTGCACGGTGACATCCTTCATGGCCGTTAGCGCCATTAAATCGCCATGAGATTCGATGGTCAGCGGCCCCTTGCCAGACACCATGCGCAGCCCTTCCTGCTGCGCGAGCAGTGAAATGGTCTGGCTGGCGTTCAGGGCAATACGCTCTCCGCTGGCAATATTGACTTCCCCCTGGCTTTGCAGGTGCAGCGTCTGAGCGCTATTTATCAGAACGGATTCCCGGCTAACTACCCCAATCCCTTGCGGGGCGCTCAGCAGCATGGCCGGAGATTTCAGTTGATCGGCGGCGGCAAGATAGCTTTTCAGATGCGTGGTATCAGGTTGAAGGTTGTGATGCGACTGGGTGATGGTACGCCACTCGGCCATCTGGTTGACCGCACCTTTGACCAGGCAGATTGCCGCAGACATTTCCAGCACCTGTCCGCTTGCCGTGGCCTGCGCATCTGCGGTCAGGAAAAGCCCTTTACCCGCCCGGAGAGTTCCTGTGCTGTCGGTTCGCAGTTCAAAACCCTCACCGCGTTTGTTACGCGAACTGTCAACAATATGGCCGAGCGTCAATTGGCTCTTGCCGCCATATTCTGTCGAAATTTTAACGTGCTCAGCCCCGCGCCGATCCTCAAATCTCAGTTTGTTGTTCGCAGGAGTCCTTAACACGTTACGCTGATAGTTATAGAGGTTGACGTGATCTTCATGTCGGGAATCATGCATAGCGCAGAGGATGTACGGCCTGTCAGGATCGCCGTTAGTGAAGGCAATCATCACCTCCGTGCCGGCAATCAGCGGGAAATGCCAGCCGTAAACGTTCCCCGCATACGGCCTGGCAAGGCGTACCGGAAGGCTTTCAAAACCAGACCGCCAGGTAGTATTGAGATCGAACTGGAAACGCACCCGGTAGCGCCCGGTTTCATCCAGTTCAGCATACTGCGCGTTTTCAACCGGACTGGTGACTCTGGCGAGCAGCGTACCGGCAATGTGCGGCCTGCCCAGCAAAGGTGGACGATATGAGAGGTGCAGACGATGGGGCACGGCAGTAAAGCTGATGATGTAGGCGGTATCGCGGGAGACGCGCTGTGACGAGGTCGATACCACTAATAGCCCGTCCGGCGCTTCCTCCCAACGTTTACCCTGTGGATGAAGAATCATCCCAGGACGGATCGTCATGCCGTTTGATTTGCCGTCAAAGACAACCTGTTCTGTTACCAGACGTTCACGACGACGCTTAACAAACCAGCGGCCTTGCTCCGGCTGTTCTGCTGCCTGCCTGCCCTGCTCTTTGTAATTCTCGCCGTAGCGGTATTCTTCGCCAATGAGCGCAGGCATATCCAGATCGGTTTCCAGATGCGCCTGCAGATCGCTTTGGGCTTCGCGATAATATTCATCGTTCACTCGCGTCTGCCCGGCAACCGAGCGGCGGTTGAGCGTCATCTCCCACAGGGATTCAAGACCGCCATCGAAAAGCCCTGATGGATGACGGTAGGCCATATTCTTCTCTTCGGCGAAAGAATGCGTGTAGTCTCCGAGAACCAGCACATCCCGATGATTCTCTTCATCCCAGACGAAATAAAAAAATACGCCAACATGCGCCAGATGACGCTCAATAAAGGATAAATCGCTTTCTGCATACGAGATATAGAATTCGCGCACCGGATACTGGGTTTTCAGCGCATAACGATAGTCGAGGCTGGAATATCCCCAACGCTTCAGGATATCTTCAACGACACCAATGACGCTTTTATGTTGATACACCGCATATGTCAGGCTATTACGTAATAACGCCAGGCTGGCTTCCAGCACAACCACATAACGAGTGATATCAGCAGTTCGTTCACATTGCTGAAAAGCGGTAATAACACCACGCATGACGCGGGGTTCGACCGCTTCCCATGGTTTACCATCAGGATAAAAAAGGAGTTCTGCGGTCGTGTTAATTAACACATCTGCAGGAATATCAGGGGCTTCACAGGTCAGTTCAATGGAATAACGCCACGGGGTATTTAACGCTTCGTCGCCGCTAAAGCGAAGGACAGACAGTTGAATGTCGGGGCGTCGCTTGCTTAACTCCGGTATGTTCAACTGGTAGTGGTTATACACCGGAATTTTGTTTCCTTTGAGGATATATTTATTCTTATTCATGACCTGCATCTCCCTGGTCAATTGTTATTAGCTCAGCGTGAACCATTGTCCGAGCAAATAATGCAGATGGGCGCTCATTGCACAGGTAATGGCAACAATAAGCAGTAAGCCCAGTCCTCTCATCAACCAGGGGAAACGTCGCCAGAAATGAATATCCGGGCGAAAGTTACGTATAAAGACCGGAGAATTCATTTTTTCTTTTGTTGCAGGCAAAAGCGCGCTCAGCTGCTTAAACATAGATTGTCGTTCTTCATTTTCTTCTCCACCTTCCCTGATAAACTTCCCCTGATAGCCCAGCAAAAGCATTCGGTGATAACAGGCCACAACAGCTTCTGAGGGAACGGCTTCGTGCAGCAGGTTCTTGATATGTTCGTAGAAGAACTCACCGCCATTTAAGTTTCCAAGATAGCGCCCCTGAAGGGGTGTATTCTTCCACCAAAGAGAAACATCGATATCCGGCTGCGTCATTACCGCTTCATCCAGAAAAACACAGTGAGCAAACTTAATTTCACTTGCAAGCCCCTCAGATGCACCAGCTGCAAACAACGCTTTCTGAACCTGCTCAATCATATTCTCGCACGTTTTATAAAGCGTCTGATCAACGACAACGGCAGGCACATTACGAATTGCCAACGCGAGCAACCATGTATCCTGAAATATTTCATCAATAAAGGATGTCGTAATAGATTTTGTTTGATTGCTGCTCTCTCTTTTTCCCAGAGAAGCCATGACACCCTGCCTATAATTAATGAGGAACTTATGTTTAGCGATGGTATTGGCGCAAAATCAGGCGGGCAATAAAATGGATGTTACCAAATGTAACCAAACAACGAACTTATACTCTAAAAGCTTGTTGCACGAGGAATATCATCAAATCAAAGAAGAACACAAAATATTTCACCAGGGCATTAAATTATTAACCCTTTAATTTATTTAAAAGTTAAACAAATTCATCAGCATTATATATGACATCTAACTATTCCATATGGCTATTTTAGAGAAACTAATAAAAAGTCAAACGCAAAACTCGCTCAAAATAATCTGTTAGCAAACGAGTTTAACCTAATGACTAAAATAACGATCACTCCACCCGATACGCCGCTATCATTCGCGTCGTTCTGGTCAGGCTATCCGCCACCTCCACTTCCGCAGTCGTAATCGCCATCCCCGCAGAACGCAGCGCCGAAATATCCGCAGCGATTCGCTGGATGCCAAACCAGAACAACCCATCCAGCGCATTGACCTGCAAACCACTTTCCAGCGCCAAACGTAACCGCTCGCGCGGCGCCTTTATCTCTTTTGCCAGCTGCTGATAGGGCGCGGCGGAAACCGCATCCGGCCCGCTGCGAATAATCCGACTCACAAAGCGATAACGAAACTCATCCGGAACGGCGCTGAGATCGGCTTTCAGGCTGTAAACGCAGCCGCGTTTCTTACCATTAATCACCACATTCTTCTGATTCAGCGCCAGCGCATGGCGTAAGCGATCCACCAGCTGCGGGGCGCGAATAAGCAATAAACGAAACGGCAGTTCGAAGCTGGTGGCGTAGTCGACATTCAGCAATGCAGTACGCAAACGCGTTTCACTGTTCGCCTTTTCCTGCTGACATTCAGCAATAACTTCCGCCCACTGGCGGGTAATACGCGGGGATTCGTTGCGCTCGATGAACTGAAATTTTTCAATCTGATAGTCAATACGTCCAGCCATTGCCGTTCCCTGTGGTTCACCATCTCGCTGATAGTTTTCAGCAGATTGCGTCCATTCGCAAGTAGCAGTTCGCTTTAAGTCATCATGAGCTAACTTCACCAGGGAATATTAGCTGAACAAATAAAAATAGATGAGAAAAGACATTTTTATTAATTGATTAAATGATTTAACAGAACATTTAATAAGAGCTATTTTTCAGAAAACGTTTATATCAACAGTTATTGTTTCCAATAAACCAGGCAGCTACATTGCGTAAAAATAGCATTACTGGGATATAAAAATGGACACAACAGAACAAGTTAATGGAACATATTATTACAATGGCAAGTCAAATCTCTCGTCCCATGAACTTCTTTTTTGGGTTTTTCTCGATACTGCAGCCATTCATTTTGGAGTAGATGATATCATGACCATTGCGTTAATCATGCTTGGTCAACCCATAAAAAATACCCGGACAAAACCAGGCGGAGCGACTAAAGGGACGAGCATTTTGAGCCATGAGTTACGGAAGGTTTTCCACAATGATTTAAAAGTCAGGCTCCCGACGTTAACCAACCAATCCATCCGTAATCTTAGATGGAGCTATGTCACTAATCTGGGAGCATTCGTTGGACGCTGGATACCCATCCTCGGGATTATTTACCTGACAGGGGATGTAATTTATGTATCAATAAAAGCAACCACTAGATACAACGCCATTGCCAGAGGTGACGATAAATTATGGTAGATCAAAACAATATCGCAGCAGCCGTTCTGGCATGGTATGAAACACAATGGAACAAGCCGACACTTACCGGCAAAAAGCAGCAGGTGAATGCGGATTTATCACTCAATACGGGCGATTTTCCCTGGGCCAGAGAAAGTGGCGATGACATCATGCAATCATATTTCCGTCAGTTTAATGTAAAGCAAGATGCATTTGATTTATTTAATTATTGGCCTCCCGAACAGGGTTTCCTCCCTAATTTCCTATTACCGAAATCCAAACGCATTTCTCCGCGCACACCGGAGCCGTTAACACTCGCGATGCTCATTGCGTCAGCACAGGCTGGGAGATGGCTGTATCGTTAGTTGTTTGAAAATAAAGAGGCCCTCTCCCGGATAGCGGCGCGCTGCGCCTTATCCGGGCTACCAGTTAGTGCCAACTTGTAGCCCCGGTAAGCGTAAGCGCCACCGGGGGTTTTCCCGGTTAGCGCCAACCTGTAGCCCCGGTAAGCGTAAGCGCCACCGGGGGTTTTCCCGGTTAGCGCCAACCTGTAACCCGGTAAACGTAAGCGCGACCGGGGGTTTTCCCAGTTAGTGCCAACCTGTAGCCCCGGTAAGCGTAAGCGCCACCGGGGGTTTTCTCAGTTAGTGCCAACCTGTAGCCCCGGTAAGCGTAAGCGCGACCGGGGGTTTTCCCAGTTAGTGCCAACCTGTAGCCCCGGTAAGCGTAAGCGCCACCGGGGTTTTCCCAGTTAGTGCCAACCTGTGGCCCGCTAAGCGCAGCGCAAACATCCTTACTGCAGCGCCTCAAGAATATGATACGCCGCCTTCACCCGCTCCGGGTTGGGGTAGCTTTTATTCGCCAGCATCACGATGCCGAGATCCTGTTGCGGGATAAAGGCCACGTAGCTGCCGAATCCGCCGGTGGAGCCGGTCTTATGTACCCAGGCGGCCTTCACCGGCGGCGCGGGCGGATTGACTGCCGTTACCGGCGTCGCGGCAAGCGCTACCTTATTATCGCTGCCGTTAATCAGCACCTCGGCCGACACCGGCCAGTTCAGCATCTCCCAGCCGAGACCCTGATACATCTCCCCAGCCCGCCAGTAGCGCGACTGCGCCAGCTGGATCCCCTGCCGCAGATTTTTATCCTGCACCGCCTCGTGGTTCATATTCGCCAGCACCCAGTGCGCCATATCCTCAATGCTCGACTTCACGCCGTAAGCCTCAGCGTCCAGTTGCCCCGGCGAAACATGTACCGCTTTACCGTCACGATAACCCCAGGCGTAATCTTTGCTCTGGGCGGGCGGTACGTTAATCCAGGTGTGGCTCAGTGTTAACGGCTGCAATACGCGCTGAGTCATCGCCTGTTCAAAGCTCATACCGGAAGGTTTCACCGCCAGCGCGCCGAACAGGCCAATGCTGGCATTGGCGTACAGCCGCTTACTCCCCGGCGCCCACTGCGGCTGCCAGTTCTGATAGTAACGCAGTAATGCCGCTTCATCCGTCACCTCGTCCGGTACCTGCAGCGGCAGACCGCCTGCGGTATAGGTGGCGAGATGCAGCAGCGAAATCCCCTGCCACTGCTTGCCGGTCAACTGCGGCCAGTACTTCTGCGCCGGATCGCTGAGCTTAATTTCACCGCGCGCCACCGCATCGCCGCCCAGCACGCCGGTGAAAGTCTTACTAACAGAGCCCAGCTCAAACAACGTCTGTCGCGTCACCGGACGCTGGCCGGCGACATCGGCCTGGCCCCAGGTGAAATAGTAGGGTTTGCCGTGATAGATCACCGCCACCGCCATACCCGGTATCGCCTGTTCTTTCATTAACGGCGTGATGGTCTGATTGACCAGTTCGCGCAGCTGCTCCGCCGTTTGCGGCGCGGCAAACGTCGAAAATGAGGCGCCCAGCAGCAGTACGCCTGTAAGGGATTTTTTCATCATGAAGTATTTTTCCATTATCGGTTCTCGCTCAATATCCACTCTCGTCCGGGCCCTTCAGACGCGCTCAGTGTCGGTGTTTTGCACTGCGCTGACAAACTGTTAAATTTAGCAGCAGGCTTTAGTTTTTCTAACGGATAATGTTATGACGCGCAGCTATCTTCCTCTCAATTCACTGCGGGCGTTTGAAGCGGCCGCCCGGCATCTCAGTTTTACCCGCGCGGCGATTGAGCTTAACGTCACCCATTCCGCTATCAGCCAGCATGTGAAGACGCTGGAGGAACATCTTAACTGCCAGCTGTTCGTTCGCGTGTCGCGCGGCCTCAAGCTCACCACCGAAGGAGAAGGCCTGTTACCGGTACTCAATGAGTCGTTTGAAAGGATTGCCGGGATGCTCGACCGTTTTACCGGTCAGCAGGCGCAGGAGAAGCTCAAGATCGGCGTAGTCGGCACTTTCGCCACGGGCGCGCTGTTCCCACTGTTGCCAGCCTTCTGGCGCGAGTGTCCGCATATCGATTTGCAGATCTCCACCCATAACAATCGCGTCGATCCCGCCGCCGAGGGGCTGGATTATGTGATTCGTTTTGGCGGCGGCGCCTGGCATGATACCGCCGCGCAGTATCTGTGCGCCGCCCCGCTCTCCGCGCTGTGCGCCCCGTCATTAGCTGCCCGGCTAAATACACCGAAGGATATTTTGCAGTTCACGCTTCTCCGCTCTTATCGCCGCGACGAATGGTCGGCGTGGATGCAGGCAGCGGGAGAATTGCCGCCTTCGCCAACTCATCGGGTCATTGTCTTCGACTCATCCGTGACCATGCTGGAGGCGGCGCAGGCAGGCTTAGGCGTGGCTATCGCCCCGGTAAAAATGTTCAGCCATCTGCTGGAAGAAAAACGCATTGTGCAGCCGTTTAAGATTCATATCGATCTCGGCAACTACTGGCTGACGCGTTTGCAATCGCGTCCGGAAACGCCGGCAATGTTGCATTTTTCCCGCTGGCTGGCGGAGGCCTTAAAAGGGGTTAATTCGGCGGAGTAATCCGCCATCAGTAGGCGCTCCCGAAGGTAACAGGAAACATTTGGAAATAACGCTTACACATTATGCATAGCGATGGATAAATCAGCGTTTTTAATTTGCCCGGCACAGCGCATAAACGTTTACCTCCTGAGAAACAAAAACAATAAAACAAACTAAAAACAATAAGTTAATTAATTTCCTTTCCCCGCAAAACTCTCTCCAGCGCCCCGCTGACCATAAAATTATTATCGTTGCCGTTATCAGATAAGTCCGATCAAGTGCATCGTTTATGTCTATTAATTTTCTGTAATTAAGTCACCGAAGCAATCAAAACGCGAAAACTGTTGCTGTATATTTCATCGCGATCAACACGCCAACATAGGTTATCTGGATACCCATCTGCACGGTATTCGCTTGCCGTGTTTGATTACCACTATGGTTATCCCCTTAAGTACATGGAGTTAAAATGAATAAGAAATTACTGCCTGTTGTAGCACTGATCCTGTCCGCGTCCGCCACCAGTGCTTACGCAGTTAACGGCAAGGTCAACTTCACCGGTGAAATCATCCAGTCAACCTGTACTGTGACTTCTACCGACCAGAACAAAGACGTTTTCATCGGTAAATACCCGACTACCGCGTTCAACGCTGTTGGCGATGTTACCGCTTCTAAAGCGTTCACCATCAACCTGGAAAAATGTGAAGCCGGTGATTACTCCCTGCGCTTCGACGGTGCGACCGTTGCCGGTAACCCGAACCTGCTGTCCGTTGATAACGCTGGCGGCGTAGGTATCGAAATCCTGACCAACGACGAAAAAATCGTCCCAATCAACCAGAGCGCAGACGACAACTCCCCGTGGGTTAACGTTGCAGCGTCTGACGACAACAGCGGCACTGCGGTATTCAACCTGAAAGCTCGTTACAAATCCTTCCTGAAGGATGTGACTGCTGGTTCTGCTAACGCAAACGCCACCTTCACCATCGAATACAAATAATACGGATAATCCCGTTTTAGGGTAGACGTTTTGGCCATGGATGGCTGGTAACATTATTTGGAACGTGAAATGAAAAAGTTATTAACCGCTTTATTGTTATTTGTCTCGCTGGATACTTTTGCGGGTATTCAGGTCGATCAGACTCGGGTTATTTATAACGGCGGGGAAAAATCTGCGGCGTTATCCATTCATAATGATACCGATGAAACATGGATGGTTCAGACCTGGCTTGATACCGGTGACGCCACCGCAACGCCAACCAATTTACCGATGCAGGCTATTCCGCCGATTTTAAAACTGGCGGGCAATAAAGACGCTATTTTGCGCTTTGTTTATTCCGGCAGCGGATTACCGACCGACCGCGAATCCGTGTACTGGATTAACGTGCAGGAAATTCCGCCTTCGGCGAAACAAGAAAACGTACTGCAGATTGCGATCCGCACCCGCGTGAAGCTGTTCTACCGCCCTACCACGCTGAAGACCACTTTGCAAAAGGAAGCCCAGGCCCTGACCTGGCGCAAGCAGGGTAACGAGCTGGTCGTGACTAACAAAGGTCCGCTGCACGTGACTTTCGGCGTACTGACGCTGAAGAGCGGCGCGAAGACCTGGAAAGTGAATGCTGACATGGTTAACCCCATGGACTCTCTGAACATCAAATTGCCAGCCGGCGCGGCGGCAGCGGATCAGATGTCATTCACTTTTATCAATGATTTTGGCGGACATACGGAAATTAAAGATATCCGCATTCAGTAAGAGAGCAATACAATGGCTAGCCATAATAAAATAAGGACGATCCCTGGATGTCTGGCGCAGCACGTTCGCTTTGCTGTTTACGCCTCGACAATGTCATTACTGGCGACACCATTTGTCAATGCCGAAGAGCAATTCAATACCTCTTTCATCCGCGGGGCGAATAACGCCTCGCTGGTGCAAAACCTCTCTACCGGCGACGATATTTTACCAGGTAAATATGCCTTCGATATTTACCTGAATAAAAATCGCGTCGATCACCGGGAAATAGAATTTAAAAAAGATACGCCTAACACCCCGGGCTATTTCTGTTTAGATGCCGACAGCTACCGTTCATACGGCGTTCTGGTGCCAGATACCGCCGGCAGCAGCGCCTGCTACGATCTGGTAAAAAATATTCCAGGCAGTAGCGTGAGCTGGAACGCCGCGCTGCAGGAGCTGAACATCTCCGTCCCGCAAACCGAACTCGAAGCGCGACCACAGGGCGAGATTTCGCCGCTGGTCTACGACGACGGTATCAACGCCGGTTTTGTTAACTATGCCTTCAGCGGCAGCCACTCCCGTTTTTCCAGCGGCAGCGGCAAGCAGGACAGCGACTACTACTTCCTGAGCCTCAATAACGGCCTTAACGTCGGCGCATGGCGTTTTCGCAATACCTCTTCCCTGTCGAAACAGACCGGGCAAAAAGAGCAGTGGAACCCGATTTCCACCTGGGCGGAAACCGATATCGCCTCGTGGCGCAGTCGCGTGCAGATTGGCCAGAGCAACACCAATAACAACGTCTTCGACAGCTTCCAGTTCCGCGGCGCGCAGATTTCCAGCGTTCCTGAAATGCTGCCGGACAGCCGTCGCGGCTACGCGCCGGTCGTACGCGGCGTCGCCAACACCAACGCCCGCGTCGAAGTGCGCCAGAACGGCTATACCGTATACAGCACCGTGGTGCCGCCGGGACCGTTCGCGCTGACCGATATTTCACCAAGCACCCTCAGCGGCGACTTAGCCGTAACGGTTATCGAGGCGGATGGCTCACGCCATAGCTTCACCCTGCCTTACTCCTCCGTACCGAATATGCTGCGCGACGGGATCTGGGAGTATCAGGTGACCGCGGGTAAATACCACGACGGCACCAATAATTATCAGCCGCAATTTATCCAGGGCACCGTCGCGCATGGCGCCGGCTCCGACTATACGCCATATGGCGGGATTATCATGGCCGAGCACTATCGCTCCGGCGTGGTCGGGTTGGGTAAAAACATGGGCGAGTACGGAGCGGCCTCCGTTGACGCCTCATGGTCTGATACCGATCTGGCTTCCGGCGAGAACAAGCGCGGCGCCAGCGTACGCTTCCTCTATTCCAAATCGCTCAACACTCTCGGTACCGACGTACAGATCGCCGGCTACCGTTATTCGACGTCGGGCTTCTATGACTTCTCCGATGCGGTAGCTGAACGTAACAACTGGCAGAACGGTTTCTACCACACCCAGTATTACGATCAGAGCGACGATAAAACCGGCGCGCCGGATTGGGCGACGCAAAACCAGCGCCGTCGTTACTACGACTCGCAGCAATACAACAACAAACGCCAGCGCGTCGAGATGACGGTCAACCAGCACATTGCCGGCGCTTCGCTGTACGCGACCTTTATTCGTCAGAACTACTGGAACACTTCCGCTTACGACCGCACCATCCAGACCGGTTTTAACACCACCTGGAATCGCGTCAGCGTCGGCGTGTTTTACCAGAACAGCCGCAGTAACTACGGCTATAGCGACAACAGCGTTAACCTCAACGTCTCGGTGCCAATCAACATCTTTGGCCCGGACCATGAAAGCACGGTTAACTTTAACGCCTCTAACAGCAAGCAGAGCGGTAGCGGCTACAGCGCCGGGATGAGCGGTACGCTGCTTGATGACAACCGCATGAATTACTTCGTGCAGAGCGGCCACACCCAGCACGGCGGCGATACCAGCCTGGTCAACCTGGGTTATCTGGGCAGCATGGGTAACGTCGATCTGGGCTACAGCTACAACAACAACTATCAGCAGACTTCGCTGAACGTCTCCGGCGGCGTGGTCGCGCACTCCGGCGGCGTCACCCTGTCGCAGCCGCTGCAGAACACCTTCGTGGTGGTGAAAGCGAAAGGGGCGCAGGGCGTGCGCCTGGAAAACCAGCCTGGAGTAGCGATTGACCGCTTCGGCTACGCGGTGCTCACTTCTGCGATGCCGTATCGCCACAACCGCGTCGCGCTGCGTACTTCGGATATCGGCAACGGCCTGGAAATTCCGCTGGCGGCGAAAGATATCGTGCCGACCGAGCGCGCCATCGGCCGCGTGACCTTTGAAACGCATCTCGGCCAGAGCCTGCTTATCCACGCCAAACTGGCGGACGGCAGCGTGCCGGTGATTGGCGCCAATATCTTTGGTCAGAACGGCGAACATGTCGGCGTAGTCGGTACCCGCGGTGAAGCGTACGTTTCCGGCGTTCAGAGCGGCGACCGTCTGCAGATGAAATGGGGCGACGATGCCGACGCCTCCTGCAGCCTGACGGTGCCAGAGTTACCTGCTATTCAAGCCGATCAACCCGGTGGTTATCAGGTCG
Organism: Klebsiella sp. 141240; assembly: GCF_050600805.1. NCBI lineage: Bacteria > Pseudomonadati > Pseudomonadota > Gammaproteobacteria > Enterobacterales > Enterobacteriaceae > Klebsiella > Klebsiella sp. 141240. Next base: position 60,508 of record NZ_JAQIRK010000018.1, on the reverse strand, counting down.
TCTCCCTGACCTGTAAATAACATGAAAGGACAATTAGTTATGTCGAAGTTTAACCTCTTATCCCGCACCGGGCTGACGCTGCTGGTACTCTCAAGCGCGCTGTTCTCCACCAGCAGCTTCGCGCTGAGCTGTAAGAAGAACGGTACGGAGATATCGCAGACCATCGCGCTCACCGATCAGATTAACGTTTCGACCGCTAACCTGAAGCCAGGCGCCCTGCTGTGGCGTTCGCCGACGTTTACCTCCACCTTCACCTGTACCGATACGGATCATATGCCCAACGGCGAAAATGCGTATCTGTACTGGGATCCGGAAACCCGGATGCAGAATATCCACAACTCGCTGGAAGTCGGCGTAACCTATCTGAGTTCCGATATTAAACCTGCAAAAGGTCAGAAAACCGACATCGGTCCCGGTACGGTCTGCCGCCGCAACCGTCCCGGCGGTGCATGCCAGTCTCCGGCGACCCCGCAGACCGTCACGGTGACCTACTCGGTTTATATTAAAGCCACCGGTAATCCGCCGCCGTCAAACGGCGTGATTAACGACACCAACCGCTACGCTATCTTCCAGGTTGACGGCGTTGGCGGCCTCAACAGCCGCCCGAATAGTAACTTCCGCGCGTGGGTCACCGGGCTTGGCAACATCCGCTTTATCGCCTGCAACCCGAAAATCACCGTCTCGGCGAACAATGGTTCAACGGTAAACTTCGGCAGCATCCCGGCGCGCAATGCCGTCGTCGGCGCCATTGAGAAACAGGTTCCGTTCAGCGTCCGCGCCGACCTGACCGGCGCTGGCCAGGATTGCCAGGGGCAGACCTTAATGGCCAGCTTCAGCACCCAGCAGCCGACCCAGGACACCAATACCATTCTGCCATCTAACGATAGCGGTTTTGGCATCCTGCTCTCGCGCGCAGATGCGCCGACAACCTGGCTTTCCATGAATACCCCGACGCAGTTGGGCATGATTAACGGCAGCGTGGTAGAAAGCAACTTCCTGGCCAGCCTGAAATGGCTAAGCGTTAAGCCAAAAATCGGCACCTTTAATGCGACGGCCAATATCGACGTTACCTTTAAATAGTGAAGCAAAATGCCGCTGACCAACACCGAACCGACCGGGTTACGCTATGTATTTCAGCCGATGTTCAACCGCGAAGGCAAAATGATTGCGGTTGAATGTTTGACCCGGTTTGCTCATCACGAGCCTGCTAGTCCGCAAGAAATAGAACGGTTTTTCAGTGAGGCATCGGAATCACTGCGCGCCCGCATCCTGCTCGAACAGATTGAGCTGGTCAGGCAGCATCAGCAGTGGTTCCGCCACAACGAAGTCATGGTTACCCTCAACGTCGACGAGTCGACGCTGCATATGCTGCATGATGATTTTATCGCCGAGTGCGTGAAAACCATCGGCTGCCTGCATTTTGAGGTTAATGAATTTTCCAACACGCTGGTGAAACGCACCCCGACCATCGACGCCCTGACGGACAAGTACTCCTTCTGGCTGGATGATTTCGGCGCCGGTTACGCCGGGTTCGCCGCCCTGACGGCGCAACCCTTTCGTTTTATCAAGACCGACAAGAACCTGTTATGGAGCCTGCTGGAAAAGAAAAACGGCCAGCAGTTGATGGACTCACTCCTGCACTATTTTCAGGCGAATCAGTATCAGGTGATCGTCGAAGGTATTGAAACCGAAGCTCATCTTCAGTGGCTGGAAAACATGCCGTGGTTTGCCCTGCAGGGGCTCCTCTGGCGGGAACAAACCATTGAAGCCTTAGTGGCCAGCGTCGAAAAATAACCCCGCTTTTCCCCGGATATCCACTCCCCCGCTATCCGGGCTGTCCGTCCTATCTTCAACTTATTAATTTTCAGGCATTTTTCTTTTCCCACCTCGTCTGTCCTCGCCTTTCATATTGTTAACTTATTGTTGCTAGCGATCACAAAAATTAAACAATATGGCTATTTCATACGCATTTTTCAAAAATGTAGATATTTTTAATTTATGGCTACGAAATGAGCATCACCCCGACTCTCTGACTCTACCCGAGGAATGATTCTGATGAATGCACTGACCGCCGTAAAACCTCATGCTGATGATTTGGCCCGCAGCTACACCGGTTTTTCCTTCGCTCCGTCCGCGCAATCGCCGCGTCTGCTGGAGCTAACGTTCACCGCCGAAACGACCGCGCAATTTTTGCAACAAGTCGCGCAGTGGCCAGTGCAGGCGCTGGAATACAAATCCTTTTTGCGCTTTCAGGTCGGCAAGATCCTCGACGATCTGTGCGGCAACCAGCTGCAGCCGCTGCTGATCAATACACTGCTCAATCGCGCGGAGGGCGCTCTGCTGATCAACGGTATCGGCATTGACAACGTCTCTCAGGCCGATGAAATGGTCAAACTGGCTACCGCCGTGGCGCATTTGATCGGCCGTTCCAACTTTGATGCCATGAGCGGCCAGTATTACGCTCGCTTCGTGGTGAAAAACGTCGATAACTCAGATAGCTACCTGCGCCAGCCGCACCGCGTGATGGAACTGCACAATGACGGTACCTATGTCGAAGAAATTACCGACTACGTGCTGATGATGAAGATCGATGAACAGAATATGCAGGGCGGCAATTCACTGCTGCTGCATCTCGATGACTGGGAACATCTCGACGAATTCTTCCGCGATCCGCTGGCCCGCCGTCCAATGCGCTGGGCCGCGCCGCCGAGCAAAAACGTCAGCAAAGACGTCTTCCATCCGGTTTTCGACGTCGACCAGCAGGGTCGCCCGGTAATGCGCTATATCGACCAGTTTGTGCAGCCGAAAGATTTCGAAGAAGGCACCTGGCTGAGCCGCCTTTCCGACGCGCTGGAAACCAGTAAAAACATTCTTTCCGTACCGGTGCCGGTGGGGAAATTCCTGTTGATAAACAATCTTTTCTGGCTGCACGGTCGCGACCGCTTTACCCCGCATCCGGATCTGCGTCGCGAACTGATGCGCCAGCGCGGCTACTTTGCGTATTCCACGAATCATTACCAGACTCATCAATAAGGGTTCTTAGGCGAAGGAATTGAGCGGATGTATGATTTCGTGATTATCGGCGGCGGCATTATCGGCATGTCGACCGCCATGCAGTTAATTGAGATTTACCCGGACGCCCGCATTGCCCTGCTGGAAAAAGAGTCCGGCCCGGCCTGCCATCAGACTGGCCACAACAGCGGAGTGATCCACGCCGGGGTTTACTATACCCCCGGCAGCCTTAAGGCGCAGTTTTGCCTCGCCGGCAACCGCGCCACCAAAGCCTTTTGCGAGCAGAATGCGATTCGCTACGACGTCTGCGGCAAGATGCTGGTTGCCACCTCGCCGCTGGAGATGGAGCGGATGCGCGCGCTGTGGGATCGCACCGCCGCTAACGGCCTGCAACGCGAATGGCTGAGCGCGAGCGAGCTGCGCGAACGCGAGCCGAACATCAGCGGACTGGGCGGGATCTTCGTTCCTTCGAGCGGCATTGTCAGCTATCGTGAAGTAGCGGCGGCAATGGCGAAGATCTTCGAATCCAAAGGTGGAACGATCGTCTACGACGCCGAAGTCAGCGCCCTGAAAGAGCACGCCAGCGGCGTGGTAGTCCACACCCGCCAGGGCGGCGAATATGAGGCATCGACGCTGATTACCTGCTCCGGTCTGATGGCCGATCGGCTGGTGAAAATGATCGGCGTCGATCCCGGCTTTATCATCTGCCCGTTCCGCGGCGAATATTTCCAACTGGCGCCGCAGCACAACCATATCGTCAATCATCTGATCTATCCGATCCCCGATCCGGCGATGCCGTTCCTCGGCGTCCACCTGACCCGTATGATCGACGGTAGCGTTACCGTCGGCCCTAACGCGGTGCTGGCGCTGAAGCGCGAAGGCTATCGCAAGCGCGATATCTCACTGAGCGATACCCTTGAGATCCTGACCTCGCCCGGCATTCGCCGGGTACTGCAAAACAACCTGCGCTCCGGGCTTGGCGAAATGAAGAATTCGCTGTGCAGAAGCGGCTATCTGCGGCTGGTGCAGAAATACTGCCCCAGCCTGACATTAAGCGATTTGCGCCCGTGGCCTGCCGGCGTGCGGGCACAGGCGGTATCGCCGCAGGGCAAGCTGATCGACGATTTCCTCTTTGTCACTACCGCGCGTTCCATCCACACCTGTAACGCACCGTCGCCGGCGGCCACGTCGGCTATCCCGATCGGCGCGCACATCGTCAGCAAGGTGCAAACCCTGCTGGCAAGCCAGAGCAATCCCGGACGCACGCTGCGTGCGGCACGTAGCGTGGAGACACTACACGCCGCTTTTACTCGTTAACCCCTTAAGACAGGAAGCGATTATGCAACTTAAAGATGCAACTCTGTTTCGCCAGCAGGCGCTAATTGATGGCCAGTGGCGCGATGCGCAAAACGGCGACGTGATTGCGGTGACCAACCCCGCCAACGGCCAGCAGCTGGGTAGCGTGCCGAAAATGGGCGCCGACGAAACCCGCGAAGCGATTGAAGCCGCCAACCGCGCCCTGCCAGCCTGGCGTGCCCTGACCGCCAAAGAGCGCGCCACGCTTCTGCGCCGCTGGTTCGATCTGATGATGGAGAACCAGGACGATCTCGCCCGCCTGATGACCCTCGAACAGGGGAAACCGCTGGCGGAAGCCAAAGGCGAAATCAGCTACGCCGCCTCCTTTATTGAGTGGTTCGCCGAAGAAGGTAAGCGCATTTACGGCGATACCATTCCCGGTCATCAGGCCGACAAGCGCCTGATTGTCATCAAGCAGCCCATCGGCGTTACCGCCGCCATCACCCCGTGGAACTTCCCGGCGGCGATGATCACCCGTAAAGCGGGCCCGGCGCTGGCCGCCGGCTGTACCATGGTCCTGAAACCGGCGAGCCAGACGCCGTTTTCCGCGCTGGCGCTGGCCGAACTGGCGAATCGCGCCGGTATTCCCGCCGGGGTATTTAACGTGGTCACCGGTTCCGCCGGGGCCGTCGGCAACGAACTGACCAGCAACCCGCTGGTACGCAAGCTCTCCTTCACCGGCTCGACCGAAATTGGCCGCCAGCTGATGGAGCAGTGTGCGAAAGACATCAAAAAAGTGTCGTTAGAACTCGGCGGCAACGCGCCGTTTATCGTCTTTGACGACGCCGACCTCGATAAAGCCGTCGAAGGGGCGCTGGCGTCGAAGTTCCGCAACGCCGGGCAGACCTGCGTCTGCGCCAACCGACTGTATGTGCAGGACGGCGTCTATGACCGTTTCGCTGAAAAACTGCAGCAGGCGGTGGAAAAACTGCATATCGGCGACGGCCTGCAGGACGGCGTCACCACCGGCCCGCTGATCGATGATAAAGCGGTAGCTAAGGTCGAAGAACATATTGCCGACGCCCTTGCGAAAGGCGCGCGCATCGTCACCGGCGGCAAACCGCACGCGCTGGGCGGCAACTTCTTCCAGCCCACCATCCTGGTCAACGTCCCGAGCAGCGCCAAAGTGGCGAAAGAAGAGACCTTCGGCCCGCTGGCGCCGCTGTTCCGCTTTAAAGATGAAGCCGATGTGATTGCCCAGGCCAACGATACCGAATTCGGCCTCGCCGCCTATTTCTACGCCCGCGACCTGAGCCGCGTCTTCCGCGTCGGCGAAGCGCTGGAGTACGGCATCGTTGGCATCAATACCGGCATTATCTCCAACGAAGTCGCACCGTTCGGCGGCATTAAAGCCTCCGGTCTGGGCCGCGAAGGTTCGAAGTACGGCATCGAAGATTATTTAGAAATCAAATATATGTGTATCGGCCTTTAACAGGAGAGCAGGACATGACCAGCAATAAAGCGTTAATGCAGCGCCGTAGCGACGCGGTGCCGCGCGGCGTCGGACAGATTCACCCTATCTTTGCCGACCGTGCGGAGAACTGCCGGGTATGGGACGTTGAAGGCCGTGAATATCTCGATTTCGCCGGCGGTATCGCGGTGTTAAATACCGGCCACCTGCATCCTGAGGTGATCGCCGCGGTGGAAGGCCAGCTGAAGAAGCTGACCCACACCTGCTTCCAGGTGCTGGCCTACGAGCCCTACCTGCAGCTTTGCGAAATGATGAACCAGAAAGTGCCCGGCGATTTCGCCAAGAAAACCCTGCTGGTGACCACCGGTTCGGAAGCGGTGGAAAACGCGGTCAAAATCGCCCGCGCGGCGACCGGGCGTAGCGGCACCATCGCCTTTACCGGCGCCTATCATGGCCGTACCCATTACACCCTGTCGTTAACCGGTAAAGTGAACCCTTACTCCGCGGGTATGGGGTTAATGCCGGGCCACGTTTATCGCGCGCTCTACCCGTGCGCGCTGCACGGCATCAGCGATGATGACGCGATCGCCAGCATCCATCGCATCTTCAAAAATGACGCCGCGCCGGAAGATATCGCCGCTATCGTCATTGAACCCGTCCAGGGCGAAGGCGGTTTCTACGCCGCCTCCCCGGCCTTTATGCAGCGCCTGCGCGCGCTGTGTGACGAGCACGGCATCATGCTGATCGCCGATGAAGTCCAGAGCGGCGCGGGCCGTACCGGCACGCTGTTCGCGATGGAGCAGATGGGCGTGGCGCCGGATATCACCACCTTTGCCAAATCCATCGCCGGCGGTTTCCCGCTGGCGGGCGTCACCGGACGGGCGGAAGTCATGGACGCCATCGCGCCGGGCGGATTGGGCGGCACCTATGCCGGCAACCCGATTGCCTGCGCCGCCGCGCTGGCGGTACTCAAGGTTTTCGAACAGGAAAACCTGTTGGAAAAAGCCAATCAGCTCGGCGACAAGCTGCGTAAAGGCCTGCTCAATATCGCCGAAACGCATCGCGAAATCGGCGACGTCCGCGGCCTGGGGGCGATGATCGCCATTGAACTCTTTGAAGAGGGCGATCACAGCAAACCCAACGCCAAACTGACGGCGGATATCGTCGCCCGCGCGCGCGATAAAGGCCTGATCCTGCTCTCCTGCGGACCGTACTACAACGTGCTGCGTATTCTGGTGCCGCTGACTATCGAAGATGCGCAGATCGCGCAGGGACTGAAGATTATCGCCGACTGTTTTAACGAAGCTAAACAAGGCTAACACTCCTGCACCGGATGGCGACGCTCACGCGCCCCGTCCGGTTGCCTGTCGGCCGGATTGGGCGCAACCGCTATCCGGCAAACGGCGCCAAAAAACAATAAAAGGGGTTAATGATGGGGCAACTGTCGCAATCACATGATTTAGGGGGCGGGCTGAAATCACGCCACGTCACCATGTTATCTATTGCCGGCGTTATCGGCGCAAGTTTGTTTGTCGGTTCCAGCGTCGCCATTGCCGAAGCGGGCCCGGCGGTGCTGCTCTCCTACCTGTTCGCCGGGCTATTGGTGGTGATGATTATGCGTATGCTGGCCGAAATGGCCGTCGCCACCCCGGATACGGGCTCCTTTTCGACCTACGCCGACAAAGCGATCGGCCGCTGGGCGGGTTATACCATCGGCTGGCTGTACTGGTGGTTTTGGGTCCTGGTTATCCCCCTGGAAGCCAATATCGCCGCCATTATTCTCAACTCATGGATCCCCGGCGTACCGGTATGGCTATTCTCGCTGGTCATCACCCTCGCCCTCACCGGCAGTAATCTGCTGAGCGTCAAGAACTACGGCGAATTCGAGTTCTGGCTGGCTATCTGCAAAGTTATCGCCATTCTGGCCTTTATCGTGCTGGGCGCGGTGGCCATCACCGGCTTCTATCCCTATGCCGAAGTGAGCGGGATTTCGCGCCTGTGGGATCACGGCGGCTTTATGCCTAACGGCTTCGGCGCGGTGCTCAGCGCCATGCTCATTACCATGTTTTCATTTATGGGCGCAGAGATCGTCACCATTGCCGCCGCCGAATCGGATACCCCGGATAAACATATCGTTCGCGCCACAAATTCCGTTATCTGGCGCATCTCTATCTTCTATCTGTGCTCCATTTTCGTGGTCGTCTCGTTGATTCCGTGGAACATGCCGGGGCTGAAGAACGTCGGTTCATACCGTTCGGTACTGGAGTTACTGCATATCCCCTACGCCAAGCTGATTATGGACGGCGTGATCCTGCTGTCGGTGACCAGTTGCCTGAACTCGGCGCTGTATACCGCTTCGCGAATGCTCTATTCCCTGAGCCGCCGCGGCGATGCGCCAGCTATAATGGGCAAAACCAACCGCAGTAAAACGCCGTATGTGGCGGTGCTGCTCTCCACCGGCGCGGCCTTCTTAACCGTGGTGGTGAACTACTATGCCCCGGCGAAGGTCTTTAAATTCCTCATCGATAGCTCCGGCGCCATCGCCCTGCTGGTCTATCTGGTCATTGCCGTATCTCAGTTGCGGATGCGCAAAATCCTGCTGGCGAAAGGCGGTGAAATTCGCCTTAAGATGTGGCTCTATCCGTGGCTCACCTGGCTGGTTATCGCCTTTATCACCTTCGTACTGGTGGTGATGCTGTTCCGTCCGGCGCAGCAGCTGGAGGTCATTTCCACCGGCGCGCTGGCGATCGCTATCATCTGCACGGTGCCGATTATGTCGCGCTGGAAAAAGCTGTTATTGTGGCAAAAACTGCCGCTACAAAATACGCGTTAACCCTGTTCCCGGCGCAAGCCGGGAAATGTGTTCAGGAGCAAGACTATGACCGCCATTCCTCAAGCGACGGCCATTGATGGATACCGCTGGTTGAAGAACGACATCATCCGCGGCGTTTATCAGCCTGATGAAAAACTGCGTATGAGCCTGCTGACGTCGCGCTATGAGCTTGGCGTCGGGCCGCTACGGGAAGCGCTCTCGCAGCTGGTGGCCGAGCGGCTGGTGACGGTGGTCAACCAAAAAGGCTATCGTGTCGCCTCGATGTCCGAGGCGGAACTCCTCGATATCTTCGATGCCCGCGCCAATATGGAAGCCATGCTGGTGCGCCTCGCCATTGAGCGCGGCGGCGATGAGTGGGAAGCCGAGCTGCTGGCCCGCGCGCATCTGCTTAATAAGCTGGAATCCAGCGAAGCCAGTGAGCGCTTACTCGATGAATGGGATCAGCGCCATCAGGCGTTTCATACCGCCATTGTCGCTGGCTGTGGTTCGCAGTATTTACTGCAGATGCGCGAACGGCTGTTCGATCTGGCGGCGCGCTACCGCTTCATCTGGCTACGCACCACCGTGCTGTCGGTAGAAATGCTGGAAGATAAACATGTCCAGCACCAGACGCTGCTGGAAGCCATCCTGGCACGCGACGCCGAGCGAGCCAGCGCGCTCATGCGCGAGCACTTACTTACCCCCATCCCGATTATCCAACAGGCGATGGCCGGCAAACTGCAGACGCAGCAGACCTGATTCAGGCGGCGGGCTTTTTATAATACGGCAGCTGCGTGACCGGATACTCGTAGTGTTCCTCCACCACGCAGCGGTCCGGCGTCGCCATTCCCGAGTAGAAGAAAAAGTACTCCTGACTGTCCGGAAAAAAGACCAGATCGTCGCCGTTACGAAAGCTGGTTACCCGATAGGGAATATGATTTTTGGTCTGCGCCTGACGCATGCCGGAAGCGACCTGGAAATGGTCGCCCCACTTCATGGTCGATAGCTGGTAATGGAAACGCGAGATGGTCACGTTTTTGCGTAAAGAGCAGGATAATTTTACCGCTGTGCCGGCGAAAGCCGGAGAAAGGAAGCAGCTTAATAAACTGATAGATAATAAAAATTTCATGAAGGTCTTATAATTTTAGGGTCAATATTTGACGGTAACATGAATTGGCTGCGCAGGCAGGGATCGCGGCGGATTTTCGTGCCGCCACGTCCTATTCCAGGAATATTCCTAATTATTCTCGCCGCGTAGCACTTCGCGAAAGTGCATCACCAGCGGGCGCTGGTTAGCTTTGTGCCATACCGCCCACAGCTGGGTCGAATAGCTCATCCACGGAATTTCCCGCAGCACGACCCCCTCAGGGGCGTTATGCCGCAGGCTGTGCTGGATCAGCGCCACGCCCAGTCCCGCAGCCACCAGCCCCAGGGCCGTTAATGGCTCTCCGGCTTCCAGACGAATATCCGGATTAAAGCCCGCACGCACGCAGGCGGCGACAAAATCATCGCGCGAATGGGCATCGTCGTTATGGATAACCGCGATCCACTGCTGATCGGCCAGCTGCGCCGGCTGCAAGTTTTCCGCAGCGGCCAGCGGATGATTCTGCGGCAAAGCCAGCAGCATCCGGTCATCAAGCACCTGGGTATACTCCAGATCCTGTTCGCCCGCCGAAGGCGGCATGTCCACCAGCGAGAAGTCCAGACTGCGCTGGCGCAGGCCCTCAATCTGCGTGGCTGGCGGCTGGCTATACAGCGCGATATGCACGTCCGGGCGAGACGTTCGTAGGCTGCGCAGCGCGGTAGAAAGCACGCCGGAGTGCATGGCGTTTTCGATATAACCGATACACAACCCGCCATCTTCGCCGCGCCCCAGTCGTTTACCTAATGATTCGAGACGGTTGGCATGGGTCAGCAACGAGCGCGTTTCGGCCAAAAACGTCTGCCCGTCCGCCGTCAGGCGAATACGCTGCTGGTTACGTTCAAACAGCATGAGCCCAAGGCGCTCCTCCAGCTGGGCTATCTGGCGGCTGAGCGGCGACTGCGAAATATGTAAGCGTTCGGCGGCACGGCCAACATGCTCCTCTTCCGCTACCACCACAAAGTACTTCAACTGGCGTAAATCAATCATGTGAGACCTCAAAGGACTTAAGTCAGACGAATTATGTCCTATCAAGTCATAACACCGCAAGGTATTGTGATCTCCGTCACAGGGCGACAGCACAAATCGCCCGCACAGAACCCTTCCCACAACGGGAACCCAATATCGAGGACATCTTAGATGAGCATCAAACATATTCTACCAGGCAACATTGGTTTAGGCGGCGCGCCGCTGGGTAACATGTTCCGCAACATCCCGGAAGACGAGGCGCACGCCACCGTCGCCGCCGCCTGGGATCTGGGCGCTCGTTACTTCGATACCGCGCCGCTGTACGGGTCCGGTCTTTCTGAAATCCGGATGGGCGAAGCGCTCTCGCAATACCCTCGCGACCAGTTCGTTCTGAGCAGCAAAGTCGGCCGCATCATGCTTGATGAAATGGAAGACCCGGCTACGCGTGATTTCGGTGAGAAAGGTGGTCTTTTCGAATACGGCCTGAAAAACAAAATCCTCAACGATTACTCGGCCGACGCCACCCTGCGTTCTATTGAAGACAGTTTAAAACGGCTGAAAACCGACCATCTCGACATCGTATGGATCCACGATCCGGCGCAGGATTTCTACGGCGACAGCTGGCTGGAGCAGTTCAACATCGCCCGTACCGGCGCCTTCCGCGCGCTGACCCGCCTGCGTGAAGAAGGCGTAATTAAGGCATGGGGGCTGGGCGTGAACCGCGTCGAACCTTGTGAATTGACCTTAGCGCTCGACGAACCGAAGCCGGATGCGTTCCTGCTGGCTGGCCGCTACTCGCTGCTGGACCACAAACGCGCCCTGCAGCGCCTGATGCCGGAAGCGCTGGAACAGAATGTCGATATCGTTGTCGGCGGCCCTTACAGCTCGGGCGTTCTCGCCGGCGGTGAACACTTCGAATACCAGAAAGCCTCTGCGGCGATCCACCAGCAGGTGGCGCAGATCAAGGCCATTGCCGCCCGTCATCAGGTGGATGTGAAAGCCGCGGCGCTGCAGTTTGCCCTGGCTCATCCGGCGGTGGCCGCCGTGATCCCAGGCTCCAGCCGTCCGGGCCGTATGGCGGAAGATCTGGCCGCGTTGAAAGCGACCATCCCAGCCGCTTTCTGGGAAGAGATGCGCAGCCAGAATCTGGTGGCTGATAACGCGCCGCTGCCGATTCGTTAATTTTAGCGGGGCCACAGGGCCCCTCTTAAAACAAGAGAGACACCATGAAACTGGATCTAACCCATAAAGTCGCCGTGGTGAGCGGCTCCACTTCCGGCATCGGGCTTGGCATCGCTAAAGGCCTTGCTCAGGCGGGCGCGACCGTGGTCATCGTCGGCCGTCAACGGCGCGGTGTTGATACCGCCATGGCGGCGATGAATGCCGAACTCCCGGATGCGCAGCTGCGCGGGGTGGTCGCCGACCTCAGCACCGAGGAGGGCGTCAGCGCGCTGCTCGCCGCCGAGCCGCATGCTGATGTGGTGGTTAACAACCTCGGCATCTTTAACGATAAAGATTTCTTTAGCGTACCGGATAGCGAGTGGATGCACTTTTATAACGTCAACGTGCTTTCCGGCGTGCGGCTGTCGCGCCACTACGCCCGGGGGATGATCGACAACGGCTGGGGACGCATTATTTTCGTCTCCTCGGAATCCGGCGTCGCGATTCCTGCCGACATGATCAACTACGGCGTGACCAAAAGCGCCAATCTCGCGGTCTCCCACGGGCTGGCGAAACGTCTGGCCGGTACCGGCGTCACCGTTAACGCCATTCTGCCCGGCCCCACCTTCACCGAAGGTTTGCAGGAGATGCTGGCGGAGGCCGCCGCGCAGTCTGGCCGCAGCCCGCGTGAACAGGCTGATGAATTTGTGAAGACCGCGCGCCCAAGCTCGATTATCCAGCGGGCGGCGGACGTCGACGAAGTGGCGAACCTGGCGGTGTATCTCGCCTCGCCGCTCTCGTCAGCCACTACCGGCGCTGCGCTACGCGTCGATGGCGGCGTCGTCGACACCCTGGCAATGTAATTCTAATTATCTGACATAAAGAGAGAAATAAAATGGCTAATACTACTGTATCTATCGAAATCCCGGCTTCTGTCGACCAGGTCTGGCAACTGATGGGCGGCTTTGACTCGTTGCCCGACTGGCTGCCGTTCATCCCGAAAAGCGTAGTGAGCGAAGGAGGACGCGTGCGTACGCTGACCACTTCCGATGGCGGCACGGTCATTGAACGTCTGGAGGCGTTTGATAACCGCCAGCGCAGCTATAGCTACTCGATAATCCAGGCGCCGTTCCCGGTTGTGGATTACCTCTCCACGATCGCGGTAGTGGCCACTGCCGATAGTAATATCACCCGCGTCGAGTGGTCCGGCAGCTTCACGCCGGTTAACGTCAGCGACGCGGATGCCGAAGCGCTGTTCAGCGGTATTTATCGCGACGGCCTGCAGGCATTGAAAAATAACTTTAGCGCCTGATTGTTGCCAGGAATGGCCAGGCCATTCCTTTTATGAACAAAAGAAGAAAAGTCTATTGCCCGTTGCCGTCTTTTTCAGACAACGGGCGGGGCATATCCTTTACGCCATCACGTTGCAACGGGCGACGTTAACGAAACAACTTACCAGGATTATGAACATGAAAACCGTATCGACTATTTTTTCCGCAGCCGCACTTTCACTTTTTGCCTTTACCGCTTCCGCGCATAGCGTCACTGCGACCGGTAATACGCTTGACTCCGCTGAAGCGGTGATTGCCAAAAAAGCGAAAGAACTGAATGCGAGTGATTATAAAATCACCAGCGCCCATATGGGGAATAAGGTGACGATGAGCGCCGAGCTGTACAAGTAAAGTCGGATACTCTTCAGAGCCCCGGCAACTCAGCATCTTGAGTTGGCCGGGGGCTAAGAATTCTCACTCTCCAGACTCCGGTTGTTTCACCTGCAATTAGTCCTTCACCCTGAATTCCACTCTACGTTTACGCTCAACAACAATTAATACTTCGGTATTAATCCCCCTCTTTCCCGCTTAAATAACTCGCATAAAGAACATTAAAAAACAGTTTTATTTTTAAACTGAGATTTGTCGACACTACCCAACTCATAGTCTACAATGATGATTGATAACCATTTATTGCAAATGTGAATGATTATCAGGCTTTCCAGTTAGTTTAAAAAAATAGCATAACGATGTTTAAATAACTCATTTTAAACGAGCAAAAAATGGCAGATAACAATATAAAAATTTATCACTCCCGTTATAGCAAGTTGATAAAACTACTGGATTTCCTCACCGTCAACATTTTGATTTTTATCTATTTAAAATATTTTTACACTGAACCCTCTACCGCTTCCGCGCTCGTTGGCATTATCTATTCATTAGTATTCATAAGAATTAATGAGTATTTCCAACTGTATTCCGGACAATTTAAAGGCCACTATTTCACAAAATCAGCCGCACTTATATTAAGCGTATGCCTAAGTAGTATTGTTTCATTTTTATTTTTTGTCGTTGCCGAGTGGTTAATTAACGCACAATCTGTAGTTAATTTTATCCCGCTGGCCGTCAGTTTGGCTAAGTGTTCGATATTTATATTTTTAATTGTCTTTGTGGTGCGGGCAATCACCGCGCATTATCTGTTTAACTCGGTGTTACGGGTGGCGATTCTTGGTATTACGCCTGCGGGCCTGGCCATCGAGCAGGCTTTACAAAAAGAGTACTCACAGCGCGGCATCATCATCAGCTATTTTGAAGATCGCAACAACCAGCGCGATAGCCGACTGATGAGTATTGAAAGAAAAGGCAACTCGCGCGATCTGCTGGCTCTGGCGAAAACAGGCGGCGTTGATGAAATTTACATCGCGCTCCCCATGGTTGCGCAGCAGCGTATTAAGCAATTTCTCAATGAATTCTCTGACACAACCGTCGATGTATTCCTGGTACCGGACCTGTTCTCTTACAGCTCACATATTTCCCAGCTGCGCATGTTCGGCAATCTGCAGACTATCAGTATCTTCACTTCGCCTTTTGATGGCGAAGGGGCGATCATCAAGCGTATTGAAGATATCATTCTCGGCTCTTTCTTTACCTTAATTAGCCTGCCGGCGATGCTGTTCGTGGCGATTGGTATCAAGCTCACCTCGCCGGGGCCGATTTTATTTAAACAGAATCGTTATGGCCTCAACGGCAAGCAAATAGAAGTATGGAAATTCAGGACCATGCGGGTCATGGAAAATAGCGCCGTGGTCACTCAGGCGACCCGCAACGATCCGCGCATCACCAAATTCGGCGCTTTTTTGCGTAAAACCTCACTGGATGAACTGCCGCAGTTTTTCAACGTGCTACAGGGGCGGATGTCGATCGTCGGTCCGCGCCCGCACGCGGTGGCGCATAACGAGCAGTATCGCGTGCTGGTGGAGAACTACATGATTCGCCATAAGGTTAAACCAGGGATCACGGGGCTTGCGCAGATTAACGGCTTCCGCGGCGAGACCGATACGCTGGACAAAATGGAGAAGCGAATTCAGTACGACCTGGCCTACATCCAGTCCTGGTCGCTGTTCCTCGATCTCAAAATCGTCTTTTTGACTTTCTTCCGGGGCTTTGTTGGCAAAAATGCGTTCTAGGTTCGCCGTTCTGGCCGGTTTGTTGTCTGTGCCTTACGCACACGCCGACCTGCAGGCAAAACCGCATACCGGGGTTGCCGGCATCGATTTCGAGAGCCAGTTGGGTTATGACATCGGTTACGATGACAACGTGACCTGGCAGCGCTACGACCAAAATAAAATCGGTTCCAGCTACCAGAATATTAAACCTATCGTCAAAGCCATCGGCGAACGTTATGAAGACCGCTACCTGTTGATGTATTCCGGCGATTACCGCAACTATGGCAACGATAGCGCGGATAATCGCAATAACCATTTTTTTATGTTTAACGGCAAATGGCGATTTGGCAGCATGCACGGGCTGTCATTGGATCTCGATGAGACGCTGGGTCATGAAGAGCGCGGCCGCGACACCACCGAAGGCTTTTTGCCCGAGCAGTTTAAAGAGTTTGGCATCAACAAACCGATCGGCACCCGCTTCTTTAATAGCGAGCTTCGTTACAGCTACGGCGCGCCGGAAGGTCGCGGTAAAGTTGAAGTCGCGCTACTGCATAAACAGTTGCGTTTTCGCGACCTCGACAGCATCAAAGACGCCAGCGATGACTTTAACTATTACATGCACGATCAGGAGTGGCATGAAAACAGCCTGGTGGCAGAACTGTTCGACCAGAAAGCTAAAACGCTGCGCTATCGCTATAGCTTTATCACCAACCAGCGCCGCTACGAGCTGAACCCGTTAAAAGACAGCAATGAGTATTACCTGCTGTTCGGCATGAAGAATCGCCTGTCGGGTAAAACGGAGATTAACGGTAACGTCGCCTGGCTCTACAAAGACTTTATCCATAACCCGGACTCACAGGGTTTTAACGGCTTGAACTGGGATATCAACGCCGACTGGAAACCGCTGGAACAAATGAAAGTTAACCTACACAGTTCCCAGCGCATCAAGGACCCCACCGACTCCGGCGGCTATATCCTGGTGTCAAATTTCGGCGTCGGCTATGAACATCACTGGCTGGTGGATCGTTTCTCAACTCTGGTCGATTATTCATATATCACCGAAGACTATAAGCATCAGAGCAATAAGCGCAAAGATAAGTCTAATCTGCTGTCGCTGACCTTTAACTATGATTTCCGACCATCGGTTAACTTTAAGCTGAAGCTGCAATGGAACACCATGCACTCAAATAAAGATACGGACACTTTTTATATTGGCCCGGACTACTCGCATGCGGTTGACCGCACCCTGGGCTACGACGATTCGGCCATTATTTTTATGACGCAGGTACAACTATGACCTTTTTAAACAGGACACTGGTGATGCTTCCGCTGCTGGCGCTACTGCTGGCGGGCTGTTCGACGCCGCCGCAGACCATTAAAACGCCGCCGGACGCCGTCTACCTTTTGGACCAGGGCGATGAAGTCAATATTGCGGTCTCCGGGGAGCAGGATCTGACGATGCGGGTAAAAATCGATAATAGCGGCAGCATTGATTACCCCTATATCGGATCGCTGCTGTTAAAAGGCAAAACGCCTGAACAGGTGAGTAATGAAATCGCCGATAAACTGCGCGGTAACTACCTACAGGCGCCGATGGTCACGGTGAGCATCGCCGAATACCGCAAAGTTTATCTGCTCGGCGAAGTGAAAAAACCGGATGGTTATGCCTGGGAGCCGGGTTTAACGGCGGAAAAAGCCATCGCCCTGGCCGGCGGTTTCACCGACCGCGCCGATCGTCATGATATTCAAATTCGACAGGCCCGCGGCGGAAGGCTGCTGGAACATGTCGCCGCCGACTCCGCCGTGCAGGCAGGAGATACCATCATTATTGGCATGAGTTTCTTCTGATATGGCAATTTCACTGGTCGAAAACGCGAAAAAGAAAGAAGGCTTTATCGACTTCACGCCTTATTTCAACAAAATTAAGCACAAGCTTATCTGGTGCCTGGCGGTGGTGATTGTCGCCGCCGTGGCGTCATTTATTCTGACGCGCTTTATGTCTTCCAGCTACACGGCGACCGCTACCGTGCTGTTCAAAGCGCAGTCGCAGGACGTCTCTCCCCTACCGCGGCTGGAAAACTACGACTCCACGCGCAGCGATTACTACGAGACCAAGTACGCGTTAATGGGGTCACGAGTAGTGCTCGATGCCGCGGTGCGTAAATTAAAGCTGGAGCAGGATAGCGAATTTAACGGCGGCGATAATCTCGACGAAACCGCGCGTATTAATAATGCTATTCAGGCGCTGCAAAAAAGCCTGACCATTTCCGGCGTGCGCACCACCCAACTGGTTGCCGTATCGATGGAAGCGAAATCACCGCAGAAAGCCGCCGATATCGCCAACGGCGTCGCCCAGGCCTTCATCGATTACAGCCTGCAGCAGAAGCAAAACACCTTGCTTCAGGCGCAGGGCTGGAACGAAAAAATGATGGACGACCTGAAAACCAAAATGGATCAGCAGAAGGCGGACATCGATAACTTCCTCAAGCAGAACGGATTACTAACCTTCCGCAGCATGGATGGTTATGAGACCGAGCGGCTGGGGATTGTGATTAACCATCTGGCCGACGCCACCCAGCGCCGCCTGAAAGCGCAGACGGTATGGGACAAGGTCCGTCGCCAGCAGGGTAAACCGGTAGAACAGATTATCTCGCTGCCGGAAATCTCCGGTCATCCGCAGGTGCAGGATTTACGCATTGCGCTCATCCAGACGCGGCGCAATCTTTCCGAAGCGGCCAAACACTACGGCCCGCAGCATCCGAAATATCTGCAGGCCCAGGCGCAGCTACAGGCGGTGAATGCCCAGCTCGGCCAGGTACTGGGCGAGCTGTTTAACGGCCTGCGCCAGCAGTATCAAATCGCCCTCGACGATGAGCAGCACTACCAAAAAATGCTCAACGATCAGAAGGCCGATTTCCAGGCGCTCGGCGCCAAGCGCGACCAGTACAACACCATGACCACCGCGCTGAATAAAACCGAAGAGCTTTATAAGTCGCTGTACCAGCGCGCTAACGAGCAGAAATTGTCGGAGACCTTCTCGGTACCGGATGAAGTCATTTACGACGCCGCCGTGCCGCCGGACCGCCCTTCTAAACCCCAGCGCGGCCTGTTAATCGTGATGATTACCATGATGGCGCTGGCGCTGTATATCATGTACCTGATCGTCAGTACCGCGCTGGATAAAACGGTGAATAGCCTCAGCGAGCTCAAAGCGAAAACCGCCCTCGAGGCCAGCGGCGAATTTCCGCTCCTGACGCATCTGGAAAATGCGCAGCAGATTTTCCATAACGTGCTCTACGCCGATATGATCCACAGCCTACGGCTGGCGTTGCTCAATCAGCGCGATAAACCCGCCACCATCCTGGTGACTTCGGTGCAATCCCGTTCCGGCAGTTCGTTTATTGCCGAACTGCTGGCTTGCTCAGCCTGCAAATCGCGTAAAACGCTGCTGATTGACCTCGACTACCTGGCCACTCAGGGATTATCGGCCAAATTTCCGCAACATAAACAAGGCTTTAGTCAATTGCTGAACGGCGAGTGCATGCCGGAGCAGTCCGTCGTTAAACTGGATGATCAACTGGACTTTATGCCACGCGGCAAACTCAACGACTCTTCGCTGCTGTTGCTCACCTCTGAACGCCTGCCGGCGCTGCTGACAACGTTGCATCAGACTTACGATACGCTAATCATCGACGCTCCGGCGCTCAATCAGGCGCAGGATAGTCTGCTGCTGGCGGCACAAAGCGATATGACTCTGCTGGTGGTTAAGGCCGGCGAACTGGCTCCGCGGATCCGCAAAGCGGAACAACGTCTGCAGAGTGCGGGCAATCGCCGGGTGGCAAGCGTGCTCAACCAGGTGCGCGAAGAACATCTGGAAACGCAGGAAGGTAAACGCCTGCTTGAGCGCCAGATGCGCGAACTCATTGCTCCGAAATAGCGCCTATGAATCTGATTAAGAGTATTTCATCCATCGCCAGTTCATCGGTGCTTTCACAGCTGATCGGCGCCTTTTCGGTCTGGCTCATCTCTCATCGCTACGGGATGGCGGAGGTCGGCCATTACGCGATGATCTACAGCAATGTGCTGATCGGCGCGCAGGTTTGTACCTTTGCCTCGCAGTTGCTAATCCCCCGTCAGGAGGATCACGAGCTTGGGCAGAACGTGGTGTTCTGCCTGCTGCAGAGCCTGGTGATGGCCCTCCCCTGGGCAGTCATTACCGGGCTTATCTTCGAACTTAACATTGCGTTTCTCTATTTGCTGACCTTTGGCTATGCGCTGGTGCTGGTGGCGGAAAACCTTTCCCTGCGCGGCGGCAACTATCCTTTCCTGACTTTCCAGCGCATTGCGGTGTCGCTGGTGGTGGCCATTGCGCTGCTGGTGATGCCCAACCCAACGCTGTTTTATCTGGCGTGGATGGTCGGGATCCTGCTGCTATTGATCGCCTGCCTGATTCGCCTGTTTAACTTCAAAAGCTTAACGCTGCGCCACTTTTCGATTGCCACGAATCTGCGTTTTTTACGCGAGCACTGGCAGCATATTAGCCGCGTCGGCAGCGCCGAGGTGCTGGCGATGGCCAGTAATAACCTGCCGACCATGCTGATTAACATCTGGTTCTCGCCGCTGGTCGCCGGCTACTTTTCGGTAGTCAGCCGTTTCTGCCTGTCGCCGGTGATGATTATCGGTAACGCCGTGCGCAACTCCATCTTTTCTAAATGGTCGATGGATTTTCGCAACCACACCTTTAACTATCCGGAATATAAAAAGGTTCGCCTGCTGCTGCTGGGCGCCGCCGCGGTATGCATCCTTGGTATCTGGATTTTCTATCCGCTGGTGATGCGCCTTGGCTTTAGCGAGGAGTGGCTGAATTCGATCCCCACCTCGCGCTACATGCTGCCTTATCTGTTCGCCGCGCTGGCGGTCAGCCCGCTGACGGTGATCGAACTGATCTTCGGCTCCCGGCGCTACTTTTTGCGTATTCAGATTGAGCAGTTGCTGATTATCGTTATCGCCTTCATCGCCTTGCCGTACTTTGGCGTCAGTTATGAAATCGCCCTGCTGGCCTTCTCGTTCCTGACCTTCGCGCGTTACTTGTTCATTTTGCTCAAAATGAATCAGCGGGCGAAAACGCTTTCGCTGCAGGAGCAGAAAATATGCAGCTAAACACCGGCCGCTATCTCGAAGCCTATGCCCTGATGACGCTGGTGTTCTGCGGTACGGTCCAGTACTTCACCGGTATCGCGGCCGTGCTGTGGCTGCCATTTTTTCTGGTGCTGGTGATGGCGGTGCTGCTCCTGATGCAGAGCCGCCCGCAGCCGCTGGCGCTCACCGGGCGGGAAAAGCTGATACTGGCGCTGTATCTGACTTTTATCGTACTCGGGCTGGTCTCAACGGTACTGCAGTCAGGGATCGTCACCGCCATCGTCGGCTTTAAAAACGAGCTGGCGCTCTCGCTGCTGATGTTCTGCATGCTGTTGGGCATGTTTAGTGAATCACAGCTGTACCGTCTGACGCGGCTTTTCTACTGGATCTACTATGTGCAGATCCCGGTCGCTATCTATCAGGTGATTTTCGTGGTGCCTAAACGGGTGGCGTTTCGCGGCGAAGATGAGAAGTGGGACTCGGTGGTCGGCACTTTCGGCGGCGACCCGATGGGCGGCGGCAACACCGCGGCGATGGGGATGTTCTGTCTGCTGATCATGCTCATGAAAGTGTCGGAGTTTAAGCACGGCATCTGCTCATTTAAATCGCTGGTGATCCACATCGCGCTGGGTTTCTTCCTCTGCGTAGTGGGGGAAGTAAAATTCGTCATTCTGCTATCGCCGTTCCTGCTGGCCCTGCTATGGATCCTGCCCGGCTACGTAAGCGGCGTGAGTAAAGTTAGCCTGCGATCGCTGCTGATCATCGCCGCCGGCATGGCGCTATTAATTTTTGTCGCTATTACCGTGTTGGCCTCCAACTATTCCTCGGCCTTCGGCGGCGACCCGACCAAAAGCGCGCTATCGGTATTTATCGATTCACTGGGCTATATTTTTGATACTAACTACATTATGCCAAGCGGCGAATTGGGGCGTTTTACCACCCTCTTCTTCTGGCTGCAGCATAACGAACTGTTCGGCCCGGGCGGCATGCTGTTTGGTTACGGTCTTAACGCCACCAACAGCGGCAGTACCGTCTCGCCGGGCTATATCGGCGTCTGGTATCACCTGATCCTCGATTCCACCGCCTTAAGCATGCTGCTGTGGGAAGTGGGGATTATCGGCATCATTCTGTTCATTGGCACCATCGCCTCAATACTGGTCGCCATGCGGCCGAAAGAGACCTTTTCGCGCCACGATCTCAAGCTTGAGGATCTGCAACTCCTTAGCTCGGCGCCGGCGTTCTACGTTTTTGTCATTGGCTGTCTACTCAGCCTGCCCTACAGCCAGATCCTGATGATCATTCCCATGCTACAGTTTTTATTATGGTTATCCCTTGGGGCGCTGATTGTCATCCACCGCGCTGTCCGTCTTAACTCCGGTACCCACTATGAATAAAACGCCATCAATTACCGTCAGCATCAAGACTCTGAATGAAGCGCAGGGCATCGAAAAAACCATCGATAGCGTGCGCAAACAGCTGCAACCGTACCCGCATCAAATCATCGTCGCCGACAGCTTATCAACGGATAACACCCGCGAACTGGCTATCGCGAAAGGTGCGATGGTGGTGTGTCTGGATAACGCCGCCGACCGCTGCTGCGGTATCGGCCACCAGCTGGGCTGGCTGTATAGCGAAGGCGATTATTTGCTGCTGCTGGATGGCGATATGGAGCTGGAGCCGGGCTTTCTGGATACCGCGGTCGAATTCCTGGAGACACATCCGGAGTACGCGGGAGTCGCCGGCAGCGTCGAGATGGATGATGCCTCTAACTATGAGTTCAAATCGCGCAAGCAGCGCCTGCACCTGATCTATCCGCAGGGCGACACCGATCATCTGGGCGGCGGCGGCCTGTATCGCCGTGAAGCGATCGAGAAAATCGGCTATCTGACCAACCTCAACCTGCACGGCTACGAAGAAGCGGAGCTGGGTATTCGTTTACAGGCAGCAGGTTACAAGCTGCATCGCCTGGCGGCGCCCTACTTTAGCCACGCCTCTTACACCATGCCAACCTTTAAAATGCTGGCCTACCGTTGGAAGAACGGCTTTCTGTGGGCGCCGGGCGAGTTGCTCCGTAACTGCTGGGGTAAAGCCCATTTCCCGGCGGCGCTGCGGATTGTACGTAATGAGCTGATCTTCACCCTCTATCTGCTGGTTTTACTGATTTGTCTACTGACCTTCAATGGCAAGGTTATCGCCATCGCCCTGCTGCCGCTGCTGGCGTTTATCGCTCTGAAGGCCATTAAAAATAAATCGCTGCGCGATGGCGTGCAGAGCGCGATTAACTTATCGCTATTTTCAGCGGGGCTGCTGCGCGGAGTGATTAATTCAGTGCGCGATCCGATGAAACGCCCGGCGGTGACCGTCTCGAATCCACAGCATATTGATACTGAAAATGAAAATTCTCTTCGTTAACAAATTCTTCTTTATCAAAGGCGGCGCGGAAACCGTTTATTTTCAGGAGCGCGACGCGATGCTGCAAGCCGGCTACCAGGTGGTCGACTTCAGCATGCAGCACGCGGAAAATAAACCGTCGCCGTGGGAGGAATTTTTCGTCCATAACGTCGATTATCACGACAGTCACGGCCTGATGAGCAAAATCAAAGCCGGGGTGGACTTTATTTATAATGCCGAGGCCTGCGCGAAGCTCAACACGCTTTTGTTGCGCGAGCGGCCGGATATTGTTCATTTTCATAATATCTATCATCAACTTACGCCTGCCGTTATCGGCGTGGCGAAACGCTTTGGCTGCAAAACGGTACTCACCGCCCACGATTACAAAATCGTCTGCCCTTCCTACACCATGCTGCGCGATGGTCATGTCTGCGAAGAGTGTCTCACCGGGTCGGTGATCAACGCTTTTCGTCACCGCTGCCAGCAGGGCGATACTTTCAAAAGCCTGCTGCTATCGTTGGAAGCCTACTGGCAGAAATTCGCCCAAAATTACGCCATGCTCGACTGTATCATCGCCCCGAGCGAGTTTATGCGCCAGACCCTGCTGCGTAAGCTGCCCGACGCCCGCATTGAAGTGATCGTCAACGGTATTGATGCCAACAACACCGTGCCCGGCGAAACCGCAGGCGACTATTTTCTCTATATTGGCCGCCTGAGCCGGGAAAAAGGTGTACCGACGCTGGCGCAGGCGCAGCAAAAAATGCAGGAGGCGATGCCGCTTAAGATTGTCGGCGACGGCCCATTGGGCGCAGACCTGCGCGCGCGTTTCAGCGGCCCGCAGTTCCTCGGCTATATGAAACACGGCGAGGAGCTGAATAACCTCATTCGCGGGGCCCGCGCGGTAGTCGTCCCCTCTGAATATTATGAAAACTGCTCCATGTCGGTGCTCGAAGCCATGGCTTTTGGCCGCCCGGTGATCGGCGGCAATATTGGCGGTATCCCGGAACAGATCCGTGACGGCGTCGACGGCTATCTGGTTGAGCCCGGCAATAGCGATGCGCTGGCGCAACTGATGGACAAACTGGCTGCGGACCCTGAACTGGCCCGCAGTATGGGAATTAACGCCCGCCGGCGGCTGGAAGAAAAATACGATCTCGCCCGCCACATGCAGGTGCTGCAGGCGCTTTATCAGCAACTTGTCGGGGAGAAAAAATGACCATCAACGTCACGGTATTAGGCACTCGCGGGATCCCCGATGTGCAGGGCGGCGTGGAAACGCACTGCCAGAATTTATACCCGGAAATCTATCGCCAGGGCAGCGCGGAAGTTTGCGTGATCGCCCGCTCGCCCTATGTGAACTACCGACGCAGCGAATATCAGGGCGTTAAACTCAAGAGCCTGTGGGCGCCGAAAAGCCGTAAATTCGAGGCTATTATTCACTCGACGCTGGCGGCATTCAGTACCTTATTCGACGGCTCCAACGTGGTTCACGTTCACGCCGTCGGCCCCGGCCTGGTGGTGCCGTTGCTGCGTCTGCTGGGAAAACGCGTCGTCTTTACCCATCATGGCCCGGATTACGATCGGCAGAAATGGGGCCGGATGGCCAAAGAGATGCTGCGCCTTGGCGAAAAATGGGCGGTGAAATACGCCAATGAAGTGATCGTCATTTCCGAGGTCATCAATAATCTGATTAAGCACAAGCATGGCCGCCATAACGCCCATGTTATCTACAACGGCGTGCGCCAGGTCGACCTGCCTCCTGCGGATCGGCAGGCGGAGATCCTCGATAAATACGGTCTAAAACCGGGCCAGTATATCGTTGCCGTGGCCCGTTTTGTCGAAGAGAAAGGACTACACGATCTCGTTGCCGCCTATACCGCCGCCGGATGTTCGGTACCGCTGGTGCTCATTGGCGATGCCGACCACGCCGATGAATATAGCGAGCGTCTGAAGCAACAGGCGACCGCCACGCCAAACGTTATCCTTACCGGCTTTATCAGCGGCGCGCCGCTGCATACGCTGTTCTCGCAGGCCGGGCTATTCGTGCTGCCCTCTTATCATGAGGGATTGCCGATCGCGCTGCTGGAAGCCATGTCGTGGTCGCTGCCGGTGGTAGTCAGCGACATTCCGGCCAACCTTGAAATTGGCCTACCGCCAGCAGACTACTTCCCGGTCGGCAACGTTCCGGCCCTGACGCAGAAACTGCAGCAATGGGTCGCAGGTGAAAAAGCGGATTACAGTGAGTTTATGCCGAAGTACCGCTGGCCGGAAATTGCCGCGCAAACCGCGCAAGTCTATCAGCGCTTAACGTAAGCAGGTTACTCGTGCCGAAATCTACAGCTGAACTGGTAGTCGAGCGCTTTTATGCCGCGCTTGACCAGGAGGTGGAAACCTCATTAACCGCGGAGCAGAAACGGGGAATCGAGCAGGCGCTGGTACGCGCCAACCTGGCGTCACGCCATCGCATCGATTTTCGCCACAGCTTTCCGTTCCTGCATCGTCGCTATTTTGTGGTGTTTCTTTTTGGTCGCGATCTGCGCAAAGTTTCGCGCGAAAGCACTCTGTTCGGACGCATCTTCGCGACGCTGCTGATTACGCTTGGCGTGGTATTCGCCCTGCTGTCGATCCTGCTGGCGCTCTATATGCTGAAATCAGCATTAGGCATTGATGTATTTAAAAATTTCCACGTCGGTATCTGGACGTGGTTTGTTAATCTTCATGACCACATGACAAAGTGAATTGAGTATGGCGAAATCATCTCGGCGTAGAGCCCCCCTGTTTCGCGCCCTGCTGCTGGCCAGCACGCTGGCGTCAGCATCCGTTGGCGCGCAAACCACGGTCATCACCCCGCCCCCATTCGACGGTCTGCTCACCAATCCGGGCATCGGCGTCGCCAGCTTTCATGATGGCTATGGTGAAAAACCGACCCGCGCCGAGTATCCCGATACCGGTTTTGAGTACGATCGCTTCTACTGGAGCGAGCTGGAACCACAGGAAGGGGTCTACAATTTCGCGCCGATCGATAACGCTTTTAGCGTCGCCGCCAGCCATCAGCCAGCCATGAACGTCGGCCTGCGGGTAATGGCGCTCGACGAGCCGCAAACGGGATCAAAAATTCCCGACTGGCTGATCGCTAAAGGGATCAAAGGACAGTGGGTCGCCGACGGCAAAACCTTCGTGCCGGATCTCAGCGATCCAACGTTTATCGCCTATGCGCAAAAACTGCTGAATGCCCTTGGTCAGCGCTACGACGGCAATCCGGAACTGGCCTTTATCGATATCGGCATGGTCGGATCCTGGGGCGAATGGCACAACTCCAACTTTAGCGACATTCCGCCGTTAATGGAGAAATACACGCCGGAGCAGCTCAATCGCTATGTTGATATGCATTTCGATAGCTTCCCGAAAACGCCGAAAATCATGCTGATTAGCGGCGGCGATTCGCTAGCCTCGGCCAGCCGCCGCGGCGCGGGCTGGCGGGCAGACTGCTGGGGCGACTGGCATAACTTCTCCAGCGAGTGGAGCCATATGCGCGATGATTATCCGCAGCGTCTGGCCGCCGCCCAGGCCGCCGCGCCGGGGTTTGTCGATAGCTGGAAACGAGCGCCCGTCAGCCTTGAGATCTGCGGCTATATGAGCGAATGGCAGAGCGTGCAGCACTACACGCGTGAAGAGGTGCAGGCTACCTTCGACTGGGCGCTGCAGCAACACGCCAGCAGCCTGAACCTGAAATCAAGACCGATTCCGGCGGAATACCGCGATATTGTCGATAAAGCCTTACTGCGAATCGGCTACCGTTTCCGGGTTAACAAACTCGCCTTCGAGACGCCGGTTAAGGCTGGTAAGCCGTTAGCGATCAATGTCACCTGGCGTAATGATGGCGTCGCTCCGGCCTACCTGTTCTACCCGGTACAATGGCGCGTGGTCAACGCCGCCGGCACCACGGTTACCCAGTTAAAAACCCAGGATGATGTGCGCCGCTGGCTGCCGGGGGATATGCAAAGCACTGTCACTCTCACGCTACCCGCCTCGCTGCCCGCAGGCGATTACGCATTGCAGACCGCCATTACCGATGCCCAGGGCAAGCCGCGGCTGCTGCTGGCCAACCAAGGCAAAACCGCCGACGGCTGGTATCAACTGACCACCTTTTCCCTTAAGTAAACGGAGAATTCATGCCTAATGCCATCAGTCAGGTCCGCCGCGAGATCAAACATACCGGCAGTATGAAGGCGAAAATCGCGATTCTGCTCTATCGCCTCGCGACGCTGTATCGCAGCCGCAACCCGTTTTACAAGCTGCTCGGCATTCCATTCGTTATTCTCAATAAAGTGATTAACGAATGTCTGTTTTGCGTCGAACTACCGTGGCAGACGCGGATCGGCTACGGGCTGAAGCTGTATCATCCGCACTGCATCGTCCTCAACCGCGGCACCGTCATCGGTGAAAACTGTATCCTGCGTCAGGGAGCCACCATCGGCAGCCTGACGGATAGCGAAGGCCGCGAAGGGGCAAGCCCGGTGATTGGCAATAATGTCGAATTCGGCGCCCACGTGGTGGTCATCGGCCCGGTGACGTTGGGTGATAATGTTAAAATTGGCGCGGGTACCGTGGTGACGAAAGATCTGGCCGCCGGTCAGGTAGTGGTCGGCCAGCCATTCCGAGTGTTGAAATCGTAATACCGGCAACGGAGATAGCCAGCCTTAGCCTGGCTCCGTTATTCCTCAGGCCCGGCGAATAAGTACCGGTACGCTCTTATAAGCCGGCGTCAGGCTCTCTTTATCGACCGCATCCAACGACAGCAGAATATTGGCCTCCGGTAGATAAGCGGCAACCGAGGCCGCCGCCATCGGTACGATAAACACCGTCTGATTCAACAGCGCTTTCTCACCGTCCGGTTCGCCCCGCGCATCCAGTGCCATGATATTGACCCGATCCCCCTGCCTCAACTGACGCTTACGCGCTTCTTCCTCACTGAGGAAGATAATATCGCGGCGGCCGGTTACGCCGCGATAGCGGTCATCCATGCCGTAGATGGTGGTGTTGTATTGATCGTGGCTGCGGATGGTAGTCAATACCAGACTATCCACCGGTAGCGCATCATCAACGGCGGTCAGATTGCAGACATGGAACGTCGCTTTACCCGATTCGGTACGATATTCGCCACGCGAAGCCGGGTTATCAAGGCGGAAGCCGCCCGGCGCGGCAATGCGCGCATTAAACTGATGGAATTCCGGGATCACCGCTTCAATCGCGTCACGGATCAGACGGTAATCACCCGTCAACCGCTCCCAGGAGACTGGGCTATCCGGTAGCGTCGCGCGGGCCAGTCCGGCGACAATGGCCGGTTCGGATAGCAAATGCGGAGAAGCAGGCTTCAGCGAACCGGTAGAGGCATGTACCATGCTCATCGAATCTTCGACGGTGATCGACTGTACGCCCGAGATTTGCAGATCGCGTTCGCTGCGGCCAAGCGCCGGGAATAAAAAGGTATCTTTGCCCGCCAACAGATGCGAGCGATTCAGCTTGGTAGCGATATGGACCTGCAGTTCCAGGCGGCGCATGGCCGGGAATGTACGCAGCGGATCCGGCATCGCTACCGCCAGATTACCACCCATGCAGATCAGGCCGCGCGCGCGTTTATCTTCAATCGCTTTGATACTTTCGACCGAGGAACGGCCATGCTGGCGCGGCGCCTTGATGCCAAAGTAGCTCTCCAGTCGCAGATTAAACTCTTCACTCGGGGCTTCGTTAATGCCGACGCTTCTGTCGCCCTGCACGTTGGAGTGACCGCGCAACGGACAGATGCCCGCGCCTTTGCGCCCCATATTACCGCGCATCAACAGTAGATTAACCAGTTGTTGTACGTTCTGCGTGCCGTTGCGATGTTGAGTGATACCCAAACCATAGCTAATGATCACCCGCTGATGACGGCTGTAGATCCCGGCAAAGTATTCGACCACTTCGCGTTTAACCCCTGCTCCACGCTCGATATCGTCCCACGATAGCGCTTCAAGATCGGCCAACAGCGCCGGATAGCCCGAAGTGTGCCCGGCAATAAAGTCGTGATGAATGACCGGATGCTGCGCATCTAAGGCCAACAGCGCTTTCATTGCTCCGCGGAAGAACCAGGCATCGCCGCCGACGCGGATCTGGAAATAGTCGCTGGAAAGGTCGGTATGCTGACCTAACAACATATCGGACGGCGACTGCGGAAAACTAAAGCGTTCCAGACCACGCTCGCGTAGCGGGTTAACCGAGATGATTTTACCACCGCGCTGCGCTACTTCCCGTAGCGTAGAGAGCATTCGCGGATGGTTCGTTCCGGGGTTATGACCCACGCAAATCACCAGATCGGCCGCCTCAAAATCGCTAAGTTCAACGGTTCCTTTACCAATACCAATAGACGAGCCCAGCCCCGTGCCGGTGGGACTATGGCACATGTTGGAGCAGTCAGGGAAATTGTTGCTGCCATATTCCCGGGCATACAGTTGATAGAGAAACGCCGCTTCGTTGGAGGTGCGCCCCGAGGTATAAAACTCCATCTCGTCCGGCGCAAAACCACGCATGATCTCGCCGATTTCGGCAAAGGCCTGTTCCCAGGCGACCGGTTGATAGGTATCGCTGATGATGTCGTACTTCATCGGATGAGTGAGACGACCGTAATTTTCTAGCTCATAATCACTGCGCTGCCACAGTTCCGCAAGCGTATGATGAGCAAAGAATTCAGGCGTCGCTTTCTTTGCCGTTGTCTCCCACGACACGGCCTTGACGCCGTTTTCGCACAGCTCCATCGGCGAGCGGTGTTCTGGGTCCGGCCAGGCGCAGCCAGGGCAGTCAAACCCTTTAACCTGGTTCATTTTAAATAGCGCGATGGTATCGCGCAGCGGCGTTTTTTGCCCCAAAACGTGGGTGGTACAAGCTTTAACGGCCCCCCATCCGCCGGCGGCTCCGGCGTATTGTTTCAGGCCTCGGGTATTATTAGTCATCAGAATACATCAGCGTTATTTTCAATCGCTCTTTATTAACACAGCGTTTCTGATGTGCTGATTCCCACCATGGAGTAACGGTAAGCGGATAAATAATAAAAAAGAAGTAGAATTATAATTCGAATAGCGTCCAGCATTAATAAAATACGAATTAACCATTAATAAACAAATGGTTATATTTATTTAAAGCATTGATTCAGGCTGTAATATGTCACCCAAATATCATTACATGGTAAACAGAACGTAAAACCACAGCATTAGCCCCCCAGGAAGGGGTAAATAATATTTTCGTTTAACTACCTACTATATTGCCGCCTCGTATAACGAGAGGCGGATTGGTGCGGCGGTTATTTACAATTGGTATCGATTTTTATCGGACGGTGCCTGCGGCAACAGGCACCGGGGAGAAATTACGCGCGCAGGCGAACCGGTTCGCTGAAATCGTCAGCCGGTTCGAGTTTCAGATTGAACGTTGCCAGCAGCGCCGCAGCGCGCTCGTGGAACTCACGCAGCGTTTTTTCGAGTCTTTCACGAACTTCAGGATCGTCGATGTCGACCGCTTGCCAGTCACCCTCTTTATCAAACAGGCCGAACTGGTAGCTATAAGTGAAACGAGATTCCTGTGCTTCCATTTCCATCCACCAGCCCCAGAATTCCCGCTTCTCCGGCGCTGGTTTAACGTTGACGCAAACTGCCAGGCAGTCGAAAAAAAAGCGGTTCTCTTCACACTGCCCTTCACGGATATAGGGGCCTAGCGCCGTGAATTTTTTAATCAGCTTACTTTTCAGGTGTCCACTCGGTAACGTCATTGCGATCTCCTTTAGTGATGCAACTGTTTTACCAAACCAATAAAATTTAGCAATATATTAACCAAATCTATGATTGATCCAGCGGGCAATCTGACGCAATGCGTGATCGAAATTACGGTAAACCGGCTTAAACGGTATCTCCAGCAGCTTGCCATCCGCCGAGGACGAGGTGATTAACCGCGACTCCTCTTCGGGGCTAAAGGGATCGTCTTTCCAGTAGCCGGAGAGCATCGGCGTAGGGCAACGGCGGCCCAGCAAGCCCTGGGTTTTTAATGAATAACGGTTGAGCTCGACGCGCAGCGCTTCGTCGGAAGCATCGTGCATGCCAAGACGCGATGCCAGCACATCGAGGAACATCTCAGGCACCCGCGCCATCAGTTGCGGATCCACCAGCAGGTTATGCACCACCGGTCCCAGACAGGCCACCGCCTTCAGCCGCTGCGATTCCAGATACCCCAGACGAACCGCAATATTGGCGCCGAAGCGGAAACCAAATGCCGCCACCCGGGTATGGTCAACCCAGGGGACATTCTGCAGATGCTGCAGCACGTACTGATGCAGCATGCTGGTGTCCTGGCTCAGCGTCCACTTGGTTGAGAAACCGATGGACGGCATGTCCAGCGTCAGCATGGCGATACCCAGCGGGGCAAAATACTTCTCATACAGGCTGTAATAATCGGTTTGCAGCGAATCCAGACCACCGCACATCAGCACCGTCGGGAACGGGCCTTCGCCTTTCGGCATATGCAGGAAGCCCGTCACCGGCGCGCCGCCGGGGATAGCGAACTCCAGTTCACGCAGCTCGCCCGGCAGTCGTTGCGCCGCCTCTTCATAGGCCCGATTGGCCAGCGTCTGCGCCTGATCGGCTAGCCCATCGCCCTTAATATGCGGGTAGGCGGCGATGCTATAGAGGTTGGAGGCGTGCAGCCAGTGGCGACCGCTCTGCAGAGGATCGGCTTCCTGAGTCGCTTTTTGCTGCCACATCATCGCTTGTTTAGTCCACTCATACACCCAGTTGCCGCCGCGATAGCCAATCACCGTATCGTAGAGTTCAGGGTCGGAGCGTTCGGCATCGCTCATCACGATGCGCGCCTGGACATCCCATATCTCTTGCGGCGAGACGCCGCGCCAGATCCACATCAGGCGATTGATTAAGCGATACCAGTGATCGACGTGATTACCGCTCAACGCGGTCTGCATGCCCTGATGCTGGCCGGATGAAAACCGACGGACCAGCGTTGAGGTTTCCGGGTATTTGAATCGGGGTTTAAACAACGTTTCGCTAAGGTTAGCCTGTGACATGTGCCGCCTCCATCATGTTGCTGCTTGCGCTATTGTAACCCGCGTCAGAGTAAAAAAAACCACGCCCGGCATAACCGGGCGTGGTAATTATTCACTATTGGCGGGAATTAACGGCCAGCGATTGGCGGTACGAAGACGACGCCCATATCCCACGGCTGTTCAATCCAGGTATCCTGCGGGATATCAACCACATAATCATCAACCAGCGGACGGCCCGCCGGCTTGGCGAAAATGGTGACAAAGTGCGCTTTAGGATACATTTCGCGGATAGCGACAGCGGTGCCGCCGGTATCGACCAGGTCATCAATAACGATGAAACCTTCGCCATCGCCTTCAGCGCGCTTCAGTACTTTCAGTTCGCGCTGGTTGTCGTGATCGTAGCTAGAGATACATACGGTATCAACATGACGAATACCCAGTTCACGCGCCAGTAAAGCTCCCGGTACCAGACCGCCACGGCTAACGGCAATGATGCCTTTCCATTGTTCAACCGGCAGCAGACGGCTTGCCAGTTTGCGGGCGTGAATCTGCAACATGTCCCAGGTGACGACGTATTTTTCGCTCATGTGAATTGTCCCAGCCTGTGTATAACGGC
The DNA here is from genome assembly GCF_050600805.1 of Klebsiella sp. 141240. Lineage (NCBI taxonomy): Bacteria > Pseudomonadati > Pseudomonadota > Gammaproteobacteria > Enterobacterales > Enterobacteriaceae > Klebsiella > Klebsiella sp. 141240. The sequence goes on along the minus strand of NZ_JAQIRK010000018.1, from coordinate 27,988 downwards.
TTAAATATTGTTCGAGGGGGAAAATGGTTGCGCGAGATTATAGAGACCTGACGCACTAAAAACCAGTATTAAGCGCCTCCAGCAACGCTTTTTGCGTGCTTTACACTAGCAGAGCGCGCGGAAAGTGGTATTCTCAACCACATCGCGCAAGCCCGAGCTTGTAGTGAATCTTATTGCTAACCCTCGACCTGTAAACGACTTTTGCAGGTGACTGTAAGGAGACTCATCGTGTCTGAATTGTCTCAATTATCCCCGCAACCGCTTTGGGATATTTTTGCCAAAATTTGCTCCATCCCGCACCCGTCCTATCACGAAGAACAGCTCGCCGAGCACATCATGGGTTGGGCAAAAGAGAAAGGCTTACACGCGGAACGCGACCAGGTTGGCAACATTCTGATTCGTAAAGGCGCGACTGCCGGTATGGAAAACCGCAAGCCGGTAGTTCTGCAGGCGCACCTCGATATGGTGCCGCAGAAAAATAACGATACCGTGCACGACTTCACCAAAGACCCGATTCAGCCGTATATCGACGGCGAGTGGGTTAAAGCGCGCGGCACCACCCTGGGCGCGGATAACGGCATCGGTATGGCCTCCGCGCTAGCGGTGCTGGCCGACGATAGCGTTGCCCACGGCCCGCTGGAAGTGCTGCTGACCATGACCGAAGAAGCCGGCATGGATGGCGCGTTCGGTCTGCAGGCCAACTGGCTGCAGGCGGATATCCTGATCAATACCGATTCGGAAGAAGAAGGCGAAATCTACATGGGTTGCGCCGGCGGTATCGATTTCACCTCTAACCTGGCGCTGACTCGCGAAGCGATTCCTGCCGGTTTCCAGAGCTTTAAACTGACCCTGAAAGGCTTAAAAGGCGGCCACTCCGGCGGTGAAATCCACGTCGGTCTGGGCAACGCTAACAAGCTGCTGGCGCGCTTCCTGGCGGGCCATGCCGATGAACTGGATCTGCGTCTGGTGGATTTCAACGGCGGTACGCTGCGTAACGCCATCCCGCGTGAAGCCTTCGCGACCGTCGCCGTCGCCGCGGATAAAGCGGATGCGCTGAAAGCACTGGTGAATACTTACCAGGAGATCCTGAAAAACGAACTGGCGGCCAAAGAGAAGAATCTGGTCGTCCTGCTGGAAGCGGTCGCTAACGATAAAGCGGCGTTGACTCAGGCCTCCCGCGACTGTTTCGTGCGCCTGCTGAACGCGACGCCGAACGGCGTGATCCGCAACTCTGACGTCGCCAAAGGCGTGGTTGAAACCTCGCTGAACGTCGGCGTCGTGACCATGACCGACGACAACGTACAGATCCACTGCCTGATTCGCTCGCTGATCGACAGCGGTAAAGACTACGTCGTCAGCATGCTGGATTCGCTGGGCAAACTGGCGGGGGCGAAAACCGAAGCCAAAGGCGCTTACCCAGGCTGGCAGCCGGATGCCAATTCCCCGGTTATGCACCTGGTGCGCGAGACCTATCAGCGTCTGTTCAACAAGACGCCGAACATTCAGATTATCCACGCTGGCCTGGAATGCGGTCTGTTCAAAAAACCGTATCCGGACATGGACATGGTTTCCATCGGCCCAACCATTACCGGCCCGCACTCCCCGGATGAGCAGGTTCATATCGAGAGCGTCGGCCAGTACTGGACGCTGCTGACCGAACTGCTGAAAGCGATTCCGGCTAAGTAAGCCCTACACCGGCGGCGCCATGCCGCCGGTTGTCTCTCCGACCCGGTTATGACCTGTATTGTCGGGTGGCGGCTAACGCCTTACCCGACCTACGCCGGCTACAGTAATGTGCAGTTTGGTAGCCCGGATAAGGCGCAACGCGCCGCCTCCGGGAAAATCCCGGGCGGCGACTGGACCACAACAGACTCTCAGCTTTATAAGATAAAAGCTTTTCTCAAGCTAAAGAAGTCGCAAACCGATAACAGTATCTATTCAGCCTTCCCCGAACCGCGTTTTTCCATTCGATAGTTGGTGAACCACTCTCCACGCGATTCTACTCGCTGCTCAGCGACGACACGGAATCCCTGACGAAGAAAACTGGATCGTGCCGTTATACTCGCATCGACCGACAGTACCTTTCCCGGATGGCTGGCGCAGACCGCCCCGATGAGCGCATGGCCTATTCCCCGGCGGGTATAATCCGGCGAGACGAATAAAAGGTCGATATAATCATTAACGGCAGTGATAAATCCAACCGGCTGATTATCAATAACCGCCACCAGCACTTGCGAATGAGCAAGCTTCTGCCGCCAGCGGGATTCATCAACCTGCGCCCAGGCGGCAATTTGCGCGGGAGAATAATCCCGGCTGGCGGTCTCTCTCACCGCGCGCAAAAAAATGGCGCACAGCGCCGGAAAATCATCTTCTAGATACGACCTGATCGTTAACATCGTTATAGTCCAAGTACCAGTTGTCTTTCGAGCTGTGGGTCGAGCAGCGTCACGTGTAACCCCACCAGCCGCACGCCGCGGCTGCCCCGACGTTCAAGCCAGGCGTTGCGTGCGGTCGCGATTAAATCCTCTTTGTTTAACCGCGGCCAGACGTGCTCCTGAGTGGTGAGCTGAAAATCGTTAAACTTCAGTTTGATACCTTGGCGGGCGATCAGTAGATCCGGTTTTACCTTCGCCAGACGGCGTTCGAGCTCGGGATAGAGATTTTCGATAATCGCTTCGCAGTCTGACCACTCGTGAATATCCTCCGCCAGAGTGCGCTCGACGCCGACCGATTTACGCTGACGATCGTTATGGATTTCGCGCTCGTCAATGCCGTGGCTGCGCTCCCACAGGATACGGCCAAACTTACCAAAGCGTTTAAGCAGCATCGCCAGATCGCTGTTCTGCACGTCGCCACAGGTACGCAGCCCCATATTTTCCAGCTTCGCCGCCGACACCTTCCCGACGCCTGGGATTTTCGCCAGCGGCAGAGACCGCACAAATTCCGCCACCTGGTGCGGGGCAATGACGAACTGACCATTCGGCTTGTTCATATCTGAAGCGATTTTGGCGAGAAATTTAACCGGCGCCACCCCCGCCGAAGCGGTGAGGTTCAATTCGTGCTCGATGGTCTGGCGGATCTCCTGGGCCATCAGCGTGGCAGAACCGTGGCAGTGTACGCTGTCGCTCACGTCAAGGTAGGCTTCATCCAGCGACAGCGGCTCGATTAATGAGGTATAGCGGGAGAAAATTTCGCGGATATGGTTCGAGGCTTCTTTGTAGGCATCAAAGCGCCCCGGCAGCAGCGTGAGGTGCGGACACAGTTTAAGCGCCGTCGCCGTCGGCATTGCGCTGCGCACGCCAAACTTACGCGCAGGATAGTTCGCGGTACTAATCACGCCACGCTGTACCCGGCTGCCGCCAATGGCAATGGGGATATCGCGCAACGCCGGGTTGTCACGCATTTCCACCGCTGCGAAGAAGCAGTCCATATCGACATGGATAATTTTACGCATCGCCTTGCCCAACACTGTATACCCATACAGCATAGCAAAACTACGTGCGAATTTTATTCTTTTTTTAATTCAACCGCCAAAAAAGCTGTTACAACATAAAAGTGAAACAAATCACGTTTATTTTCATGCATTTAAATAATGAATCAGGAAGATACAATCATGAAGAAAATACTCACGGTACTCTGCCTGCTGGCAACCGGCAGCGCTTTCGCCAACCCGCAGCTGATTGCCCACCGCGGCGGCACCGGCGATGCGCCGGAAAACACCCTACCGGCCATCAAGCTGGCGCTGGAAAACCACGCGCAGGCCATCTGGATTACGGTACAGCTAAGCCGCGACGGCGTACCGGTGCTCTATCGCTCAAGCGATCTCTCCGCCCTGACCAACGCCGAGGGCAAGGTCTCAAGCTTAACCGCCGCCGAGCTGGCAAAAGTCGATGCCGGCTGGAAATGGGGCGATGACAGCCATCCGTGGCGCGGCAAGCAGGCCACGATCCCGACCTTACAAAGCGTGCTGCAGCAGTGGCCGCAGACCTTCTTCTACATCGATATAAAATCACCGGATGCCGATCCGGCGGTGATGGGCGAACGCCTGCTGGAGGTGTTAAAAAATACCCATAGCCTCGAGCGGGTGCGGGTTTATTCCACCGAAGACCGCTATATCGCCGCTCTGCCGCAACCAATCCCACGCTTTGTTAGCCGCAGCGAAACCCGAACCAGGCTGGCAAACGTTTCGCTCAGCCACCAGTGCCAGCAAGACAGCCAGCGCGATGGCGATAAGTGGTACGGGCTGGAACTAAAGCGCAAGGTAGAGGTAGTCGAGAAGTTTACCCTCGGTGAAGGCGTTTCTCCGGCGACGCTCACCTGGGATAAAGAGGCGATGGATTGCTTCCGCTCGCAGGGTCCGGCCCACATCATTTTCTTCGGTATCAATAGCGCGGAAGATTATCGTACGGCGAAAGAACTGGGCGCCGACGGCGTGATGGTGGACTCTCCGGCGCAGGCGAGAAACTGGCAGTAAGATAAAAAAGGCCGCGAAAGCGGCCTGAAAACGCAAGCGTAGCGCCGTCGGCGCATTAGAGAATGCGCTGCTGCTGGCGCTGCGCCTCGCGGGCAAGACGTTTCTTACGCGCGTCGCACGGTTCCGGACAGTCGCAGACTTTCTCCAGCCCCAGCGAGGAGATCCCGCCGCAGCTGCCTTGAATACTCTTACGCTTCACCAGGTAGCCCAGGGACATGCCGAGGATCACCAGCGCAAAAATCACAAAGGTCGCGACAAATACCGTCAACATCATCAGCCTCCAAAGTCGTCGAGCATGATGTTCTCATCTTCAACGCCCAGGTCTTTGAGCATTTTAATCACTGCGGCGTTCATCACCGGCGGCCCGCACATATAGAACTCGCAATCTTCCGGCGCCGGATGGTCGCGCAGATAGTTTTCATACAGAACATTATGGATAAAGCCCGTATGCCCGGTCCAGTTATCTTCCGGCAGCGGATCGGAGAGCGCGACGTGGAAGGTAAAATTGGGGTTTTCGCGCGCCAGCTGTTCAAACTCATCGTCATAGAACATTTCACGCAGCGAACGCGCGCCGTACCAGAAGCTGATTTTACGCGTGCTGTGCAGGCGCTTAAGCTGGTCAAAGATGTGTGAACGCATCGGCGCCATGCCCGCGCCGCCGCCGATAAACACCATCTCGGCGTCGGTCTCTTTGGCGAAGAACTCGCCAAACGGCCCGGAAATCGTCACCTTATCGCCAGGCTTCAGCGACCAGATATAGGACGACATTATCCCCGGCGGCGCATCCGGAACCTTCGGCGGCGGCGTGGCGATACGCACGTTGAGCATAATGATGCCCTCCTCTTCCGGGTAGTTAGCCATCGAGTAGGCGCGCAGGGTCGGCTCTTTCACATCAGAGACATAGCGGAACAGGTTGAACTTGTCCCAGTCTGAGCGATATTCATCGGGAATATCAAAGTCGGCATAGGCCACTTTATGCGACGGGCATTCGATCTGAATATAACCGCCGGCGCGGAACGGCACCGCTTCACCATCCGGCACCCGTAATTTGAGCTCTTTAATGAAGGTCGCTTTGTTATCGTTAGAGATAACCTCGCACTCCCATTTTTTCACGCCGAAAATCTCTTCCGGCAGCTCAATTTTCATATTCTGCTTCACCGCCACCTGGCAGGCCAGGCGGCACCCTTCTTTGGCTTCGCGTTTGGTGATATGCGAAAGCTCGGTCGGCAGAATATCGCCGCCGCCTTCTTTGATGGTCACCCGGCACTGGCCGCAGGAGCCGCCGCCGCCGCAGGCGGAAGAGACGAAGATACCGTTGCTGGAGAGCGTGTTCAGCAGTTTGTCGCCCGCCGGCGTGCGGATCTGTTTATCCGCTTCGTTATTGATTTCAATAACCACGTCGCCCGCGTTCACCAGCTTCGAGCGCGCCACCAGGATGAGCCCCGACAGGACCAGCACGATCAGCGTGAACATCACCACGCCAAGAATAATTTCCATACTTTTCCGCCCTTATAGCTGCACACCGGAGAATGACATAAAGCCGAGCGCCATCAGTCCGGTGGTGATAAAGGTGATCCCTAACCCGCGCAGACCGGCGGGCACGTTGGCGTACTTCATTTTTTCGCGGATCCCCGCCATCGCGACAATCGCCAGCATCCAGCCAATACCGGAACCAAAGCCGTAGACAATAGATTCCGGGAAGTTGTAATCGCGCTGCACCATAAACGACACGCCGCCGAAAATAGCGCAGTTAACGGCGATAAGCGGCAGGAAGATCCCTAACGCGTTATAGAGTGCCGGGAAGTACTTATCGAGAATCATCTCAAGTATTTGCACCAGCGCCGCAATCACCCCAATAAAGGTGATGAAGTTAAGGAAGCTGAGGTCTACGCCTTCCATCAATGCGCCGTCGCGCAGCACCAGGTTATAGACCAGATTGTTGATCGGTACGGCAAGACCCAGCACCACCGTGACCGCAACGCCGAGGCCAAACGCGGTGGAAACCTTTTTCGACACCGCGAGGAAGGTACACATCCCGAGGAAAAAGGCCAGCGCCATGTTCTCAACGAACACCGCGCGGACAAACAGGCTAATGTAATGAGCCATGACCGGTTACTCCTTTTCCTGCTGTTCAGGCTTCCAGCTACGCAGGGCCCAAATCAGCAAACCGATAATGAAGAACGCGCTCGGCGCCAGCAGGAACAGGCCGTTCGGCTGATACCAGCCGCCGTTCTGCACCGTTTCCAGTACGGTGATACCGAACAGCTTGCCGCTGCCGATAAGCTCGCGCAGGAAGCCGACGATAATCAGGATCGCGCCGTAACCGAGACCGTTACCGATACCATCCATAAAGCTGGCCAGCGGCGGCGATTTCATGGCATAAGCTTCGGCACGCCCCATCACGATACAGTTCGTGATGATAAGCCCGACGAACACCGACAGCTGCTTAGAGGTCTCATAGGCGAAAGCCCGCAGCAGCTGATCCACCACGATAACCAACGAGGCGATGATCGCCATCTGCACGATGATACGTACGCTATTGGGAATATGGTGGCGAATCATAGAGATAAACATGCTGGAAAACGCCGTCACCAGCGTCACAGCAATGGTCATGACGAAGGCGGTTTCCAGTTTGGTGGTCACCGCCAGCGCGGAGCAGACGCCGAGCACCTGCAGGGCGATGGGGTTATTGGCGATAAGCGGCCCCACCAGCACGCGCTTCACCTCTTTCATATCGCTCTGTTCAGCCATTATTCAGCTCTCCCTCACGAACTTTTTTCAGGAACGGACCAAAGCCCAGTTCGCCCATCCAGAAATCAAAGCTATGCTGCACGCCGTTTGATGTCAGCGTGGCGCCGGATAAACCGTCAACCGCGTGGAGATCGCCTGCGCGCGCGCCGCCTTTTACCACCTTCAGCGACGGCATACCGTTGTCATCCAGCACCTGTTTACCGACAAACTGCTGACGCCAGTTCGGATTTTCCACCTCGCCGCCCAGCCCCGGCGTTTCGCCCTGGTCGTAGTAAGTAATGCCTTTCACCGTGCGCCCATCGACGTCCAGCGCCACGAAGGCGTACATCATCGACCACAGGCCATTGCCATAGATAGGCAGCACGACTTCCTGAATCTGCTGCTGCGCGTCACGCACCAGGTAAATTTCCGCCAGGTTGCTGCGGCGTTTAATCCCGGCCGGATCCTGGCTGGCGTCCAGCGCGATGCTCTGCTGCGGATCTTTCAGCGCCTGAGCCTGATTAAATTTGCCTGGGTCTTTATCCAGCAGTTCGCCGGTCGCCAGATTGACCAGCCGCGGGGTAATGCGCGCGGCGAAGGTTTCCGCCACCGCGTCAGCATCCATCCCCTGCTGCATCAGGCCGGCGACGGCCAGGATATTGCGCTGTTTATCCAGCGCGCGTTGTTCCTGCTGACGCGACTTGAGGCCCACGGCGGAACCGGCGACCACAATGGAGCACACCAGACAAAGCACCAGCACCACCAGCAGCGTTTTGCCGATGCTATCGTTACTTTTCTTCTCAGCCACGCGACTTCCTCCGCTTGATATTGGCCTGCACCACCAGGTAATCGAACAGCGGCGCAAACAGGTTGGCGAACAGAATCGCCAGCATCATCCCTTCCGGATAGGCCGGGTTGACGACGCGAATCAGCACGCACATCACGCCAATCAGCAGGCCGTAGCTCCATTTACCTTTATCGGTAAAGGAAGCCGATACCGGGTCAGTCGCCATAAACATCATGCCGAAGGCGAAACCGCCGAGCACCAGATGCCAGTACCACGGCATCGAGAACATTGGGTTGGTATCGGAACCGATAAAGTTAAACAGCGTGGCGGTGGCGATCATGCCGACCATCACCCCGGCGACGATGCGCCAGGAAGCGATACGGGCAAAGATAATGAACGCGCCGCCGATGAGGATCATCAGCGTCGACACTTCGCCAATCGAGCCGGGAATGTTGCCGAGGAAGGCGTCCATCCAGCTCACCGGGATGCCGGTGGCGACGTTAACCAGCGCTTCACCGCCGCCGCTAGCCCACTGGGAGAGCGGCGTCGCGCCGGAGAAACCGTCCGCCGCCGTCCACACCAGGTCGCCGGAAATCTGCGCCGGGTAGGCAAAGAACAGAAACGCGCGCCCCGCCAGCGCCGGGTTGAGGAAATTGCGCCCGGTGCCGCCGAAAATTTCTTTGGCAATCACCACGCCGAAGGAGATCCCCAGCGCCGCCTGCCATAGCGGCATCGTGGGCGGCACAATCAGCGCGAAGAGAATCGAGGTAACGAAAAAGCCTTCGTTGATCTCATGTTTGCGCACAATCGCGAACAGTACTTCCCAAAAACCGCCAACGATGAATACGGTCAGGTAGATAGGCAGGAAAAATACCGCCCCCAGCGTCATCATGCTGAGCCACCCGGCATCGGCGCTGAAGCTCACCCCTAACCATTGGGCAACGCTATAGTGCCAGTTGTTGGCAATCACCTGCTGCAGCTGTTCGGCGCCGTATAGCTTGTGCAGCGCCGGAATTGTCTGCAAGCCGACGTTGTACATGCCCCAGAACATCGCCGGGAACACTGCAAACCAGACGAGGATCATCATCCGCTTGAGGTCGATGGCGTCACGTACGTGCGCGGCACCGCGGGTGACTAAACCCGGGGTGTAGAAGATTGTCGCCGCCGCTTCATACAGCGGGTAATATTTTGCTAACTTGCCGCCGTGGGTGAAATGCGGCTCAAGTTTCTCAATCAGGTGCTTTAAGCCCATCTCTTATCCTTCCTGCTCAATCTGGGTTAACACGCTGCGCAGCGCCGGGCCGTATTCATATTTGCCCGGACAAACGTAGGTGCAGAGCGCCAGATCTTCTTCATCCAGCTCCAGACAGCCCAGCGCCTGGGCGCTATCGCTATCGCCGGCGAGCAGATCGCGCAGCAATATGGTCGGCAGAATATCCAGCGGCATCACCCGCTCATAGTTGCCGATCGGCACCATCGCCCGCTCGCCGCCGTTAGTATCAGTGGAGAAATTAAAGCGCTTGCGCTTAAAGAAATGACCAAGGGTGGTACGGGTAATCGAGAACTTCTCTTTGCCCGGCATCACCCAGCCAAACAGCTCTTTTTCACGGCCTTCTCGTACCACGCTGACCTGCAAATGGTAGCGCCCGAGGAAAGCGTGAGGGCCGCAGGCATGGGTGCCGCTCAAGACTGAACCGGAAATTACCCGGTTTTCATCATCCACCAGCTCGCCCGCCAGCAGTTCATCGAGGCTGGCGCCGAGACAGGTTTGCAGCAATCGCGGCTGTTTTACCTGCGGGCCGCCAAGGGCAATGACGCGGTCGCTGTACAGCTCGCCGTCGAGGAACAGTCTGCCAATGGCGATGACCTCCTGATAGTTGAGATGCCAGACCTGTTTGGTCAGGCTGACCGGCTCAAGGAAGTGAATGTGCGTACCGGCAAGCCCTGCCGGATGCGGGCCGCTAAACTGGTTGAATGTCACCTGCCCGGCGGGATGGCCGCCCAGCTTGCCGCCGCTGGCCTGACAGACGTGGACTTTACCGTCCGTCAGGTGCGTTAGCACCGTCAGACCGGCATCAAAGGCTTCACGCTGGGCCAGGATAATCGGCTGCGGTTCAGCCGCCAGCGGGTTGGTATCGATAGCAGTGACGAAAATAGCCGCCGGAACGCTATCCAGCGCGGGAATTTTGCTGAAAGGACGGGTACGAAACGCCGTCCACTGCCCGGAGTCCAGCAGCTGTTGCTGCACCGCTTCCCGCGCTAAATCGTTAAGATCTTCTAATGCGTAGCGGGTAAACGACACCGCATCATTACTGCCGTCGACGTCAATCACCACCGATTGCAGCACCCGGCGCTCGCCGCGATGAATGGCGCTAACTACCCCGCTGGCTGGCGCGGTAAAACGTACCCCGGCGTTCTTTTTGTCTTCGAACAGCACCTGGCCTTTCTGCACCCGATCGCCTTCGCTCACCGCCATCGAGGGGCGCATGCCGACGTACTCCTCGCCGAGCAGCGCGACGCGTTTCACCGCAGGCCGGGACGAGATCTGCTGTAATGGCATGCCAGCTATGGGCAAATCCAGCCCTTTCGTGATTTTAATCATATCGTTAGCAGGTATCCGTAACCTAAACCCCGGCTCAAGCCGAGGCCAGCATTATTGATGGAATATCAGAATAAGAAAGGAATAGCGGTGCCACGGGGGCACAAGACGGGAGAGAAGCATCCTTTCTTACCCTGGTCATAAACGGCGGGAGTGTAACATTTTGTGAGTGGCAGAAGTAGGAAAAGCGCCAATAAGTGCTTCTAAAATGCGAGCTATTGCGCAAAGTTCTCACTGCGCTTTGCGGCAATATTCGCTATAAAGGAACATTAAATTGTAAACGCAGCCACACCGTGCTTGCGAAAAACTGCCGTGATGCTAATGTGAGCGCTCTAAATCCAGAAAACTCTGATTTCGGGTATCTCTTGCCGTCCTGGCATGTGGTTTTTTGTTTTATCAAGGAACAAGCAGTATGCGCAAAATCGCATTCTTTATTGCGATGCTTCTGTTGCCGTGCGTGTCATTTGCTGGGTTACTCAGCAGTAACAGCCCGACAACGCCGGTTAGCAAAGAATATAAACAGCAGTTAATGGGCTCCCCCGTTTATATTGAGATCTTCAAAGAAGAGCGGATGCTCGATCTCTATGTCAAAATGGGCGAAACCTACCAGCTTCTCGATAGCTACCGGATCTGTAACTACTCCGGCGGCCTCGGGCCGAAGCAACGCCAGGGCGATTTTAAAAGTCCGGAAGGATTTTATAACGTCTCGCGCAGTCAGCTAAAACCAGACAGCCGCTTTTATAAAGCGATCAATATCGGCTTCCCGAATGCCTACGATCGCGCGCACGGCTATGAAGGTAAATACCTGATGATCCACGGCGCCTGCGTTTCCGTCGGCTGCTACGCGATGACCGACACCGGCATTGACGAGATCTTCCAGTTTGTCACCGGCGCGCTGGTATTTGGCCAGCCAAGCGTGCAGGTCAGCATCTATCCGTTCCGGATGACCGACGCCAACATGGCGCGGCATAAGTTCTCGTACTATTCGGATTTCTGGAAGCAGCTGAAGCCAGGCTATGACTACTTCCAGCAGACCCACAAACCGCCGGTGGTTTCGGTGATGGATGGCCGCTATATCGTCAGCAAGCCGCTCAGCCACGAGGTTATCCAGCCGCAGCTGGCCTCAAACTATACGCTCCCCGAGGCAAAATAACGCCCACTCGCCTGGCATGATTTTATTCCAGGCCTCATTGCCGGTCAGCGGCTGAGTGGCGATAACGGAGACCACATCGTTTGGTGTGGTCTCACGTTGAAAATCAATTTCCACATCCTGATCCAGCAGCTTCGCCACGCCAAACGGCGCCCGACGGGTGATCCAGTACAGGTTGGTTGAACAGTACGCCATTACATAGCGCCCGTCCGATAACAGCATATTAAACACGCCCTTCTCACGCATTTCGCCCGCCAGCGTCGCGATGTATTTAAACACGCCGACCATATTGCCCGGCGTGCGCGGATAGCGCTCGGTTAAACGGTGCAACAGCCAGCAGAAAGCCGTTTCGCTGTCGGTCTCGCCCACCGGGCGGAAATTCCCCGTCTTCAGCGATTTATAACCTTTGAGCTGGCCGTTATGGGCGTAGGTCCAGTGGCGCCCCCACAGCTCGCGAGTAAACGGATGGGTGTTTTCCAGCGCCACCTCGCCGCGGTTAGCCTGACGGATATGGGCGATGACGGAACAGGATTTGATGGGATAATCCTGTACCAGTTTGGCTATCGGCGACTGAAAGCTCGGCTGCGGATCTTTAAATGTGCGACACCCTTTCCCTTCGTAAAAGGTAATGCCCCAGCCGTCTTTATGCGGCCCGGTGCCGCCCCCGCGCTGAACCAGCCCGGAGAAGCTAAAACAGATATCGGTCGGCACATTGGCGCTCATCCCGAGCAATTCGCACATAGATCACCTCATACCACTGCACAAAATATCCTGCCGCTAAAGCCTTGTCGCCGCAGCTCCTCAACATGGAAGCCACGGCGCCGTCATCATGGCAAGTTAAGCTTTAACCATCTCTTTTTCGATCAACATAATCAGAATATGAATCACCTTAATGTGAATCTCCTGAATGCGATCGGCGTAACCGAAATGCGGTACGCGGATTTCAACATCGGCGGAACCCGCCATTTTGCCGCCGTCTTTACCGGTCAGGGTGATCACTTTCATTCCCTGCGCACGAGCGGCTTCAATCGCTTTGATCACGTTGCCGGAGTTGCCGGAAGTGGAGATCCCCAGCAGAACATCGCCTGCGCGGCCAACCGATTCAACGTAGCGGGAGAAGACGTATTCATAGCCAAAATCATTACTCACGCAGGACAGATGGCTGACATCAGAGATAGCGATCGCCGGATAACCAGGGCGGTTTTCGCGATAACGCCCGGTCAGCTCTTCCGCAAAATGCATCGCATCGCAATGAGAACCGCCGTTGCCGCAGGAAAGCACTTTACCGCCAGCTTTGAAGCTATCCGCCAGCAGTACCGCCGCGCGTTGGATAGCATGAATGTTGGCCTCGTCCTGCAGAAAGTTGGCCAGCGTTTCCGCGGCTTCGTTCAGTTCGTTACGAATAAGATCCTGGTACATGAGGATAATCCTTCAGTATTGGTTGGAATAACCCTGGCAGTGTACCGGATAGCCGCCGAAGCGAGAAGCAGCAGGCGACGTTATCCCCCGTCCTTTTGATTTTACGTGCCGCTTTTCCAGCCAACAATGTGAGCAAGGTTGTAATTATTTTGTAAACACATTGCTAAAACAAATTACATCCACTACAACCAATACATCACAAGTGGTCAGACCTCCTACAAGATAAGGGAGCATTTCTCTATGATGATTTTGAGTATTGTTGCAACCGTAGTGTTACTCGGCGTGCTCTTCTATCACCGAGTCAGCCTGCTTCTCAGCAGCGTGATTTTGCTCGCCTGGACCGCGGCGCTCAGCGTGGCGGGGCTGTGGAATATCTGGCTGCTGCTGCCGCTGGCGATTATCCTGCTGCCGTTCAACTTTGCGCCGATGCGTAAATCCCTTTTCTCCGCCCCGGCATTCCGCGCTTTCCGTAAAGTAATGCCGCCGATGTCGCGTACGGAAAAAGAAGCCATCGATGCCGGCACCACCTGGTGGGAAGGCGATCTGTTCCGCGGCAACCCGGACTGGCACAAGCTGCATAACTATCCGCAGCCGCGCCTCACCGCCGAAGAGCAGGCTTTCATCGACGGCCCGGTAGAAGAAGCCTGCCGCATGGCGAACGACTTCGAAATTACCCATGAGATGGCGGATCTGCCGCCGGAGCTGTGGGCGTACCTGAAAGAGCATCGCTTCTTCGCGATGATCATTAAGAAAGAGTACGGCGGGCTGGAGTTTTCCGCCTATGCCCAGTCTCGCGTGCTGCAAAAGCTGTCCGGCGTTTCCGGGATCCTGGCGATCACCGTCGGCGTGCCTAACTCCTTAGGGCCGGGCGAACTGCTGCAACATTACGGTACCGAAGAGCAGAAAAATCACTACCTGCCGCGCCTGGCGCGTGGTCAGGAGATCCCATGCTTCGCGTTGACCAGCCCGGAAGCGGGCTCCGACGCCGGCGCGATCCCGGATACCGGCGTAGTCTGTATGGGCGACTGGCAGGGTCAGCAGGTGCTGGGTATGCGCCTGACCTGGAACAAGCGCTATATCACCCTCGCGCCGATCGCCACCGTGCTGGGCCTGGCTTTCAAACTCTCTGACCCGGACCGTCTGCTGGGCGGCGAGGAAGAGCTCGGTATCACCTGCGCGTTGATCCCTACCTCAACGCCGGGCGTGGAAATTGGCCGTCGTCACTTCCCGTTGAACGTGCCATTCCAGAACGGCCCTACTCGCGGTAAAGATATTTTCGTACCGATCGATTACATCATCGGCGGCCCGAGCATGGCCGGCCAGGGCTGGCGTATGCTGGTTGAGTGCCTGTCCGTGGGTCGCGGCATTACTCTGCCGTCCAACGCCACCGGCGGCCTGAAATCCGTCGCCATGGCGACGGGCGCCTACGCCCACATTCGCCGTCAGTTCAAAATCTCGATTGGTAAAATGGAAGGGATCGAAGAGCCGCTGGCGCGTATCGCAGGTAACGCCTACGTAATGGACGCCGCCGCTTCGCTGATTACCTACGGGATTATGCTTGGCGAGAAACCGGCGGTGCTGTCGGCAATCGTTAAATATCATTGTACACACCGCGGCCAGCGTTCAATCATTGACGCTATGGATATTACCGGCGGTAAAGGCATCATGCTGGGCGAAGGCAACTTCCTTGCCCGCGCTTATCAGGGCGCGCCGATCGCCATTACCGTTGAAGGGGCGAATATCCTCACCCGCAGCATGATGATCTTTGGTCAGGGGGCGATTCGCTGCCATCCGTATGTACTGGATGAGATGGCCGCCGCGCAGAACAATGACGTTAACGCCTTCGACAAGCTGCTGTTTAAACATATCGGCCACGTTGGTAGCAACAAAGTACGCAGCTTCTGGCTGGGCCTGACTCGCGGCCGCACCAGCAGCGCGCCGACCCGTGACACCACGCGCCGCTACTATCAGCACATGAACCGCCTGAGCGCCAACCTGGCCCTGCTGTCGGATGTATCAATGGCGGTGCTGGGCGGCAGCCTGAAGCGTCGCGAACGTATCTCCGCGCGTCTCGGCGACGTGCTGAGCCAGCTTTATCTGGCATCGGCGGTGCTGAAACGTTATGACGATGAAGGCCGTAATGAAGCGGATCTGCCGCTGGTCCATTGGGGCGTGCAGGATGCGCTGTATCAGGCGGAGCAGGCTATCGATGACCTGCTGAAGAACTTCCCGAACCGCTTTGTCGCAGGCGCGCTGCGTCTCGCCATCTTCCCGACCGGCCGTCACTACGATGCGCCGTCCGATAAGCTGGATCATAAAGTGGCGAAAATCCTGCAGGTTCCGAGCGCGACCCGCTCTCGTATCGGTCGCGGTCAGTACCTGACGCCAAGCGAACATAACCCGGTTGGCCTGCTGGAAGAGGCGCTGCTGGATGTGATGGCGGCGGATCCAATCCACCAACGCATCTGCAAAGAGCTGGGTAAAAATCTGCCGTTCACCCGCCTGGATGAGCTGGCCACTAATGCGCTGGCCAAAGGGTTAATTAATCAGGAGGAAGCCGCAATCCTGACCCGTGCAGAAACCAGCCGTCTGCGCAGTATTAACGTTGATGATTTCGCGGCGGATGAACTGGCGACCAAACCGGTAAAGCTGCCGGAAAAAATCCGCAAGATTGAAGCGGCATAATAAAAGCAATACTGCACATCACGACGAAGGCGGGGAATTTCCCCGCCTTTTCTTTTGTTACTCCCCCGCCAAAGTAGCATTTTTTTAACAAAATATTCCATGCCGCCTCCCGCTGCTGATATGGTATTAAAATTATCTAAACGCCCTCTTTATAATGGAGTTCACCACTGTGCCTGGCTTGAAAATTACGCTGTTGCAGCAACCGCTGGTGTGGATGGATGGTCCCGCCAACCTGCGCCATTTCGATCGTCAGCTGGAAGAAGTGAGCGGGCGCGACATCATTGTACTGCCTGAGATGTTTACTACTGGTTTTGCCATGGAAGCGGCGAAGCAGTCGATGCCGCAGGAAGAGGTCGTTGAGTGGATGCAGGCGAAAGCGGAGCAGACCAACGCGCTGATTGCCGGTAGCGCGGCATTGCAGACCGACCGCGGCCCGGTGAACCGCTTTCTGCTGGTAGAGCCCGGCGGTAAAACGCATTTTTACGATAAGCGTCACCTGTTCCGCATGGCGGATGAACATCACCATTATGAGGCAGGAACCGAACGAGTGGTCTTTGAATGGCGCGGCTGGCGGATTCTGCCGCTGGTGTGCTATGACCTGCGCTTCCCGGTATGGTCGCGTAACCACAACGATTACGACCTGGCGCTGTATGTTGCTAACTGGCCTGCCCCGCGTTCGCTGCACTGGCAATCGCTGCTGGTCGCCAGAGCCATTGAAAACCAGGCCTACGTCGCCGGCTGCAACCGCGTCGGCACCGATGGCAACGGCCACCACTATCGGGGCGATAGCCGTATCATTAGCCCGCAGGGAGAGATTATCGCCACCGCCGAACCGCATCAGGCGACGCGGCTCGATGCCGATCTGTCGTTGGCCGCGCTGCAGGAGTATCGCGAGAAATTTCCGGCCTGGCAGGATGCCGATCCTTTCACGATCGGCTAAACACTTTTCGGGAGCCACTGCGCTCCCTTTTTATTCCACCACGATCCGCAAAGCGCAGTAGACCAATAACGCTGCCAACACCCAGTTCAGTTGGCGCCCGTACAACAAAAACAGGCGCTGAAACAGATGCCCCGCCAGCGCCCAGCACAGATTTCCCAGCGCGCCAATCGCCGCCAGCAGCAGACTCACGCCGATGAGCCAAATCGGCTCGCGGGTAACGGGCAGGACAAAGGTAGAGAGCGCGGTGATGCCATACAGAATAATTTTTACGTTGACGAACTGCAGGCCCAGGCTCGCCCAGAAACCCACCGGCTCTGTACTCAGCGCGCCTGCCCCCGGTTTGCTTTTGGCTATCTGCCAGGCCAGCCACAGGATATACGCCGCGCCAATCCATCCCAATATCCGGGTAAATCGCGAGTCGAGTTCCACCAGCGAAAAGGTTAACGCCGCGCAAATCAGCATGGTGATAATAAAACCGACGCTCATCCCCGCCAGCACCCGCAGGCTGCGGCGTAAGCCATGGGAGGTGACGCTGCTGAGGGCAAGAATATTATTAGGGCCGGGAGTCAGCGCGGTTATCAGGGTATAAGTCAAAAAAGCACTAATCAAAGCTGGGGTCACTTGTCTTCTCCTTCGTTTTGGCAGACAGTACCCGATGCCATTCATTTAAAAAAATGAATGTTTTTTGATTCTGAATTCGATATTTTCGATAGTTGGTGGCGAAATGGATCTGCGGCGTTTTATTACTCTCAAAACGGTAGTGGAAGAAGGCTCGTTTTTACGCGCGGCGCAAAAGCTATGCTGTACGCAATCCACGGTAACCTTTCATATTCAACAGCTTGAGCAAGAGCTTGCCGTTCAGCTGTTTGAAAAAATTGGCCGCCGCATGTGCCTGACCGAATCCGGTAAAAAGGTGCTGCCGCACGTCCATGAACTGGCGAGGGTGATGGAAACCATTCGCGAGGCGGCTCGCGAGGATGGCGAACCGGCTGGCGAGCTACGCGTTGCCTGTGGGGAAACCCTGCTGGCCTAT
The DNA here is from genome assembly GCF_050600805.1 of Klebsiella sp. 141240. Taxonomy (NCBI): domain Bacteria; kingdom Pseudomonadati; phylum Pseudomonadota; class Gammaproteobacteria; order Enterobacterales; family Enterobacteriaceae; genus Klebsiella; species Klebsiella sp. 141240. The sequence continues at coordinate 10,171 of NZ_JAQIRK010000018.1, read as the reverse complement.
AAAATGCCGCAGGTGCTACAGCGCTTTAAACAACGGGCGCCGCAGGTACGCTTATCGCTGCAGTCGCTCAACTGTTATGTCATCCGCGATGCGCTACTCAACGATAGCGCCGATTTGGGCGTGTTTTATCGGGTTGGCAACGATGACGCGTTAACCATGAAAAGCTTTGGCCAGCAGTCGCTGACGCTGGTCGCCTCGCCGCAGCATCCGGCGGTCGATTTTACCCACTGCGGGCAACATATTCCGCTGAGCTTTGTTATCAATGAGCCACAGTGCGTATTTCGGCAGATTTTTGAAAGCACGCTGCGCCAGCGCGCCATTACCCTGGAAAATACCATTGAGCTCTGGAGTATCGAAAGTATTAAGCAGTGCGTGGCGAGCAATCTTGGCGTCAGCTATCTGCCGCGTTTCGCCGTTGAGGAAGAGCTTAAGCGCGGTACGCTGGTTGAACTCCCGTTCAGCGATATTCCACTCACTATTAACGCGATATGCGCCCATCACGCCGGTAAAGTGGTCAGCCCGGCAATGCGGGTATTTATGCAGTGTGTTGAGGAGGCGTTAGGGGCGGATTAAATGATAATTCCCCCAAACGACGAAGGCCTGAATCATTGCTGATTCAGGCCTTCTTAATAGTGGCGGAACGGACGGGACTCGAACCCGCGACCCCCTGCGTGACAGGCAGGTATTCTAACCGACTGAACTACCGCTCCGCGTTGTTGTTCCGTTGGGAACGAGGCAAATATTACGGTTTCCCTACATCGTCGTCAACGCTTTTTCTTCACTTTTGAATCGTTTGCTGCAAAATTAGCCCGCCCGCCTATTTTTAGCGCATATTGCCGGCAATCAGGCGCGCCACAGGCAGCTTCCGCCCTTCTTCTGCACCAAGTCGAGACGCGATTCATGGTCCGCCAGCTCGCTGTCAGAGGCATAAACCACACGTAATTTACTGGCGGCGCGGACAACGCGCTGTATTCCAATATCGCCGGCCTGCTGTTGGCCTTCCCCTTCCATCGAAAACGCCATGCTGGTCTGCCCGCCGGTCATCATCAGATAGACGTCGGCCAGTATCTGGGCATCGAGCAACGCCCCGTGCAGCGTACGCTTGCTGTTGTCTATCTCATAACGTGAACAGAGCGCATCGAGGCTGTTACGCTTGCCGGGGAACATCTTACGCGCCAGCGCCAGGCTATCGGTGACCTTACAAAAGGTCTCCGTTTTCTCAATGCCGCGGTTCAGCTTTTTGAATTCATAATCCATAAAGCCGATATCGAACGATGCGTTATGGATGACCAGCTCCGCGCCGCGGATATACTCCATGAACTCATCGGCAACGTCGGCAAATGTCGGCTTATCCATGAGGAATTCATCGGCAATACCGTGAACGCCGAAGGCTTCAGGGTCCACCAGCCGATCGGGCTTCAGGTAAACATGGAAGTTATTACCGGTGAGGCGACGGTTGATCACCTCTACGGCGCCGATCTCGATGATCTTATGCCCTTCATAGTGGGCGCCGATCTGGTTCATACCGGTGGTTTCGGTATCGAGAACAATCTGTCGTGTAATTGCAGTGCTCATAGCGGTCATTTATGTCAGACTTGTCGTTTACATATCGATTTCAATTACAGGAAGTCTACCAGAGATGCTCAAACAGGTAGAAATTTTCACCGATGGTTCTTGCCTGGGAAATCCTGGGCCTGGCGGCTACGGCGCTATTATGCGCTATCGCCAGCATGAAAAAACCTACAGCGCGGGCTACCGCCTGACGACTAACAACCGCATGGAACTGATGGCTGCCATCGTCGCTCTCGAAGCGCTTAAAGAGCATTGCGAAGTGGTGCTAAGCACCGATAGCCAGTACGTCCGCCAGGGGATAACCCAGTGGATCCATAACTGGAAAAAACGCGGCTGGAAAACCGCGGACAAAAAGCCGGTTAAAAATGTCGATCTGTGGAAACGTCTTGATGCCGCTCTCGGCCAGCATCAAATTAAGTGGGAATGGGTCAAAGGCCATGCCGGGCACCCGGAAAACGAACGCTGTGACGAACTCGCGCGCGCTGCGGCGTCTAACCCCACGCTGGACGACGTCGGCTACCAGCCGGAAAGCTAATTTCCCCCGTCGCGCCACTGCCTGGTGGCGCCAACGGCCGGACGCAGCTGCGTCTTCGCCTTCCCGGACTTCATCGGATTTAGCGTCAGCGGAATGGTTCTTTTCCGCGCGACGATCATCTGCAAACACCCCAAAGCCGGCAGATGAGTACTTAACATTTTTCCCCCCTGCTTCGACCAGGGCAGCACCTGATAGCGACCGTAGTGCAGCACCTCAAAATTGAGCAGCGCCAGCCAGTCAAGCTGTCGCGTCATGGTAAACATGCGGCTGTTATAGGGGATAGTTTTTCGCAGGATCGGCGTCACTTTGCGCAATCCGACGAGGCTCATCGGATTAAAGGCGGTCAAAATCATCCAGCCATCGTCAATCAGCACGCGGTCAGCTTCCCGCAACAGCCGGTGCGGATCGCTGCACCATGGCAAAGTATGCGCCAGTAAACAGGCATCCACAGATTTGGCGGCGAAAGGAAGATAGAGTGGGTCGGCTTTGACCTGGATAGGACTTCCCCCCAGCGAAACGTTCACCTGATGGGAGATCGCGCAGGCTTCGGTATTGATTTCCGCGCTCAGATTGCCAATCTTAAGTAGATGAAAGCCATATAATTTAGCCAGCCACGGTTTCATATGCCGTTCCAGCGACTCGCGATAGTATTCACCCCACGGCATACTGGACCAATGCTCTGGAGCTGTAATTGTATGAGGTATCCTTGCCGGCTTCATCGCAACCTTCCGCAACGCTTTGAGAGGTAATTTATGAATCTTATCAGTATTCCTGCATTTCAGGACAACTACATCTGGGTTCTTAGCGACGATAACCGTCGTTGTGTGATAGTCGACCCGGGCGAAGCCGCGCCGGTACTCGCGGCCATTGAAGAAAACGGCTGGCAGCCAGAAGCGATTTTGTTAACCCACCACCACCACGATCATGTTGGCGGCGTGAAAGAACTGCGGCAAAAGTTCCCGCAACTTGTGGTTTACGGGCCGGCAGAAACCCAGGATAAGGGAAGCACGGATATTGTATCTGATGGCGATAGCATTACTGTTTTGGGCCGCGAATTTTCTATTTTCTCCACTCCCGGTCACACATTAGGACATATCTGTTTCTACAGCGAACCTTATCTATTTTGTGGCGATACAATGTTTTCCGGAGGCTGTGGCAGATTGTTCGAAGGTACAGCGGACCAAATGTATCAATCATTTATGAAAATAAACGCCCTTCCCGATGACACACTAATTTGTTGCGCACATGAGTACACTTTAGCAAACATGAAGTTTGCATTGAGTATCCTGCCAGATGATATGGATATAAAGGATTACTACCATAAAGTTAATGAGTTACGCGCAAAAAACCAAAAGACACTACCCGTTACTCTGAAAAATGAACGCCGTATAAATTTATTTTTACGTACGGATGACAATGATTTAATTAAAGAAATATCCAAAGAAACAAATTTGCAACACTCAGCGCAGAGATTTGCATGGTTAAGGTCAAAGAAAGATGACTTCTGAGATTTAACGCTTGTCATCCTCGGCCTTCACCGTTATCCTTGCTCGTCTTTTAAGCAACTATTGACACACACATGAAGGCACGAGCGATATTACTCGCCTCTGTCCTGCTGGTAGGGTGCCAGGCGTCGAAGCACGACGGCACCGTAGAGCAGCGAGCACAGAGCCTTTCTGCAGCTGGTCAAGGGGAAGCAGGCAAGTTCACAAGTCAGGCGCGATGGTTAGATGATGGAACCCTCTACGCGCAAGACCAGGATCTGTGGACTTCCATAAGCGACGAGCTAAAGATGGGAATTCCGGAAAACCCCCGGATTCGCGAACAGAAACAGAAGTACTTACGTAATAAGAGCTATCTCCACGATGTAACTTTACGGGCTGAACCGTATATGTACTGGATAGCCGGGCAAGTTAAGAAACGTAACATGCCAATGGAACTGGTATTACTACCCATAGTGGAGAGCGCTTTTGACCCACACGCGACGTCTGGCGCCAATGCCGCAGGCATTTGGCAGATCATTCCGAGCACAGGGCGCAATTATGGTTTAAAACAGACCCGCAGTTACGATGCGCGTCGTGATGTCGTCGCGTCTACTACCGCGGCGCTGGACATGATGCAACGTCTGAACAAAATGTTCGACGGCGACTGGTTACTGACCGTCGCGGCATATAACAGCGGCGAAGGCCGGGTAATGAAGGCCGTGAAGGCGAACCGTTCGCGTGGTAAACCCACCGATTTCTGGTCGCTCTCGCTGCCGCATGAAACCAAGGTCTACGTGCCAAAAATGCTGGCTTTGAGCGATATTCTCAAAAACAGCAAGCGTTACGGCGTGAAGCTGCCCACGGCTGATGAAAGCCGGGCGTTGGCGCGCGTTCGCCTCGATAGCCCGGTTGAGATTTCTCAGCTCGCGGACATGGCAGGAATGCCGGTTAGCAAGCTGAAAACCTTCAACGCCGGCGTCAAGGGGTCCACGCTTGGCGCTAGCGGGCCAAAGTACGTCATGGTGCCTCAGAAGCACGCAGCGCAACTGCGTGAATCTCTGGCCTCTGGCGACATTGCCGCCGTACAGCCGACGCAGCTTGCTGACAATACGCCGCTGACCAGCCGTAGCTATAAAGTACGTTCTGGCGACACAATTTCCGGGATTGCTTCGCGTCTCGGCGTTACCACCAGGGATCTGCAGCAGTGGAATAACCTGCGCGGTTCTGGGCTTAAAGTCGGGCAAAATCTGGTTGTCGGCGCAGGCAGCAGTGCGCAACGTCTGGCGAACAACAGCGATAGCATCACCTATCGTGTTCGTAAGGGCGACTCGCTGTCGAGCATCGCAAAACGCCACGGCGTCAATATCCGCGACGTTATGCGCTGGAACAGCGATACCGATAACCTGAAGCCAGGGGATCAGCTGACGTTGTTTGTGAAAAACAACGACAGACCTGAATCCTGATTCCAGGATAATGAGAAAGGCACCGCTTCACCGGTGCCTTTTTTATTGCCAGCGTTACACTGCTTTATGCGCTTCAAACATGATGGTATCGCTGGTAAACGATCCATCCTGCTGTAATTCGAAGTAGGCTTTAACCTCTGCCGATGCGCTCTGCTGATATAAGCGAATCGCCTCCGCCAGCGCCTCGGGCGTGCGCATCCGCGCGACCCACGAGCTAAACTCCAGCGGCAGACGGTCGGTCAATAAATGATTGATCGCCAGGCCTGCGTCATTGGCCAGCGCCAGCCACTCGCCGCTGGAGTAGTTACGCACGTGCGAAGTGTCGCGCAGCGCTTCTACGGTTTGCAGCCAGACATCACGCACCGGATGCCCCGGAGACATCACGTCCATGATGATCATCACCCCACCCGGCTTCAGCACGCGTTTCACCTCACGCAGCGCCTGGCCGACATCATGCCAATGGTGAGCGGAGTAGCGGCTAATCACCACATCAAAACTGGCGTCGGAGAACGGCAGCTTTTCAGCATACCCCTGCTGAGTGACGATGTTGGTAAAGCCTTTGTCTTTTGCCGCCTGAGCGACAACCTCCAGCATCTGGCTCGATAAATCATACGCGGTAACCTGCGCTACCTGGCCGGCAGCGGTAAAGCTGGCGTGCCCTGCCCCGCATCCCATATCCAGCAACGTTGCCTGCGGGAAATCCGCCAGCCGTTCCGCCAGACGCTGCAGATCGCGCCCGGAGGCGTGCACGGCGCTGGTCAGATAGGCGCTTGCCTGTGAGCCAAACTGCTTTTCGACGTTGTCATGATGAGAGCGTGTTGTCATTGTGTTGTCCTTCGGTGGTTTGAGTAATAAAGGGCAGCATCGTGCTGAACGCAGACCTGCCCGATGGCAGGCCTGACATACCTTAATTAATCAGGCTTGCCGGGACTGAATTCGACTAGTAGCGGGTTGTGATCGGAGGCGCGGGTCACCAGCACGGAAGCATCGTGCACGCTTAATCCACGGTAGAACACAAAATCGAGCGGGCGACCAAACGCGCGGCGGCGCTGATCGTCAGAGAAACGAACCTCGCGTAACGACATCTCACGCGCAAAGCGGTACAGCGCGTTCATCCGCGGGCGGCTCCAGGCGTTGAAATCACCAGCCATGATTACCGGCCCGCTGTGATGGGCAATCTGATCGCCAATTGGCAGCAGCTGTTTACTATAGACATCGACGCCAAGACTAAAATTAACCGCATGGATATTCACCACCATTAACAGCCGTGCATCGGGCAGCGGATAAACGGTCACTAACGCCGATTTAGGCAAACGTAAAATAGGTTCGCGCTCGCGCAAGGGACAGCAATAGATGGGGTGAGCGGAGGCCAGCGTCATCACGCCGGAAGGATGCTGCGGCAATACCAGCGCCGGCACCTGATCGGCGGCCAGATAGTTTGAAGTCGCGAACCTGACCAGTTCTGGGGTGGTTTGCGCCTCCTGCAACAGGACCAGATGCGCGTCTTTGCCGAAATTTTTGAGTACCGACTGCCATTCAGCACGCTGCTGCTTGAAGATATTCCACACCAGCACGCGAATTTTCTCATCGCTGCTTAACGGCGCGCCGGCGGGATAAACCGGACTGACGCCCGCAAACGCCCCCGGAGGCAAGATTCTCTCCGCGGGTTGTCCGGCGACATAGCGCATGGCATAGGTATTCTTTCGCAATTTGGGCATTGAACCTCGATAACAGGAAACCAGCCCGACTGCGGCTGGTTCTTCTGTTATAGGGATTTTCCCATACACTTTCAATGCAATTTGCGAGAAAGCCTTATCCTTCGAGAGAAACGGCTGCCGAACGGCGTGGAGATTTATCTAAACGACCGCTCAGTACGACCAGTAGCAAAGCCACCAGCACAATCAGCGCGCCAATCCACGGCGTCTGCGCCAGACCGTACAGCTCGACCGTCTGTCCACCAATGACCGAACCGAGGGCAATACCAATATTGAAGGCAGCGATGTTCAAACCAGAAGCAACATCAACGGCGCCCGGCGTGTACTGTTCAGCCTTTTGTACCACATAGACCTGCAGACCCGGAACGTTGCCGAAGGCGAAAATCCCCATCACCAGTACCGTTGCCAGAGCGGCGTAGTGCAGATTAGCCGTGAACTGGAAGACCAGCAACAGTACCACCAATGCAGCGAAGATAAATTTCAACGCGGCGACAGCGCCATGTTTATCAGCGAGCTTACCGCCCCACACGTTACCGATAGCGACAGAGATACCGTAACCCAGCAGGATCCAACTGACCGCAGACGGGCTAAAGCCAGCCAGGTCCTGCATCATCGGCGCGAGGAAAGTAAATGCGGTAAACACGCCGCCATAGCCCAGCGCGGTAATCGCGTAGATCATCAACAGGCGCGGATGAGTCAAAACTTTCATCTGATCGCGCAGGCTAGCTCCGGCGCGGCCCGGAATATTATTTGGCACCAGGATCAGGCTGCTGATAAGCGCAATGACGCCCAGAATCGATACCGCGAGGAACGTTTCACGCCAGCCAAAATGCTGACCGATGAATGTCCCGAACGGCACCCCGGTTACCAGCGCGACCGTCAGGCCACCGAACATGATAGCAATGGCCGAGGCGGCTTTCTCTTTTGGCACCAGGCTGGTGGCAATCGTCGAGCCGATAGAAAAGAATACGCCGTGCGCCAGGCCGGTCAGCAGGCGGGCCACAATCAAAGTGCCATAACCCGGAGCCTGCCACGCTAGCAGGTTACCGGCGGTAAAAAGCACCATTAACGCCAGCAGGAGTTGCTTACGCGGCATGCGCCCGGTTAACGCGGTCAGCACCGGCGCGCCAACCGCCACGCCTAGCGCGTAGATGGAAACCAGCAGGCCCGCAGACGGTAGCGAGATAGCCAGTTGTTCGGCAATGGTCGGTACCAGACCGACGATCACAAATTCGGTAGTGCCAATAGCAAAGGCACCGATGGTTAATGCAAGTAGCGCCAGTGGCATAATTTACTCCGTAGCATCAGGATTAAGATGACACGTAGTATGAAGGGATGTTTAAATAACAAAAACCATCAAAATCTCAATAGAATTTTGCTATAGGTGCAACAATGAGAGCCACGTCAGAAGAGATCGCTATCTTCGTCGCCGTAGTGGAAAGCGGCAGTTTTAGCCGGGCGGCCGAGCAGCTCGGACAGGCAAACTCTGCCGTCAGCCGGGCAGTCAAAAAGCTGGAATCAAAGCTAGGCGTTAGTTTGTTAAACCGGACCACGCGCCAGCTGAGCCTGACAGAAGAAGGTGAGCGTTATTTCCGCCGCATGCAGGTGGTGTTGCAGGAAATGGCGGCTGCCGAAAATGAGCTTCTGGAGACGCGTACCACCCCTCGCGGATTGCTCCGCGTTGATGCCGCCACGCCGGTGATGCTGCATTTTTTAATGCCGCTGGTAAAACCGTTTCGTGAACGTTATCCGGAAATGACGCTCTCGCTGGTCTCCTCGGAAACCTTCATTAATCTTATCGAACGCAAAGTCGACGTTGCGATCCGCGCGGGTACCCTCACAGATTCCAGCCTGCGCGCCCGTCCGCTATTCAATAGTTACCGTAAGATCATCGCTTCGCCTGATTATATCACCCGCTACGGCACGCCGGTAAATGCGGAAGATCTTGCGGATCATCTCTGTCTGGGATTCACCGAACCCGTCTCGTTGAATACCTGGCCTATTGCCGCCAACGATGGACAATTACTGGAAGTGGGTTGCGAAATTACCTCTAACAGTGGCGAAACGCTAAAACAGCTCTGTCTTGGCGGCAATGGTATTGCCTGTCTATCGGATTATATGGTGGATAAAGAGATTGCCAGCGGGGAGTTTGTGGAGCTACTTGCCGACAAGCGCTTGCCGGTGGAGATGCCTTTCAGTGCGGTGTACTACAGTGATAGAGCCGTCAGCACGCGTATCAGGGCATTTATTGACTTTCTGAGTGAGCATGTCAAACAGCTCCCGAAGGAGCTGTAAAAAACTATCATCCGGCAGCGGCATCAACCGTCTGCCGGAATCAGTGGATTAATCCCACTTCGGCGCCAGACCTTCCGGGCTTACCAGTCGGTCGTTGCAATCCAGCGCGGCAATCGCTTTACGATCTTCATCATCCAGCTTCAGATCCAGCGCTTTCAGGTTGCTCGCCAGGTTTTCACGCTTGGTGGAAGATGGAATAACCGCATAGCCTTCGCCCATCGCCCACGCCAGGATTACCTGTGCCGGGGTGGCATTATGTTTCGCCGCGATACGGGCAATCACTTCATCTTTCAGCGCTTTACCGTAGGCCAGCGTCATATAAGAGGTGATGTGGATACCGTGTTCACGCGCCCAATCCACCACTTTACGGTTCTGCAGGTACGGAGACAGTTCAACCTGGTTGGTCGCGATATTTTCAGCGCCAACGGCGGCGATCGCACGCTCCATCAGTGGAATAGTGAAGTTAGAGATACCGATCTGACGGGTCAAACCCAGTTTCTTCGCTTCCATCAGCGCAGCCATAAACTCTTCAACAGCAACCGCATCGTTCGGCGACGGCCAGTGAATCAGCGTCAGATCAACATAATCGGTACGCAGCTTCTGAAGACTCTCTTTCAGGCTGGCGATCAGCTTGTCTTTACTCAGGTTTTCGATCCAGATTTTGGTGGTGATGAACAGTTCATCACGCGGCACGCCGCTTTCCGCGATAGCCTGACCAACAGCGGCTTCGTTTTCATAGATCTGTGCGGTATCGATAGTACGATAGCCCAGCTCCAGCGCCATTTTTACAGAGTTGATGACTACGTCGTCTTGCAGACGGAAAGTGCCAAGACCAAATGCAGGGATTGCCATGATAGATGTTCCTCGTTAATTATTCATTTCGCTTAACTGAGGCCATTATGGTTGAAGGTCGGGCTGGGAAAAAGATCGATAAATGCAGAGGATTTTTGCTGATTTAGCAATAATTAGAATGGAGAAAACAAAAAAGCCCTGAGCAGATGCTCAGGGCTTCAAATAAGTGGCGGAACGGACGGGACTCGAACCCGCGACCCCCTGCGTGACAGGCAGGTATTCTAACCGACTGAACTACCGCTCCACCGAATTTTT
>NZ_JAQIRK010000017.1:0-79247 GCF_050600805.1 Klebsiella sp. 141240 | reverse complement strand
TGAGTAAGCAGAGATATTCCGGCATGGGCATTCTTCAGGCTATAGCCTTACAGGATCAATCACCACCTCCCTAGGAGGTGGTTTAGGGATGACAATAAAAAACCCCGTGTTAACGGGGTTTTTAACAAAGCATCGGGAACATAGGCCAGTCAGTTACGCAGCCGCGGCGCCTGCAACTGCTTACGGATAGTCTGCGCCAGTTCGTCCATCGACGGCTGTTCGGGATGTTCATCGCTGGCTTCACTACTGAGCTGCGCTTCCGCGAGGTAGGTGTGAACAGGCTGGCCGTCCTCATCTTCCATCACAACATGATACCAGGGGGCCGCGCGCAGTTCATCGTTGGCGCCGATTTCATCCGCGGCGGGCTCGTCAAGCGAATACTCTGGATCGATATCAACGATTACGCCAAGGTAGCCGAGTAGCGTATGGCGAACCTGTTGGCCGATACCGAATTTGCTGGCAATCATAGTCACCTCCCGGGAAACGCTGGCGCCCACTGTATCCATCATCTTCAAATGTTCTTGAGTCATGAGAATAACGTGTGGGCGATGTTCCGCTTTTCAAGTTACATGACGCGACAGGCAAACCCTTTCAGATACAGACCTTCCGGGTAGGTTGCGATCACCGGGTGATCGGCAGCCTGACGGAACTGCTCTATAAATTGTACATCACGCCCGGCATCTATTGCGGCGTCGGCGATGATTTTCTGAAATAAATCGGTGGTCATCAGGCCGGAACAGGAGAAAGTCAGCAGTACGCCACCTGGGTTCAACAGCTGGATCGCCAGCATATTAATGTCTTTATAGCCGCGGCAGGCGCCCATCAGCTGGCTTTTGTTTTCGACGAATTTCGGCGGATCCATGACGATGACATCGAATTTTTCCCCCTGATCGCGATATTTACGCAGCAGTTTGAACACGTCATCGCGTACGAATTCGGCTTTCGACAGATCCAGCTTATTCAGCTCAACGTTCTGTCTGGCGACATCCAGCGCCTCCTGTGAGGTATCAACGCTGGTGACCTGACGGCAGCCGCCCATCAGCGCAGAAACCGCGAATCCGCCGGTATAAGAGAAGCAGTTGAGGACGCGCTTATCGGCGACGTAGCGGCGGGTCGCCAGACGGCTATCGCGCTGATCGAGATAGTAACCGGTTTTATGGCCGCCCTGGATATCCACCAGCAGCTGCATACCGTGTTCGGTAATAGGCAACAGCGCCGGCGGCAGTTCACCTACCACCGGGCCCTGCGCCAGATCCAACCCTTCTTTTTTACGTACCGCCACATCGCTGCGATCGTAAATCGAGCATTGCGGGAACAGGGTCTGCAGGGCGCTAACGATAGCCGCACGCTGATACTCCGCGCCGGCGCTCAACAGCTGCAGGACGAAGAAATCACCAAAGCGATCGATTGTCACGCCAGGCAGGCCGTCGGATTCCCCGGCGATTAAACGATAGCTGTCAAGACCATCGCGCTCTGCCAGCCATTGGCGCCAGGTTTGCGCCTGCTGCAGGCGACGCTCGAAAAAAGCATTGTCGATAGCTTCATGACGATCGAAACTCCAGACACGGGCGCGGATCTGCGAGGAGGGCGAATAGGCGCCGCGAGCGAGCCATTTCCCCTGCGAATCAACGATATCGATCGTCTCGCCGGAACGAGCTTTACCTTCCATCCGGGCGACGGCGCCGGAGAAAATCCATGGATGGCGACGCAGCAGGGATTTCTCGCGTCCTTTGGCTAATACTAAGCGTGGGATAATGGAATCTGTCATGGGGCTACCTTTAAGCGACGGAGCGTCGGCACCGAAAAATGGCGCGTAGATTAGCATAACTGGCTGGGGCAAGCACCATTCCTGCCGCCGTCGGGCGGATGTTTTAGCGTCAGGCAAAAGCGAGTATGCTGGCGATAATTTGCTATGCTCTGCATCAGGATAGCGCAGTTGAGGAGGTAATAATGGCGAAGGTATGCACGATGGCGTGGGTTCACGGAGTCGTTCAGGGCGTGGGATTCCGCTATTCAACGCAGCGTGAAGCGCTGCAGCTGGGACTGACCGGTTATGCGCGAAATCTGGATGATGGCAGCGTGGAAGTGCTGGCCTGCGGACAAGCGGAACAGGTGGAAAAACTGATTGCCTGGCTTAAGGCCGGCGGTCCGCGTAGCGCAAGGGTCGACAGGGTATTAACTGAGCCCCATCAACCCACCAGAGAGTGGCAAAAATTCGCCATTCTCTATTAAATGCACTTCACCGGTTTAGGCAGGCCGGCGATTTTCGTCGCCTGCTTGGCCGGCCCTTTGGGGAATAACCGGTACAGATAGCGGCTGTTGCCTTTCTCTTCACCGAATTTATTCGCCATTGCTTTGACCAGCATACGGATGGCTGGCGAAGTATTGAATTCCAGATAAAAATCGCGCACGAAGCGCACTACTTCCCAGTGTTCGACGGACAGGGTGATCCCTTCCTGTGCGGCGATAACTTCCGCCATCGCTTCACTCCACTGAGTCGTCTCTTTCAGATAGCCTTCGCTATCGGTCTCTATTTCACTGCCTTCAAAGATAAACATGATTTTTCACATAATGCGGAAACTGCGCGCAGTGTAGCAAAAAATAAGGCCCCGCATAAGCGAGGCCTGGTGTTGCAGGAGAGAAGGTTAGTCTCTGCTGGCGAAGCCGAGGATGCTCAGCAGGCTGACGAAAATGTTGTACAGCGAAACATACAGGCTAACGGTGGCGCGAATGTAGTTGGTCTCGCCGCCGCGGATGATGTTGCTGGTTTCAAACAAAATCGCGCCGGAAGAGATAAGGATGAACACCGCGCTGATGGCCAGATGCAGAGCCGGCAACTGCAGGAAGATGTTCGCCACCATACCAATCAGAACGACCACCACGCCCGCCATCAGCATGCCGCCGAGGAAGGACATGTCTTTGCGCGTCGTCAATACGTAAGCCGAGCAGCAGAAGAAGACCAGCGCGGTGCCGCCCAGCGCCAGGCCGATCAAATCGCCCATGCCTGCGGAGAGGTAAGCGTTCAGCATTGGCCCCAGAATGTAGCCGAGGAAGCCGGTAAAGGCGAAGGCCGCCAGAATACCGCTTGGTTTATTAGCCAGTTTGTAGGTCAGGAACATCAGACCATACATGCCCACCAGGGTGAGGATAAGCCCCGGAGACGGCAGCATCAGCACGGTGCTGGCGGTGGCGGTGATAGCCGAAAACGCCAGCGTCAGGCTGAGCAGAAAATAGGTGTTACGCAGAACTTTGTGCGTGCTGAGCAGCGATGAACGGTCACGCGATGAGGTAATTATACGATCCATGAGTCACTCTCTTATGACAGATGTAATTAGTTATGAAGCATAAGAAAAGCGAGCCGAAAGCCATAATGCTTTTACCCATCTTTACTCAGATCCCGGCGCCGGTGGGGTAGCTTTTTATTCTGGCAAAATGGATTACGACAGTATGTTTATGCGTTCAGCGGCGGAAAGCAGATCTGAATCTTATAGGTCACTGAAAAATATTGCCTTAATGCCAGTCAGCGACTAAGTGTGGAAGGGGTATCAACGAAGCATAAAGGCAAGGGAAATGAAACTACAACAATATAACCACATCACACACGCATTACTGGTTTTGGGGTTACTCGGCAGCGCGGCCGCGGCAATGGCCGCCCAGGTCCCGCAGGGTAGCGAACTTGCAGCAAAACAGGAGCTCGTCAGGAACAACGGTAATGAACCCGCCTCGCTCGATCCGCATAAGGTCGAAAGCGACGTTGAGTATAATATCATCAGCGATCTGTTCGAAGGGTTGGTGAGCGTTTCGCCGCAGGGCGAGATTCAGCCGCGGCTGGCGCTGAAGTGGGAGAATAAAGATAACCTCGTCTGGACTTTCCATCTGCGCCCTGGCATCACCTGGTCCGATGGGACAGCGATTACCGCGCAGGATATCGTCTGGAGCTGGCAGCGGCTGGTCACGCCGACCACCGCTTCGCCGTACGCCAGCTATCCGGGTAATATGCATATCGTTAACGCCCGCGATATTTCGGAGGGAAAACAGCCGCCGGAAACTCTCGGCGTAAAAGCGCTGGACGATACCACGCTGCAGGTCACGTTGGATCAGCCTAACGCCGCCTTCCTCGCAATGCTTGCTCACCCGTCGCTGGTGCCTATTGATAAGGTGCTGGTGGAGCGCTTTGGGGATAAATGGACTAAACCGGAACATATTGTCACCAGCGGCCCTTACACGCTTTCGAAGTGGGTCGTCAACGAGCGCATCGTGGCGCAACGCAATCCTAAGTACTGGGATAATGAACATACGGTAATCAATAAAGTGACCTATCTACCGATTACTTCCGAAGCGGCGGATGTGAATCGTTATAAAGCCGGTGAGATAGATATTGTTTATACGCTGCCGGTGAATCAGTTTGCGTTACTCAAGAAAACGATGGGCTCGCAGCTGAATGTTTCTCCACAGCTGGCGACCTACTATTACGAACTCAATACCACTAAACCGCCCTTTAATGACCCCAGAGTGCGACGGGCGCTCAACATGGGGCTGGATAAAGATATCATCGCCGATAAGGTGATGGGGCAGGGGCAGCGTCCGGCATGGCTGATTAGCCAGCCCGATATCGGCGGCGTTACGCTTAAACAACCGGATTACGCCAGCTGGCCGCGCGACAAACGCATTGCCGAGGCAAAAAAACTGCTTAACGAGGCGGGCTTTAACGAAAGTCATCCGCTGGTCTTTAACCTGCTTTATAACACCTCGGAGACGCACCAGCGCATTGCCATCGCCGCCAGTTCGATGTGGAAGAAAAATCTTGGCGTAGAGGCGAAGCTGCAGAATCAGGAGTGGAAGACCATGCTGGATACCATGCATACGCATAATTTTGATGCTGTGCGTTATGCCTGGATCGCGGATTATGACGATGCGGCGTCATTCCTCAATAACTTCCGCACCGGCGACAGCGAAAACACCAGTCAGTACAGTAACCCGGCCTATGATAAAGCGCTGCATGATGCGGCGAAGGCGGCGGATGCCGCCGCTCGAGGCAAATTCTATCAGCAAGCGGAGGATCTGTTGGCTGAGGATGTGCCCGCGATTCCGGTTTATCACTACGTGCGTACCCATTTAGTGAAGCCGTGGGTCGGTGGGTTCGAGCCGGATAAGCTGGGCTATTACTACACCAAAGATATGTACATCATAAAACACTGAGTCAAAGGGCGTTCTTAACGCCGAATTTCTGCGCAAACTGCCTGAAATTCAGACGAATAACGCAGATTTGTTTGTTTTTAAGGCAGTTGAACAAAATGATGCTTTACAGCATCGGCAGAGGTGTTTATAGTGCGCCCCATACCGGAAGCGTGGCCGAGCGGTTGAAGGCACCGGTCTTGAAAACCGGCGACCCGAAAGGGTTCTAGAGTTCGAATCTCTACGCTTCCGCCAAATATGAAAAGGGGTTACCGAAAGGTAACCCCTTTTTGCTTTGGGCTCTTGGTATAGTGTTGGTATATTCACTTGGTATATTCTGTGTCCTATCGTTAATTAACATATCTTTTACATAATCAAGTTACCCCAATATTTATTTTCTTGATAGACTGTCTGTAATTTCTTGAATGGATTGGTCAAGTATGCAGATGCCTGGATTAACTTACTCCCACATACATGATTTTTGCATCAACTCGGTCCAAAGTATCGCCGATCAATTTGGTTGGGGGTTAAGGTATGGGAAGTTACGGCCAGATGATCTTCGTTTGCTTCAGACTGGTTCGTATGGAGATTTGCCATGGGTATGGGCCTTTGAGCAATACGGAAATCCGCTAAATGAAGACGTGCTCGACCTTTCAATGAGAATTAAAGGGGTTGATGATGCATTCCCTGGTGGAGCAGCTTTATGTCGGATTGATCAGCGTCGGCATCGTTTAGAAATTTGTATGGTGGAAAACTTTCTTAAAAGCAAAGATAGTCCTTTGACAAAGCGAGTTTGGTTATCCACGTTGATTTTTGCTCACTCGATGGCAACAGCGACTAGGCATGATGAAGTGTACATCATGAATCCGAAGACTCGTTATCTGCCGCTATACAGAAAATTCGGATTCTATGAAGATGCGTTCTGCATGCCACATTTATGTGCGAATCTCATTGAAATTGAACAAGCCATTACCGATGGGATGACACGAAACATAGCTCGCTGAAAAAGTGCTCTTTCAATTCCTCCGCACTTCCGCATTTTTCGTTGATTAGCAATTTGATAAAAATTTCCGCAAACCTTATACTGCAACCAACATGTTGACGTATCCGTCAACTGATTACGTAGGCATAAGGAATCACCTCATGAGAAATCAAGACGCTAAGTTCGATGTTGTCGATACGCTGGCCTTGATTGCACAGGCAACACAGTTCTGGCAGAGCTTGGATCCTCAAAAGCTTGAGGAGATGTGTGACGCCGAGATGGATAACTCTGGTACTCCTATAGAGCATAAAGCTGCCTGATGGTATCGTTTCTTTGATTGAGCCCGCGACAGCGGGCTTTTTTGTGTATGTACTAATCTGGCTTATCGAGCGGGGGGAAATCAAGAGACGGTGTTACTTTCACTTTTCGGTCGTATGTTGTTACCTGAAGTTCCGTCTTATGTCCGCTGAATAGCTGTTTGTCTCTACTACTACCTTCATAGTCTGAAATTGCTTTGGCTTTAATATCGTGGAACGTACCCGGAACAGGGCGACCCAGTTTCACCGCGGCTTGCTTTTTCGCATTATTCCACCATGTATTGAATGTTATTTTATTCACCCGCCCATACATGTGCAACGGTGAGAGGGTGAACGACGATCGCCTGCAGCTGGATAACAACGTAATCACTATGGACTCGCTGGCAGCGGTAAAGGTGCTGATTAAGCGAGTAGACGAACTGGAGGAGAAATTATCTGCATTAGAAATCCAGTAATCGTGTTTATTTGTCCAGACCCCAACTGACAATTTGTGCATGCAGAATGCAATCAAATCTGACAGTCCGCTTTGAGCGAGGAGCGGACACGACACTCTTCCTATGACAGATAAAAGCACTGTTAGCATAGATATATGTTGACAGTGCATAAGCCAAAAATTAAGTGATGTTGCTCACTCTTCTTCGCTTAAATCTGAAAACCCTACAGCAGGATCAAGTTCTTTATTTATTATTCTAACTATACGAGGGTCTGCTACTTCATAAAGAGTTACAGGCTTGCCACCGGCATCACTCGGAGTGGTGCCCTTTTTTTTAACAACCTGCATATCTTCCCAGCCTCTAATTTTATTACGAGCACCCTGATCACTTATTTTAAACAAACTTTGAACATCTTTGTTGACGAAATTATCTTTACCCAATCTGTAGATTTGCTGTAAAACATCATTATCATACCATGTGCCAATCGTATCCAAGCAATACTTGTCAATACCCGAGTTCAAAGACTGTTCATTAATACCACCTGTGAGTTCATTAGCATCATGTTCCCTAAATATAATATCGCATAGTTTTATGAGCTCACGTGGAGATTTAACAGAAATATGAATCAGTTGCTCAATAACCTTATTTTTATCCCCACTAACATTCAATACGCCTTCAAAGTTTAATTTTCCATCTGAGAAGAATGACATCCTTTTATCTAGCATTTCTTTAAGTTCATCATAATCCCATGAAATATTTGCATGAGCTATTTTATCAAGTCTAATTTTATATTTTTTATTAAAATGATCCTGCACAGCATCCCATACAAATGCTATCCATGAAAAATTATTAATCTCAAGTAGTTGTATATTTGATAGTAAAGGAAAAATTAGCTGAGCTGTTGCTTCTGAAGAGTTAGTAGTAACAGCAGTTTCATCAAGTTTATCAATTAAGACACAAATCCCTGAAAAACCGAAAGATTGACTAAAGTCAACTAAGCGGCTAATGAGAACTCGGGGGGCATTTGCGGATTCGCCAGTAAGGCTTTTAAGTAATTCCTCTGCTGGCTTAGATATATCAATTGTGTCATCTTCTAAAGTTTTTTTCGAAAGTACGTTAATGGCTGCTGCTATAACTTTACTTATGGATTCCCATCGATGACTTGTCCATACCTGACTTTTTTTAAACCATGCACTATCCAATAATTTCAAAGTGCTTTCAGTAGTTAACTCTCTCTCTCCCTCGCTCTTAGAAAGATAAAAACCTTTTAATAAAGCAAAAATTAACTCTCGCTGTTTAGCGCTTAATTGTGATATGACTTTCTTTCTTTCAACTTCCTCAAGTAAAGAAATCCATCCTAACATTTGTTCTATTACGTTGTAAGCAACAAGATAAATAATATCTCTTTCTGTCAACTTCCCTTTTTTAAACTTTTCAATTAAGTCAGTAAAGTCTGTTAAGTTAACTAGGAATGGTTTTTTTTCTTCTGTTGAGTAATCTTCTTTAAACACTGTCAGCCTTGTTGCACTTTTACCAGCGCCCCTTTGGCCAAAGAGTATAAAAGAATTTAGCTTTCTAGCCCTGTCAGTTATGGCTGAAAGATATGGTGGTCTTACTGCATATAAACTTATATCCGGTTCATTCTCAGCAGTGTAATGTTCGAAGGGATTGCTTTTAAGAGAAAATGTTTTAACAATAGCCATTGATAAATCCTTTTAGTTACGTATTAAATATTACACGAGTTGATATCATAACGTTATGATGTACTCATGTGGAGTGCCTTTCAACTACTGTTATGTAATTCTGCATAATATAAGACATTTTTATTGCTTTTACACTATCCGCTCCTGGCACGGAGCGGACGTGTTAACGAAGCTGAAGGTCCGCTGGGAGCGAGGAGCGGACGTTGATAGCACTTCACTAACTCTAAGAATAAAATATGTAGAATGCGGGTTATGAAATTATAGGTGTCCCAGGGGCAGTTAAGTCATGAGCACATAATTCACATAGGCTATTGACTGTCATTGGATTGTTTAATAACCTGTTTAACAGGTTATGCGCAGACCTGTCAGCCTGTAGACAAATCCGCCAAAGCGCTTTTTACCCTTTATTTTTCAGAGCATATCCTTTTAACTTTGCTCTGTGTTTACAGGCCGCAGAGTATTTGTAAAAGGAATATGCAATGCTCCCACACCTCAATGTTAACGATCACCGTTATGTCCCATCACTCGATCAGCTTCGCAAACAGGCTCGCTTCCTTAGAGATCACTGCAATGTTCAATTGAACCATGCCTATGAGATGGTCGCGTATCTTTATCGGTTTTCAAGCTGGGGAGAGCTGCTAAATCACACCACCAGTGATATAGCTGTCAAGGATCAGCAAATCGTTGCTCACATGCGAGAAGAACTCCAAACATACAGAAACCGTCTGCCACAATCTGATCTGAAACGATTATCCCAATTAGCAGCACTGAAGGGCACCATAACAGAGGCAGTAGTGAGTGACCGTATAAAGACATTAAACGATCTGGATATCGTTCAGATCTATAATTGCCTGTATAACGAAGAATACTGGGGTGAACCAGCTCCGGTTTCTTGGTATGAAGTCCTCGATGAAACTGATAGATGTTTAGTGCTGCTCGCTAAACGGACTGCTCTGGCGGGGCGTACCAAAACAGTCAATCCTCATATTAGTTTTCCATGGTTTGGATTCAGAATGTATGGATATTTACATTCTGATGGAAACACACTGAACTACAAATGCAGAGAGCTGGACAGCTACCTATGGCCCTCAGAAAAAAAATACACCACGGTATTCTGCAGGCCGTGGTTTGCTCCGTATGTCAGCGGTTTCATCCGTATGCAGCTTCATTCACTATGCAGTTCTGGTTTCTCAGGGAAAATGTCATTTGAGAGAATAAATAATGGCGATTTGGTTGAAGGACCAGTAAGACAACCATATTTTGAGGATGAAATACCAAGTTCATCAATAAACACAATTGTTGAAAATTTACTCAGAATGGGCGGCGTGAGGGACACTAAAAAACAAAACATAACATTCCGTTTTGGCAACGGTGAGATGTATTGATGGACCACTCATTCTGGATTTTACTTAGCGAACTGCCATCTTCAACAACTGCGTTTATTTTACTTGCTGGTGTCATCTATACGTTGGCAAGAAAAGGTTGCTTCCCTTCGCTTTCACAACGTCAGTTCTTTTATTTGATAATGACGTTTACAATGATAACTGGCTGTAAAATCTTATTTGGATAAAACTCACTAGGCCGATGTGCGACTTATTGATTAATATAAAGGGGCCCTGGTAATGTCCGCTTTTGGCACGGAGCGGACTTTCAGATTATGTTTGGCTCAGTGACTTAAGAGTGTCAGATCAGATCTAAGATACAACAAATAATGTCATTAAATGACATGCTATCACCCAGTAACCGTCTGCAGGGGTTACCGGGTGGGGATAGTCTTCGATACCGGGGTATTTGGGGGGCAGATTTTGGGGCAAAACGCGCCGTATTCAGCCCCGAAAATGACAGAGGTATACTATCTGCAGAGAAGTGGA
Source organism: Klebsiella sp. 141240 (assembly GCF_050600805.1). Classification (NCBI taxonomy): domain Bacteria; kingdom Pseudomonadati; phylum Pseudomonadota; class Gammaproteobacteria; order Enterobacterales; family Enterobacteriaceae; genus Klebsiella; species Klebsiella sp. 141240. Next base: position 68,765 of record NZ_JAQIRK010000017.1, on the reverse strand, counting down.
TAACTAACTGAAAAATATGGGCGTGATAATGTCTAAATATACCAGTGAATTATGATAATATATTGATTTTAAATAACTTTTCCACAACCTTGAAAACCGGCGACCCGAAAGGGTTCTAGAGTTCGAATCTCTACGCTTCCGCCAAATATGAAAAGGGGTTACCGAAAGGTAACCCCTTTTTGCTTTGGGCGCCTACGGCACATCCCTGCTTCACCTATTCTCGTCATTAATGAGTCTCCTCCTCCCAGTAGGGCGGCATCCCAATTTTTTCAACCATAAAGTCGATAAATGCCCGGACTTTATGCGGCACTCTCCTGTTTTGCGGGTAGAGCATCCAGATGGCGGTTTCGCTGGGGAACATACTAAATTCCCACTCCGCGAATACCCGTTGAATGAGCCCTTGTTCTTCGGCCTGACGCGATAGCCAGTTCGGTAAAATCGCAATCCCGGTATGATTGACGCAGGCATAAAGCATGGCGGCGCTATCGCTAACGCTCAGTCGGTAGTGAATCGGGATGCGCTGCCATTCATCTTCTGAACCCATCTTACGCGTATACCAACCGGCGCCATGCAGACGAGAAAACATCACGATATCGATCTGCTGTTGATCGGCGCCTGGTGTTGCTGTAGGGCGGTTTTCCGCAATCCACCTTGGGCTGGCCCAGGCTGAGCGCGTTTGCGAAGCCAGTTTACGGGCATGAATCGAGGAGTCAGGCAAGACACCGATGCGAATACTCAGGTCGATGCGCGTTTCAATCAGGTCCTGCACTTCATCGTTAAAACTGATATCCAGCGAAATGTTGGGGTGCAGACGAAGAAATTCATCCACGAAAGGCATCACGTGCAGACGGCCAAAGGTACTGGGTACGCTTAACCGCAGCAGGCCGGAAGGCTGTTTATCCAGTGCGGAAGTTAACTGGCGGGCTTCCTCCCATTGTAATAACAGTTGTTGGGCGTGCGAGTAAAAAAATGCCCCGGTTTCGGTTAATGCTAATCCACGGGTAGAGCGGTTAAACAACGTCACCTGTAAATACGCTTCCAGCTCGGAAATATGGCGAGAGACGGTGGATACTTCGATATTTAAGGCTTTGGCGGCAGCGCTGAAACTTTTATAGTCAGCGGCGCTAACGAAAGTTCTGATTGCGGATAAATGGTTCATCTGCTCTACGTCTCATTGATGATGAATGTTTCTCAGCAACCTATTCTGGTGTAGCCAACTACAATAGCGGTCCTGATGGCACAGCTTATCACTTTGTTTCTCTAATTATTCCCGGCAATATCTAAGGATAATTATTATGAGGGTATAAAAAAGGCTTCCCTGACTGCGGGAAGCCGGATAATTGATAGTGATATTTTATTTTGCGCTGACGCGCCAGACGGTATTACCGACATCGTCGGCAATGATTAACGCCCCTTCATTATCCTGCGTGAGTCCGACCGGCGCACCGTACAGTTCTTTCTCATCGCGCGAGACAAAGCCGGTGACTACACTCTCTGGTTTACCGACGGGTTTGCCGTCTTTAAAGGCGACGAAGCTGACTTTATAGCCATTCAGCGGCGAACGGTCCCAGCTGCCATGCTCGCTGATAAACACGCCGCCCTGATAGGTTTGTGGCAACATGTTTCCGGTATAAAACAGCATTCCCAACGGCGCAACGTGGGAACTCAGGGCATAATCCGGCTTGATCGCTTTGGCGACCATGTCCGGGCGCGGCGGCTGTACGCGGCGGTCAACGTGCTGTCCGAAATAGCTCCACGGCCAGCCATAAAACCCGCCATCCTGCACCGAAGTCAAATAATCAGGTACCAGGTCGGCGCCGATTTCATCGCGCTCGTTGGCAATAGCCCAAAGCTTGCCCGTCTGCGGTTCCCAGCCGAGTCCGGTAGGATTCCTGATCCCGCTGGCGAAGATACGGCTTGCGCCGGTGGCCGTATCAACCTCCAGAACGGTGGCGCGACGATATTCAATATCCAGGCCATTTTCGGTGATATTACTGTTCGAGCCGACGCCTACATACAGCTTCTTACCATCCGGGCTTGCCAGTAACGCTTTGGTCCAGTGGTGATTGACGGTGCTGGGCAGGTCCGCCAGCTCGCTCCCCGCATCGCTGATACGTGTCGCCCCCGGCTGGTAGTGATAACGCATGATGTTGCCGGTATTGGCGACGTAAAGATTATTGCCGATTAGTTGGACACCGAAAGGCGAGTGCAGATGTTCAAGGAAAATATGTTTTTCCCAGCCGCTGGCGTTTTTACGCAATAGCGTAATGCGATTTCCGCCTTTTCCGCCTTTACCTGACTGATTTTTCACTATCCCGGCAATCAGCTGCTTCGGCGTAGTCAGCGGCTCCTCGCCAGGACCGTTGCTTTCAACGACCAGTACATCGTCGTTTGGCAGGACATAGACCATTCTGGGATGCAGGAATCCGTCGGCTATTTTTTCTATTTTCAGCCCCTGGGCAACCGCCGGTTGTCCATCTCTCTTCCAGCCCACGCCGCGGGGAACCTGCATCGGCGGCATCAGGAAATCCTGGGCCTTCGGCATTACGGGATCGGGCCCTACCTGCTGATCCGGGCTAAGTTTCGCTTTCTCATCGCATCCGGACAGGGCAAGCGCGGTGGCGAGCATAACGGGCAGGGGCAGTAGTAATTTATTCATGGCGAATCCCCTTATTATTAGCCAGGCAAGTGGAGCTGATAATATTGGCGACAAGCAGACAGATAACGGTAATCGATGAATAGATAACGTTCTGCGGCGCAATTGCCCATGCGTCGCGGCTATGAACAAAACAGTTTACCAACGCGGCAATAATAGCGATGAGATTTAGCCAGAAATCAATTTTTGCTGTCGGGCGTCGAGGAGTAAAAAACCAGACCTGCGCCAGATTAATCAACCGCGGAATGATGGCAAAAATAAGGCCAAGGGCAATAAGCCAACTGGCGCTTTTTCCCCACATCACGTTAGTACTGTAGAGGTAAATAATATCGAAGATAAGACCGGCGATAAAAAAGCCGTAAGGCACCGGATTGAGTAGATTATATATGACCATCGCAAGGCTATTACCTCGGTCATGAGAGCGTTCACTCATTGTCAATTCCTTGTCAGGGGGAATAAGGTAGGGTGAAAATAATGCTGACGTTCAAGCCAGAATATTGAATACCGCTTAGCAGATAAAATTATACATATCGTTAACAATTTCAGTATGCCAATCGCGGGAAATCTGTTTTGCGCAAATGGTCATACTGGCTACGGTAAGATTGTTGCAGTAGAGAGGAGGCGGGCCAGATGCTGACCGCGCCATGGTACGCTTAACTTTCTATTCGGGCAGCCAGCTGCTGGGCCATGTCGGCGAAAATCCTCGCCGCGGCTTTTGGTCGGGCGCCTTTGCGCTGCATTAACACCGCGGTTCTCTCAAGCGTTGCTTCCTCCAACAACCGGGTCACCAGGCCAGTGCGCTGGGCGGCGACATTCAGCGGCAGAATGGTCACTAATTGGGTTCGCTGGATGATATCGAGGATGGCATTGATCGAATGCATTTCAATGGTCACCCGCGGGTGGAAACCGGCTTGCTGTAAGCAGTGGTCAATTTGCAACCGGGTGGCGAAATGATGGTTGAGCAGAATAAATTCCTCCGCGTCCAGTTGGCGCAACGAAAGGGACTCTTCGCGGGCCAGCGGGTGATGGTTCGCCACAACCAGCGCCAGCACTTCCTGTAGCAGCGGGGTGGAAACAATGTCTGGTGTAACTCCCTCGGCAAAGGCAACGCCAATATCCAGCTCATTTTCCAGCAGCATGCCCTCCATTTTCTCCTGCGACATCTCCTGTATATCCAGCGTGATATGCGGATAACGCGCATGAAATTCAGCCACTAACGGCACGACGAAATAAGAAGTAAAGGTGGGCGTCACGGCAATGCGCAGAGAACCGCGACTGAGGTCTTCGACATCATGAATGGCGCGTTGGCCCTCATCCAGCAGCTGAAATGCCTGACGGGCATACTGCAAAAACACCTCGCCCGCATCCGTCAGGTGAATATGCCGGCCGCTACGATCAAAAAGCTGCGCATCCAGGCTCTCTTCTAGCATCCTGATTTGCTGTGAGAGCGCCGGTTGTGAAATATGCAGGGCTTCCGCCGCGCGGGTAAAACCCTGATGTTCGGCGACGGCCAGGAAGTATCTAACATAGCGAATATTCACGCTTTCAATCCATAAGTTTTTTGGATGAATTTGATTATAAACAAGACTTTTATTTTATGCCATGCGCCGCGTAACCTCCCTGTCATTCCACAGCGAGGTAGACATTATCATGAAAGAAATCATTGATGGTTTTCTTAAATTTCAACGTGATGCATTTCCTGAACGCGCTGAACTGTTTAAAAGTTTAGCCTCCCGGCAGAGCCCCAGTACGCTGTTTATTTCCTGTTCCGATAGCCGGATGGTTCCTGAATTGGTCACCCAGCGTGAACCCGGCGATCTGTTTGTCATCCGTAATGCCGGCAATATTGTCCCTTCTTACGGTCCGGAGCCCGGCGGCGTGTCGGCATCGGTGGAGTATGCCGTAGCTGTCCTGAAGGTCGCGGATATTGTGATTTGCGGCCACTCCGATTGCGGGGCGATGACGGCAATTGCGCAGTGTAGCTGTCTGGATCATGTGCCCGCCGTTAAGCACTGGCTGCAATATGCGGATTCGGCAAAAGTGGTCAACGATGCCCGCGAGCATCGCGACCCGCAGGCCAAAACCGCGGCGATGGTGCATGAAAATGTCATTGCCCAACTGGCGAATATTCAAACCCACCCTGCGGTACGCCTGGCGCTTGATGAAGGACGTCTGACATTACATGGCTGGGTGTATGACATTGAAACGGGGGAGATTGCCGCTTATGACGGCAATACCAGAGCTTTTATTTCGCTGGCCGGTCATCCGGATACCCGAGCGGTGCCGGTTTACGGTCAGTCATTTCATTTCACTACGATATAACGAGGTAACACCATGATTCAGTCACAAGTCAGCCGCGAAGTTCGTCTGGAGTTAGCGAATAAAATTTTGCTGATTAAAGCCAAAAAAGATCTCTCCTTTGCACAGCTTGTTGAAGGCACTGGTTTATCAGAAGCCTTTGTCACGGCCGCGCTGTTGGGGCAGCACCCGCTGCCTGCCGAAGTCGCGAAAATGGTAGGAGCGAAACTGGAACTTAACGACGATGATATTTTACTGCTGCAAACGATCCCCGTCAGAGGCTCTATTGAGGACCGCGTGCCGACGGATCCGACCATGTATCGCTTCTATGAAATGCTGCAGGTCTACGACACCACCCTGAAAGCGTTGATTCATGAAAAATTCGGCGACGGGATTATCAGCGCAATTAATTTTAAGCTGGATGTGAAAAAAGTCAGCGATCCGGAAGGCGGACATCGTGCGGTGATTACTTTCGATGGAAAGTATCTGCCAACGAAACCTTTCTGATGACAATTAATCGTTAACAGTACGGGCCTGAACCACGATCCAGGCCCGTTGTTATCTGGCGGGTTGATAACGCATTTGCAGCGTGGCTGGCAGATAACGCTGCAGCTGCTGTGGCGTTTTACCGTCGATCAACTGACTGATGAGATCGTAGCAGTGCCAGGCCAACTGGCGGTTGTCCTGCTGTATGGTATCAATGCGCAGCGACAGCGAATCATACAAATAGTGGTCATCAAAGCTGGCCAGATGGATCCCGGAGTCCAGCAGGTTATGCTGGCTCATATAGCGTAGTACCCCTTCCAGCAAGCCGCAGGCGGCGGTAAACAGCGCCCTAGGAGGCCGCCCGAGACGGGCGCACAGCGCGGCAAACATCTCATAGCCAGAGCTTGGGTGATAGTTGCCGTTGATAATCCACTCCGGGCGCAACTCAACGCCTGCCTGGGCTAGTCCCTGACTAAATCCGGCCAGCCTATCGCGTGAGGGTGAGAGCCGCGGCTGCCCGCCGAGAAACCAGAACTCATCCGGATGTTGTCCGGCGATACGGGCGATAAGTTCCGCCGTTGGCGCCAGTGAATCGGTCATCACTAACGGCAGGGCGCTATCGTTTGGATTGCGATCGAACAGCACCACCGGCAGCTGTTCGCTGAGCTTCAGATAGTCGGCGTCGCTATGCATGCAAGAGGCGACAATTAAACCATCGACCTGACGGGCAATCATATTATTGACCACCATGCTCTCCTGACCGGGATTCTCATCGGTGCAAGAGATAAGCAGCTGTACGCCTGCTTCGCGGCACAGGGTTTCCAGCTCGTGAGAAAAAACGGCAAAACCATAGTTAGTGATCTCGGGTACCACCAGACCAATGGTATGGCTGCGGCTATCGCGCAGTGAACGGGCGTGAATACTCGGCTGGTAGTGCTGCTCGCGGGCGATAGCCAGCACCCGTTCGCGCGTCTCTTGCGCCACGCGCAGCTCTTTGCCGCGGCCGTTCAAGACCAGGCTGGCGGTGGCTTTAGAGACGCCAGCCAGTTCGGCGATATCTTTTATGGTAATGCGTTTGGGTTTCATCACGAGCCAGGCGCCTGAAAGCAAAACGCTTATTCTACCATGCATGGCCGCAGCGGCCAGCAGCAGAATGCCACCGGCGTCGCGCCGCCGAATACCAGTTTACCTGGATAATCGGCAAAGAAGCGGCTGCTCATCGCCCCCGCACCATCATTAATAAAGATCTCGACGCTGGATCGATCGATGAGGATTTGCAGTTTATGCGCCGCGCCGCGCCAGTAACGGTAATCGACAGTATCAGCTATCAGGCTTCGACGGGCCAGGCGTACGCCGCGGCTGTCCAGCGAAAGCTGCAGCGCACCCGCGAAATCCAGCGTCAGCGCATCGCCTGGCGCAACCTCGAAGGCAAGTTCCATCGGCTGCAGCGCCAGCGGTTCGGGCTGCCAGTCCTGCGCCTCGCCGCGAAGCGCCGCCAGTTCGCGCACGGGATTTTGATACAGCGTGCCGTGGCGCCAGCTGAGTTCCCGCAGGCAGCTCATCTGATGGATCCAGCCGTGGTCCCGCGTAGGTTGCTGCATCTCTTCTCCGTCGGGAACGCCCATCCAGCCAACCAATAGGCGCCGACCATCTTCCGCCAGGGTGGTTTGCGGCGCATAGAATTCGAAGCCGCTATCCAGCTCTTCGAGCGCGCCGTGGCTAAAAGTCGCGTCAGCATTGTCGAAATGCCCGTGCATCCAGACCGCCGGATAGGTATTCAGGAAGCGCTGGGCTTCTCGCGGTAGCCCCTGTGGGCAACTGAGTAAAATATGCTGGTCGCCGAGCGGGAACAGATCCGGGCATTCCCACATATAACCGCCATCGTTCAGGCCGTTAAGCCCGCTACCGGCTATTTCGCCATGGCTATTCCACTGCATCAAATCAGCGGAGCTGAATAGCAGAACCTTGCCGCGGTCGGCCAGATCGCGCGCGCCCAGCACCATCATCCAGCGTTCGCCATCGCGCCAGACTTTGGGATCTCGCACGTGGCCGCTATAACCTGCTGGCAGCGCCAGCACCGGGCCTTGTTTACGAAAAGTACCGTCGGGATTTTGCGTCGCCAGACACTGCCAGGCGGTACGGCTACCATCGCTAAATTTCACATTACCGGTGTAGCAGAGCGTCAGGACGCCGTTGTTATCTACCGCGCTGCCGGAGTAGCAGCCGTTGCGGTCGTATTCTTCGTCTGGCAGCAGGGCAATCGGTTCATGCCGCCAGTGCAGCAGATCCGGCGAACTCCAGTGCCCCCAGCCTTTATAGCTGTGATCGCAGACAAGAGGATTCCACTGATAAAAAAGATGATAGCGACCGTCGAAGTGGATAAAACCGTTTGGATCGTTCAGTAGCCCGCATACCGGCGCCAGATGCCACTGCGGATAGTGGTTATCCCGCAGCGCGCGCGGCTGGTGGTTCATGACGGCCTGCAGGACCATCGGTAACAAAGAAGGCTGCGGCATTATTCAGCATCCGTTTTGTATTTGAGCGTCAGCGAAACGATAAAGGCGACCACAAACGCGATAGCCAGTCCGATGATGTAGTTAAGCAGGGAACTGGCCTGTACGATAGCCATTCCGGGGATGGCGGTCAGGCCGACGGCGGTCATATAGACGTGCATAGAGACCACCCAGGCGCCACCCGCCGCGCCGCCAATCAATGCGGCGATAAATGGCTTAACGAAGCGCAGGTTGATGCCGAATATCGCCGCTTCGGTGATGCCCAGCATTGCCGAAAAGGCGGACGGGAGGGCAATGGCTTTCACTTTTACATCTTTGGTTTTAAACCACACCGCCAGACAGGCGCCGCCCTGGGCAATATTAGCCATCGCCCAGATAGGCAGCAGGAAATTGACGCCGATCGACGGGTTGCCGAGCAGCCCGGCTTCGATGGCATGGAAGCTGTGGTGAATACCGGTAATAACAATCACCGAATACAGCCCACCGAACAGCAGCCCCGCCAGCCAACCGGCGTGGGCAATGAGCGTGCTGAGAATAAAGGAGATGCCGTCGCCGAGCGCGCGACCGGCCGGGCCGATAATCAACAGGGCGATAAAACCGGAGATAATAACCGTCAGGAACGGCGTGAGGATCAGATCCAGCGCGTCGGGAATCAGGCGTCGCAGTTGCTTCTCAAGCAGGCTCATAAACCATACCGCCAACAGCACCGGGAATACCGTCCCCTGATAACCGATCATCGCCACCTCGAGGCCGAAGAAATTCATGGTGTGGAAGCCCGAAGCCACTCCCCAGGCGTTGGTCAGCGCCGGGTGGGTAAGAATACCGCCGAGGGTTGCGCCAAGATAAGGGTTGCCGCCGAATTCACGCGCGGCGGTAAACCCGATCAGGATTGGCAGAATAATAAAAGCGGCCGAACTACACATATCGAGGATCAGGTAGATGGCGTTGCCCGGATCGACCCAGCCGTAGGTTTTCACCATTCCCAGCAGTCCCATTAGCAGGCCGGAGGCGACGATAGCCGGGATAATGGGCACAAAGATGTTCGACAGCAGGCGAGCGATCCGCTGGAACGGATTCAGTTTTTTCGCCGCCAGGTCTGCGGCTTCGGATTTGCTCGACTCGCTGATACCGGCCGCCTGAATAAAGGCGGCATACACTTTATTAACCACGCCGGTACCGAAGATGATTTGCATCTGCCCGGCGTTGCGAAAGCAACCTTTTACCCCCTCAATTTTTCCGATGGCCTGCTGGTCGGCGAGCGCGTCATCGACCAGTACCAGACGCAAGCGGGTGGCGCAGTGCGCGGCGCTGGCGATATTTTCTTTGCCGCCGAGCAGCGGCAGCAGCGCGCGAGAAATCTGTTGAAAATCCATAGTACCCTCTACAAAGTCTGTCATCATCATGGGCTATTGGGGGCCTGGAATGCCCCGAATCGCCGCTTTGCTAATTTTGCTAAAACGTTTTAATTATTTTGCCTGCTTACATCGTTAAAACTGGCGGTTCACATCGCTTTGATACGGTAAGGCGGTCATCGCGCCTTTGGCGGTAGTCGCCAACGCGCCACAAGTTTGCGCCAGCGCGACGATCGGCTCCAGCGCGGTGACATTGTCAGGAAAGCCGTGTGCGCTGAGGCTGGCGAGTAGCCCGGCAACAAAGGCATCGCCGGCTCCAGTGGTATCAACGCTGACCACCGGACGGGCCGGGAAGTGAATATGCTGCTGATGGAACACTGCTTGTACTCCGGCTTTTCCTTGCGTGACCAGCAGCAGTTTTGGCTGAAAGCGCTCGCGGACTCGCGCAATACCGCGGGCAATATCATCGCTACCGCTGATAAAGGCCAGTTCCTCTTCCGACAGTTTCACCACGTCAGCCAATGCCAGCGCCCGTTCGAGACAACGGCGTAACAGCTGGGGATCCTGCCACAGATCGCTGCGGATATTAGGGTCGAAGCTGACGCTGCCGCCGGCGCGTTTAATCTGTTCCATCGCCGTAAAGGCGCTGCTACGGCTGGGTTCGGCGCTGAGGGCGATAGAGCAGACGTGCAGCCACTGCCCGGCCGCGAATTGAGGGAGATCGCCTGGTTGTAAAAAAAGATCGGCGCTCGGACGAACCATAAAGGTAAAGGTTCGTTCGCCGTGTTCATCCAGCGCCACCACGACGGTTGAGGTGCGCTGTGCGGGGTCTAAAGAAAGGTGGCTGATATCCACGTTCTCTTGTCGTAGCGTCTGGCGCATAAAATGGCCAAAAGGGTCATCGCCGACCCGGCCGATGAACCCGCTATTGCCGCCAAGACGCGCGACGCCGACCGCAACGTTAGCCGGTGCGCCGCCCGGACACTGTAATAAGCGGCCATCGCCCTCAGGCAGCAGATCGACGACCGCATCGCCGAGTACCCATACTTTACTGGTCATACTTATAATCCTTTTAGCTAAACTTTGTTAAACCGGTTTAGCTAATTTAAACATAGCCGAAAATCCAACGGAACGCGGAAGTGATGAAAATGCGATCGGCAACGATAAAATGTGATCCAGCCGCGATATTGCGCGCTTAGCGCTTTACTACAGCGCTGCAAATGTCTTTGTCATTTCCACCTACCAATAATAAGGGGGAGGGGGCTGAGCGATAGGTCGCTTATTGCCGAGGAAAAATCCTCATATATCTATTTATTATTATTACTTCGCCGTATTTATACGGTTTAAAAATATATTCTTGATGGCTTTAAACTTGGGCTCAACGTCGTTAATTGATTCTCGATTTTTATTATTACAACGTGTTAATAAGCTCGTTTCGTTAAAGGAATGTTAGAAAAGTAACCCGGCGGAAATACCCATTTTGGGTAATTCGCCAGGCCGTAATTGTTATCGAAATTTTATCCATATCTGCAGGAGTTCAGCCACGAGAAGATGCGGGAAAATAGCGTCAGGCGCCGCGACATGAGGTTGTTAGATTGTATTTTGTACAATCATCCGCGCTGAAAGACTAGCCGATACCATCGCTTTATTGTACGTTTTTTATACTTTTTCCATAGGTGCTATTCGAGTATTAGATCTAATATCCCTGTATTACACCATGGTTATTTTTTACGGTGAAAACTAATGATTTGCGTTGAATTTACCGCTTGTTCAGATTTTTATTCTTCAATTTTTATAATGTTATTTTTTTGTTCTAAATGTACCAAAAAAAACTAATAGCAATGGTTGATAACACTTTTTTTAAGGTAATTCATTTACTTGTGATCGTTAAATGATCGAATGTTGGTTATAAAGTGATCGAAATGAGGTGTTGTTACCGGTATTATTTTTTGTTTTTGTGATCTATATCTCATTACATTCAAAATTTCCCCATACTTAATTGTGTGTGCTAATGATTCGGGAGTAGAGTTGCGCCGCCTTAAGAATATTCTTATAGAATTTCTAAAAATAGTTTCATGGCAATTCAACTCTCTCGAAGCAAATTCTTTACATCCTCCACTCCGGTTTGCACCTGTAACAAACTATTAACAGTGGGGCGAATTTGACGATTAGCTGAATTTTTAGCTATCGCGAGTGAGTGTTTTAATTGCCTCTTGGGGAAATAACTGAGGTCACGGGCGATTAAGTAACACGCCACGTGTATGTTTTCTAACATGGCTTATCGGGATAGGGATTATGGGTACCTCCGAATTACTTAAGCATATTTATGACTTCAACCTGTCGTATTTATTTTTAGCACAGCGGCTGATCAACGATGAGAAAGTGTCCGCGATGTTTCGTTTGGGAATTGACGAAACCATGGTTGATACCCTGGCGCAACTGACGTTACCGCAGATGGTGAAACTGGCTGAAACTAATCAGCTGGTGTGCAATCTGCGCTTCAGCGACCATCAGACTATCGAGCAATTGACCAAAGAGTCGCGCGTTGATGACCTCCAGCAGATCCATACCGGTATCCTGCTTTCCAGTCACCTGCTGCAAGAGCTCCGCGCCAAAGAAGGCGCTGCAGCGAAGAAAAGTGTTTGATAATGGCTGAGAAAAGTATTGTTCAGGAAGCGAAGGATATTCAGCTCGCCATGGAGCTGATATCTCTCGGCGCGCGTCTGCAGATGCTGGAGAGTGAAACTCAGCTCAGCCGTGGGCGCTTAATCAAACTTTACAAGGAGCTGCGCGGAAGCCCGCCGCCGAAAGGGATGCTGCCGTTCTCGACCGATTGGTTTATGACCTGGGAGCAGAATATTCATTCGTCGATGTTCTACAACGCCTATTTGTTCCTGCTGAAGAGCGGTAAATGCAGCGGAGTGGAAGCGGTGATCAAAGCCTATCGCCTGTATCTCGAACAGTGTCCGCAAGAAGCGGGCGAAGCGCCGCTACTGGCGTTGACCCGCGCCTGGACGCTGGTGCGCTTTGTTGATAGCGGTATGCTGCAGCTCTCCGCCTGCAATAGCTGCGGCGGCTCATTTATCACCCACGCGCATCATCCGCAGCACGATTTCGTCTGCACATTATGCCAACCGCCTTCACGCGCCGTAAAAAGACGTAAACTTTCTCCGCAACTGGCCGATATAACCTCTCAACTGCTGGACGAGCAGGCTAAACGCGTCATGTAAGTCGCCGTTCCGACGACTTACGGCAATCCATTTCGACGTGTAATACGCAGGGGCGGCATGCCGCCCCCCATTCCCCGCCTGGTGTACGCCAGGGCGCGTTTGCCTCGCCCGCCATCCACATTGTTAATTTGAGGTATGCGTGTGCTAGTGATATTGGGTTATCTCGTGGTCCTGGGAGCGGTATTTGGCGGTTATTTGCTGGTGGGCGGCCACCTTGGCGCGCTGTACCAGCCGGCGGAATTCCTGATTATCGGCGGCGCCGGCATCGGCGCGTTTATCGTCGGCAACAACGGCAAAGCCATCAAATCCACGCTGCGGGCGTTGCCCAAAATGGTACGTCGCTCCAAATACAGCAAGGCGCTGTATATGGATCTCATGGCGCTGCTGTTCCTGCTGCTCGCTAAATCCCGTCAACAGGGGATGTTGTCGCTTGAGTTCGATATCGACAATCCTCAGGAAAGTGAAATTTTCGCTAATTATCCGCGCATCCTTGCCGATAACCATCTGGTGGAGTTCATAACCGATTATTTACGCCTGATGGTGAGCGGCAACATGAATGCTTTTGAAATTGAAGCGCTGATGGACGAAGAGATCGAAACCTTCGAACAGGAGAGCGAAGTGCCCGCCGGCAGCCTGGCGATGGTCGGCGACTCTCTGCCGGCATTTGGTATTGTCGCGGCGGTAATGGGGGTGGTGCATGCGCTGGCCTCGGCGGACCGCCCGGCGGCAGAGCTCGGGGCGCTTATCGCCAACGCGATGGTGGGGACTTTCCTCGGCATTCTGCTGGCCTATGGATTTATCTCGCCGCTGTCGACGCTGCTGCGGCAAAAAAGCGCCGAGACCGTCAAGATGATGCAGTGCATCAAGGTCACGCTGCTCTCCAGCCTCAACGGCTACGCGCCGCAAATCGCCGTCGAATTCGGCCGCAAAACGTTATACACCACCGAGCGCCCGTCGTTTGTTGAGCTCGAAGAGCACGTGCGCCAGGTCAAAGCGCCCGCCGCGCAGGCGACGGAAAGCGAAGAAGCATGAAACATAATCACCCGGTGGTACTGGTCAGAAAACGAAAATCGCACCAGCCTGCGCATCACGGCGGCTCGTGGAAGATTGCCTATGCCGATTTTATGACGGCGATGATGGCCTTCTTTCTGGTGATGTGGCTGCTGGCGATCGCCAGCCCGCAGGAACTGACGCAAATAGCCGAATATTTCCGTACGCCGCTGAAAGTGGCGCTGACCAGCGGCGATAAAAGCAGCTCGGAAAGCAGCCCGATCCCCGGCGGCGGCGAAGACCCGACCCGTGAAGTCGGGTTGGTCAGCAAGCAGATCAATACCGCGGATAAACGCGCCGAAGAGCTACGGCTTAACAAACTGCGTGACAAGCTCGATCAGTTGATTGAGTCAGACCCGCGCCTGAAGGCGCTTCGTCCGCATCTGCTGATCAACATGATGGACGAAGGCCTGCGCATTCAGATTATCGATAGCCAGAATCGCCCGATGTTTAAAACCGGGAGCGCTCAGGTTGAAAGCTATATGCGCGATATCCTGCGAGCGATTGCGCCAATCCTCAATGATTTGCCGAACAAGATAAGCCTCTCCGGGCATACCGATGACATCCCCTACGCCAGCGGCGAACGCGGTTACAGCAACTGGGAGCTGTCGGCGGATCGCGCCAACGCCTCGCGCCGCGAGCTGATTGCCGGCGGCCTGGCGGAAGGGAAGGTGCTTCGGGTGGTCGGTATGGCGGCAACCATGAGCCTGAAGCAGCACGGCGCTGATGATGCCATCAACCGCCGCATTACCGTACTGGTGCTTAACAAAGAGACCCAGCAGAGCATCGAACATGAAAATGGCGAAAGCAATGCGCTGGAGATTAGCCAGCCGGATGCGCTGCCAAAGCTGGTCGCGCCCGCGCCGGTTAACCGCGATTCACACCCTGAGGTGACCCCATGAGCATGGATATTAGCGCTTTTTATCAGACTTTTTTTGATGAAGCAGATGAGCTGCTGGCAGACATGGAGCAACACCTGCTGGAGCTGGATCCGCAGGCCCCCGATATCGAACCGCTAAACGCTATTTTTCGCGCGGCGCACTCGATCAAAGGCGGCGCGGCGACGTTTGGCTTTTCCGTATTGCAGGAAACCACCCATCTGCTGGAGAACCTGCTCGACGGCGCCCGGCGCGAGGAGATGCGCTTGAGCACCGAAATTATCAATCTGTTTCTGGAAACCAAAGATATTATGCAGGAGCAACTGGACGCCTATAAAACCTCGCAGCAGCCTGACGCTGAGAGCTTTGACTATATCTGCCAGGCGCTGCGGCAGCTGGCGCTGGAAGCGCAGCAGCAGGACGCGCCTGCCGCGCCGCCCGTCGTGGCCCAGCCTGCGCCGACGGCCATCGCCGGCGGTATGCGCGTGAGCTTAACCGGGCTTAAAGCCAATGAAATTCCGCTGATGCTGGAAGAGCTTGGCAACCTCGGCGAGGTTCAGGATCCGCAGCAAACTGACAATAGCCTTGAGGTGACCCTGCTGACCACCGCCAGCGAAGAGGATATCTGCGCGGTGCTCTGTTTCGTTCTTGAGCCGGAACAGATCAGCTTTACCACGCCGCCAACCACTGCCGCTAAACCATCGCCGTCGGCTGAAGCTGTGCCGTCGCCGGTCGTCCAACCGCAGCCTGCTGCCGTCGAGCCGCCTAAAGCGCCGAGAGCGAAGGCCAGCGAATCGACCAGCATTCGCGTGGCGGTGGAGAAAGTTGACCAGTTGATTAACCTCGTCGGCGAACTGGTGATCACCCAGTCCATGCTGGCGCAGCGCTCAGGTAACCTGGACCCGGTAACCCATGGCGATCTGCTCAATAGCATGAGCCAGCTGGAACGTAACGCTCGTGACCTGCAGGAATCGGTGATGTCGATTCGCATGATGCCGATGGAATATGTATTCAGCCGCTACCCGCGGCTGGTGCGCGACCTGGCCGGCAAGCTCAATAAGCAGGTGGAACTGACGCTACAGGGCAGTTCTACCGAACTTGATAAGAGCCTGATCGAGCGCATTATCGACCCGTTAACCCACCTGGTGCGTAATAGCCTCGACCACGGTATTGAAGATCCGCAAACCCGTCTGGCGGCAGGTAAGTCTGAGGTGGGCAATCTGATTCTTTCCGCTGAACATCAGGGCGGCAATATCTGCATCGAAGTGATCGATGACGGCGCCGGACTCAATCGCGAAAAAATTCTCGCCAAAGCGGCGGCGCAGGGGCTGGCGGTCAGCGACAGCATGAGTGATGAAGAGGTCGGAATGCTCATTTTCGCGCCGGGCTTTTCGACCGCGGAACAGGTGACCGACGTCTCTGGC
The DNA here is from genome assembly GCF_050600805.1 of Klebsiella sp. 141240. Classification (NCBI taxonomy): domain Bacteria; kingdom Pseudomonadati; phylum Pseudomonadota; class Gammaproteobacteria; order Enterobacterales; family Enterobacteriaceae; genus Klebsiella; species Klebsiella sp. 141240. The sequence goes on along the minus strand of NZ_JAQIRK010000017.1, from coordinate 52,878 downwards.
CGCGGCGTCGGCATGGACGTCGTGAAACGGAACATCCAGGAGATGGGCGGTCACGTTGAAATCCATTCCCGCGCGGGCAAAGGAACCTCGATTCGTATTTTGCTGCCGCTAACGCTCGCCATCCTCGACGGCATGTCGGTCAAGGTCAATGAAGAGGTCTTTATTCTGCCGCTCAACGCGGTGATGGAATCGCTGCAGCCGCAGGCCGAAGACCTGCATCCGATGGCCGGCGGCGAGCGGATGCTGCAGGTTCGCGGCGAGTATCTACCGCTGGTGGAGCTCTACCGGGTGTTTGACGTCGCCGGGGCGAAAACCGAGGCTACTCAGGGCATCGTGGTGATTCTGCAAAGCGCCGGCCGCCGCTACGCGCTGCTGGTGGATCAACTGATTGGCCAGCATCAGGTAGTGGTGAAAAACCTGGAAAGCAATTATCGCAAAGTGCCGGGAATTTCCGCGGCGACGATCCTCGGCGACGGCAGCGTGGCGCTGATTGTCGATGTGTCGGCGCTGCAAATGCTCAATCGGGAAAAGCTGCTGAGCGCAGCGGCCGCATAACGACTCATCTCATAAAATTAACAGGTGCAGACCATGGCAGGATTAGCAACCGTCAGCAAATTGGCTGGCGAAACGGTAGGTCAGGAGTTTTTAATTTTTACCCTCGGTAATGAAGAATACGGCATCGATATTCTGAAAGTGCAGGAAATCCGCGGCTATGACCAGGTGACGCGTATCGCCAACACCCCGGATTTCATCAAAGGTGTCACCAATCTGCGCGGGGTGATCGTGCCGATTATCGACCTGCGGGTAAAATTCGCCCAGCAGGGCGTCTCTTATGATGAAAACACGGTGGTTATCGTGCTTAACTTCGGCCTGCGGGTGGTGGGGATTGTGGTCGACGGCGTCTCCGACGTGCTGTCTCTCACCGCTGAACAGATCCGCCCGGCGCCGGAATTCGCGGTGACGCTGGCGACCGAGTATCTCACCGGTCTTGGCGCGCTCGGCGAACGCATGTTGATTCTCGTCGATATCGAAAAGCTGCTCAGCAGCGAAGAGATGGCGCTGGTCGATAACGTCGCCAAAAGCCACTAATCTACCGGGCGCGCTCTGCCGCGCCCGGTAAAAATAGTCCCCGCCTGGCATAAAGTTCCCCTCCCGCGCGCCGATAACCCTTTCAGTCACATACGTAAAGCCTGGCCGTTCAGGCTTCCAGGAAGGGGAAACATGTTTAATCGTATTAAGGTCGTCACCAGTCTCTTATTAGTGCTGGTGCTATTTGGCGCATTGCAGCTGATTTCGGGCGGTCTGTTTTTTTCGTCGCTGAAAAGCGATAAAGAGAACTTCACCGTTCTGCAAACCATCCGTCAGCAGCAGTTGCTGCTAAGTGAAAGCCGGGTCGATCTGCTGCAGGCGCGTAACTCCCTGAACCGCGCAGGGATCCGCTACATGATGGATACCAACAAAATCGGCAGCGGCGCGACTATCGACGAGCTGCTGGCGAAAGCGAAAGAAGAGCTGGCGCGCGCCGAACGTAACTACGCCGCCTATGAAAAAATCCCGCAGGACCCGCGTCAGGATCCGCAGGCGACGGAAAAGCTTAAGCAGCAGTATGGCATCCTGTACGGCGCGTTGTCGGAGCTGATCCAGCTGCTGGGCGAGGGTAAAATCAACGCCTTCTTCGACCAGCCGACGCAAAAATACCAGGACGATTTCGAGCAGACTTATAACGCCTATCTGCAGCAAAACGGCAAGCTGTACCAAATCGCCGTTGACGGTAGCAACAGCTCTTATAGCTCGGCGATCTGGACCTTAATTGTGGTCATCATCGTGGTGCTGGCGGCGATCGTCGGCGTGTGGATGGGCATCCACCATATCCTGGTGCGCCCGCTGAACCGCATGATTGAACACATCAAACGTATTGCCTCCGGCGACCTGACCCAGCCTATCCCGGTGACCAGCCGTAATGAAATCGGCGTGCTGGCCGCCAGCCTCAAGCACATGCAGAATGAGCTTATCGAAACGGTAAGCGGCGTGCGTCAGGGGGCGGATGCCATCTATAGCGGCGCATCGGAAATCGCCGCCGGGAATAACGATCTCTCTTCGCGCACCGAACAGCAGGCGGCATCGCTGGAAGAGACTGCCGCCAGTATGGAACAGCTGACGGCGACGGTGAAACAGAACGCCGAAAACGCGCGTCAGGCTAGCCAGCTGGCGCTGAGCGCCTCCGAAACTGCGCAGAAGGGCGGCAAAGTGGTGGCCAACGTGGTGGAAACCATGCACGACATCGCCAGCAGCTCGCAGAAAATTGCCGATATAACCGGCGTTATCGACGGTATCGCCTTCCAGACCAACATCCTGGCGCTTAACGCCGCGGTAGAAGCGGCGCGCGCTGGTGAACAGGGCCGCGGCTTCGCGGTCGTGGCGGGCGAAGTCCGCAACCTGGCGCAGCGCAGCGCCCAGGCGGCCAAAGAGATCAAAGCGCTGATCGAGGACTCGGTCAACCGCGTGGATATGGGCTCGGTACTGGTGGAAAGCGCCGGCGACACCATGGGCGACATCGTCAATGCGGTCACCCGCGTGACCGACATCATGGGCGAAATCGCCTCTGCTTCCGATGAGCAGAGCCGCGGTATCGACCAGGTCGGCCAGGCGGTAGCGGAAATGGATCGCGTCACCCAGCAGAACGCCTCGCTGGTGGAAGAGTCGGCCTCCGCCGCCGCCGCGCTGGAAGAGCAAGCCAGCTTGCTGACGCAGTCGGTTGCCGTCTTCCGTCTGAAGTCGGAAGGGCAGGAAGAGTATAAAGCGCCGGTCAGCAATAAAACCGCGCCTGCCGCCATCGCTACGCATAAAAAAACCAGCGCCAGCGACTACCAGGATAACTGGGAGACGTTCTAACGGGTACCGGCCGTCGCATCCCTACACGCGGCGGCCTCTCTTGCGTTGTAAGCCGGCCAAGACCGGCTACCAAGGAGATTGCTATGTTTAACCGAATCCGTATCTCTACCAGTCTTTTCCTGCTGCTGATCTCCTTTTGCATCATGCAACTGATCAGCACCGGGCTCTCTTACGTCGCGCTGCGCGCCGACAACCACAATCTTGAACGTATTACCGTCAGTAGCCAGCAGCGCGATGCGCTTAGCCTCAGCTGGGTATCGCTGCTACAGGCGCGAAATACCCTTAACCGTGCCGGTACCCGCGCGGCGCTGAAGGTGCCGCAGGAGCAGGTGGATGCGCTGATGGGCGGCGCCCGCAGCTCGCTGCAAAAAGCCGATCTCTACTTTAACCAGTTCCTCGACACGCCTCGCGTGGATGAGCAGGAGCAGCAGTTGGCCGATGCCACGCGTGAAAGCTACGAAAAGCTACGCGGCGCGCTGCGCGAACTGATCGTGTTCCTCGAAAATCGCAACCTGCAGGCCTTTATGGACCAGCCGACGCAGAAAATACAGGACCGCTTCGAGGCCGACTTTGTGCAATATCTGCAGCTGGCGAAGGCGACGACCGATGAAGCCAGTGCCTCCAGCCAGCAGGCCTATGGCTGGTCAATCTGGTTGGTTGCCGGGGCGGTGCTGATGCTGCTGGTGGTCACCCTCAGCGCGATGTGGTGGCTGCGAACCATGCTTGTGCAGCCGCTGAATATTATTCGCGGCCATTTCGAACGTATCGCCAGCGGCGATCTTTCCGCACCGATTGAGGTCTATGGCCGCAACGAAATCAGCCAGCTATTTGCCAGCCTGCAGCGCATGCAACAGTCGCTGATTGGTACCGTCGGTGCGGTGCGCGACGGCGCGGAGTCGATTCTTATCGGCCTGCAGGAGATTTCAGAAGGCAACAACGATCTCTCCTCGCGCACCGAACAACAGGCGGCTTCGCTGGAAGAGACCGCCGCCAGTATGGAGCAGCTAACGGCGACGGTAAAACAGAATGCCGATAACGCCCGCCAGGCATCGCAGCTGGCGCGTGATGCCTCCTCCACCGCCGCCAAAGGCGGCGAGCTGGCGGATGACGTGGTTACCACGATGCACGACATCGCCAACAGTTCGCAAAAAATCGGCGCTATTACCAGCGTCATCGACGGCATCGCCTTCCAGACCAATATTCTGGCGCTTAACGCGGCGGTGGAGGCGGCGCGCGCCGGTGAGCAGGGGCGCGGCTTTGCGGTGGTTGCCGGTGAAGTGCGCAACCTGGCCAGCCGCAGCGCCCAGGCGGCAAAAGAAATTAAGCTACTGATCGACGAATCCGTTAGCCGCGTCAAACACGGCTCGGTGCTGGTGGAAAATTCCGGCGCCACCATGCAGGACATCGTGCGCTCGGTCACCCGGGTCACCGACATCATGGGCGAAATCGCCTCCGCCTCCGATGAGCAGAGCCGCGGCATCGAGCAGGTGACGCAGGCGGTTACCCAGATGGATCAGGTGACGCAACAGAACGCCGCCCTGGTGGTGGAATCGGCTTCCGCCGCCGCTGCGCTGGAAGAGCAGGCGATTACCCTCGCCGATGCAGTGGCGGTATTCCGTCTGGCGGACGACAACTTCGTCGCGCCGGAAACCTCATCCACGGTAAAGGAGACCCTGGATTGTCAAACCGCATAAACCGCTCGTATTTTGCCGGTGAGTCGGCATGAAGCAGACGACATCAACCGCGGCGCGTGAAAGCGGATCGGCGCTGGCGCAGATGGCTCAGCGTCTGCCGCTCTCCGACGCGCATTTTCGCCGCATCAGCCAGCTTATCTATCAGCGTGCCGGGATCGTGCTGGCGGCGCATAAGCGCGAGATGGTGTACAACCGGCTGGTGCGCCGTTTGCGTCTGCTGGGCATTCATGATTTCGGCGACTACCTGGCGCTGCTGGAAAGCGACCCGCACAGCGCCGAGTGGCAGGCGTTTATCAATGCGCTGACCACCAACCTGACCGCCTTTTTTCGCGAGGCGCACCACTTTCCGATTCTGGCGGAGCATGCGCGCTCGCGTCCCGGGAACTATAGCGTGTGGAGCACCGCCGCCTCGACCGGCGAAGAACCTTATTCCATCGCCATTACGCTCGGTGATGCGCTCGGGGAACGTGCGGGCAGTTGCCAGGTCTGGGCCAGCGATATTGACACCCAGGTGCTGGAGAAAGCGGAAGCGGGGATTTATCGCCATGAAGATCTGCGCACTCTGACGCCAATCCAGATGCAGCGCTATTTTCTGCGCGGCACCGGGCCGCATCAGGGGCTGGTGCGCGTGCGTCAGGAGCTGGCGGCGCGGGTCAACTTCCAGCCGCTGAATCTGCTGGCGGCGGAGTGGGCGCTGCCGGGGCCGTTCGACGCGATTTTTTGCCGCAACGTGATGATCTATTTCGATAAACCGACGCAGGAACGCATCCTGCGCCGCTTTGTCCCCTTGCTTAAACCGGGGGGGCTGTTGTTTGCCGGTCACTCCGAGAATTTCAGCCAGATCAGCCGGGATTTCTACCTGCGTGGACAGACCGTGTATGGGCTGACCAAGGAGAAGTAATGAGTAAAATCAGAGTGTTATGTGTTGATGATTCGGCCCTGATGCGCCAGTTGATGACCGAGATCGTCAATGGCCACGCCGATATGGAGATGGTGGCGGTGGCCCCGGACCCGCTGGTCGCACGGGATCTGATCAAAAAATTTAACCCACAGGTGCTGACGCTGGACGTCGAAATGCCGCGCATGGACGGCCTCGATTTCCTCGAAAAGCTGATGCGCCTGCGGCCGATGCCGGTGGTGATGGTTTCATCGCTGACCGGTAAAGGTTCGGAAATTACCCTGCGCGCGCTGGAGCTGGGGGCGGTGGATTTCGTCACCAAACCGCAGCTCGGGATCCGCGAAGGCATGCTGGCCTACAGCGAACTGATAGGCGAAAAGATCCGTACCGCCGCACGGGCGCGGCTGCCGCAGCGCGCCAATGACCAGCCGCCGGCCATTTTAAGCCACGGACCGCTGCTGAGCAGCGAGAAGCTGATCGCCATTGGTGCTTCCACCGGCGGCACCGAAGCGATTCGTCAGGTGCTACAACCGTTGCCGGCCACCAGTCCGGCGCTGCTGATCACCCAGCATATGCCGCCGGGATTTACCCGCTCGTTCGCCGAACGGCTGAATAAGCTGTGCCAGATCACGGTGAAAGAGGCGGAAGAGGGCGAACGCGTGCTGCCGGGACACGCCTATATCGCGCCAGGGGATCGCCATCTGGAGCTGGCGCGTAGCGGCGCTAACTATCAGGTCAAGTTGCACGACGGCCCGGCGGTGAATCGCCATCGCCCATCGGTGGATGTGCTGTTTCGCTCGGTGGCACGCCACGCCGGGCGCAATGCGCTGGGGGTGATCCTCACCGGCATGGGCAACGATGGCGCGCAGGGAATGCTGGAGATGCATCGCGCCGGGGCCTATACCCTGGCGCAGAGCGAAGCGAGCTGCGTGGTGTTCGGCATGCCGCGCGAGGCCATCGCCAGCGGCGGGGTCAGCGAAGTGGTTGAGCTGGAGCGCATGAGCCAACGCATGCTGGCGCAGATAGCCGGCGGCCAGGCGCTGCGAATTTAATTTCACGCCGCCGGGATGTCCCGGCGGCGTGGTGTGACGTGAGTTAAAAATGACACTGTTCAGGGGTAGTAATGGCAGATAAGAATCTCCGTTTTCTGGTCGTCGACGACTTTTCCACCATGCGTCGTATCATCAGAAATTTGCTTAAAGAGCTCGGTTTCAACAACGTCGAAGAGGCGGAAGATGGCGCAGACGCGCTAAATAAGCTGCGGGCCAGCAGCTTTGATTTCGTGGTCTCCGACTGGAATATGCCCAACGTCGACGGTCTGGAACTGTTGCAAACCATTCGTGCCGATGCCGCGCTGGCGGCGATGCCGGTACTGATGGTGACGGCGGAAGCGAAAAAAGAAAATATTATTGCCGCCGCGCAGGCAGGCGCCAGCGGTTATGTGGTGAAACCTTTTACGGCGGCGACGCTGGAAGAAAAGCTCAACAAGATTTTCGAAAAATTGGGCATGTAAGGAGAGGGCGATGAGAGAGATTCCAATGCCTGCCAGCGATGCAGCGACCGCGGGAGAGATAATCTCCCGTATCGGCCAGCTCACCCGCATGCTGCGCGACAGCATGCGCGAGCTGGGGCTCGATCAGGCGATTGCCCAGGCGGCCGAGGCGATCCCGGATGCCCGCGACCGTCTTGATTACGTTGTCACCATGACGGCGCAGGCGGCGGAACGGGCGTTGAGCTGCGTGGAGGCGGCGCAGCCGCGCCAGGCCGAACTGGAGTCCGGCGCCAGCGCGCTAAAATCGCGCTGGGATGAGTGGTTCGCTAATCCGATCGAACTGGACGACGCGCGCGCGCTGGTGACCGACACCCGTGAGTATCTGGATCGGGTGCCGGGCCATACTTCCTTTACCAACGCCCAACTGATGGAAATCATGATGGCGCAGGATTTCCAGGACCTGACCGGTCAGGTTATCAAGCGCATGATGGACGTGGTGCAGGAAATTGAAAAGCAGCTGCTGATGGTGCTGATGGAAAACATTCCGGAACCGCCGGTGAAAGAGAAACGGGCCAACGATAGCCTGCTCAACGGCCCGCAGCTTGACCAGAACGGCGTCGGTGTCATCGCCAACCAGGCGCAGGTTGACGATCTGCTCGATAGTCTCGGTTTCTGACCAGGCGGGGCGCAGGATGCTGCGCCCCTGCCGCCTTTCCCTCATCCATGAAATAACCCCTCTTTTTCGCCGTTGTTCCGCCAATGACTTCGCCATTTTTTTGGCATGCTGACCGCCATTCTTTACCCTCCCGACACAGGAACTGCAGGCTTGGCGGAAGACAGCGATCTGGAAAAAAGCGAGGCCCCCACCGCCCACCGGTTGGAGAAGGCGCGTGAAGAGGGCCAGATCCCGCGCTCGCGCGAGCTGACCTCGGTGCTGATGCTGGTGGCCGGGCTCGCCATTATCCTGATGTCCGGCAGCAATATCACTCGCCAACTGGCGGAGATGCTGACGCAGGGTCTGCATTTCGACCACGGAATGGTCAGCAATGACAAACAAATGCTGCGCCAGCTGGGAATGCTGCTGCGTCAGGCGGTGCTGGCATTGCTGCCGGTAATGGCCGGGCTGGTGCTGGTGGCGCTGGCCGCGCCAATGCTGCTTGGCGGCATTTTATTCAGCGCCAAGTCGCTCAAATTCGATCTTAAACGGCTGAATCCGCTTTCTGGTCTGAAACGCATGTTCTCCACTCAGGTGCTGGCGGAGCTGTTAAAAGGGATCCTCAAAGCCACGCTGGTCGGCTGGGTAACCGGGCTGTACCTGTGGCACAACTGGGCGGCGATGCTGCATCTGATGACCCAACAGCCGCTCGACGCGTTGGCCAATGCGCTGCAGATGATCCTCTATTGCGGATTTCTGGTGGTGCTCGGATTGACGCCGATGGTGGCATTTGACGTTTTTTATCAGCTGTGGAGCCACTTCAAAAAGCTGAAGATGACCAAACAGGATATTCGCGACGAATTCAAAGATCAGGAAGGCGACCCGCATGTTAAAGGGCGGATCCGCCAACAGCAGCGGGCGATTGCCCAGCGACGGATGATGGCTGATGTGCCGAAAGCGGACGTGATAGTCACTAACCCGACCCACTATGCCGTGGCTCTGCAGTACAACGATAAAAAAATGAGCGCGCCGAAGGTGTTGGCTAAAGGGGCGGGGGAGATTGCGCTGCGCATTCGCGAACTGGGAGCGCAACACCGTATCCCGATGCTGGAAGCGCCGCCGCTGGCCCGCGCGCTCTATCGCCATAGCGAGATCGGCCAGCATATTCCCGCCACCCTCTATGCCGCGGTCGCCGAAGTGCTGGCCTGGGTTTATCAGCTGCGCCGCTGGCGGCGCGAGGGCGGCCTGATCCCGAAAAAACCTCAACGTTTACCGGTGCCGGAAGCACTGGATTTTGCAAAAGAGAGTGACTCTGATGGCTAATTTGGCCTCCCTGCTGCGTTTGCCAGGGAATGTTAAAGATACACAATGGCAGGTGCTGGCAGGCCCAATCTTGATCCTGCTGATTTTGTCGATGATGGTGCTGCCGCTGCCGGCGTTTATTCTCGACCTGCTTTTCACCTTCAATATCGCGTTGTCGATCATGGTGCTGCTGGTGGCGATGTTTACCCAGCGCACGCTGGACTTCGCCGCGTTTCCGACCATTCTGCTGTTCTCGACGCTACTGCGCCTGTCGCTCAACGTCGCCTCGACGCGCATCATTTTGATGGAAGGGCACACCGGGGCCGCCGCCGCGGGGCGGGTCGTGGAGGCCTTCGGTCACTTCCTGGTCGGCGGTAATTTCGCCATCGGTATCGTGGTGTTTATCATTCTCGTACTGATCAACTTCATGGTTATCACCAAAGGCGCCGGGCGTATCGCCGAAGTGGGGGCGCGTTTCGTGCTCGACGGCATGCCGGGTAAGCAAATGGCGATCGATGCCGACATGAACGCCGGGCTTATCGGCGAAGAAGAGGCGAAAAAACGCCGCGCCGAAGTCACGCAGGAAGCCGACTTCTACGGTTCGATGGACGGCGCCAGCAAGTTTGTCCGCGGCGACGCCATCGCCGGGTTAATGATTATGGTGATTAACGTGGTCGGCGGACTGCTGGTCGGCGTGGTGCAGCACGGTATGGAGCTGGGCGCGGCGGCGGAAAGCTACACCTTGCTGACCATCGGCGACGGGCTGGTGGCGCAGATTCCGGCGCTGGTGATCTCTACCGCCGCCGGGGTCATCGTTACCCGGGTGGCGACCGATCAGGATGTCGGCGAACAGATGGTCGGCCAGCTATTCAATAACCCAAAGGTCATGCTGCTGTGTGCCGCGGTACTTGGGCTGCTGGGGCTGGTGCCGGGGATGCCGAACCTGGTCTTCCTGCTGTTTACCGCCGCGCTGCTCGGGCTGGCCTGGTGGCTGCGCGGCCGTGAAAAACAGGCGCCGAAAGCCGCCGACGAACCCATAGTGCAGGAGAACACCCAGGCCGCGGAAGCCAGCTGGGCCGATGTCCAGTTGGAAGATCCGCTGGGTATGGAAGTGGGCTACCGGCTAATCCCGATGGTCGATTTTCAGCAAAATGGCGAGCTGCTGGGGCGAATCCGCGGGATCCGCAAGAAATTCGCCCAAGAGATGGGATATCTGCCGCCGGTGGTGCATATTCGCGATAACCTCGAACTGGCGCCCGCCCGCTACCGCATTCTGATGAAAGGAGTGGAAATTGGCAGCGGCGAAGCGCAGCCTGGGCGCTGGCTGGCGATTAACCCCGGCAATGCCATCGGCGAGCTGGCGGGGGATAAAACCATCGATCCGGCCTTCGGTCTGGAGGCGGTGTGGATCGATAGCGCGTTGCGCGAGCAGGCGCAAATCCAGGGCTATACGGTGGTGGAGGCCAGTACGGTGGTGGCAACCCATCTCAACCACCTCATCGGCCAGTTCGCCAGCGAACTGTTTGGCCGCCAGGAGACGCAGCAACTGCTCGACCGCGTGTCGCAGGAGATGCCGAAGCTGACCGAAGATTTCGTACCGGGCGTGGTGTCGCTGACCACGCTGCATAAGGTGTTGCAGAACCTGCTGGCCGAGCGGGTATCGATCCGCGATATGCGTACCATTATCGAGACGCTGGCGGAGCATGCGCCGACGCAAAGCGATCCTTACGAGCTGACCACCGTCGTGCGCGTGGCGCTGGGGCGGGCCATTGCCCAGCAGTGGTTCCCCGGCAACGGCGAAATTCAGGTTATCGGCCTGGATACCCAACTGGAACGACTGCTGCTACAGGCGCTGCAGGGAGGCGGCGGTCTCGAACCGGGGCTTGCCGACCGCCTGCTTGAGCAGGCGCGGCAGGCGCTGCAGCGCCAGGAGATGCTCAGCGCGCCGCCGGTGCTGCTGGTTAACCACGCGCTGCGCCCGCTACTGGCACGCTTCCTGCGTCGTAGCCTGCCGCAGATGGCGGTGCTTTCCAACCTGGAGATCAACGACGATCGCCAGATTCGCATGACCTCAACCATTGGAGCGGCCTGATGACGCGCTTTCTTCCTTTATTGTGCCTTTTATTGCCGGTTGCCGCCGGCGCGGCGTCGGGCTCATGGATTGCCGAAGGGCCCGGCGTCACTCTTGAACAGGGTGGGATGAGTGATTCTTCCTCCGCGCTGCTGCCGCCCAATACGCTACCCGGCGGCAATGCGCGCATCGAGACCGTTAGCTGGCGCTATCGTCTGCTGTCAGCGGAGCCGGCGGGGCTGCTGGTGCATTTGTGTAGCCTGAATCGCTGTATTCCGCTGACCAGCGCCAGCGGTACCAGCCACGCGTTGGCAGGCGAGGCGGCAGAAGGGCCGCTGCGGTTTGTCTATTCCGTACAGACCCGCGGGCCGTTAAACCCGCCGCTGCGGGCGATTGCCAATCAGGTTATCGTTAATTATCAGTAGTCGCGGGGGAAAGTTTTGTATTAATACAGACCGTAGGCCGGATAAGGCGCAGCCGCCATCCGGCGCGAAAATGGCTCGTTATCCGCGGTTATTGCCCGGCGGCGCTACGCTTGCGCGGGCCTACAGATCACATGCCGGCGTAGGTCAGGTAAGCGTAGCGCCACCTGACAAAAAACGGCGCTACGGGTAACCGTCGCCATTGGGGAAATACAGAGAAAGGAATTCAGACGCCGATTTTACGGCCCAGCAGACTCGCGGCGCGCGACTGGCCATCCGGCCCGTACAGCGATTTATTATTCTTGCTAAGAATTGCCAGCGCCTGCTGGTTATGGGCGATCTGTTGATTGAGCAACAGGCCGTTATGCTGATTCTTTTCACGCAGGCTCTGGCTTAACTGTTGGATCTGCCGCCAGCTTTCGCCGAAGCTTTCATGGCCGGGGTAAGGCGCGCGTAGCGCAAGGTTAGCTTCCAGCGCCGGACGCTGTTGTTCAAGCCAGGCTACCGTCGCCAGCAGTTGACTCTTGCTATCGGTGACGCGCTGCAGCGCTACGCCGGGCAGTTCATCCGCACACAGCAACTGTTGCTCTTGCGCCAGCACGTCATCCAGCGCCCGCAGGGTTTCCGCCAGTTTATCCAGCAGAGTGCGTAATCTGTCCATCATCAGGCCTTATCTGTTTTGCTACCGGCAAGGCGCTGGATATCGTTGTGCGCATCCTGCAGCAGGGCGTCGGCGATTTTGCCCGCGTCCATTTTCAGTTCGCCGCTGCGAATCGCCTGTTTGATGGCCTCGACCCGGTTCATATCAATATCCTGGGTGCCTGGCTGCATCAGCCGCGCCTGCGCATCGCTCAGTTTCACTTTGGTGGCGCTAACGGCGGTTTCCGCCGCGGCGGCCTTACGCGGCTGAAGCGGGTTGTCGGCCGGGGTTTCACGCGGCTGCACCGTGGAAACCGGCTGTAACCGCTGGGTGCGATCGATACTCATGGTCCATCTCCAAAATGGGTTTCTAATGGGGTTATCGGCAGGGGCTGGCAAACCTTTACTTTTTTATAACGTAATACGGATGGCGCCATCCTCCCCGGCGATACCGCTGACGATTTTGCCGGAAACCATGCGCACGCGCACGCTATCTTCGGCTGCCGCGTTATTCATTGCTTTACCGGAACCGCTGATGCTAAAGCCATCGCCCTCGGCCATGACCTGTACCGGCTGACCGGCTTTGATCACCCAAGCGCGACGCAGCATGGACAGCGTCAGCGGTTGGCCTGGGCTGATATTTCGCAGCGTCACGGCGCCCAGCGCTTTTTTGCTGTCGGTCAGCGTACGCGGCGGCAGGGTATCGAGCCTGCCTGATTTTAGCACCACATCCGCTGGGGTCAGCGGCGTTCCGCCGCTAATACCGCGCGCCGCCGCCAGATAACGGCCAAATACCTGCACCTGGGTCTGAATAAACCGCCGCTCCTGCCCGCAGCGGGCGGAGACGCTGATATTGCCGCCGATTCGCGCATTGGGCGGCAGCGACAGCTGCGGTAATTCACACGGCGGCCACTGAGCGGGCGGCGTGCGCACCAGCACTTTCACCTGTACGGCATTATCGTTGAATTTACTTTTAATGAAGCTTTCGATTTGCGTCGCCAGCGTGTCGGCGCGGGCGCTCAGGCTGCACAGCAGGCCGACCAGCAGGATTTTACTTTTCATCGCGTTCCCCTCACGCCACCCGGAAAGGGGTTAAGTGTAACGGCTGCCCCGAGGGACTAAACAGATAAATAGCGCCCCATTTTGCCCCTATTCCCGCGATAGGTTGGCACAGGGGGCGTTTATGCTGTCGGCTCCAAATTCTAACCTTGCGGAGGGAGCATGCTCGACAAACTGGACGCTGCTCTGCGTTTTGGCCAGGAGGCGCTGAACCTGCGCGCCCAGCGCCAGGAAATACTGGCCGCCAATATCGCCAACGCAGACACGCCGGGCTATCAGGCGCGGGATATCGATTTCGCCAGCCAACTGAATAAAGTCCTGCAACAGGGGCGGGTAAACGGCAACGGCATGGCGCTTAACCTGACGGCGGCGCGCCATATTCCGGCGCAAACCATGCAGCCGCCGGAGCTGGATCTGCTGTTCCGGGTGCCGGACCAGCCGTCGATGGACGGCAACACGGTGGACATGGATCGCGAACGCACCAACTTCGCTGACAACAGCCTGAAATATCAGACCGACCTGACGCTGCTCAACGGTCAGATCAAAGGGATGATGTCGGTGCTGCAACAAGGATAAGGCGAATGTCTTTACTCAATATTTTTGATATCTCCGGCTCGGCGCTCTCGGCCCAGTCGCAGCGGATGAACGTCAGCGCCAGCAATATGGCCAACGCCGATAGCGTCACCGGCCCGGATGGCGAACCCTATCGCGCGAAGCAGGTGGTGTTCGAAGTGGCCGCGGCGCCAGGGCAGCAGACCGGCGGCGTGCGCGTCTCGCAGGTGGTCGATGACCCGGCGCCCGCGCGGATGGTTTATCAACCGGGCAACCCGTTGGCTGATGCTAAGGGTTATGTGCGGATGCCGAACGTCGATGTGGTGAGTGAAATGGTTAACACCATCTCCGCCTCCCGCAGCTATCAGGCCAACGTCGAAGTGCTCAACACCACTAAGTCGATGATGATGAAAACCCTGACATTGGGTCAGTAACCGGAGATCCCGATGGCTATCGCCGCAACCACCAATGAATCGACCAATAACGCGGTTCTTGATTCCGCCAGCAAAAGCAGCACCAGCCAGGATCTGCATAACAGCTTCCTGACGTTGCTGGTGGCGCAGTTGAAAAATCAGGACCCGACCAACCCGATGCAGAACAACGAGCTGACCTCGCAGCTGGCGCAGATTAATACCGTACAGGGCATCGAAAAACTCAACACCACCCTTGGCGCGATCTCCGGGCAGATCAACAGCAACCAGTCGCTGCAGGCCAGCGCGCTGATCGGCCACGGCGTGATGGTACCGGGTAATAACATTCTGGTCGGCAGTAAAGAAGGGCAGGTCAGCACCACGCCGTTTGGCGTCGAGCTGGAGCGCGCCGCCGATCAGGTCACGGCAACCATCACCAACGCCAACGGCCAGGTGGTGCGGACCATTGAGATTGGCGGCCTCACCGCCGGTGTGCACGCCTTCACCTGGGACGGCTCGCTGGATGATGGTACCGCCGCGCCGGACGGCGCCTATAAAGTGGCGATTAACGCCAAGGGCAACGGCGAGCAACTGGTGGCGCGCAGCCTACACTTCGGCATGGTTAACGGCGTGATTAACGACAGCAACGGCGCGAAGCTGGATCTCGGCCTGGCCGGTAACGCCAGCCTCGAGGAAGTGCGGCAGATCCTGTAATTCGCATCTGGATTTTATCGATACCCTAAATATTTGGAGAGTAACATGGCCTTTTCTCAGGCAGTCAGCGGCTTAAACGCGGCGGCCACCAATCTCGACGTGATTGGCAACAACATCGCTAACTCCGCGACCGCGGGTTTCAAATCCGGCAGCGTGTCGTTCGCCGATATGTTTGCCGGTTCGCAGGTCGGGCTGGGGGTTAAAGTTTCCGGGATCACCCAGAACTTTAAAGGCGGCACCACCACCGGCACCAGCCGCGCGCTGGATGTGGCGATCAACGGCAACGGCTTCTTCCGCATGCAGGATAAAGACGGCGGTATTTTCTATACCCGCAACGGTCAGTTTAAGCTGGACGAAAACCGCAATCTGACCAATATGCAGGGGCTGCAGCTTACCGGCTATCCGGCCGCCGGCACGCCGCCGACCATTCAGCAGGGCGCCAACCCGGTACCGCTGAGCATTCCGGAAGGGATGATGAACGCCAAAGCGTCGACTTCCGGTGAAATGGTCGCCAACCTGAAGTCCACGCATAAAGTGCCGGAGAACAAAACCTTCGACCCGGCGAAGCAGGATAGCTACAACTACGTCAACACCATCACCGCCTACGATTCGCTGGGTAACGCCCACAACATCAACGCCTATTTCGTGAAAACCGACGATAACAAATGGCAGGTCTATACCCAGGACGGCAGCGCGGCTGCGGTCAGCGCGGGCACCATGGAGTTCAATACCAGCGGCAACCTGGTGAGCGTTAACGGCCAGGCGGGCGAGTTCAGCATGACCATTCCGATGAGCGCGAAAGACGGCGCACCGGCGCAGAACTTCACGCTTAGCTTCGCCGGTAGTATGCAGCAGAACGTCGGTAGCGATTCGGTGAGTAAAGTGGCGCAGGATGGTTATGCCGCCGGCGAATACACCAACTTCCAGATTAATGATGACGGTACCGTCGTCGGTATCTACTCCAACCAGCAGACCCAGGTCCTGGGGCAGATTGTGATGGCCAACTTCTCCAACCCGGAAGGTCTGGCGTCGCAGGGCGATAACGTCTGGCAGGAGACCGGCGCCTCCGGCCAGCCACGCGTGGGACTCTCCGGCGGCGGCGGTTTTGGCAAACTGACCAGCGGCGCGCTGGAATCGTCCAACGTCGACCTGAGCCAGGAGCTGGTGAACATGATTGTCGCCCAGCGTAACTATCAGTCCAACGCCCAGACCATCAAGACGCAGGATTCGATCCTGCAGACGCTGGTCAGCCTGCGCTAACGGAACTGAGTTATGGATCACGCGATTTATACCGCGATGGGCGCCGCGCGCCAGACGCTGGAGCAACAGTCGATTACCGCCAACAATCTCGCCAACGCCTCGACGCCGGGCTTTCGCGCCCAGCTCGCCGCGCTACGCGCGGTGCCGGTTGACGGGCCGAGCCTCGCCACCCGCACGCTGGTGGCGGCCTCGACGCCGGGCGCCGATATGAGCCAGGGGGCGCTGAACTACACCGGGCGCCCGCTGGACGTGGCGCTGCAGCAGGACGGTTTTCTGGCACTCAGCCTGCCGGGCGGCGGCGAAGCCTATACCCGCAACGGCAGCATTCAGGTTTCAGCTAACGGTCAGTTGACGGTGCAGGGAATGCCGCTGCAGGGCGACGGCGGGCCGATTGAGGTACCGCCGTCGGCGGAAATCACTATCGCCGCCGACGGCACGATTTCGGCGCTGAACCCCGGCGATCCGCCGAACACCATCGCGCAAATTGGCCGCCTGAAGCTGGTGAAAGCCGACGCGCGCGAAGTAATGCGCGGCGATGACGGCCTGTTCCGCCTGACCCCGGAAACCCAGCAGCGCCGCGGCAATCTGTTGGCCAACGACCCGCAGGTGCGGGTCATGCCGGGCGTGCTGGAGGGCAGTAACGTCAAGCCGATGGAGACCATGGTCGATATGATCGCCAACGCCCGTCGCTTTGAAATGCAAATGAAGGTCATCCACAGCGTGGATGAGAACGAACAGCGGGCGAACTCTCTGCTGTCAGTAAGCTGATAGCCAGTCGGCCCGCGGCCAAAGGAAATAACCAATGATTCCCTCTTTATGGATTGCGAAAACCGGTCTTGATGCGCAGCAGACCAATATGGACGTGATCGCCAACAACCTGGCGAACGTCAGCACCAACGGGTTTAAACGCCAGCGCGCGGTGTTTGAAGATCTGCTGTATCAGACCATGCGCCAGCCGGGGGCGCAGTCCTCCGAGCAGACCACGCTGCCTTCCGGCCTGCAGATCGGTACCGGCGTGCGCCCGGTCGCCACCGAGCGTCTGCATAGCCAGGGCAACCTGTCGCAGACCAACAACAGCAAAGACGTGGCGATTAAAGGCCAGGGCTTCTTCCAGGTGCTGCTGCCGGACGGCAGCCAGGCTTACACCCGCGACGGCTCGTTCCAGATCGATCAGAACGGCCAACTGGTGACCGCCAGCGGCTTCCAGGTGCAGCCGGCGATCACTATTCCGGCCAACGCGTTGACCATTACCATCGCCCGCGATGGCATCGTGAGCGTCACCCAGCAGGGGCAGACCGCCGCCCAGCAGGTCGGGCAACTGACGTTAACCACCTTTATTAACGACAGCGGCCTCGAAAGCGTGGGCGAGAACCTGTACCAGGAAACGGAGAGCTCTGGCGCGCCGAATGAGAGCACGCCGGGTCTGAACGGCGCCGGTATGCTCTACCAGGGCTATGTGGAGACCTCGAACGTCAACGTGGCGGAAGAGCTCGTCAATATGATCCAGACCCAGCGCGCCTATGAGATCAACAGCAAAGCGGTTTCGACGTCGGATCAGATGCTGCAGAAGCTGACCCAACTGTAATGTTTGATGACGGGCGTCGCCTGCCGCGCCCGTCGCTTTTTTGGTGTAACAAAGGCGATACCCCGTGGTAACCACACATTCGATGGCCACCCTGCCGCGCCAGGGACAACGCTTGCTGGCGGGCATGGTGATGCTGACGCTGAGCGGCTGCGCGTACATTCCGCATAAACCGTTGGTCGATGGTTCGACCTCGGCGCAGCCCGCGCCGCCGACCGCGCCGGTACCGAACGGCTCAATTTTTCAGGCTGCGCAGCCGATGAACTACGGCTATCAGCCGCTGTTCGAAGACCGCCGCCCGCGCAATGTTGGCGACACGTTGACTATTGTGCTGCAGGAAAACGTCAGCGCCAGCAAGAGTTCTTCCGCCAATGCCAGCCGTAACGGTTCCAGCAAGTTTGGCGTCGCCACCGCGCCGCGCTACTTAGACGGCCTGCTGGGCAACGCCCGCGCCGATATGGATATTTCCGGCGATAACAGTTTCGGCGGTAAAGGCGGGGCGAACGCCAATAACACCTTCAACGGCACCATTACCGTCACCGTTAATCAGGTGTTGAGCAACGGCAACCTGCACGTGGTGGGGGAAAAACAGATCGCCATTAACCAGGGCACCGAGTTCATCCGCTTCTCCGGGGTGGTTAACCCGCGCACCATCAGCGGTAGCAACTCGGTTACCTCAACGCAGGTGGCGGACGCGCGCATCGAGTATGTCGGCAACGGCTACATCAATGAAGCGCAGACGATGGGCTGGCTGCAGCGGTTCTTCCTCAACGTCTCCCCGTACTAATGAGCGGGCCATTGGCGCTGTTACTGAAAAGAGATTCACATGGTTAAAAAACTCATCATTGCGCTATTAATCGGCGCGGCCAGCTTACCGGCGACGGCGGAGCGTATTCGCGATCTGGTGACGGTACAGGGCGTGCGCGATAACGCCTTAATCGGCTACGGCCTGGTGGTGGGGCTCGACGGCTCCGGCGACCAGACCATGCAAACGCCGTTTACCACCCAAAGCCTGAGCAACATGCTATCGCAGCTCGGTATTACCGTGCCGCCGGGCACCAACATGCAGCTTAAGAACGTCGCCGCGGTGATGGTCACGGCGAAGCTGCCGCCTTTCGCGCGCGCGGGGCAGAATATCGATGTGGTGGTCTCATCAATGGGCAACGCCAAAAGCCTGCGCGGCGGGACCTTGCTGATGACGCCGCTCAAAGGGGTGGATAACCAGGTTTATGCGCTGGCCCAGGGCAACGTGCTGGTAGGCGGCGCTGGCGCGGCGGCGGGCGGCAGCAGCGTACAGGTCAATCAGTTGGCCGGCGGACGCATCAGCAACGGCGCCACCATCGAGCGCGAACTGCCGACCACGTTCGGCAGCGGTGGGGTGCTCAACCTGCAGCTCAATGATGAAGATTTCACCCTCGCGCAGCAGATTAGCGATGCGATTAATCGCCAGCGCGGCGGCGGCACCGCATCGCCGCTCGATGCGCGTACCATTCAGGTACTGGTGCCGCAGGGCAATAGCTCGCAGGTGCGTTTCCTCGCCGAGATCCAGAATATCAACGTTAACGTTGGCGCCATGGACGCCAAAGTGATCATCAACTCGCGTACCGGTTCGGTGGTGATGAATCGCGAGGTGATCCTTGATTCCTGCGCGGTGGCTCAGGGCAACCTGTCGGTGGTGGTCGATAGACAAACCAGCGTCAGCCAGCCGACGACGCCGTTTGGCGGCGGCCAGACGGTGGTAACGCCAAATACCCAGATTTCAATGCAGCAGCAGGGCGGTTCACTGCAGAAAATCAACGCCAGCGCCAACCTCAACAACGTGGTGCGCGCGCTGAACGCGCTGGGAGCGACGCCAATCGACCTGATGTCGATTCTGCAAGCCATGCAAAGCGCCGGCTGCCTGCGCGCCAAACTGGAAATTATCTAATGGCCAGCGATGTTATGGCGATGTCGGGCGCCGCCTATGACGCCCAGGCGCTGAACAGCCTGAAGCGCGATGCCGCCGCCGATCCGCAGGGCAACCTCAAGCAGGTGGCGCAGCAGGTCGAAGGCATGTTTGTACAGATGATGCTAAAGAGCATGCGCGCCGCGCTACCACAGGATGGCGTACTCAGCAGCGACCAGACCCGGCTCTACACCTCGATGTACGATCAGCAGATTGCTCAGCAGATGTCGCAAAAGGGATTAGGGCTGGCCGACATGATGGTCAAGCAGATGAGCAACGCCAACGCGGTCCCCAGCGAAACGGCGGGCACCGCGCCGATGGCGCTGGATAATGAGGTGCTGCAGACGCTGCCGAATCAGGCGCTGGAGCAGATGATCCGCCGGGCGGTGCCGAAAGCGCCGCCGGTCGCCGCGCCGCTATCGCTCAACAACGGCAATTTCGTTGCCCGTCTGTCAATGCCGGCGCGCGCCGCCAGTGAGCGCAGCGGGATCCCGCATCAGCTGATTGTCGCCCAGGCGGCGCTGGAATCCGGCTGGGGGCAGCGCGAAATCCCGACCGCCGACGGCTCGCCGAGCTACAACCTGTTTGGTATTAAAGCCGGGGGCAACTGGAAGGGGCCGGTTACCGAGATCACCACCACTGAGTTTGAACAGGGCGTGGCGAAGAAGGTGAAGGCCAAATTCCGTGTCTACGATTCGTACTTCTCGGCGATTGCTGATTACGTCAAGCTGCTGACCAACAACCCGCGCTATGCCTCGGTTGCCGAAGCGTCCACTCCGGAGCAGGCGGCGCACGAGCTGCAGCGCGCGGGCTACGCCACCGACCCGCAATACGCCAGCAAGCTGGTCAGCGTGATTCAGCAGATGAAGCACGCAGGGGCGCAGGCGGTGAAAGCCTATGCCGCGGATATTAACGATCTGTTCTAGGTTCGAAGGTCGCGCCTTGTCCGGGCTACCACATCGCACAGTGCTGTAGCCCGGTAAGCGGTAGCGCCATCCGGCATAAAAGCGGCTGCGGAATTTTGCAGGCAGATTTACTCAAGTTTTTACTTCTCTGACCGATAACAAGGGCAAGCTGAGCGAATTGACTTGGCAGCATAAGGAACCCTGATGTCCAATAGCTTAATCAATACGGCGATGAGCGGACTGAATGCGGCGCAGGTGGCGCTCAGTACCGTCAGCAACAATATCTCTAACTACAACGTAGCGGGTTATAACCGGCAGACGGCGATTCTGGCCCAAAACGGCGGCCTGGCCACTATGAACGGTTTTATCGGTAACGGAGTGACCGTGACCAGCGTGAACCGCGAATATAACCAGTTCATCACTAACCAGTTGCGCGGCGCGCAGAGCGCGGCCGGTTCGCAGAACGCCTACTACGAAAAGATTTCGCAGATCGATAACCTGCTGGCCAGCAAAACTAATACCCTCTCGGGGAGCCTGCAGGATTTTTTCACCAATTTGCAGAACCTGGTGAGCAACGCCGGCGACGACGCGGCGCGCCAGACGGTACTGGGTAAGGCTAACGGCCTGGTCAACCAGTTTAATAATACCGATAAATATCTGCGCGACATGGACAGCGGCGTTAATCAGCAGATTAACGACACCGCCCAGCAGATTAACAGCTATAGCCAGCAGATTGCCCGTCTTAACGATGAGATTACCCGCCTGCGCGGCAGCGCCAGCGGCGAACCGAACGCGCTGCTCGATCAGCGCGATCAGCTGGTCAGCGAACTCAACCAACTGGTGGGCGTTCAGGTAACCCAGCAGGACGGCGACGCTTATACCGTCTCCTTCGCCAACGGCCTGACCCTGGTGCAGGGCAACAACAGCTATCAGGTGGAAGCGATCCCTTCCAGCAGCGACCCTTCGCGCCTGACTCTCGGCTATAACCGCGGCAGCGGCGCCAGCGAAGTACCGGAAGGGCAAATCACCAGCGGCAGCCTGAGCGGCGTGCTGCGTTTTCGCAGCGAGACGTTGGACGGCGTGCGCAATCAGCTCGGCCAACTGGCGCTGGCGATGGCCGATAGCTTTAACCAACAGCACCGCGAGGGCTTCGATCTCAACGGTGAGCAGGGGGGCGATTTCTTCAGCTTCAGCGGCGCGCGGGTGGTTGATAATACGCGCAATACCGGCGATGCCTCGCTGTCGGTCTCGTATACCGATACCAGCAAGGTAAAAGCCAACGACTACCGCGTGGAGTATGACGGCGCCAACTGGCAGGTCAGCCGTCTGCCGGACAACGTCAAAGTCAACGCCACCGCCGGTAAAGATGCAGACGGTAACCCGACGCTGAGCTTTGATGGACTCGAAGTCAGTATTGATGGCAACCCGCAGCAGAAAGATAGCTTTACGGTGAAGCCGGTCAGCGACGTGGCGGGCAACCTGAAAGTGGCGATTACCGATTCAGCGAAAATCGCCGCCGCCGGTAAAGATGACAGCGGCCGCGGCGATAACGATAACGCTAAAAAACTGCTCGATCTGCAGACCAAAAACCTGGTGGATGGCAAAGCGACGCTTAGCGGCGCCTACGCCGGGATCGTCAGCGGCGTGGGCAACCAGACCGCCGCCGCGAAGGTGAGCAGCGAATCGCAGTCCAGTATCGTCACCCAACTGGCCCGTCAACAGCAGTCGCTCTCCGGGGTAAACCTCGACGAAGAGTATGGCGAGCTCCTGCGTTTCCAGCAGTACTACATGGCGAACGCCCAGGTGATCCAGACCGCCAGCTCGCTGTTCGACGCGCTGCTGAATATTCGTTGATTGTATTGAGGAACTGACAGCATGCGCATGAGCACCAGCATGATGTACCAACAGAACATGACCGGCATCACCGGCAATCAGTCGCTGTTTATGAAGGCCGCCGAGCAGCTTTCAACCGGCAAGAAGGTGATTAATCCCTCCGACGATCCGCTGGCGGCATCGCGCGCGGTGATGCTGTCGCAATCGCAGGCCGAGAACAATCAGTACACCCTGGCGCGTACTTTCGCCCGCCAGAGCGTATCGATGGAAGAGACCGTGCTTTCCGGAGCCACCTCGACGATTTCTGATATCAAGGCGCTGATCGTTAACGCCGGCGGCACCGAGAGCGATAACGACCGCGATTCGCTGGCGACCCAGCTACAGGGGCTGAAGGATCAACTGCTGAACCAGGCCAACAGTACCGACGGCAACGGACGCTACCTGTTTGGCGGCTATGAGAATGATAAGCCGCCGTTTGTCGATACTAACGGCAAGATTAGCTATCAGGGCGGCGATAAAACCGTGGAACAGAAGGTTGACGCCAACCGTACGATGACCATCGGCCATACCGGTAATTCGGTATTTATGGCGCTGACCAGCAATCCGAAGCCGGAGCCGGACGGCAGCGCGCCGGTCGCCGATGTGTTCGCCAGTATCGATATTGCGCTGGAAGCGTTGAAAACGCCGCTGCAGGGGGCCGATGACGCCACCAAACAGCAGGTGAACGATGCGCTGGCGAAGGCTAATCGCGGCCTCGATAACTCCTACAACAAGGTATTGAGCGTGCGCGCCGAGCTGGGCAACCAGCTGCAGGAAATGGATCAGCTCGATAGCATCGGTAAAGAGCGTGATATGACCAACCAGCTGCAGATGAGCGCCCTGACCGATGCTGACCTTGCGGAATCTATCTCTTCTTATTTTATGCAGCAGGCGGCGCTGCAGGCATCTTATAAAACTTTCAGCGATATGCAGGGCATGTCTCTGTTTCAGATGAATCGCTAATCACAAATAATCACTTTTTCATTTAGCACCTTGGCACGTCATCCCGTTCTCTCTGTGTACGCGGGGTGAGGTGCCCTTTTTTTATCAGGCGGAAGTGGGGGGCTCTCAGCGACAAATTCACCACCTCATAGCGTGTAAACTCAAACCGGATCCCAACCTTCACACCATATCCTCTCAAGGAGAATTCCGGATGTTTACTCATATGCGTATCGCCAAACCCGTCACCGATCTTGCAAGGTCCTGTTTGATGTACTGTCAAGGATTGGGCTTACACAAAATTGCTGAATTTAACGATCACGATGGTTTTGATGGAATAATGTTAGGGCGAGAGGGATTGGGCTGGCATATAGAATTCACCTGGTGCCAATATCATCCAGTACAACCCTTGCAGACGGAGGAGGATCTACTCGTGCTGTATTACCCGGATAAGAAAGGGTGGTTAGATGCTTGCGCCAGAATGCGCGAAGCAGGCTTTAATTTGACGAATTCTTTTAACCCTTATTGGGATATCAATGGCCAAACGTTCGTTGATCCAGATGGCTACAGGGTGGTACTCCAGAACAAGGCGTGGCGATAATGGTTTGCGCCTCGATGCGCTAATTCTCATCCATCAAGCCATAGTGCTGGAGTGTTTATTTAAACAATCTAATGCCCTTTGCCACAATTTTTTTAAATTCAGGGCATTGCATATGTTCCGGCGCAGTACAGCGGGCAGCGTGTTTTAGCCCCTGGCTTAACAGCTGTAACCGACGAATGGTGTTATCAATTTCCTGCGCGCGCTGCTCAAGGCGTTGGTGATCAATCGCTATCTTGCCGTCAGCGTTAACTATCTCGGCTATCTCCGCAAGCGAAAAACCGGCGGCCTGTCCCAGCACGATCAGTTCCAGCTTACTCAACACATTTTCATGGTACTGCCTTCGCAGACCATGGCGACCGATCGGCTTGATTAAGCCTTTCTTTTCATAAAACCGCAGCGCTGAAGGCGCAATGCCGGAAAGCGCCGCGACCTCGCTGATATCCAGTTCTTTCATGATTGACTTGAACCTCGCTTTAAGTTGCACACTCGTCGACAGAGTAGCATTGACGCATAAAAAGGAAGAAGAAATTGAATATCATGGTTGTTGTGCAAATTTTAGTAACGGGGATCGGCGCGACGTTAGTCATGGATTTATGGTCGCTCTTTCAGAAGCATATACTCAAGATTGCGCCGTTGAACTATGCGCTGGTCGGTCGCTGGGCGTTATGGCTTGCGCGGGGGACAGTGCGACATAACACCATCACCGCAACCCCTCCGCTACACGGAGAGCGTTTTACCGGCTGGTTATGCCATTATTTAATCGGTATCGCTTTTGCGGCTGTGCCGTTTATGTTGAGCGGCGCCGATTGGTTTTATGCCCCCACTCTGGCGACAGCGCTGCTGTCAGGGGTCGTAACCTTATTGGCGCCGTTCTTGATCCTGCAGCCCGCATTTGGTTTTGGCGTCGCGGCCTCACGGACTCCCCGACCGTGGCTGGCGCGTTCGCTGAGCCTGCTCGCGCACCTGGCCTATGGCATTGGGCTGTATCTGACGGCGAGCGTACTTTCATGGTGCTCATTACTTTGATAGGTATTTGCTGGTACACGTTTTACCGTCAGCGAATGCTGGTATAGCAGGCATATCGCAGCAGACTCTTTTTACACGCCGGAGACGTGCTTTTTGTAAAAACAGAGAGTAGGCAAATAATGCCTACTCTCTTATAGTCTTTTAAATAAGTCAATCATCTCCCTTGATTGGGTAAATAGGCTTATTCTGACTTTTTGTATTGATAAGATGCAGAAGGGGATGAGTTATTAAATATCCCGTCAAAGTATGAATCTGTATCTTTAATTGATTTTCCTTCAAATTTATCCAGAAAATCATCGACTGATGCCTTAAACTTATCATTGCTCATGTATTCTTCAATTTTAAATGTCCCGCCGATTGTGTTTACACCAAAATTAAGGTTGACTTCATTATATGAAGCACAGGATGTAGATATTTTCTTTTGCTCCTGGCTAAAGTAAGTTCCATATACAAGAAAGCTAGGTTTGTAAAATACGTTACCGCTTTGATCTTTGAATAAATCATGAGTAGAATATGCATATAAATAATTATAGGCAGCTTGCGTTTTACTCATTTGTGCACTGAGGCCGTCACCAAATCCCTTCAGGAAATTTGCGAAGGCTGTAACATCGCCTGCTATAACGTTACATGCAAAGTTAATTACACTTTTGGCAATCTCAATACCTTGTACTGACGTATTTAAACTTCTGTCACCTGAAACAGGATCTGTGAAAAACGCATTAGTAAGATGCTTAGTGACTTCTTGCCATTGCTCGAAATTATACTTGTCGGTGCTACTGGGTGCCTTTTTATTAACAGCTGCACTGGCTACACCTACGAAGCGTTCCATTAATAAACGGCCTACTTTGACCTGTTCCTTCAACGCTTCTGGAGCATCATTAAATTGATATGTTTGATATTGAACAGCGCCCTCCTTAGAAAGCCCTTGAACAAGCGGAAGATCCTCTGAAAGAATCTCAGCATCTTTTAAATCATAAATTTTTCTGAAATATTCATGTGCCGACTGTACTGCATTTTCATTGAACATAGCAAACTCCTATAATATTGTTTTTCCTAAACATCAAATGAAATCAACATGAAAACATTTGATTTAGGTTAGATGTAGATGATGATATAACCTTACATGACAAGTTATTTGTTAAATTACTAGCCATATAGTTTGAGCCTTCGCTTATGCTGAAAATGAAACACTCGAATTAAAAATAATCACATTAATTATATATGTTTATAAGCATATTACATCTTTCAGTAATGCATATCCCCTCCGTAATTAGTGAAGTGTTTTTTTTGAATTGATAGTAGATACACATTAGAGTCCAATCATGATAACCCGTGGCATATATCTACCCATCATTTGTTCTATACCAATAAATGCAGTTCTTTTAAGACCGCGAGTTATTGTCCATGAACACTTAACTCTGGGGGGTTAACATAAATAACCCATGTCCCTTTGATATTCGCTAAGCTAATGTTACTGATTAAACAATGATTCGGATTCTTTGGTAGCGGGTCTGATTCAATTTTGGCATTTTTATTTATTAAAGTTGAGGCTTTAGTCGCTCCAGCTTTTTTCCAGATGCTCTTTCGGGTCTTATCCGAGCCTATTAACTCATTTACTAAATCCTGGTTCGCGCCAGAGTCTTTTCGGGAGCAAAGAGCCGAAACATTTTGCAAATTATCAGGGTATCCATCCTGATTTTCATAATTCTCATCCATATTTGCGGCGCCGTAACGAACAACTAACGCACCTTTCGGTACTTTTTCGCTTGCGTAAGTCGTTGTTGACATAATGAAGATAATGCCAGCTATAACATACAGAATATTAGATGTTCTCATTTAAACCTCTTCATTTTAAATTTATTAGTTTATAGATGTGTTGTGGTTGTTTTTATCATAAAGCAGAGTTGAAACATCCACGGTAGACATTACATGTTTTTTTGATTAAAAATACTTAAATGAAAAACCTCTCTCGTTATGACTGTTATAGGAATGCTGATCTAAGAGATGTACCATATTTATTAAGACGCATACCTGCACCATTGATTAATATCAATAGCGGTTTTTTTTTAATGCAGCAGATGACTCGCATTTAACAGCAAGTGTCTTTACCTTGATTGGTAATCATCTATCCATTGAATCGCCTAATGCAAAAGTTTAGGTTCATTACTTTTTTATACAACTCGTTTAGTATTTAGAGTTACATAGCATTGCTTATTTAAGCCGTTGAATTTCAAGGGGGCTAAAAAGCATTGAATTGTGTGGTGTATATACATAACTAGTTGATGCAGAGTGCATTTGTCGGCTCTGATGGTTGCAGGATTTCATATTGCACAAATAAGATGTTAATCTCGGAATAATCTAATATTCGATCTAATAAACTATTTGTCTATTTTTATAAGGATAATGTGCTGCATGTGATTCAATTGCTCTTCTTTGTTAGGTAAATCTGGTATGAGTTAAGTGGTCCCTTGCTGTTACCCCTGCTCTTAAATATGCATGTACAACCATTAAATCCTCTGCAATATGATGTTCATAAATGGTTTCAGAGCGTGAATGGACGACCCTGTGCTACTCACTTCTTGACCTTATCGGTATTTGGCGTGATTCAGTCACTTAAAGCAGGTGATTTTACGTTATGGATCTTCGCGCAGTTCAGATATCAGGAAGGTCAGAGTCGATAACATAAAAGAAACCCTGAACCATCAAGCACATATCATGGGAAATTTTCCAGCCTGATGTTAAGCGCAGGAGTCTGCGCTAAGAGGACGGGTGAATAGGCATGGCTTCGGCAGTTCCAGCTTCCGTTTCTCGCGTAAAGCATCTCTCCCGAGCGATGCCAGAGATGGGCATCATTTATCGGCCAGGATTATCTCGAACTGATAGCCAGTTTAGCCGCAAAACACAAAAATAAACCGCCGGTTGCTCTGTCCATGATGCTAACAACGCTGCTTTTTTTCAGGATGGTTGAAGCAAAATGCGTGGATAAGATAAGCGTCACTGACCAGAGAGTGCCAATCGTGACGTGAATGCTGACCAGGATAAATGTCCATAGTAAAGGGGAGTGCCCGGCAGGAATAAACTGAGGCAAAAACGAGATATAGAATATGCCCATTTTGGGGTTAAGCACATTCCCAAGCATCCCTCTGATAAACCAGTTGTTGTGTGAAGCTACGCTGCCATTATCGTGGTTGAAAGACGAACGAGGCCGCATCAGAAGCTGTATGCCAAGCCAGCTCAGATAGGCGGCTCCGCCGATTTTCAGAATCGTGTAAGCCAACGTTGAAACCGCCAGCAGGGCGCCGAGGCCCAGTGCGACAATCGCTCCCCAGATGAAACAACCAGTATCAATGCCCAGCGCCGCCTGAAATGCTTTTTTACCACCTTCAGCACAGGCGGTGCGCAAAATGAGTGCCGTGTCCAGGCCGGGAGTCAGGGTAAGCAAAAGCGCAGCAAGGGAAAAAGCGAGAAGTGAATCGGTAACAGACATTTTCTTTATCCGAAAGAGCGGATGCTACCCGATTATTGCTAACCGTTCAATCTCATGCCGGGGTGATCCGCTGCGGGCCGCCAGAAAATGCGATCGGCCCGCAGCAGATTGTCCCCTGAACTCAGATTTTCTGCGGTATCGCGCTCTTACCGTCACGACCAATAATAATTCCGTCTTTCAATACCAGCTTGCGCGGCGGCGTGTATAACACCGCTGCCGGCACGTCGCTGGCTTCCAGCACCACCAGGTTGGCGGCGTTACCTTCCTTCAGATGTTCCAGCCCGTGGTTCGGCAGATTAATATGCTGGGCCGGAATACGCGTTATCATCTCGAAGGGGCGCATCAGCGGCGCATCTGCACGGTAATTGGCGCTGTAGGCGAACGTTTTCGCACGTTGTAGCTGATCGCCATCTCCCCAGGGGGACCACATATCCTGAATATTGTCGTTCGCCGCAGCGTAGAGAATTCCGGCATCTAATAGTGGTTCGATAGGCGGGAATGCGACATTGCCCGGAGCCGTGCCGATAACGCGGACGCCTAAGTCAGCCATGTCGGCCAGAACGGCGTTCAGTTCGCTTTCGGATATTTGTCCGAGTGAAAACGCGTGCGAGAGAGTGATTTTATCCTTCATCCCCAGCGCCTTGCCGCGAACAATAATCTCTTTGATGGAAGCCAGCCCCATCTGACCCGGCTCGTGCAAATGAATATCGATCGGCTTACCGGTCTTTTCCGCCAGGGCAAAGAGGACATCAAGGTGGCCTTTGCGGTCGTTATCAAAACCCTGCGGGTCGAGGCCGCCGATGTATTCCACGCCCATATCCAGCGCCTGAGCCATGTAATCCGCAACGCCTGGCGATTTAATAATCCCGGATTGCGGAAAAGCGACGAACTCCATGCTCATGTAGCCCTTAAAATCCTCACGAATGCGCATCAGCGCTTCAACATCGGACAGCTTAGTTAGCGGGTCGATGTCGATATGGCTACGCAGATGCGTCGTTCCCATTGCCGCCATCTGCCGTACAAGGTTGGAGCCATAAAGGTAGGGGTCATGTTTAAGCTCTACGCGCAGTTTGCGTTCGTTGGCCGCTCGTTCCGCTACGCTGGCGGTGGCGATATGGTGTAGACGCTCCGGCGCGCCGAAGCGCGTTTTGTCGAGGTGGACGTGGGTATCAATGAAAGAGGGTAACAGCAGACAACCCGTGCAATCTATCGATTGCGCATTCGCGGCGGATAAGGCGTGGCCCGTACGGTCTATTTTGCCTTCGGCAATCAGGACATCCGTTGGCGCGCTTGCCGTTCCAATAACGATGTTCTTTAGCAAAATCGGCGACGCTGACGCAGGCAGCTTCGGCTTATTGTCGGCCGCCTGCGCTGGCGAATTTTGCGCAAACGCACGTCCACTCGCTACGGCCATTAGCGCGCTGCTGGCAATGGCGCTGCCGATAAGCGATCTCCGGGATATCATCATCTTAATTGATTCCTTATTTTATTATTGCCCTGAACGCGGAAAATAACCCGCTCACTGAATAGCACAGGTATTTGTGTATGCGTCAGTAGTATCCATCCGTCAAATGCGTGATCTGTTTTTGTGAGGCGAGAGGGCTAAAACAGCATAGTAACAATGGGTTACTAACTTCCCGTGGAGGAAATGTTCTTTTTAGCCGCAGGGGAGGGGAGAAAAGCGATTTATGCGAAGGTACGGTAACGCCTGTTGTACATGGTATTGTAAGTATCCCGGCAAAACGAACCATGCGCTGATAGAATTCTTCCGGGATACTAATTATATCGGCAGTTAACCGTCATGGCTTTGGTTTGATATCTCCAGGCAGAGTAAAGTCCCCACTGCGATCTACGTAGCTCAGCCATGCCTGCACCTTCCAGCCACATCATTTTGCAAACGTAAGCCCCTGACGGGGAAATACGGCTTTACTCTGCAAATTTCAACAGCGCTTCGCCATCGAGGCGATAGCGGACCCATTCGCTTTGCGCCGCGGCGCCAATACTGAGGTAAAAATCAATGGCCGGCTGGTTCCAGTCCAGCACGCTCCACTCAAGGCGTCCGCAGCGTCGCGCAACCGCATACCGGGCAATGGTTTTTAGCAGCGCTCGACCCGCGCCCTGGCCGCGATAATCCGGTGAGATATACAAATCTTCCATATAAATACCGTTGCGTCCGAGCCAGGTTGAATAGCTGGTGAAGAACACGGCATAGCCCGCCGTTTTACCGTCAATTTCGCAGATCAGCGCTTCGGTCTTACTGTCGTCGCCAAACAGGGTTTCGCGGATCTCTTCGGGGGTGGTAACCACTTCCTGCGGGGCTTTTTCATACACCGCCAGCTCATAAATCATATTGTAGATGGCAGAAGCGTCATCCGCACGGGCCTGTCTAATCGTAATACTCATCATTTTTCCTGTCGTTTTCACACGTTAACGATATTGATGACGCTAAGCATAGGGGGTATTGTCAGAAGAATTAAGTGCAATGAAATCACCCAATGATGAATATTATGCATCCGGCGCTCAGACGCCTCGATCTCAATCTGTTGCTCGTTTTTGATGCCATCTATCGCCACAGTTCCGTTCGTCTCGCCGCCGATGAGCTGGCGATGAGTACCTCCGCGTTGAGTCACGCGCTGTCACGGCTGCGCGTGGCGCTGAACGATCCGTTGTTTTTTCGCGAAGGGCATCGGATGTGCCCGAGCGTCTATGCCACTCAGCTCGCGCCCTCCATCGCTTCAGTATTGAAATTACTTAATCAGGAACTCACGCGACAGCCGGAATTTAGTGCCGCCGACAGCACAGAGCGGATCCAGATAGCCATTACCGATTTCACCGCGTTATGCATTTTCCCTGCGCTGATGCAAAAGCTGCAGCATGAAGCGCCGGGCCTGCGTTTTGAGCTCCGTTATTTGCCACATAGCCCGGCACTGACGGAGCTGCTGGCGGGGGAGGTGGATCTGGCGCTGGGCTTCAGCACCGCTGAAGATATCCGGCATCATGAACTGGACGAAATTGACTGGTTTGAGGATGAGTATGTGGTTATTAGCCATACCCGTCGCACGGCGCTGACGCTGGCGGATTATCTCGCCGCGCGGCATCTGGTGGTCACGCCGTGGAACGAAAAGCAGGGGGTGTTGGATTTACGTTTGCAGGAATTAGGCTATACGCGGCAAATAGCGCTCAAAACTCCCTCAATGCTCAGCGCGCCGTTTATTGTGGCGCAAAGCGATCTGTTAATGGCGATTCCTCGTTATGCCGCAGAGAAGTTCCTTCATGCCGCCCCGATCGCGATTTTTCCTTTGCCGTTCACCATAAGCCCGTTCACCGTGAAGATCTATTCCCATAAACGCGGCGGGCAGCGAGGAGCAACCAAATGGCTGAAGACGGCGCTACAAAGCCTGGCGTTGGCAGCGGATGCCGGGAGTTTTTAACCTCAAAAAACCGAACTTAAAATAACTATCGCAATAGTAACCGTCGCGACAAAACCGGTTTGAAAGGCGAGCGTTCGGATAACGGGGATCCCGGCGGTATACGCAATATAATGGACGATGCGCGCGAGCAAAAATATTGAAGCTGCAATTAACGTTATGGCGTTATTGACGTTAAGCAACGAGGCGACCACCACCAGCGGGGCAAAAATAACGAGGTTTTCTACCGCGTTGGCATGCGCCTTTTGCGCACGCTGCACCCAGGGCGCTGGACCGGTTGACAGCGAATGAGCACTCCCCGCTGCGGACGCGGCGTTAGCACGCGTGGCTCTGGCAATAATATAGGGGATCCACATCATAACCGTTAGCAGGCAAATTAACGTAAGGATAATCAGTTCGGGGTTATTTTTCATGGCAATAGGCTCTGGTGATTAATAACGATAGAGGAAAGTCTATGGCTAAGGTTAAAATAGAACCATATGCAAAAATGACAATTTCAATACCATTAACGACATGAAGATAAATATTCTGGCTCTGGATGGCGTTTTCGACACCGGCTTAGCGACGTTGCTGGATACGTTCGCTGCGGCTAATGATATGGCGCGACGCCAGAGCATGAATATTTCTCGCTTTGATGTGCAGATGATTGCAATGACCGGGCAGGTTAAATCAGCCCATGGGCTGAGTATTCCTGCCCATCAGGTATCGGGTTTGGATTCTCCTGACTGGATTGTGGTACCGGCGCTCAACGTTCACGCACGACAATCGCCACCGGATGGCTGGCACGATATTGCTGACGCTAAGCGGTTTTTGCAAAACATGGCGAAGAACGGCGTTAAAATTGCCGCGGCCTGTTTAAATACCTTCATCCTGGCTGATAGCCGTTTGCTCAATGAGCAGGCCGCCACAACGTCATGGCTCAATGCGGCGCCGCCAATCCTTCCCGGCGCTATGATGGGTCATGTGGAGCTGGCGCTGTGGCTGATTCGCCAGAGCAGCCCGCCGCTTGCGGATTTGCTTATAACAGCGATGGCGGGTGGTACCCGCCAACCTCAGGTTTCCCGCTCGCCGACAGGTTATCCTCAGCATGCCGATGCCCTGATAAACCGCTTTGAGCACTGGTCGCGTGCGCATCTGGCGCAGGGATTTTCCCTGCAGGCGGCCGCCGGTGCGCTTAACGTGCATCCACGCACCTTGCAGCGCAGAACGGAGGCCGCGCTGGGTAAATCACCGTTGGCTTTTTTTCAGCAATTGCGGATCGAACGAGTAAAGCAGCTGCTTGCCGAGGGGAAAGATATAGAGTCGATTACCGCTGACGTGGGTTATTCGGAGGTGTCAACGCTGCTGGCGTTGCTGCGCCGTCAGACTGGAAAAGGAATTCGGGCGTTGCGTCGTGCTGTGTGATTTTATTTATAAGTCAGGGTAAGATGCGGTAAGTTATTATTCTGAGCAGGCTGCCAGTGAATGCGACCAAAAGTAAGATCATCATTTAATAGCACCTTTATTACTTTTCCTTGAGGCTATAACTATTTTAATAACACCATAAATGATTATTGTAAATATACTGCATAGAAACCAATATTCTGGAATTGCAAAGTAATAAAATGTAAAAAGAGAAATGATAATGACATAAACTTTAAGGTCGTTAATTATTTCTTTAAAAAAAGAAGATAAACAGGACATTACAGCACCTTTTTAATCTTTAAAAATACCACGCTGCTGATAATAATAGCGCCTATGAATGATAATATAACCAAAAAGATAAACCATGAATTAAACGAATCGATAAAAACTGATTTTTCCATAAAGTTGATAACTTCATCAGCCTTTAATAGGCGAAACGCTAATTCAAACATCAGGGTAACCAGGATGATAAATGATAGGATGAAAGAAAAAATAATAAAAATCCATTTCTTCATAATTCATTCCTCATGATATGGTGCTAATTACACCTCGTGTTTTTATCATGAAAAGGGAATTCAGGCAATGTCTATATCTTCGATGGTCAAATTTAGAATGGAAACCGACAGGGATGCTGCTATAGCACTCGACCGTGCTGTAAGAGGTGTTCAACAGAATAGTATCAGTGTCCTGGAAGATGTTCGATCTGGTTTAGAGAGGGCTACATGGTACAGTACATGTCTTTTGGATGAGTATAAGGCCATATGCTCGGAATTATCAGAAGAGGATATCCGTTTCATAAAATGTATTTACGAGATATATAAAAGAAAAAATATCATTGCAGATATGATGAGAATGTATATTGAGGAAGAACTTAAATATTTAAAAGTGAGTGAGATAAAATATCTTGATATCAGTCTTGCAAAAGGTCTATCGAGTTATCGAAGTGGATTGCTAACAAGGGGCGCAATTGCAAATGCTTTATCTATCATCATTGTTAACTCATTTAATTTCAAAAATGATGTCATGATGCAACTTAACCGATCCAGTTTTGTGGTAGTGACAGCCGCATCTCTTTATGGAAAGGTTCAGACGGCAGCGATTTCTGCAAGAAAACTCAGAGATATATCGCCTCAGTTATATTTGGCACTCTACAACAATAATATGGAAATGCTTTATTTTCTTGTCAGCGATAAAATTGATAGAGCATTGATAAATGCAATAGGGCTTCGCGGAGAAGAGCGCATTCTTTCCGTAATGAAAAGCTTAGCGTATTAATCGTCATTGAATAAGTTTGAGTTACGTAGGGCGGAAAATATTCACAGCATCTACCCGCGGTACTTTTTTGTCGGGTGGCGGCTAGCGCCTTACCCGACCTACGGAACTGCCGGTGTTGGTGGCCTCAAAATCCCCGGTGGTGCTGCCGCTTACCGGGGCTACTGCGCTTTGCGATTTGGTAGCCCGGAGAAGGCGCAACGCGCCGCGTCCGGGAAAAACCATTAAAAAAGTTGCAAACCAATAACAGTGCGGCCTGCCTTTAATTTATTCACCATGCTGGCTGAAACTGCCGGTATTGGTGGCCTCAAAATCCCCGGTGGCGCTAGCGCTTACCGGGGCTACAGCAATGTGCAATTATGTTGCGGATGGCTCAATTGCCAGTCAGAGTTATTTCTTTTTCTTCACCACTTTCCATTTTCCGCCAGCGGCGGTGTCGGCCAGCACGATTTTAAATCGGTTACTTTCCCAGTGGGGTAGGCCTAATACGCGCCGTGCTATACGGTTACCTTTCGCCTTAATCATGATGTCGCTCCTTATTTTATTAAAGATGCACTAAACCCACGCAGGAAAATATTCTGCGTTTCCCGAGGTTTTGATTTTCTAAAAAATAAAATTCACTAACAATTAAATTCAGGCTTTATTGTAGGGTGGCTATTTTTTAATTCAAGCCGCTATGAATATTCGGACCTTAGTAGCAATAAAAACGTTTTTCCAGGCTTTTATCCCAGTAAACGGGTTTTATTGCCATTTTGTCCGGCGAAAAAGAGGGAAATAACGGCAGGGTTAAAACGTCATACCGCCGATAACGGCCGCCAGGCGATCGAACATTTCGCCAAACAGATGTTCGCAGAAGGGGGCCAGCATCGGCATCATCATGCCGAGGGTCATAATGCCAAAGGTCATGGTTACCGGAAACCCGATCACGAATACCGATAGCTGCGGCGTCATGCGGTTGAGCAGACCCAGGGCGATATTGAGCGTGAGCAACAGACAAATCAGCGGTAACGCCAGCATCATGCCGTTGATAAAGATTAACGAACCCAGTTGGGCGAGCGCCAGGAAACCGTTGCCGTTTAGCGGCTGGCTCTGGATCGGCAGGGTATGGAAACTGTCGGCCAGCAGCGAGATCAGCCACAGATGGCCGTCAAAGCTTAAAAACAGCAGCATTGCCAGCAGGTTCAGCAGCCGCGCCAGCACCGGCATATTGGGGCCGCCGCTGGGGTCGAAGAAGGTGGCGAACGATAGCCCCATCTGCATGCCGATGACTTCGCCGGCGAGGCGTACCGCGGCGAAAGCCAGCTGCATCGTCAGCCCCAGCGCCACGCCGATCAGGATCTGCTGAATCGCCAGCCATAAACCGGCAGCAGAGATAATGGGGATCGCGTTGGCGGGCAGCGTTGGGGCGATCAGTATCGCAATCAGGCCGCCGAGGCCGATTTTCACCTTTTTGCTTATCTGCTTTTCACTCAGCACCGGCGCGGTGCTGATGAGGGCCAGAATACGCAGCAGCGGCCAGAAATACTGGCTGAGCCATTCGCTAAGCTGGGCGCTGTCAAAGGGGATCACGGCTAGCCAATAATATTAGGCAGGTTGCTGAATAACGTGCGCATATAGTCCAGCAGCAGGTTCAGCATCCACGGCCCGGCGATAATAATCGTCGCCACTACCGCGAGAATTTTGGGGATAAACGACAGGGTCATTTCGTTAATCTGGGTGGCGGCCTGCAGCAGGCTGACCACCAGCCCGCTGATTAGCGCCGCCAGCAGCAGCGGGGCGGCCAGCGCCAGGGCGACCTTCATCGCTTCGGTGCCAATGGCCATCACGGATTCTGGCGTCATGATTGTTCTCCGGCGGTTCAGGAATAGAAGCTCTGCGCCAGCGAGCCCAGCAGCAGCTGCCAGCCATCCACCAGCACAAAAAGCATTAGCTTAAACGGCAGCGAGATCGTCGCCGGCGGCACCATCATCATCCCCAGCGCCATCAGCACGCTGGCGACCACTAAATCGATAATCAGGAACGGAATAAACACCGTAAAACCAATCTGGAAAGCGGTTTTCAGTTCGCTGGTGACGTAGGCGGGCAGCAGAATACGCATCGGTACCGCCTCCGGCCCGGCCAGCGGCGGCTGGTTGGCCAGACGAGCGTACAGCGCCAGATCGCTTTCGCGGGTCTGGCGCAGCATAAATTCGCGTAGCGGCTGCGCGCCTTTATCCAGCGCTGTGTCGAGACCAATTTTATCCTGACTAAAGGGCAGGTAGGCGTTCTCATAGACCTTGTCGAACACCGGCGACATGATAAAGAAGGTCAGGAACAGCGCCAGCCCGAGCATTACCTGGTTCGGCGGCGCGGAGGGGGTACCCAGCGCATTGCGCAGCAGGCCCAGTACGATGATGATGCGGGTAAAACTGGTCATCATCAGCAGCATCGCCGGTAGGAAGGTCAGCGAGGTCAGCAGCACCAGCGTCTGCACCGGCAGCGACCAGCTCTGGCCGCCGTTGGCCAGCGGCTGACTGATAAGCCCCGGAAGCTGGGCGAAGGCGGCAGGACTCAGCAGCAGTAACGCGGCGGCGAGCCACGGCGCCCGACGGCGAAGGCAAGCGAACAAAGTAGGGAACATGGCTATTTTTCCGGGCGGTTGAGGACGTTGCGCATCAGCTGGCGGAAGTCGTTCGCAGGCCTTGCCCCTGCGGTATCTTCATCGCGCGGCGGGGCCGGAAATTGATGAAGCGGGGTGATCTGCTGGGCGGTAACGCCCAGCACCAGCAGGGTATTATCGACTTCCACTACCACCACGCGTTCGCGCTGGCCAACCTGGCAGCTGGCGCGCAGGTTAAGCAGCCGGCTGTCGCGCGCCTGCGGCGCAAAGCCGAGGCGGCGGAACAGCCAACCGGCCAGCAGGATCAGGAGCAGAATCGCGCCGAGCGCGCTACTCACCTGCATGAGCGCCGAGCCGCCGGATATTGCCGGTTCGGTAACCGGTTGGCTGGCCTGCACGGTAACGGGGGCGGTCATTAGCGGCTCAACCGACGCATACGTTCGGACGGGGTAATGATATCGGTAATGCGCACGCCGAATTTATCGGCCACCACTACCACTTCGCCCTGGGCTATCAGATAGCCGTTGATCAGGATATCCAGCGGTTCGCCCGCCAGGCCATCCAGCGCGACAACCGATCCCTGCGACAGGCGCAGCAGCTCTTTGATAGTCATTTTGGTGCGCCCCAGTTCAACGGTCAGCTTCACCGGAATATCGAGGATCAGATCGATATCCTGCAGGCTGCCGAGCGCATCCTGGGCCTCCAGCGATTTGAACACCCCATCGGTGGTGGCGCTGGATTTTTCAGACGACTGCTGTTCATTAAGCGCATCAGCCCACAGATCGTCTACGGATTCCTTTCCTGCGCCAGACGGTTGCTTAGGATCACTCATTGGGCTGTTCCTCACTCAGAGCATTCAAAATAGGGTTAATCAAGTGTTCAACACGAAGGGCGTACTGCCCGTTTAAGGTGCCATATTGGCTGGTCAGCACCGGCACGCCGTCGACATGGGCGATAATGCGATCCGGTTTATCTATCGGTAAAACGTCGCCAGGCTGCAGCTTAAGTATTTTCGATAAGCGCATCGGGATATCGACGAAGTTGGCAATCAGCTCCAGCTCAGAGTGCTGCACCTGCTTGACCAACGTTTCGCGCCATTGGCTATCTTCCTGGCGGGAATTCTCCAGCGGCGGATTGGTCAGCAGTTCACGCAGCGGTTCAATCATGGCGAAAGGAATACAGATATTGAATTCGCCGCTTAGCGCGCCAATCTCCACCTGGAACGGCGTGGTCACCACGATATCGTTCGGCGAGGTGGTGATGTTGGTGAATTTGACCTGCATTTCCGCACGCACGTATTCGACGTCAATCTTATAGATTGCGCTCCACGCGTCGCCGTAGGCGTCCAGCGCCAGGCGCAGCATGCGTTTGATGACCCGCTGTTCGGTGGGCGTGAATTCGCGGCCTTCGACCTTGGTCGGAAAACGCCCGTCGCCGCCGAACAGGTTATCGACGGCGATAAATACCAGGCTCGGCGCGAAGACGAACAGCGCCGTGCCGCGCAGCGGGTTCAGGTGTACCAGATTAAGATTGGTCGGCACCGGCAGGTTGCGGGCAAACTCGTGGTACGGCTGAATTTTAATCGGCCCGACGGTGATGTCCGGGCTGCGGCGCAACAGGTTGAACAATCCCATGCGGAACTGCCGGGCAAAACGCTCGTTGATAATTTCCAGCGCCTGCAGGCGTTCACGCACCACGCGGCGCTGGGTATTCGGATCGTAAGGCTTAACCTCGCTCTCTTTACCGCCGACAACCGTCTCGGGCTCGTCGCCCGTGTTGTCGCCGTTGAGCAAGGCGTCGATCTCTGCCTGTGAAAGAATGCTATCGCCCATGGTGATTACCGCAGTATGAAGGCGGTGAACAGCACATCGCTGACCACCTGCTTCGGTTGTCCCTTAACCAGCGGCGCGCTCAGCGTCTCTTTGATCTGCGCGACCAGCTGCTGCTTGCCTTGTTCATTGGCCAGATGACCGGCCTCCTGACGCGAGAGCAGCATCAGCAGGCGGCTGCGCACCTCCGGCAGAAAATCATTAAGCTGACGGCGAGTTGCCTCATCCGGCAGGCGCAGCGTCAGGCCGATATACAGTACGCGGTCCGGATCGTTGTCCGGGGTCACCAGATTGACGGTGAAGGTATCGAGCGGCATAAATACCGGCGGCGCGGGCGGTTTTTCCTTTTCGATGGCGGTTTGCGCGCCGCTGTCGCGCTGTTGCAGCAGCCACCAGCTGTAGCCTGCGGCTGCGCAGGCGGCCACGGCGACGATCGTCAGCAGGATGATCAGTAAGGGGCGTTTGGGCGCGGTTGCCGGAAGGGAGTTTTGAGACATAGCCAAATCAAATTCCTGTTGTTCCGCCCGCCGCGTTGCTGACGGGCATCACGCGCGGCGGCGCCGCACGTATGACATATAAAGGTATTATCGCGGCTAATGCGCGAGGCAATAGCCGGAATAAACGGGCAAATGGGGGCCAGATTGGCCGTTTAGCGTCCTCAGGCGAAAATATCGACGCCGTTGAGGTGGTTGGCCATTCGCTGCAGGGCTGCCGGGGCGCTGATTGGCTCAATCGGTGCGGCATCGCTGCCGCCGCCATGGCGTTCAGCGTAGCTGGCGCGGCCTTCACCATTACCGTTTTGCTGCTGCCACTGCGGCGTCGCCTCGCCGCCAACACTGCTCTGACCGAGGTTGATTCCGCTTTCCGCCAGCGCGTGACGTAGCTGCGGCATCGCCGCCTCGACCGCCGCGCGTACCTGACCGTGTGCGGAAGCGATATGCAGCTGCGCCTGTTTATCCTCGAGCTGTAGGGTGATCTGCAGCGCGCCCAGCTCCTGCGGATGCAGGCGCAGTTCGGCGCTCTGCTGGCCGTTGCGATGGAACATCAGCACCTGCTGGCTCAGCGCCTGCTGCCATTCCGGGCTGCCGAGCTGGGCATTAAGCTGCGGTGTCGGCGGCGCGGTCACCAGCGCATTGGCGGGCGTAGCGCTTTGGCTGGGGCTGGCGGCGGCGAAAGCGACGGCGGCTGGCTGCGCTGGAGTATTCTCCGCCGGGCGTTCGGCCATATCGTGCTGCGGCGTGGTCGCGGCCTGCGCGACAGGGGAAGGCAGATTTTGTCCGCTAAGGGGATCCGTGCCCGGCTGCAATTTCGCCGCCGGCTCGCCTGGCGGCAGATTCCCGATATCCTGAGTAGTCGCGTTGCCGATACGGAGCGCGGCTTTATCGCCGGTAAGCGCAGGTTGTTGATCCTGCGGTAGCGCGGTCTGCGGCGGCTGAGCGACGATTGTCGCCGGCAGCATGGCGTACAGCGCCTGCAGCGTCGCCGGATCTACGGTTTTAGCCTCGCTGAGCGGCGGCGTATCCGGGTCGGCATCCTCTTTTTTCACTGTCGCGTCGACGGCGTTTTCCGCCGATGCCGGTAGCGCATTGACCAGCAGTGCGCCGCGTTCGCCGAGCGCGGCCAGCAGTTGGTTAAGCTGGTTACGGCTTAGCGGCGGGGCGCTTTCATCGTCGACGCTCAGCGCAGCGGGCGGCAGCGTGCCGCTTGGCGCGGGCGTGAAGCGCGCGCCAAGCAGTTGCGCGAAGGCCGACGACAGCTGAACGTCATCGAGCGCCAGATCCGGCAGGGCGCTAGCGTCGCCGGGCAGGCTAAGGGCGGGCAAAGCATTGAGATTCATGAAGCGGTATTCCTTTGTGTACTGCGTTGCGCGAACTCATCCATCAATTTTTGATTACGTTTGTTTTCCAACTGCAGCTCGGCGTTTTGCGCGCGCGTGTGCAGGGTATCGTAGGCGTTCAGCCGCTGCTGATGGTCCTGCCACTGCTTCACGGCGTGATCCACCTTTTGCCCCC
The DNA here is from genome assembly GCF_050600805.1 of Klebsiella sp. 141240. Classification (NCBI taxonomy): domain Bacteria; kingdom Pseudomonadati; phylum Pseudomonadota; class Gammaproteobacteria; order Enterobacterales; family Enterobacteriaceae; genus Klebsiella; species Klebsiella sp. 141240. Next base: position 11,917 of record NZ_JAQIRK010000017.1, on the reverse strand, counting down.
ACTGCAGCAGCTGCTGGCGCTGTTGTTCGATGGCCTGTTCGAGGGTGGCGATAAACTGCTGGTAGTTCTGCCAGCGGGAGCTTTCCATGCCGCCGGAAAGGGTGCTGTTGAGCTTCTGCCGGTACTCGTCCTGATAGTTAAGCAGCATCGTCAGCTGTTGCTCGGCGGCCTGTTGCGCCTGACGCGCCTGACCCAGGCGCTGCGCCGCCTGTTCAACGGCCTCCTGGGCCAGATTGCGCAGGGTAATCAAAGGGGACTGTGCTTTCATCGCGTGGCGTCTCCGATGGCGTTATACAATCAACTGCTGTAGCTGCTGGCAGGCTTCGTCATAACCGCAGCGCTCGAAAATTCCCTGCTGCAGGTAGGTCTCCATTTGCGGATACAGGGTAATGGCTTTATCCAGCAGCGGGTCGCTACCGGCGGCATAGGCGCCGACGCTTATCAAATCGCGGTTGCGCTGGAAGCTGGCCAGCATCTGTTTAAAGGTGCGTACCCGGCGATAATGTTCGTCATCGATAAGCGACGTCATCGCGCGGCTGATCGAGGCTTCAATATCGATAGCCGGGTAGTGACCGGCTTCCGCCAGCCGTCGGGACAGCACCACGTGACCATCGAGGATCGCGCGTGCCGAATCGGCGATCGGATCCTGCTGATCGTCCCCTTCGGTGAGTACGGTATAGAAGGCGGTGATCGAACCGCCGCCGCTGATACCGTTGCCCGCGCGTTCAACCAGCGCCGGCAGTTTGGCGAATACCGAGGGCGGATAGCCTTTGGTAGCCGGCGGTTCGCCGATCGCCAGCGCGATTTCGCGCTGCGCCATCGCATAGCGGGTGAGCGAATCCATGATCAGCAGCACGTGCTGGCCGCGATCGCGAAAATCTTCAGCGATGCGGGTGGCGTAAGCGGCGCCCTGCATGCGCAGCAGCGGCGATACATCTGCCGGGGCGGCGATCACCACCGAACGCGCGCGGCCTTCGGCGCCGAGAATATTCTCGATAAAGTCTTTGACTTCCCGGCCGCGTTCGCCGATCAGGCCGACGACGATAACGTCGGCCTGGGTGTAGCGTGCCATCATGCCCAGCAGTACGCTTTTACCGACGCCGGAGCCGGCGAACAGTCCCATACGTTGGCCGCGTCCAACGGTCAGCAGGCCGTTGATGGTGCGCACGCCGACGTCCAGCACCTGCTCGATAGGGGTACGCTGCAGCGGGTTAAACGGCGCGGTAATCAGCGGCGCGCGATAGCCGGTTTCCGGCGCGGGCAGGCCGTCAAGCGGCCTGGCGCCGCCGTCGAGCACGCGTCCCAGCAGCGCCGGGCCCAATGGCAGTTGTTTACCGGCGTGCTGGCCGTCCGCCGCACTGCGGGCGTAAACCCGCGCTCCCGGCACAATCCCTTCGACCTCTTCCAGCGGCATCAGATACAGCCGCTGATCGTTAAAGCCGACCACTTCGCTCTCCACTTCCTGCACACCGTCGCCGCCGTCGCGTTCGATAAGGCAGGTCGCGCCGAGCGGCAGCTGCAGGCCGGTGGCTTCCAGCACCAGGCCGGTGGCGCGGGTCAGCCGACCGTAGCGTCGCACGGTCGGCGTTCGGGCGATACGCTGTTCCAGCGCTTCAAGCGAATTCAGCCAGCGGCCGAGACGGGCGGTCATCACAGCGCTCCCGGCGCGGCGAGGCGACACAATTCATGCCAGCGGGTGGCGAGACTGGCGTCGAGATCGCCCTCTTCGGTGCTGACCTTACAGCCGCCGGGGTGTAGATCGCCGTCCGCCAGCAGCCGCCAGCCGTGCAGGCTGAGGGTGGTGCCTAACTGCTGCTCAACGCGCTCATAATCTTGCGGGTGTACGCGCAGCTGCGGCTTGCCGTTGAACATAGGCTCTTGCTGGATCAACTGTTGAATTTGCGTCAGCAGGGCGGTGCCGTCGCAGACCGGAGGCTGGCCAAGCACCTGTTTCGCGGCGGTCAGCGCCAGCTGCATCAGGCGTGAGGCGATGACCGAATCGAGCGCGTCAAGGGTGTGCTGAAACTCGCTCACCAGCTGCTGCCAGTGGTCGGTCAACGGCTGTTGCTGCTGCTGTGCTTCCAGCAGTCCCTGCTGGCGACCCTCCTCAAGCCCCTGCTGAAATCCAGCTTCATAGCCTTTTTGCTGACCATCGGCATAACCGGATTGCTGACCTTGCTGCTCGGCCTGTAGGCGCAGGGCGGCAAGCTGCTGCTGCAGTTCCGCCTGAGCGTCAGGCTGCAAGGCTTCGTTATCCAGCGTCGGTAGCGGCGGTTCGAAAGCCGGCGCCGCGTCGCCAAGGTCGTTGAGCGACCAGGGCTGCCAGGGCATGGAATTAATGCGATCAGACATAGGTGTCCTCGCCGCCGCCAATGATCATTTCGCCGCTCTCCGCCAGCCGTCTTACCACCAGCAGAATCGCTTTCTGTTCGTTTTCCACCTGCGACATGCGCACCGGCCCGCGGTTGGCGAGATCGTCGCGCAGAATATCGGCCGCGCGCTGGGACATGTTTTTGAGGAACTTCTCGCGCAGCGGCTGTTCGGCGCCCTTCAGGGCAATCAGCAGCGATTCGCTGTCCACGTCCTGCAGCAGGCGCTGGATACTGCGATCGTCGACCTCCACCAGGTTTTCGAACAGGAACATCTCGTCGATGATCTTCTGCGCCAGCTCGCCATCGTATTCGCGCATCGCGTCGATAACGGCTTCTTCCTGCTGGGTTTTCATCAGGTTGATAATCTCGGCGGCGGTACGCACTCCGCCCATTTTGCTGCGCTTGAGGTTCTGGCCGTCGAGCAGGTTGTTGAGCACTTCGGTCAACTCCGCCAGCGCCGCTGGTTGTACGCCGCCGAAGGTGGCGATACGCAGCATCACGTCGTTGCGCAGGCGCTCATCGAACTGCGCCAGAATATCCGCCGCCTGGCCGCGCTTGAGGTGTACCAGGATGGTGGCGATGATCTGCGGGTGTTCATCGCGGATCAGATCGGCGGCGCTCTGCGGCTCCATAAAGTTGAGTGTTTCCATCCCGGAGGTGGTTTCACGGGACTCGAGGATATCCTCCAGCAGGCTGGCGGCGCGCTCTTCGCCCAGCGCTTTCACCAGCACCGATCGCAGGTAGTCGCTGGCGTTGACGCTCAGGGCGGCGAACTGTTCGGCATCGTCTTCAAATTCAGACAGGATCTCGCCGAGCTGTTTATGCGAGACCTGGCTCATGCCGGCCATGGTGCCGCTCAAAAGCTGGACTTCGCGGGAGGAGAGGTGCTTGAGCACCTCCGCCGCGCGGTCTTCGCCCAGCGTCATCAGTAAAATGGCGCTTTTATCGGTTCCGGTCAGGCTCATAGTTCGTTACTCATCCATTGGCGGATTACCAGAGCGACGACCCGCGGATCTTTATCCGCCAGTTCGCGGATGCGTTGGCTCTGGACTTCTGCGCTGACGCGCTGCTGCGATTTACGACGCAGCGCCAGCTCCTCATTGCTTGGTTTATGGCTGTCGTTTGCTTTAGCGACCGGCGCGCTGGCGGCGGCGACCGCGGCTTGCTGTGCGGCCTGACGCTGCTGCAGCTGTGGCTTAATCAGCTTGCGCCACAATACCCAGCCGACCAGCAGTACCAGCAGATAACGTCCCAGTTCGAGCAGCAAATCGATAAACGCCTGGCTCTGCCAGAACGGCAGCTCGCCGCCGGTCATCTGATTGTCGGTAAACGGCGTATTGACCACCTGCAGGCTATCGCCGCGGGTGCTGGAGTAGCCCATCGCTTCGCGCACCAGCGCTTCAATCTGCGCCAGTTGTTCTTTACTCATCGGCTGCGCTTTGCCGTCGGCGTTGAGGCTGTAGTTCACCACCACGGCGACCGACAGACGCTCCACCGTCCCGGCTTTTTGTTGGGTATGACGGATCGTGCGATCGAGTTCGTAGTTGGTGGTGGCGTCGCGTCGGGTGCTTAACGGGCCGCTGTTGGCCGCGGCGCTACGGGTGTTGGTCGCGTTGTTGGCGTTATTGGCCGCCGGTTTAGCGGTTTCAATCGGCGCGGTGGCCGGCGCGCTCGGCTGGTTGGATAACGCCCCAGGGACGCCGCCCACCTGCGGCCCGCCGATTTGCTCGTTGCTGCTGGTTTGCTGCGAACGGATCGCCGCTTTCTCGGGCTGCTGGTTCGGCTGATACTGTTCGTCGGTCTGCTCGCGGGAGGCGAAATCGATCTGCGCGGTCACCTGAGCGCGAACGTTGGCGCTGCCGACCACCGGCGCCAGGATGGTTTCAATGCGTCGCTGATAGCCGTTTTCCACTTCGTTGGCATATTTCAGCTGCGAGGCGTTGAGGTCGCGTCCGGTGCCGTCGGACTGCGTCAGCAGGCGTCCGGCCTGATCGACCACGGTGACGTTGCCCGCCGGCAGGCCGGCGACGCTACTCGATACCATATAGACGATAGCGTTGATTTGGCCATCATCCAGCGCACGACCCGGCTGCAGCGTCAGGGTGACAGAGGCGGAAGGGGATTTTTGCTCGCGGACGAATAGCGAGGGTTTCGGCAGCGCCAGGTGCACACGCGCATTCTGCACCGGCCCCAGCGACTCGATAGTGCGTGAGAGTTCGCCTTCGAGAGCGCGCTGATAGTTAACCTGTTCGCTGAACTGGCTGATGCCGAATTTTTCCTGATCCAGCAGTTCGAAGCCAACGGCGCCGCCCTTCGGCAGCCCTTGTTGCGCCAGACGCAGGCGGGTTTCATGCACTTTCTCCGCCGGGATCATCAGCGCCGCGCCGTTTTCGGCGAAGCGGTAGGGGATGTTCATCTGCGTCAGCTGGGTGACGATAGCGCCGCCGTCGCGATCGTTCAGATTGCTGTACAGCACGCGATAATCCGGGCTTTTCGCCCACAGCAGCAGCGCGACGATAATGGCGATAGCGGCGGAGGCGGCGACCAGCAGCGGTATTTTTGGATTGGCGCGCAGACGGCTCCAGATGGCCTGCAGGCCGTTGTCGCGGCTTTCGCCGGCGGATAACGAGGCACTCATGGTTGGCGGTATCCTTCGCTGGCGTTCAGGCGGCGACGCGCGCTGGCGTGCTGACGAACGGTATGGATAGCGTTATGTGACAAAACAGACTCCCTGATACACATCTTTTCTCAATAGCGGCGCTCCCATTTCTGGGCAGGCCATTATTCGTCTTATCAGATGATTCTGATTGCCCGATAAGCCGGGTTTTTTGCAGCTAATTAACCGCTTTAAGTAAAAATCGCTGTGTTAGGGTGTGCAGCATTGGAGAAGTACAGGGTGAAATAGCGCCTGGCGATCACGATAGTATTGAGGAAAAGATGTCGATTCAGGGTATTGAAGGCGTACTGCAACAGATGCAGGCGATGGCGATTCAGGCGGGAAATAACGGGCAGAATAGCGTACCGCAGGGAGTCAGTTTTGCCAGTGAATTGACCGCCGCGCTGGGTAAAATCAGCGATACCCAGCAGGCCGCGCGTCAACAGGCGCAGAACTTCGAGCTGGGCGTGCCGGGCATCAGCCTCAATGATGTGATGGTCGATTTACAGAAATCTTCAGTTTCATTGCAGATGGGTGTGCAGGTGCGCAATAAGCTGGTGGCGGCCTATCAGGACATCATGAATATGCCGGTTTAGTGTGATAACTCTATATAATATCTATTCTTTGTCAGTATTATCCTATTGCGTGTCACTACAGTACCGTTCACGTGGCAGGCCAGTCTGGAGTTAAACGCGAAGCTTTACTCTGCGCTGGGGCTGGACAATCTGGATAAGGCCGGAATATTGAAGAGAGATGTCGTAATGCTTCGCGCCGGCGGCTGGCAGAAAGCCAGAATGGAACAGCAGATGCATGAATGGTTCGGACACATACCGAAGTTCATCATTATGCTAACGGTCGATTACTGCTCACAGTGCAGTGTCCGCCGGTGGAGCATGAGTTTTACCACATCGCCTGCCTACCGATGAGTTTGGCGCACCAAAGTTCAACAGAGAGACCGGGCAGCCAGTTATTTCTCTGTGCGGCCACGGTATCGAAGAGTTTGTTGGTGTCGTTTGTTGTTACGTCGCCAGTAAGGATGTCCAGGAGCTGGTTGATGCGGTAAACACCCGCGTCAATATTGTTTATCCTGACGATACGAGTGCCAAAGTGACTATTAAAGGGCGCGCAACCGCGAGCATAAATACAACAGGCTCGCTCAGCGTCACACCATCAACTATGTTCGCGCTACTGGCCAGATTGACTACATGCTGTGTCCGGGCCGTTTCTTTACCGACGCCGAACGGCATGAATGGGTGGTTATAGGTAAGTAGGATGTGGTCAGCATCGATGTTGCCACGCTGTACGCTATTGCCGATTCGGTAACTGCACTTGAGCAGAGCTATTTCGATTACATCTTTTCAGATGAAAAGCCGTCACTCGGTGAGCGGATTCGGACTTTCTGCAAATGCTGTTTATTAGAATTTTGTAATATGAAAACCTCACCCATCAACGGGTGAGGGAAGTTCTTAATTGTGAGCTATTTTTTCTTTTTTACCTAAATTCATCATAGGTCGTTCTATGAACTTATATGTGTAAACTGAAATAATTAGAGATAATGCAATCGATAGGGGAACTAACATAAAATACATGTTTAAAGGTAGCTGCAATGAAGTCATTGTATAAAGAATGATGTAGATAACTAACATGTGAACCATGTATACTGAATATGAAACTTTTCCAATGGTCTGAGATAGATTGTTGATGAATATTTTTGTGATGATGTTATCTTTTTCTCTTTTGCTTTTAATTAATGTCGCAGAGAATACAATAATCCAAATCAGATAACCAATGCAATCTTTCTTCAAAATAAGAATTATTGCAACGCACAGGCATAAGGAAGTTAGAATTATGTTGCGGTCTGTTATTTTTGGAAAAATATCACGAAGATAGTAAAATGACATAAAGCCAATAAAAAATGCCGCTGCACCAGTCCCAATGAATGCCTTGTTGTTAATCATCCTGCTAATTACTAAGAATAAAAAAATTGAGATGATTATGATGATGGATTTCTTTACAGTTGGGGACTGTATTACCTTATTGCAAATCATAAAAAGCAGCGGGGCAATCAGATAGAACTGCCACTCAACAGAAGCGCTCCATGCCTGACCAACAATCGTTGTTCCGGAGAGATGTAACATTTTCTCAGGGACAATACCTTGCAAGAGGAATAGATGCGGGACAATGTGTTGAATCATATTGTCAAGAAAGGTGTCTATTTGATGGATCCTAAAGTCAGTAGATGGTGATAACGGTGACGTGACCAATATATCTCTATAGAAATATATGCTTGAAATTGTTAAGGCCATAACAACTAAATATATTGGAAATAATCTTAATGCTCTCTGCTGTATGTATTTTTTGTAAGGCACTAAAGGGTTTTTGTTTAAATAGTTAAAGATCACAAAGCCGCTAAGAATGATGAAAACATCCACAGCGAAATCATTCATTAGGGTCATAGGGATCATGCCTGAAAGAGGTGGGATTGCTTCATAAGCATGCCCGGCAACGACCCAAAGAGCCATCAGACCACGTAGGCCGTCGAGTTCTTTTATGTGTTTCATTTGCTCCACCAGTATGTGTGTAAAAACGAGTAAATATAATTATTTTATGTATGAATATGTAAATATAATGGCTAAAAAGGTGTGTGTAAATTCATTTTTATCTTTATGTATCATATAGATATGAATATTCTTCTTAATGTGTAATTGTAGTACAATTTTTTTGAGATAAATCGGTATTGATAAAATGTAAATGACTTGGATCACAAATATGATGTTGTAATACCAGTTTTATTTCATAGCTCCATAGCATGAAAAGATAACCAAAAAAAAGATAATAAAAACAATAAATTACGTTTTTTGTTTCATGTCTTTAATTTAAAATACATCAAAATGACTGTATATAAAACCAGCACTCAACGAGCTATAGAGCATTCTCAGACAATCAGCTCTACTTTGTGGACAAGTCAACTTCGGAGGGTGAAAGCCAGCCTCTGGCTGATGCGTAACATGGGAGAGTTATCTGATGGATTATCCTTCGTCGGCGACTGATTACACCGTGAGGGCGTTAACCGTCGATCTTATCTGCGATGTATCAATGAAGACCGCGCCAGATAGTACTGTGATGATGACTTACGACGGGAAAATAGACTTCACAAAAGTAATGGGCCGTTCGCTAATCACCAGGGAGGGGGAAGCTATCGAAGGGGAAGCACTTAACGATATTGTGGTGTCCAGTGTAGTGACCTTCATTACCAACTGCGCAACTCAGGTAGATGATGATTTCCCGGTAATGTGAATAGGGCATATATGGGACATGAAAGCGCATCCAAACTTAGATGAGCTTGGGAGGTGGGGGGAAATCGTTGTGTGTAACTAACTGTTGTCTGGTGTGCTCTTGGACGGTCCTGATAAGTTACAAAATTTGAATGGTCATATTATGAATATGCCGGTTTAGTCATAAAATCTCGGCGCAATTTCTTCGTGCAAACCGCTATGCTTAACGCTGGCGGTTTTGTCTATTTACGGCGACAACGGCAAAAAACTGCTCGCCTCTACCTTGATTTGGACCCATCAACCGGTGAATGAATGATCCTGAAATATCACTACAATTGATAGGGGATGCAGATCAATAGCAGTTCATCGATCGATACAAACGATCTGACTACTACCACTACAAACTGTATGGTCTTGCCAAAATAATTCTAATTTGGAATAGCAGATGTCCGAAAAAGTAGACCATCAATTGCGGCGTAAGGTGTGGATTGGGATTTTTCTCGGTCTGTTGGTCTTTTGGGGAGCGATAGCGACGATGGTGGCCTTAGTGTTGGCTTAGCCCGAACTACCGGCTTGTCAGCCAGAAGAGAGGCATTTTTGTGTTATCGGGGTAAGGTGAAAATTTAAATTTGGATGGTAATTCACTATCGTTTCTCGGCTCTGTAGCAAATAATCTGCGCAAATTTTGCTCCGCGGAGGCGTTATGCTGTGGCTTCAGACCGTTGTATTTTTTGTCGTTTTAGCTTTTGTTGCGATAGCGATGTTTCATGAAACCTGGCGACAGGATAGCGAGTAATCGCCGCTTTTACTCTTCTTGATATGCCCCCTCCTTACCAACAACTAAACTTAGATCGTGTCTAACAATCGTCCGGAGGTTGTTGTGAATAGATTCCACGATGAATACGACGAGCGGGAGTTGTACCATATGGTCTGCCGTTGGGAGGATGAAGGCGGGGCGCTAGCGTGACGTTTTTCCTTTGAACTGACAGCATTCTGGCGGATCAGGCGTGAAACCGTTGTAGGGTATGAACGCGCGCGCTTGACCCCTGGCAACTTCAGGGGCAATATTCCACAGACTGTGGTAACCCCGGCAGTGGCATTATATCTGAGCATTTGGCTGAGCAACGCAATGGGTATGTTCAGTCGGAAACGTTGGACAAATATATAACCAGCATGGAGGAGCCTGACGTGGGAAAGCAGCTAACAGAAGATGATCTTCGTGAACATGGCCTCACCGATAAAGAGATTGCCCGCTTACGTGAAATCCTGACGCGACAAGAAAGCCAAAACAAAAACTACTTTGATTTAATCGATGAACTTCGCAAAAGACTGTGGGCTGGAGTCTTAGGTTTTTTTATTATTTTTATAGTGGTCATCCATTGGGTTTATAATTATAAAACCACTAATCATTTTGCATATTCTTTTATTTTATTATTCGGTTTTTTAGTGGTTTACAAACTAACTCCGCTTCCTGTGGCTCTCAAGGCATATAAATTGTATCTAAAGAAAAGATAGTCATCTATCTTTAACTTCATACATCGTGTTACCTATCTGTATCCCTTTTACCGTTGATGATATCCCTTTTATCGCCATGACTGGCTTACTCATGGCTGTTACTTTTCGGTAAAAATCTGGTCCAGTGAAATAAAATAAGCGCCACGCTTCTGGTTTTAAGGTAAGTTTGACAAGGCCATAAAAGAGGTTGGAAGATCGACTACCTGATATGAAAGCTTTCCCAACTCTCTACTAAATCCTAAAAATTGAGATGCATCTTCATAATATTTTTCTGTAAAATTAACACCATCTAACTTTTCAGCTATTGCGCCAAAGCCATGAAACATCAATGTTGTACCAGCAATAACGCCAATAACGTTTCCTGTCATTAATGAGCTAGCCGTTATTCCAAAACCTCCGATAACCTGCATACCGCCAAGAACAACATCGATTCCGTCGATGATATAGACGATAACTTTTTATTTACCCGAAGATAATTAATTTGTGAATTAATAAGGTGTAAATGGAATTATGAATTATTTATTTCATTAGTTAAGAATATGAAGTGTTGTTTAGCGAGTTTTTTATGATGTGGCTTCAGGTCGTTGTATTCTTCGTCGTTGTGGCATTTGTCTTGATAGCGATGTTACATTTAATGCTGGAGACAGGATAGTGACTAAAACTCTTTGTTTTGTATTGTGTTTTTTTGATTTCATATCTATATTTTGTTTCCTCTCCTAATTAGAAACTCTTCATCCTTTTGCCAGGTCCTTTACGCAACATTCGTTCCCATTCAAATTCCTGTTTAACGATAATTGGAGACTTCCGAATCATCATACATTCATGATGTCAACGCTGCAAATTCCATTGCAGATGAAATTTTTATGTTTTCCTTGTGACAATTTATTTCTTGTGCTATATGAAAAGGATATAAATATAATGTGGTTGAATAAAATGGAATGGTCAAATGATTAATAACATACAAATGCTAAGGGCTTTAGCTGTAATAATGGTGGTAGCATATCATTCTGTCGGTATAGTCAATAAATATGGGTTTGGGTTTGTAGACCATACGTTAATAGGAAGGTGGGGGGCTTTGGGGGTTGATATATTTTTTGTTATTTCTGGGTTTATTATGGCGATGATAGATGATAATAAAAGAAAATCCCCTTATGTTTTTGCGAAAGATCGAGTGTTGCGAATAATCCCCATTTACTGGATGATGACTGTCACATTGATATTAATTCAATCGGTCATGCCAGAAATATTTAGGGATACGATATATACAACATATCAAAATATTGCATCATTGTTTTTTGTTAGTAGTTATTTAGGCTTCAATTACCCCACTCTGTACGTTGGTTGGAGTCTTGAGTTAGAAATGTTTTTTTATGCTATTTTTTCATTGTGTTTATTTATTAAAAATCACAATATTAAAATAATTTCTCTTGTCGGAATAATACTTGTGCTATCTATCCTGGGGGTAATTAAACCCATTTCTATGGAGTTTGCGTTTGGTATCATTGCATACTATACCAGCAAAAGAATATCATCAATCCAGGCCAACATCAGGCTACTCCTTGTAACAACGTTAATCGGGATGGTTTTATTTTATTCTCTATCAATCCCAGTTGATTTATACTCCATCGAAAGACCTTTATTTGCGGGGGGGATTTCATTTTTTATTGTGTTTGTTGCTGTACTTTGTAGTGATGTGAAAAATAATGTTTTCACGGAGATTGGTAATGCTTCATACTCAATCTACCTGGTCCAAGTGTTCTCAATTCCGCTGATAACTAAAATAATGGTAAAGCTAGGCTTTAACTTGAGTGGTTTGCTCGTCTTTCTCATAGCTACGATATTTACCGTTGTTTCAGGGTATATCTTCTATATATTGATAGAGAGAAACATTGTTAAAGTAAGTAAAGGATTTAGAATTAAACGACTCAATAAAGTATAAAGCAGAAAATAACACTAAAATTTTAGCGCGTTATGCAAATCACTGCCTGACAGGCAGTGATTTTCTTGTCATCCCTAAACCACCTCCTAGGGAGGTGGTGATTGATCCTGTAAGGCTATAGCCTGAAGAATGCCCATGCCGGAATATCTCTGCTTACTCA
>NZ_JAQIRK010000016.1:0-85355 GCF_050600805.1 Klebsiella sp. 141240 | reverse complement strand
TTTTGCTTTTCTCCGCGAGGTTCTCACCGGAACCCCGCTGACCCGGCGGCTTGTTTGCCGTTGTTCCGTGTCAGTGGTGGCGCATTATAGGGAGTTCTGAGACGTTGACAAGCCCTGTTTTCAAAAAACTTTTCAACCGTCTTTTTTTTGCGCAAAACGCCATTAAAGCGGTAGTTTTTCCAGCGTTTCAAAGCCGTAACGCTGTAAAACGGGTAAAAGCTGTTCAGTATCCGGGGTAATCGCCATGCAAAAAGCCTTATTGGCATCATTCGATTTGGCATCCGGCGCTTCATGCTCCAGCAGCCATGCGGTGCGTCGAGCAATCGCCGCGCCGGAATCAATAAACCGCGTTCCTTCCGGCATGACCTGTTGCAACTCTTCCGCCAGTAGCGGGAAGTGCGTACAACCTAATACGACCGTATCAGGCGGTTCCTGCATCCGTAGCCATGGACGCAGAATTCGACGCAGCTCTTCCAACGGTACCGCTTCACCGTGAAGCTTCGCCTCGGCCAGTTCCACCAGCTCAGCGGAACCCAGCATTTCGATGCGGCATTCATTGGCAAAGCGGTCAATGAGTTCACGAGTATAAGGACGCTTGACGGTACCGCGCGTCGCCAGCAGGCCGACAATACCGTTCGCCGTTAAGCGCGCGGCAGGTTTAATCGCCGGTACGACGCCGACCACCGGGAAAGCGAACTTTTCACGTAGGGCTGGCAGGGAAACGGTACTGGCGGTATTACAGGCGATGACCGCCAGCGCCAGAGGATAGCGTTGCTGAACGGCAGTCACGATCTCAACAACACGCTCAACGATAAACTCTTCGCTCTTCTCGCCATAGGGGAAAGCAACGTTATCGAAAGCATAAATGTAATGTAGATCCGGCAGCAGCTGCCGAATCTCGTTATATACCGACAACCCACCGACGCCGGAATCAAACACCAGCACGGTGGGACGTGGATCAGAAGGTGTAGCTGCCAGACAAGGTGTATTCCCGTCCTGCAGTTTGGTAGCCATATACTGTCTCGTAATCTTTATCGAACAGGTTGGCTATTTTACCACGAACTGTGAGATGTGAGGTGACTGGATACGAAACTGCGAGATCCCACAAGCTTACGCCGCCCAGCTTAACGCTCTCAGGCGCATAGGTTACCGGGTCGTAAGTGTTGTCATAACGGGTGCCAAGATAGTGATAGGTCACACCCCAGTCGAAATCATAAACCTGCCAGTCCAGCTGGTATTTCACCTGTTGTTTTGCCCGGCGCACCAGCAGCTCGTTGGTTTTCGCATCACGCGCATCGACATAGTCATAGCTGATACTGTGCGCCAGCGGCCCGGTATCAAACGACGCCGTCGCTTCAATACCTTTAATACGCGCCTTGCCGACGTTGTAATATTTCATCAGCTGCGAGTCGTAGTCGATCAGATTGTCGATGTCGTTACGATATCCGGACAGCCGCCATGTCACCCCAGACGTCAGGCCTTCAAAGGCCCCTTCCCACTGCTTGCTCTCTTCCGGGTCGAGATTCTGATTACCATAGAAGCCGTACAGCTGGCCGAGATTCGGCGCTTTGTAGGCGGTGCCATAAGAGGCGATAAAGCGATAGCCGTCGATAAACTCCCACGCGGCGCTGCTCTGCCAGGTACCGTGCTGGCCAAACTGCGAGTTATCATCACTACGCGCCGCCCCTTCCAGGGTGAAATCGCCCAACTTTTGCAAGCCAGTGAGAAACAGGCCGGTATTACGGATTTCGTAGCCTTCGGTCACATAGTTCGTGCCAGGCTCGGTGGTTTGTTTCTGCCAGTCGATTCCAGCGCCAACGTTGCCGTGGCCAACATCGACCGTGTTCGCCCACTGCACGTTGTACTGTTTCACTTCATCCAGCGTCGCCGAGGTGTCATAGCGCCCCAGTCGCGGATCGTAATTGTAGTCCTTGCTGTGGCTATAGCTGGAAGTCAGCTGAGAGTGGAAGATATCCTGATTAAAACGCAGGCCGGCATCCCAGGTCTGGCTGTACAGCTGGCGAGTGTCGACTAATACGCCGCCATAAGGAGAGCCGTCGTAGGCCGTCCGGTTGTCATAGCCGTACCCGCGCACAAAGCCGCTCCACTCATTGGAGAAGCTATGCTCCAGCGCGCCGTAGATCGTTTTGCTCATAAAGCCATCGCGATCCGGCTGGCGAACGCCGCCGGTATTGCCTTCCGCAACCACATCAAAGCCTTTGGTATAGGTATAGTCTCCCGCCAGGGTGACGCGGGTATTACCGCCGAAAGTCTGCTGCGTGCTGCCGCCATAGTTCTGGTAGCCATTTGAGCCCACGCCGGCATTGAGCGTGGTGCCGTCCTGGTCGCGAGTGGTAATAATGTTCACCACCCCGCCAATCGCGTCTGAGCCGTAGACCGCCGAGCGCGGGCCGCGAACGTATTCAATGCGCTGCACCAGAGCGATAGGGAACTGGCTTAAGTCGGAAGAGCCGCTGACGCCCGCCTGATTCAGACGCACGCCATCCACCAAAATTAAGACATGGCTGGAGTTGGTGCCGCGTACGAAAAGAGAGCTCTGCTGCCCCATGCCGCCGTTTTGCGCGATGTCCACGCCCGGCAGGCGGCGCATCACATCGGTGAGAGAAGTTGACTGCCAGCGATCGATATCCTGCCGCGTCACCACGCTCACCGGCGCCAGCACGGTCTCGATAGGTTGCGCCACACGGTTTGCCGTCACCACTAACGTATTTGAATTGCTGTCCTGCGCCCAGCCGGAAAATGCCGTGACGGATAAAGCCGTCATCAGCGAAGCTTTTTTAATCATTGTAAAAGCATCCATAATATAGAGAGGATGCCGCCGGCTCTATCAGTAGCTCGCGATGATAGAAACCAAATGCGACGTATCCGGCAGGTCTTCGGGCTTGGAGGCTGCTTTAAGAAATAATGACTTCCCACGGCTAACCGCAGTGTCTGCACCGAGTGCGCTTATTTCTCGCCTTTCCTTACCGCTGCGCGTCAGCTCCAGATTCGCACTGGATTCCCTATTAACTCAGAGGACCGGTTGCAAGATGCTACAATTAGAAACATATAGATGTCCAGACTGCTATAACGATATTTCATCCGCAACGAGGGCTGGACATCCCCAATGCTTTCCCTACAATCCCCGCGTACTTATTTTATTCAGGATGCATCATGACCCCCGAACACCTTCCTACCGAGCAATACGAAGCGCAACTGGCAGAAAAAGTCGTCCGTTTGCAGAAAATGATGGCCCCTTTTGCCGCGCCGGTTCCGGAGGTGTTTCGTTCGCCGGTCAGCCACTACCGGATGCGCGCTGAATTTCGCCTGTGGCACGACGGCGACGACCTCTATCACATCATCTTCGATCAGCAGACCAAGTCGCGTATTCGCGTCGATACCTTCCCGGCCGCCAGCGAGCTCATCAACCAGCTGATGCCGGCAATGCTCGACGGCGTGCGCCATAACCCGGTCCTGCGCCATAAGCTTTTCCAGATTGATTATCTGACGACCATGAGCAACCAGGCCATCGTCTCGCTGCTCTATCATAAAAAGCTCGACGACGAGTGGCGCCAGCAGGCGGAAGCGCTGCGCGATGCCCTACGCGCGCAAAACCTCAACGTGCAGCTGATTGGCCGCGCCACTAAAACCAAAATTGAGCTCGATAGGGATTATGTCGATGAACGTCTGCCGGTTGGCGGGCGCGAAATGATCTATCGTCAGGTGGAAAACAGCTTTACCCAGCCAAACGCGGCGATGAATATTCAGATGCTGGAGTGGGCGCTGGACGTCACCAAAGGTTCCACCGGCGATCTGCTGGAGCTCTACTGCGGCAACGGCAACTTCTCGCTGGCGCTGGCGCGTAACTTCGAGCGCGTGCTGGCGACGGAAATCGCTAAACCGTCAGTCGCCTCCGCGCAATACAATATTGCCGCCAACCATATCGATAACGTGCAAATCATCCGCATGGCGGCGGAAGAGTTTACCCAGGCGATGAACGGCGTGCGGCAGTTTAATCGCCTGCAGGGCATCGATCTGCAGAGCTATCAGTGCGAAACCATTTTTGTCGATCCGCCGCGCAGCGGGCTGGATAGCGAGACAGAAAAAATGGTCCAGGCCTATCCGCGAATTCTCTATATCTCCTGCAACCCGGAAACACTGTGCCAGAACCTGGAAACCCTCAGCCAGACGCACAATGTCACCCGCCTGGCGCTATTCGATCAGTTCCCGTATACCCACCATATGGAATGCGGCGTCCTGTTAACGAAGAAATAAACGCATAAAAAAACCCGGCGAACGCAACGTTGCCGGGTTATTGCCTGGCGGATTACTCCGCCGCGGTATCTTTGCGGTTGCGCATCTTGTAACCGATCCAGAACACCATCACGACGGACAGCACCGCCGGGAAGAAGTTAGAGCCGATATCCGGATATTCTGCGCGCACCACGGTGCTATACAGCAGGACGCCGAGAATAAAGCAGGCGGCGGAAAGCCCCGGCAGCCCGACTGGCATACTGCGGTTCTGATAGCGCTGGTGCAGGCAGTACACCGTCAGCAGCAGCGACAGAACCGGGAAGATGGAAAAGGGAACGATTGAGCTGAACAGCGCGGCGAAGGTGCCATTAATGGACAAACCCGCGATCAGCGCCAGCAGTAGCGTACCTTTATCTTGAACTGAGTGTTTCATTGCTCGTCCTTCACGTTATTCGGAATGATGTGACATTTTTTCTTGTTCACGGCGATACCAGTAATACGCGCCTTTTGAAATCATTCTGAGCTGCAGTACCAGCCGCTCTTCCAGCTGTCGGCGCTGCTCCGGACTAACGTCCAACGCTTCCGCACCGGCGTTGAATACGATGGTGACCATAGCTTCAGCCTGCGCTTCAGTAAAGGCGCGCGGCATATGGTTTTCGAGTTCTAAATAGTCGGCAAGTTCCGCGATGAAATGCTGGATCTCGCGCGCTACAGCGGCTCGAAACGCCGCGGATGTGCCAGAACGCTCACGCAACAGCAGACGGAAAGCGTTCGGGTTGTTACCAATAAACTCCATAAAGGTAGAGACGGAGGTGCGGATCACGCTGCCGCCTTTCGCAATGCGCTGGCGCGCCTGGCGCATCAGCTGGCGCAACATTAGCCCGCTTTCGTCTACCATTGTCAGGCCTAACTCATCGACATCGCGAAAATGACGATAAAAGGACGTCGGCGCGATCCCTGCTTCCCGCGCAACCTCGCGCAAGCTCAGGCTGGCAAAGCTTCGCTCAGCGCTAAGTTGGCTAAATGCCGCTTCCACCAGCGAGCGGCGGGTTTTTTCTTTTTGTTGTGCTCTTACGCCCATCACGATGTATGAATCCTTCCAATAGCCCTGTCGGCACTATACCAGAGATTAAAACTAATCGGTTTGTACTGGATTGTGAATGATTGTTTATGAGCCGTTTCTGCTTTTATG
The DNA here is from genome assembly GCF_050600805.1 of Klebsiella sp. 141240. Classification (NCBI taxonomy): domain Bacteria; kingdom Pseudomonadati; phylum Pseudomonadota; class Gammaproteobacteria; order Enterobacterales; family Enterobacteriaceae; genus Klebsiella; species Klebsiella sp. 141240. The sequence goes on along the minus strand of NZ_JAQIRK010000016.1, from coordinate 79,909 downwards.
CCGCAAAAAAGCACAACGATAATTGGGTTAAAGCTCGCCAAATGTTATCATCGTGTTTATTTTGTGTATAAAACAGGTGAGTAATGCCATGTCACACTCTTGGGATTATGATGCAATAGTGATTGGTTCCGGTCCTGGCGGCGAAGGCGCCGCGATGGGACTGGTGAAACAGGGAGCTCGTGTTGCCGTTATTGAGCGCTACCATAACGTCGGCGGTGGTTGTACCCACTGGGGAACCATCCCGTCAAAAGCGCTTCGCCATGCCGTCAGCCGTATTATTGAGTTTAACCAAAACCCCCTCTACAGCGACCATTCCCGTCTTCTCCGTTCTTCCTTCGCCGACATCCTCAACCATGCCGACAGCGTCATTAACCAGCAAACCCATATGCGTCAGGGTTTCTATGAGCGCAACCACTGCGAAATTCTGCAGGGCAACGCCCACTTTGTTGATGAGCACACGCTGGCGCTGGAGTGTCACGATGGCACCGTAGAAACGGTCACCGCCGAGAAATTTGTTATCGCCTGCGGCTCGCGCCCGTATCATCCGGCCGACGTCGATTTCCACCACCCGCGTATTTACGACAGCGATTCCATTCTTAGCCTGCACCACGAACCGCGCCATGTGATCATTTACGGCGCCGGGGTGATCGGCTGCGAGTACGCGTCGATCTTCCGCGGTATGGAGGTGAAGGTCGATCTGATCAATACCCGCGATCGTCTACTGGCGTTCCTCGATCAGGAGATGTCCGATTCGCTCTCCTATCACTTCTGGAACAGCGGCGTGGTTATCCGCCACAACGAAGAGTACGAGAAAATCGAAGGCGTTGATGATGGCGTGATCATGCATCTGAAATCCGGTAAGAAGCTGAAAGCTGACTGTCTGCTGTATGCCAACGGCCGTACCGGTAACACCGACACCCTGGCGCTGGAAAATATCGGTCTGCAAACCGACAGCCGCGGCCAGCTGAAAGTGAACAGCATGTATCAGACCGCTCTGCCGCATATCTATGCCGTCGGCGACGTTATCGGTTATCCGAGCCTGGCGTCAGCGGCTTACGATCAGGGGCGCATCGCCGCACAGGCGCTGATCAAAGGCGAAGCCTCCGCGCATCTGATTGAAGATATCCCGACCGGGATCTACACCATTCCAGAAATCAGCTCAGTGGGTAAAACCGAGCAGCAGCTAACCGCCATGAAGGTGCCTTATGAGGTGGGTCGCGCGCAGTTTAAACATCTGGCGCGGGCGCAAATCGTCGGTATGAGCGTAGGTACGCTGAAGATTCTGTTCCATCGTGAGACGAAAGAGATCCTCGGTATCCACTGCTTTGGTGAGCGCGCGGCCGAAATTATTCATATCGGTCAGGCGATTATGGAGCAGAAAGGTGGCGGTAACACCATTGAGTACTTCGTTAACACCACCTTTAACTACCCGACCATGGCCGAAGCCTATCGGGTAGCGGCGTTAAACGGCTTAAACCGCCTCTTTTAACGCCTTATCAAAGTGGCCATCCATAGTACTGCGGATGGCCTCCGCCAGATGCTCATAGCGGCTACGCAGCGGCGAACCAGGACGATAAACCAGCCCGATCGTACGTCTTGGTTCCGGCTTAATGCACGGAATATAGACCACGCCATCGCGTTTTCTCTCCTGCGGCACCGCCAGCGCCGGCAGCAGCGTAATACCACTTCCGGCGGCAACCATGTTGCGCAGCGTTTCAAGGCTGGTCGCCCGGAAGTGGGTATCTTCATCCGCACCCGCTTCAAAGCAGAAGCCCATCGCCTGGTCGCGCAGACAGTGTCCGTCTTCCAGCATCAATAGCTTTTCACCCGCTAAATCCGCCATCGGAACGCGATCGCGCTCTGCCCACGGATGGTCTTCGTAGATAGCCAGCATCATCGGCTCATCGAACAGCGGCACTTCGATAAAGGCTTCACTCTCTTTGACCAGCGCGAGGATCGCGCAGTCGAGCTTACCGCTATCGAGCTGCGCCAGCAGCTGATGGGTTTGCGCCTCATGCAGATACATTTCCAGCTTCGGGAAAGTCTGATGCAGCATCGGGATTATGTGCGGCAGCAAATATGGCCCCACCGTCGGGATCAGGCCGATATGCAGCGGCCCGGACATGGTTTCCCCTTGCTGGCTTGCCATCTCCTTGAGCACTTTTACTTCGCGTAGCACGGTACGCGCCTGATCCACCAGCAGCAAACCCGCCTGAGTGAACAGAACCTTACGGCTGGTGCGCTCCAGCAACATCACCCCAAGTTCATCTTCCAGCTTGCGAATTTGTCCGCTGAGCGTGGGCTGACTGACGTGGCAGGAATCTGCCGCACGTCGGAAGTGGCGATGTTCAGCCAGCGCTACCAGGTATTCAAGATCGCGAATATTCATTATTCATCCTCCATCGCCACGATAGTCCATGGCGATAGATAGAATAGCAACGAACGATTATCCCTATCAAGTTTTCTGTTCAATAATAACCACAGAAACGAGGAGAACATCTGAAAATCATTGAGTCGCCTCACAGTTTCCCTACCCGAACAACTAAAGCCAACGTGAACTTTTGCGGACTTCGTGTCCGCTTTTTTTTACGTAAAAAAGCCCGGGGAGTACCCAGGCTCATTCACTCACGCGCAATCTCTTACACCAGGCGCTGTCTGGCGTCGGCAATCGCCTGCGTCACCTGCTGCGGCGAGACGCCGCCTTTGGCCGCACGTTTATCAAGGCAGGACTGCAACGACAGGATCGGATAGACGTCATCGCCGATAACGTTGCTGAACTTTTGCAGGTCGCTTAACGGTAAATCTTCCAGCGCTTTGCCCTGAGCAATCGCTTCAACCACCGCTTCACCGACGATATGGTGTGCTTCACGGAACGGAACGCCTTTTGCTACCAGGTAATCCGCCAGCTCGGTAGCGTTGGCGTAACCCTGCTGCGCCGCTTCCGCACAGCGCGGACGTTTCACCTGGATACCGTCCAGCACCAGCGCCGCCATGTGCAGGCAGTCGAGCCAGGTGTCCAGCGCATCGAACAGCCCTTCTTTGTCTTCCTGCATATCTTTGTTGTAGGCCAGCGGTAGCCCTTTCAGGGTCATCATCATGCCGGTCAGCGCGCCCTGCACGCGGCCGCATTTACCGCGGATCAGTTCCAGCGCATCCGGGTTTTTCTTCTGCGGCATCAGTGACGAGCCGGAAGTAACGCGGTCAGACAATTCAACAAAACCCGCTTCGCCGGTATTGAAGAAAATCAGATCTTCGGCAAAACGCGACAGGTGCACCATGCCGATAGAGGCATCGGAAAGCAGCTCCAGCACGTGATCGCGATCGGAGACGCTATCGAGGCTGTTACGGGTCGCCGATGCGAAACCCAACCAACCGGCCAGCTGTTCACGGTCGATTTCATAAGCGGTTCCCGCCAGCGCGCCGCAGCCCAGCGGGCTGACATCAAGGCGCTTGAGCGCATCCTGCAGGCGGCTTTCATCACGGGCCAGCATTTCAACGTAGGCCAGACACCAGTGCGCAAAAGTCACCGGCTGGGCGCGCTGCAGATGGGTATAACCCGGCATCACCGCGTCCTGATTGTTGCCCGCGGTTTCCACCAGCGCGCTTTGCAGTTGGCGGGTCGCGGACAGCAGCTCGGTGACGGTCTCTTTGCACCACAGCTTGAGATCGGTGGCGACCTGGTCATTACGACTACGTCCGGTATGCAGTTTTTTGCCCAACTGGCCGACTTTATCGATCAGTTTTCCTTCGACCCAGCTATGGATATCTTCGGCATCGCTTTCAAGGATTTGCTGCGGGTTGGCGCGTACCTCTTCCAGCAAGACGTTCAGCGCCTCTTCCAGCTGCAGCTGCTCATCGGCGGTCAGTACGCCTACGGTTACCAGCGCTTTGGACCAGGCGACGGATCCCACGATATCCTGTTCCGCCAGACGATAGTCAAAGCGTAAAGAGTCGTTGAATTGTTTGAACCGCTGATCTGCTGCCTGTGTAAAACGCCCGCCCCAAAGTGCCATAACATGCTTCCTTAATTCGTGAGTTCTGCCGGGTCGCGCTACGCTTACCCGGCCTACGGTCTTGTTGCCCCGGCAAGCAACGCGCTGCCGGGCATTCAATCTTAAGCCAAAATACGCGTACCGATCGGGGTACCGTTAAATAATGCCGGCAGCTGCTCGGCATGGCGCCAGGAGGCGATATCTACCGGACGGCCCAGCTCGCGCGCCGCGTCCAGCGCCGCGTTCACTTTCACGATCATGCCGTCGGTAATAATGCCCTGTTCAATCAGTTGCTCGGCCCTGGAGGCGGTCATTTCCGCAATCCGCTGACCTTTACCGTCGAGAATGCCGCTAACATCGGACAGCAAGATAAGATCCGCGCCCAGCGTCGCCGCCAGCGCCGTCGCTGCCTGATCGGCGTTGACGTTCATCAGTTGTCCTTGGTCGGTGACGCCGATCGAGCTCACGACAGGCAGGTAGCCGCCCGCCAACAGCGTATTGATAAGCGTCGGCGAGCCTGCCTGCGCTTTACCAACGTGGCCCAGTTCTTCATCCAACTGAGTCACCTTCACGCTATCGCCATCGCCGAGGAACAGCCCTACCGAAGCCAGACCATGCTTTTTCGCCCATGCCAGCAGCGTTTTGTTGGCGGTTCCCGCCAGCGCGCCGGTAATGATGTCAATCTGATCGGCAGGCGTTACGCGCAGGCCATTTTTCTTTTTCACCGGCAGATTAAGCTGTTTCATCAGCTCATCCACCACGCAGCCGCCGCCGTGGACGATAACCAGCGGACGCTGGTGTGTTTCGCGGTAGTGCACCAGCGCGGTAAACAGACGTTCCAGCGCTTCTTCGCTATCCAACAACACGCCGCCAAGTTTGATAATCAATGGATTGTTCATCATCACACCTTAAATTAAAGACTGCGTCTCAGCGAAGCCGAAACGAATGTTAGCGCACTGCACGGCCTGCGCTGCCGCGCCTTTCAGCAGGTTATCTTCTGCGGCCACGACGATAATATGTTCATCCTGGACGGCAAAACCGATATCACAGAATGGCAGCCCAACCACATTTTTCAGCGCCGGAACGCCTTTATCGTATAAACGGACCAACGGCTTATTGGCATAGGCCTGCTGGAAGACCTCTGCAACCTGCTCTTTACCGACGCCCGGCTTCAGGCGACAGGTAATGGTTTCAAGAATACCGCGTTTAAAATTGCCCAAATGGGGAGTGAAGATCACCTCTGCGCCCAGATGGGTGGCAATTTCTGGATGATGGCGATGATTGAAAACGCCGTACGGCTGCAGGCTGACTTCACAGAAGCTATTGCTCATCGCCGCCTTACGACCGGCGCCGCTGACGCCGCTGGTGGCGTTGATCACCGGCCACTGCTTCAGATCCAGCAGACCGGCATCGATCAGCGGTTTTAACGACAGCTGCGCCGCCGTCGGGTAGCAGCCAGGCACCGCGATCAAATTCGCCTCTTTCAATGCTTCGACGTTCCACTCCGCCAGGCCGTATACCGCCTGTTTGAGCAGGTCCGGATGCCGATGAGTGAAACCGTAGTATTTTTCGTAGAACGCGCCATCGTTGACGCGAAACGCGCCGGACAAATCGAACACCACGCAGCCCGCGGCCAAAAACTGCGGCGCCAGATCGTGGCTAACTTCATGCGCGGTCGCGAGGAACACCACATCCGCGCCAGCGCTAAATTCGCTGATATCAGACATCGCCTGCAGCGGCAGGTCGACAATACCTTTCAGCTGCGGATGTATATCGGAAATGAACTTTCCAGCATCATTACTTTGCGCGGAGACGGTCAAAGCGGTTATGTTCATATGAGGGTGGCGATTTACATAGGCCACCAGCTCTGCGCCGGCATAGCCGCTAGCTCCCACGATCAGCGTATTTAGCATTGGAAGAGCATCTCCTTACATTCGATGGGTTTTATTGCGCTCAACGATATTGTATTTTTATTCACAAATACTGCATGAATATTGATACTATCATGACCAGAGGTGTGTCAACAATGAAAAACAATTTACCGCCCTTTATCGAGATTTACCGCGCATTGATCGCCACACCTTCCATCAGCGCGACCGAAGAAGCGCTGGATCAAAGCAATGAGTCTTTAATCAATTTACTCGGCGGCTGGTTCCGCGATCTGGGCTTTAACGTCGAGATCCAGCCGGTACCTGAGACGCGTAATAAATTCAATATGTTGGCCAGTACCGGCCACGGCGCTGGCGGCCTGCTGCTCGCCGGGCATACCGATACCGTGCCTTTCGACGATGGCCGCTGGACTCGCGACCCGTTTACCCTTACCGAGCACGACAACAAACTCTACGGACTCGGCACGGCCGATATGAAAGGCTTCTTCGCGTTTATCCTCGATGCCCTGCGCGACGTTGACGTCAGTAAATTGAAAAAACCGCTGTATATACTGGCTACCGCTGACGAAGAAACCAGCATGGCGGGCGCGCGCTACTTCGCCGAAACCACACAGCTGCGCCCGGATTGCGCGATCATCGGCGAGCCGACCTCGCTGCAGCCGGTACGGGCGCATAAAGGCCACATTTCAACAGCGGTACGCGTACTGGGCCAGTCCGGCCACTCCAGCGACCCGGCGCGCGGCGTGAACGCTATCGAACTGATGCACGATGCGATTGGCCGCATCATGCAACTGCGCGATGACTTAAAAGAGCGTTACCACTACGCCGCCTTCACCGTGCCTTATCCGACGCTCAACTTGGGCGCTATTCACGGCGGCGATGCATCCAACCGCATCTGCGCCTGCTGCGAGCTGCACATGGATATTCGTCCATTGCCGGGTATGACGCTTAACGACCTGAACGGCCTGCTGGATGAAGCGCTGGCGCCGGTGAGCGAACGCTGGCCGGGGCGTCTGACGGTCTCTGAGCTGCATCCGCCGATCCCTGGCTATGAATGCCCTCCGGACCACAAGCTGGTAGAAGTGGTTGAAAAACTGCTCGGCGCGCAGACCGAAGTGGTGAACTACTGCACCGAAGCGCCGTTTATCCAGACGCTGTGTCCTACGCTGGTGTTAGGTCCGGGCTCCATCAACCAGGCCCACCAGCCGGATGAATATCTGGAGACGCGGTTTATTAAGCCGACGCGCGAGCTCATCACCCAGGTTGTCCATCACTTCTGCTGGCATTAATCGCTGCTATTTTCCCGCCTTCGCGTCCGGAGGCGGGAGAGTGACGATCGTCACACTTCCATAAGTAATGCTTATCCGCCGACCGCTGAGTTAACTTTCGCAAATTATCGCTATTTATTCGTTTGCTGAAGCGATTTCGCAGCAATTGACGCGGGGGTATTTACGTGGCTTTATAAAAGACGGGTTGCTTATCCACTGCTCAAATCACGGAGCGCCGGATATAACAAAATAAAATGAGATGGGGTGTCTGGGGTAACATGAACGAACAATATTCCGCTTTGCGTAGTAATGTCAGTATGCTCGGTAAGGTGCTGGGCGACACCATCAAGGATGCGCTAGGAGAAAACATTCTTGATCGAGTCGAAACTATCCGTAAGTTGTCCAAATCTTCTCGCGCGGGCAATGAGGCCAATCGCCAGGAGCTGCTTACCACGCTGCAAAACTTGTCCAACGACGAGCTGCTGCCGGTAGCGCGCGCCTTTAGCCAGTTTTTGAATCTGGCTAATACCGCCGAGCAATATCACAGCATTTCGCCCAACGGCGAAGCCGCCAGCAATCCGGAAGTTATTGCTCGTACCCTGAGAAAACTCAAAGACCAACCCAATCTCAACGAAGACACCATTAAAAAAGCGGTGGAATCCCTGTCGCTGGAGCTGGTGTTAACCGCTCACCCGACCGAGATCACCCGCCGGACGCTGATCCATAAAATGGTGGAAGTCAACAACTGCCTTAAGCAGTTGGATAACAAAGATATCGCCGACTACGAGCACAATCAGCTGATGCGCCGCCTGCGCCAGCTGATCGCCCAGTCCTGGCATACCGATGAAATTCGTAAGTACCGTCCTTCTCCGGTCGATGAAGCCAAATGGGGTTTCGCGGTAGTTGAAAACAGCCTGTGGGAAGGCGTGCCGAACTATCTGCGCGAGCTGAACGAACAGCTGGAAGCCAACCTCGGCTACCAGCTACCGGTTGATTTCGTCCCGGTACGCTTCACCTCCTGGATGGGCGGCGACCGTGACGGCAACCCGAACGTCACCGCCGATATCACCCGCCACGTGCTGCTGCTCAGCCGCTGGAAAGCGACCGATCTGTTCCTGAAAGATATCCAGGTGCTTATCTCTGAGCTGTCGATGGTCGAATGCACCGACGAGCTCCGCGATTTGGCCGGCGCGGAAGGCGCGCAAGAGCCGTATCGTTATCTGATGAAAAAGCTGCGTAGTCAGTTGATGGAGACCCAGGCCTGGCTGGAAGCTCGCCTGAAAGGGCAAAAACTGCCGAAACCGGCAGGGCTTATCACGCAAAACGAACAGCTGTGGGAACCGCTGTATGCCTGCTATAAATCGCTCCAGGCCTGCGGCATGGGCATCATCGCCAACGGCGAACTGCTTGATACCCTGCGCCGGGTGAAATCTTTCGGCGTACCGCTGGTGCGTATCGATATTCGTCAGGAAAGCACCCGCCACACCGAAGCGCTGGGCGAAATGACCCGCTACCTCGGGATCGGCGATTATGAAAGCTGGTCGGAAGCCGACAAGCAGGCCTTCCTGATCCGTGAACTGAACTCCAAACGCCCGCTGCTGCCGCGTCAGTGGGAGCCGAGCGAAGAGACCCGCGAAGTTCTCGACACCTGCAAAGTGATCGCCGAAGCGCCGCGTGGATCGATCGCTGCTTATGTGATCTCAATGGCCAAAACGCCGTCCGACGTGCTGGCGGTTCATTTGCTGTTAAAAGAAGCCGGTATCGGCTTCGCGCTGCCGGTTGCGCCGCTGTTTGAAACGCTGGACGACCTGAACAACGCCAACGACGTCATGACTCAGTTGCTGAATATTGACTGGTATCGCGGCTTTATTCAGGGCAAACAGATGGTCATGATCGGTTATTCCGACTCGGCCAAAGATGCTGGCGTCATGGCCGCCTCCTGGGCCCAGTACCAGGCCCAGGACGCGCTGATCAAAACCTGCGAAAAAGCCGGTATTGAACTGACGCTGTTCCACGGTCGCGGCGGCTCCATCGGTCGCGGCGGCGCGCCGGCCCACGCGGCGCTGCTCTCGCAGCCGCCGGGCAGCCTGAAAGGCGGCCTGCGCGTCACCGAACAGGGCGAGATGATCCGCTTTAAGTACGGCCTGCCGGAAGTGACCATCAGCAGCCTGTCGTTGTACACCAGCGCGATTCTGGAAGCCAACCTGCTGCCGCCGCCGGAACCAAAACCGCAGTGGCGCGAAATCATGGCCGAGCTGTCCGACGTCTCCTGCAAGATGTACCGCGGCTACGTGCGGGAAAACAAAGACTTCGTCCCTTATTTCCGCTCCGCGACCCCGGAACAAGAACTGGGCAAACTGCCGCTTGGCTCGCGCCCGGCGAAGCGTCGCCCGACCGGCGGCGTCGAGTCACTGCGCGCCATCCCGTGGATCTTCGCCTGGACCCAGAACCGCCTGATGCTGCCGGCCTGGCTGGGCGCCGGCGCCGCGCTGCAGAAAGTGGTCGAGGGCGGTAAGCAAAGCGAGCTGGAAAGCATGTGCCGCGACTGGCCGTTCTTCTCGACCCGCCTCGGAATGCTGGAAATGGTCTACTCAAAAGCCGACCTGTGGCTGGCGGAGTACTACGATCAGCGGCTGGTGAAACCGGAACTGTGGAAGCTAGGCGAAGAGCTACGTCAGCTGTTAACCGCCGATATCAAAGTGGTGCTGGCTATCGCTAATGACTCCCACCTGATGGCCGACCTGCCGTGGATCGCCGAATCCATCCAGTTGCGTAACATCTATACCGACCCGCTTAACGTCCTGCAGGCCGAACTGTTGCACCGTTCGCGCCAGGCTGAAGAGGCTGGCGAGGAACCGGATGCGCGCGTTGAGCAAGCGCTGATGGTCACCATTGCCGGCGTCGCGGCAGGGATGCGTAATACCGGCTAGTCACCGTTTCCCCCGGCCGCCCGGCCGGGGGATTTTCCCTCTCATTTTAGTGATGCAACATCTCATCGACGATCTGCTCTTTATGCAGCGCATAAGGATAATAGGTCGGCCAGTTATCCATCTCTTTCAGCAAGGCTTCCTGAGATTCATTGCCCATAAATATATGGAAATGCTGTGATTTACGCGGGCTAATAATGTGGTCGCTGAATTGGACGAATTTCGGCGCGTTACCATCGCCCTGTTGGCACTCAAACAGGTAACGAACCCCCTTCTTGCCGGAGGCGTATTGCAGAATTTTGTAGCCTGAGTAGGTATATTTGCAGCTATTAACGGTCTTGCCGACGTGGAACTCTATCACCCCATCTTCGATGCCAATCTGCTCCACATCGGTGGCGTAACCCTTCTTATAATAGGCGCGATACTCTTCCACGCTCATGGCGCCGGGCTTTTTCGCCTTCTGCTCCAGCACCGGATCAAGGTCGCCATTCAGCAGATACGGATAGACTGACTGCCAGACGCCATCCCAATCGCTCAACGCGCGATCCTTCACATCTTTATCGGCAAAAATGCCTTCGCTGGCCTGGCGTTCTGTTTCAGTTAACGCCGGGCCATGACTATGATTACCGTGGGCAAAAGCCTGAGCGCCGGCAAGCGCTATGCCGAAACCAAACGCGAGCATGGGGATCTTTCGGGTCATTACTCTCTCCTGAGTTAAATATCGATTGCGACAAAATGTTACGATATAACATATCTTAATCGGGAAGCAATAACGATGAGTTCGTACTTTTACCGCTGGAAAAATGTCCGGTATGATGAAATGCGTGGCGTTTTGGCGGGGTAAAGATGGATAACAGCATCAATCAGCTCATTGATTCATTAGTGAAAAAACAAACCTGCATTGCAGAAGTGCATTTTGCCGGAGAATCACGCCCGCCAGCCGACGCCGCGATCAAGGTTGATTTTCCACGTCTGAATATCGTCATTGAGGGGCAGTTGTACGATCTCGCCCTCGGCGATAACGCCGCGCCGCTGCAGGCGCGTGACGTACTCTATATTGCGAGCGATAGCTGGAACTGGCCGCGATGGCAGACCCCATGCCTGCTGCTAAGCATCTTATTCGGCAAACAGCAGCTGGAATTTTCGCTGCAGCGCTGGAACGGAGAAGCGCTAACCCTGGTCCAGAAGATTCAGGTACCGCGCCGCGGGCCGCGCGTGGGTTCATTTCTGCTACAGGCGCTAAATGAAATACGCATGCAGCCGCAGGAGCAGCAAACCGCCCGCTGCATCGTCATTAGCCTACTCAGCCACTGTACCGATCTACTGGGTAGCCAGGCGCAAACCTCATCGCGCAGCCAGGCGCTATTCGAGGCGATCCGCCAATATATCGATATTCATTTCGCCGAGCCGCTGAGCCGGGAATCCGTAGCACAGGCGTTTTATCTCTCTCCCAACTATCTCTCGCATCTGTTTCAGAAGTGCGGACCTATGGGCTTTAACGAATACCTCAATCATATCCGTCTCGAACAGGCGCGCATGCTGCTGAAGGGTCATGATATGAAGGTAAAAGATATCGCCCACGCCTGCGGCTTCGCCGACAGCAATTACTTCTGCCGCCTGTTTCGCAAGAATACTGAACGTTCACCTTCCGAGTATCGCCGCCAGTACCATAGCCAGCTGACGGAAAACCCCTCTGCGCCGTAAAACTAGATTTTTGTAAGTTACTGATTTCTACCTGCAGGCTCTTTCAGCCTGGAGGCACTATCACACGGACAAACGTGATCTAAATCACTCTTAACCGTAATGCGTACATTTATCCAGTTTTTGGCAAATTTGTCATCTGGCGGGCAGGCAAACGGAAGTCGTATCCTTACCTCAACATCATTGAATTACACATCGAGGAATGGTTATGGAACTCTATCTGGACACCGCGAACGTCGCTGAAGTTGAACGTCTGGCCCGCATTTATCCGCTGGCTGGCGTCACCACCAACCCGAGCATCATCGCCGCCGGCAAAACCCCGGTTTGGGACGTGCTGCCGCGCCTGCAAAAAGCCGTTGGCCCGGAAGGTATTCTGTTCGCGCAGACCATGAGTCGCGATGCGCAAGGTATGGTGGCTGAAGCCAAACGCCTGAGTAACGCCTTACCAGGAATCGTGGTTAAGATCCCGGTGACCGCCGAAGGCCTCGCCGCCATCAAAATGCTAAAAAAAGAAGGCATCCCTACGCTTGGCACCGCGGTCTATAGCGCTTCCCAGGGACTGCTCGCGGCGCTGGCCGGCGCGAAATACGTCGCGCCGTACGTCAACCGCGTCGATGCCCAGGGCGGTGACGGTATTCGCATGGTGCAAGAACTGCAATCCCTGCTGGAAATGCACGCCCCGGAAAGCAAAGTCCTGGCCGCGAGCTTCAAAACCCCGCGCCAGGCGCTGGATTGCCTGTTAGCCGGCTGCGAAGCTATCACCCTCCCCTTAGACGTAGCGCAACAAATGCTCGGCACCCCTGCGGTAGAGTCAGCCATAGAGAAGTTCGAGCAGGACTGGAATAACGCATTTGGCACGTTGAACCTGTAATCCGATCGTCGGCCGCCAACAGGCGGCTTGCACGGTCATCGAGGAGGAATCGAAATGGATCGCATTATTCAATCACCCGGTAAATACATCCAGGGCGCTGGCGCCATCAAGCGCCTCGGCGAATATCTCAAACCGCTGGCTGAACGCTGGCTAATCATCGGCGACAAGTTCGTTCTCGGCTTTGCCGAAGAGCAACTGCGTACCAGCCTGAGCGGCGCTGGTCTGGTGGCCGAAATCGCCCCGTTCGGCGGTGAATGTTCGCAAAATGAAATCAACCGCCTGCGCGATATCGCCAGCAGCGCCCAATGCCATGCGGTGCTCGGCATCGGCGGCGGCAAGACGCTGGATACCGCGAAAGCGCTGGCTCACTATATGCATCTGCCGGTGGTAGTAGCCCCAACTATCGCCTCCACCGATGCGCCGTGCAGCGCGTTGTCTGTTATCTATACCGATGATGGCGAATTCGAAAGCTATCTGATGCTGCCGCACAACCCGAACATGGTGGTTGTTGATACGCAGATCGTCGCGGCCGCGCCAGCACGCCTGCTGGCCGCCGGGATTGGCGATGCGCTGGCGACCTGGTTTGAAGCCCGCGCCTGCTCGCGCAGCGGCGCGACCACAATGGCGGGCGGTAAGTGCACACAGGCGGCGCTGGCGTTAGCGGAACTCTGCTACAACACGCTGGTTGAAGAAGGCGAAAAGGCGATGCTTGCCGCCGAGCAGCATGTGGTCACTCCAGCGCTTGAACGGGTGATCGAAGCCAACACCTACCTGAGCGGCGTCGGCTTTGAGAGCGGCGGGCTGGCGGCGGCGCACGCGATTCACAACGGCCTGACCGCCATCCCGGACGCCCATCACTTCTATCACGGCGAGAAAGTCGCATTTGGTACGCTGACGCAGCTGGTGCTGGAAAACGCGCCGGTGGAAGAGATTGAGACCGCGGCGGCGCTTTGTCACAGCGTCGGCCTGCCCATCACGCTGGCGCAGCTCGATATTAAAGGCGACATCCCGGCTAAAATGCGCACGGTCGCGGAAGCCGCCTGCGCCGAAGGCGAAACCATCCACAATATGCCGGGCGGCGCCTGCGCCGATCAGGTTTACGCCGCGCTGCTGGTGGCCGACCAATACGGTCAGCGTTTCCTGCAAGAGTGGGAATAATCTGCCCCAAATGCCCGGCATTTGCCGGGCATAACGCTTAACGAGTAATACCTTGCCTGGTAATCTGAGGTTGACGTTTTTTAAGGCTGATTATCGCCAGCGCCGCGACGATCAGCACAATACCAGCGCCTTCCACCAGCCCCGGATTTTCACCCAGCAGCCACCAGGAAAACAGCACGCCGCAAACCGGTACCGCCAGCGTACTCAGGCCGGCGACGCTGGCAGGCAGGTTACGCAGAACATACAGCCACAGACTCCAGGCCACCGCCGTCGCCAGGATTGCGCTATAGGCCAGTGCCCAAAAAACCCCAGGTTGCCAGTCAATGCTGCGCTGCGGCACCAGCCACGCCACCACGCTCATCACCAGCGCGGCATACAGCATCTGCCAGGCGGTTAACGACAGTAAATCGAGGCGCGGATAGCGGCGATACATGCGTTTGGCGACAATCGCGCTCGCCCCCCAGCTGATGCCGGAGAGGATCGCCAGCAGCGCGCTTTTCATCGAGGAGAAATCCAACTGCCAGGGCTGCAGCACCAGCAGTAGACCGCACGCCGCCAGTACGATAGCGGCATATTGTAGCCGCCGCATGCGCTCGCCTAAAAACAGCGCCGCCATGATCACCACCCAGAACGGCATGGTATAGCTGAGAATGGCGACTTTACCTGCGCCGCCGCTCATCAGCGCCCACTGCGCCAGACCGACCATGCCGCAGGTTTGCAGCAGCGCAATCGCCAGGGTGTAACCAAACGGCGTTGGCCGCATGCCGCGCCCGCGCAGCGCCAACACCGCCATCAGCACAATCGCGCCGAAAATACAGCGCAGGGCGGTAAAATCGAAAGCGCCGATATAGAGCGTTACCTGTTTCATCGCAATCCAGCTGTAGCTCCAGATAAGCGTCAGCAGGACGAGGCCGCAACCGGCCAAGAGATTGCTGTTCCTTGCAACCGTCATAACTTCTCCACCGTCATGATTTTTGCGGGCACTATACTCTCTTTGGCGGCAGGTTGCTTAAGGGCAGAGCGCACTTTTCGTGCGAAAAAAGAGGGCGGCGAATTGCAGTTCGCCGCCCCGACAGGAATGAAAAAATAGGTAAAACAGATAATTACGCTGGACGCACGCCCAGGGTATGGCAAATGGCATAGCTCATTTCGGCGCGATTCAGGGTATAGAAGTGGAAATCTTTCACTCCTTCGCGGCTTAAAATTTTCACCATGTCCATGGCGATATTCGCCCCTACCAGTTGGCGCGTTTCGGCATCGTTATCCAACCCTTCGAACATTTTCGACATCCAGGTCGGAATACGCACGTTCGTCATATCGGCAAATTTCTTCGCCTGTTTAAAGTTGGAGACTGGCAGAATGCCCGGAATAATTTCCACATCGATACCGGCGGAGACGCAGCGGTCACGGAAACGCAGGTAGCTTTCGACATCAAAAAAGAACTGAGTGATCGCGCGATTAGCGCCCGCTTCTACTTTACGTTTCAGGTTCAATAAGTCGGCCTGCGCGCTTTTGGCTTCCGGATGCACTTCCGGATAGGCGGCGACGGAGATATCAAAATCACCGACGTCTTTTAGCAGCGTCACCAGGTCGGCGGCGTACATCTCCGGCTTGCCGCTACCCGGCGGCAGGTCGCCGCGCAGCGCGACGATATGGCGGATACCGTTGTTCCAGTAATCCTGGGCAATCGCGCGCAGTTCATCGCGGCTGGCGTCGATACAGGTCAGGTGCGGCGCTGCTTCCAGACCGGTGCGGTCTTTAATGCCCTTGATAATGCTATGAGTGCGGTCGCGCTCGCCGGAGTTCGCCCCGTAGGTGACGGAAACAAACTTCGGCTTCAGGCTGCTTAAGCGATCGATGGATTTCCACAGGGTTTGCTCCATTTCACTGGTACGCGGCGGAAAGAATTCAAAGGACACATTAATCTGGCCCTGGACTTCCGCCAGGCTCTGATTCAGGGCTTCCCGCTGATTGGCGTGAAAAAAGCTCATACCTTACCTCATCAATCGCATTATATTTATCAGTCGTGTTGCGAACTTCTATACGTTTAGACGTCCAGATGTAAAAATGACGGAAAAGCGGGCGGGCGTCAATAGAAAAATCTGCGTAAACAGTGAGGAATTTTCAGTCAAAGTGAAAAAAGTTCATCTGGCGTCAGGCCAGGCGCGCCCTGGCGTTGTTTTAAGATTTTATCACCTACGTAATTTGAAGTAGTTCAAAAAATCGCACATCTCCCCCCTTGGCACGCCGATTACTATTGCAGCAACGCCCGCCTTGATCCACATTAAGTAGAACGTTCTAGTAGAACGTTCTACTTAATGTATCATCGCCAATAATATCTATTCGGGGTAATCAGCATGAGTCTGTGGTCAGGGTTCATAAAATCATTATCAAAACTGTCGATGATCGGCCGCGCCTTAATGCTGCCGATTTCGCTCCTCCCGGCCGCCGGCTTGCTGTTGGCCTTTGGGGACAAATTCCATTTACCGCTGATGATGAATGCCGGCGGTATTATTTTCGATAACCTACCGATGCTCTTCGCTATCGGCTCCGCGGTCGGCCTGGCGTCAGAATCCGGTATCGCCGCGCTATCGGCGGCGGTCTCCGTTTTCGTCACCAACATCACCATCGGTACCGTGCTCGGTATCACGCCGGAAATGGCCGCACAGGGCGGGAAATACGCGATGGTGGTCGGCATCCCGACGTTACAGATGGGGGTATTCGGCGGGCTAATCTGCGGGATCCTCGCCGCCTGGTGTTATAACCGCTTCCATACGTTGCAATTACCGGAATTCCTCGGCTTCTTCTCCGGTAAGCGCTTTGTGGCGATCGCCACCGCCTTCTTGTCGTTCATCCTCGGCCTGCTGCTACCTTACGTCTGGCAGCATATCCAGGCCGGAATTGATTCCCTGTCGATGGTGATTAACGGCGATAACCAGGCCGCCTCAACCTTTATTTTCGGCCTCGTTGAACGCGCGCTGATCCCGCTTGGCCTGCACCACATCTGGTACCCTTCCTTCTGGTATTCTTTTGGCGATTACACTACCCAGGCAGGCCAGATGATCCACGGCGACCAGACCATCTGGTTTAAGATGCTGGAAGAAGGGGTGAAATCCTTTAGCACCGACAGTTATCAAAACGCCGGCAAATTTATGCAGGGTGAATTCCCGCTGATGCTGTTCGCTCTGCCGGCCGCCTGTCTGGCGATGTATCACGAAGCGCATACTAAAAATAAAAAAATCGCGGCCGGTATTCTCTTCTCCGCCGCGCTGACCTGCTTCCTGACCGGCATCACCGAACCCGTCGAATTCACCTTTATCTTCGTGGCGCCGATTCTGTACGTCTTTAACGCCATTATGGCTGGGCTCTCGTACATGACCATGTACCTGCTGCACGCGCATATCGCCAAGTCGTTCTCCGCCGGGCTTATCGACTATATCTCCTTCGGTATTTTGCCTTCCATGAACGGCTATCAGACAAACTTCTTCAGCGCGGTGATTGTTGGCGTGCCGATGGCGCTGATTTATTATTTCACCTTCCGTTTCGTGATCCGCCGCTTCGATGTGAAAACGCCGGGACGTACCGATATCACCGTAACGGCCAATGATAAAACCGACACCGAACTGGCAACCGAAATAGTCAGCCTGCTCGGCGGTTCGCAGAATATCGACTCGGTTGGCGCCTGCATCACCCGCTTGCGTCTGGAGGTTGCCGAACGCGATGCGGTAGATAAAGACGGCCTCAACAGTATCGGCGCGCGCGGCGTAGTCTTCGTCGGTGATAACGGCATCCAGATAATTTTTGGCGCCAGGGCGCAATTTATCGCCCAAACCATGTCGGGGATGATTGGCAAATAAGCAGAAGATGTTATGGTGTGGAAGATCGCTTGTCCCGGAGAAGCGATCTTCTGCTATCTGACTGTCATACAACAGTTTTCATGGAGCGATTTTGAAGAAAGTCAGCATTATAGATGTGGCGAAACTGGCCGGAGTTTCCGTTTCTACGGTCTCGCTGGTATTACGTCAAAAAGGGAAGATTTCCGACGCCACCATCGAAAAAGTCAATGCTGCCATCCAGGAGCTCGGCTATGTGCATAACGTCGCCGCCGCCAACCTTCGCGCCAACACCACCAACCTGATCGGCCTGATTCTTCGCGATTTCAACGACAGTTTTTCCATCAAAGTGATGGCCAATATCGTGCAGGAACTGGAGAAACAGGGCTACATGGTTTTTCTCGGTCAGCCGCTTAACGATAGCGACTATCTGGATCGCTGCCTGCTGTCATTTAAACAACAGGGCGTCGCCGGCGTGATTTATCTTGATGCTGATACCACCAGCAATACGCTGCCAGCAGCGCTGCTGCGTTGCCCGCTACCGCTAGTGGCCGTCTCGCAAACGCCGTTAATCGACAACCGCGATCGCGTGGTCCGCGATAACCGTCAGGCCGCGAGCATCGCCGCGCGTTATCTGATCGAGCGCGGCCATCGCTACATTGCCTATATCGGCGGTCAGGAAAACGATCTCATCCGCCAGCAGCGATTGCTCGGCTTTTACAGCACGCTAGAGAAAAACGGCATGGCGGTGCGCGAAGAGTTTGCGCCTGCCTGTCACGACAACACGCAGGCCGCGAGTATCGCCACCCGTCAGCTACTGGAACAGAACAACGCTATTACCGCGCTGCTGTGCCATTCGCCGGACGCGATGATTGGCTGTCTCAACGGTATTCATCAGGTGGGGCGGACGGTAGGTAAAGATGTTTTTCTTACCCAGCAGGTGGCGCTGGTGGGTTTCGAAGATATGATGCATGTGAATTTGACCTCGCCGTCCTTTACCTATGTCTCCTCCGCCAGCGAAGAGACCGGCCGTCAGGCCGCCGCGTTAATTATCCGCAAGATCAAAGAACCCACGCTGCCGACGCAGCATATCACCCTCTCCGGGCAGCTCGTCGCGCGGGAATCCGCATAATGAAGGCCGGCCCAGCGGGCCGGCTTGAGAGATTACAGCAGTTGCGCCAGACGGTTAATATCTGACTGAATCGCCCCGGCGGTAACATCGCGACCCGCGCCTGGCCCACGAATCACCATTGGGTTATCGCGATACCAGCGACTCTCGATAGCGAAGACGTTATCGCACGGCAGCAGCGCCGCCAGTGGATGTTCCTGACGCACCGCTTCGACCCCGACGCGTGCTTTACCGTTGGCATCAAAACGCGCCACGTAACGCAACACCAGCCCCATTTCACGGGCGGCTTCAAGGCGCTGCAGCATCTGTTCGTTCAGCTCTTCGCCGTTCTCAAAGAAGTGGTCAACCGAGCCCTCTTCGCAATGCGCCGGAACCAGCGATTCCACGCGCACCTGATCCGGCTCGATATTGTAACCAGCTTCGCGCGCCAGGATCACCAGCTTGCGCATCACGTCTTTACCCGACAGATCAACGCGCGGGTCCGGTTCGGTCAGCCCTTGCTGCCAGGCCTGATCCACCAGTTCGGTAAATGGCACCGTGCCGTCAAACTGCAGGAACAGCCAGGAGAGCGTACCGGAGAAGATACCGCTCAGCCCCAGGATGGTATCGCCGCTGTCGATGAGATCGCGCACCGTATGGTTAACCGGCAAACCTGCGCCGACGGTGGCGTTATACAGCCAGTGACGGCCGGTTTTTTCGAAGGCGTCGTGGATCTGGCGATATTTATCGCTGCTGCTGGCGCCCGCCAGCTTATTGGCGCTGATCACGTGGAAGCCGTGGCTGGCGAAATCCAGATACTGATCGGCCAGCTGTTCGCTGGCGGTCACGTCCAGCACTACTAAATCATCATAAGGGTGCGCGCGCATCCACAGGAATAGCGACTCTTCATCCTGCTCAACCGCTTCATCTTCAAAGAATGCCAATGCGCGACTGGCATCCAGGCCTTCATAGTTCAGCAGGCTACGGCGGCTATCCACCACCCCGGCCAGCAGGAACTCAAAGCCGGTACGGGCGGAAAGCGTGCTCTGCTCGCGCGCGAACAACTCCAGCCAGCGGGAACCGATATTGCCTTTGCCGAACAGCACCAGACCGATGCGTTTTTCAGCACGGAACACGGAATGATGCAGCCCCTGAATCAGGCTCTCGGTTGGGCCGGCGCGCAGTACCGCCACCAGGCTGATACCCTCTTCCGATTGCCAGGTAAACTCTACCGGCTGCCCTTTCAATTGCTGCCAGAAACGGTGGCAGTGCAATGGATTGCGGGTCACGCCCGCGCCGACCATCGCGACCAGCGCCAGCTTCTGGCGCAGACGCAGCTCGCCCGGCAGGCCCGCCTCGTCCAGCAGCTTCAGCGCGCTATCGGCCACCTCAGAGGTGTAACAGAACTGCAGCAGCTTACGGTCGGCATGCACGCCCACCGCCAGCGGGCGCAGCTGCGCGCGTTTGAAAATCTGATCCAGCTCTTTATGCGCCAGCTTGAAATCCTGCCCGGCAGGCACCTGGAATTCAATCAGGCAGACGTCGTCGTGACTGGTGACAATACGCGCGCCGGTGCCGGATGCCAGCACGCGCTCAATGCGCGTCGAACCCTGGTCGGGGGTGTAGCTGCAGCGCAGCTGTAAATCGATATCGCTGCCGGAAACCGGCTGTAGCGTACGCGCGTGCAGTACCGGCGCCGCCAGGCGAGCCAGCTCGCTGGCTTCATCAAGACGCAGCAGCGGCAGCAGGCATGCATCTTTCACTTTACGCGGGTCGGCGCTGTAAACCCCGGCCACATCGCTCCAGATGGTGACACGGGAGACCCCGGCCAGCGCGCCAATTTGGGTGGCGGAGTAGTCGGAACCGTTACGGCCCAGCAGTACGGTTTCCCCGGCATTGTTACGAGCGATAAAGCCGGTAACCACCAGCCGTTTGTTGGGGTGCTGCGCCATCAACTGTTGTAACAACGGGTAGGACAAGCCTTCATCAACCTGCGGCTGCGCGGCACGTTCCGCGCGCAGGAAAGCGCGCGCGTCCAGCCAGGCGGCTTCAACGCCAAGGTGGTTCAGTACCGCCGCCATCAGGCGCGCGGACCACACTTCGCCATGGCCGACAACTTCGGCATATACCGCATCGGTGACGCCGCTATCCAGCAGACCCGCCAGACGTTCAAGATCGTGAATAAACGTCGCGATCAGCGCGTCAGCGGCGTCCGCCGGCAACAGGCCGGCGATCAGATCCATTTGATAGCGACGCAGCGCTTGTTGCACCTGATGCGCAGAAAGACGATCGGTCTGGCTTAGCTGCAGCCAGCTAATCAGCTGGTTGGTGGTGCTACCGGCGGCTGAGACGACCATCATATCGCCTGCCTGCGCATAGTCCGTCATGATCCCGGCGACGCGCAGGTAACATTTCGCATCCGCTAAACTACTCCCACCAAATTTGTGCAGCTGACGACCCTTCGCCCCTGCCTGCGCAATCACACTCATCTTTATTCCTCGTTTGCTGCCCGGAAGCCATTTTCCAGGTCGGCAATTAAATCTTCACCATCTTCAATACCGGTCGAAATACGCAGGAGCGTTTCCGAGATCCCTGCCGCCGCACGCGCTTCCGGCGCCATGCCCGCATGCGTCATCGTCGCCGCATGGGAAATCAGGCTCTCAACGCCCCCCAACGATTCCGCCAGCGTAAAGAGCGATAAACCGCTCAAGAAGCGACGCAGCGTCTGCTCATCGCCATCGAGCTCGAAGCTTAGCATCGCTCCAAAACCTTTTTGCTGACGCGCTGCAATCTCGTGCCCCTGATTCTCCGGCAGGGACGGATGATACAGCTTTTTCACCAGCGGCTGGGTTTTCAGATAGTCGACTATCGCCTGCGCGTTGCGCTGCGCCACTTCCATTCGCGGAGAAAGGGTACGCAAACCACGCAATAACAGATAGCTATCAAACGCCCCGCCGGTGACGCCGATATTATTCGCCCACCATGCCAGTTCGGTGACAGTTTCAGGATCTTTGGCAATCACCACCCCGGCGACCACGTCAGAGTGGCCGTTGAGATATTTGGTGCACGAATGCAACACCAGATCGGCGCCCAGCGCCAGCGGATTTTGCAACGCTGGGCTCAGGAAGGTGTTATCCACCACGCTCACTGCGCCGGCTTCACGCGCCAGCCCGCAGATTTTCGCAATATCGACCACCCGCAGCAATGGGTTGCTCGGGCTTTCGACCAGCACCAGCTTCGGTTGTTCCGCTAATGCTTCACGTAATGCCTGCTCATCGCTTTGATCGACAAAGCGCACGCGATAGCAGCCGCGTTTCGCCAGGCTGTCAAACAGACGATAGCTGCCGCCATAACAGTCGTGCGGCGCCACCAGCAGATCGCCCGGTTTCAGGAACACCGTGGTCACCAGCAGGATAGCCGACATTCCGGTATTGGTCAGTACCGCGCCCGCGCCGCCTTCCAGTTCCGCCAGCGCGCGCTGTACGACATCGCGAGTCGGGTTGCCGCGACGGGAATAATCGTGGGCGCGAGGTTCATTGAAACCGGTGAAATTATAGGTGCTGGAGAGGTGAATCGGCGGGACAACGCAACCGTACTGTTCGTCGTCATTTAAACCGCTACGCACTGCAATGGTGGCCTGTTTACGCGTCATGTTTGGACAGTTCCTGGGCTGTTCGGTGAGAAGTCAGGCCTCAGAGTAATCATTGTCACAATAGACGTCAATACATCTGGACATCTAAACTTCTTTGCGTATAGATTGAGCAAAAGACAAATAGCCGTTAAAATTATATGCATTAGCGCACGTCGGCGGCGGCTTATCTCATGTCGGAAAGCGCGCTCATACGGTAAACTACGCGCAATTATGGCCGGGCGTAATGTTCTGGCCCTTAACTAATAAACAGAGGATTAAGGTATCTCATGGCTGAATGGAGCGGCGAATATATCAGCCCATACGCTGAGCACGGTAAGAAGAGTGAGCAAGTAAAAAAAATTACGGTTTCCATTCCTCTGAAGGTGTTAAAGATCCTCACCGATGAACGCACGCGTCGTCAGGTGAACAACCTGCGTCACGCCACGAATAGCGAACTGCTGTGCGAGGCGTTCCTGCATGCCTTTACCGGTCAACCGTTACCTAACGATGAAGACCTGCGTAAAGAGCGCAGCGATGAAATCCCGGAAGCGGCGAAAGAGATTATGCGTGAACTGGGTATCGACCCGGATACGTGGGAATACTAAGACATAAAAAAAGCGGAAGATATCTTCCGCTTTTTTTATCCCTCGGCCTGGCCAGACGAAGGATACAAAAAAGCCGCCCTGAGGCGGCTCTTTCTGGCAACTTACTTGCTGCCCGGGATGCTGAAGCGCTTGTTGAAGCGGTCAACACGGCCACCGGTAGCAACATCACGCTGTTTGCCGGTGTAGAACGGGTGGCATTTACCGCACACGTCGAGGTTCAGGTCGTGACCAACGGTGGAACGGATTTTCATGACATTACCGCAAGAACAGGTAGCAGTAATTTCTTCGTAATTTGGGTGAATACCTTTTTTCATGGGAGAACCTCAGTTAAGGCCGCGTCGCTCTTCCAGCCCTAACGCCAGACACCACGCGATATTAATAATTTCCCGACGACCTTCGCACAGCTGGCGCATACCAGCTTAACGAATTTCCCGGGTTTTGGGATGTTTGATGCGGCATAAAGCGCACCAAAGGCGGCGAATCATACAGAATTTGACCAGCAGATGCAAACTTATCCGCGCCACCTTCGGTAATGTGTATACTAACCCGCCAGATTTCAAGTCAGGAAGATTCCATGTCCGTCGCTCATGTCGCCCTGCCCGTTCCGCTGCCCCGCACCTTTGACTATTTGTTGCCTGAAGGCATCCCGGTCAAGGCGGGCTGTCGCGTACGCGTGCCGTTCGGCAAACAGGAGCGAATCGGTATCGTGGTGTCGGTCAGCGAACGTAGCGAACTCCCACTCGCCGAACTCAAACCGGTCGCCGAAGCGCTGGATAGCGAACCGGTTTTTTCCTCTACCGTCTGGCGCATGTTGCTATGGGCCGCGGATTACTATCATCATCCCATCGGCGATGTGCTGTTCCACGCGCTGCCGATTATGCTGCGCCAGGGCAAACCGGCCAGCGCCGCGCCAATGTGGTACTGGTTTGCGACGGAACAGGGACAAGCGCTGGATATCAACAGCCTTAAACGCTCGCCGAAACAGCAGCAGGCGCTGGCAGCGCTGCGCCAGGGCAAAATCTGGCGCTATCAGGTCGCAGAACTTGAATTCAATGACGCGGCGCTACAGGCGCTGCGCGGCAAAGGGCTGGCGGAATTGGCCAGCGAATCCCCAGCCATTAGCGATTGGCGGACCAGCTTCGCGGTGCCCGGCGAACGGCTGCGCCTGAATACCGAGCAGGCGACCGCCGTCGGGGCAATTCATAGCGCCTCGGACCGTTTCTCCGCCTGGCTGCTGGCGGGTATTACCGGCTCAGGGAAAACGGAAGTCTATCTGAGCGTGCTGGAGAACGTGCTGGCGCAGGGTCGGCAGGCGCTGGTAATGGTGCCGGAAATCGGCCTGACGCCGCAGACTATCGCCCGCTTCCGCCAGCGTTTTAACGCTCCGGTGGAGGTCCTGCATTCGGGTCTCAACGACAGCGAGCGCCTCGCATCATGGTTAAAGGCGAAAAATGGCGAAGCGGCGATCGTCATCGGCACCCGCTCCTCGCTGTTTACGCCGTTTAAAGACCTCGGCGTTATTGTCATCGACGAAGAACACGATAGCTCCTATAAACAGCAGGAAGGCTGGCGTTATCACGCTCGCGACCTGGCGGTATGGCGCGCCCATAGCGAACAGATCCCGATTATCCTCGGCTCGGCGACCCCGGCGCTGGAGACGCTCTATAACGTGCGCCAGCGCAAGTACCGTGAGTTAAAGCTGACCAAACGCGCGGGCAACGCCCGCCCGGCGCAGCAGCACGTGCTCGATTTAAAGGGCCAGCAGCTACAGGCGGGCCTATCGCCTGCGCTGATTAACCGCATGCGACAGCATCTGCAGGCCGACAATCAGGTGATCCTGTTTTTGAACCGCCGCGGTTTCGCCCCGGCGCTGCTATGCCACGACTGCGGCTGGATAGCGGAGTGCCCGCGCTGCGATAGTTACTACACCCTGCATCAGGCGCAGCATCATCTGCGTTGCCACCACTGCGACAGCCAGCGCCCCATTCCGCGCCAATGTCCTTCCTGCGGGTCGACGCACCTGGTGCCAGTGGGTCTCGGGACTGAACAGCTGGAGCAGGCGCTGGCGCCGATGTTCCCTGATGTACCAATCTCACGTATCGACCGCGATACCACCAGCCGTAAAGGGGCGCTGGAGCAATATCTTGCCGACGTCCATCGCGGCGGCGCACGCATTCTGATTGGCACCCAAATGCTGGCTAAGGGACATCATTTCCCGGACGTCACCCTGGTGTCGCTGCTGGATGTCGACGGCGCGCTGTTTTCCGCCGACTTTCGCTCGGCGGAGCGTTTTGCCCAGCTCTATACCCAGGTCTCCGGCCGCGCCGGGCGCGCGGGCAAACAGGGTGAAGTGATCCTGCAAACCCATCATCCGGAACACCCGCTGCTGCAGACCCTGCTGTATAAAGGCTACGATGCGTTTGCCGAGCAGGCGCTGGCGGAACGGCAAACCATGCAGCTACCGCCGTGGACCAGTCACGTGCTGATCCGCGCCGAAGACCATAATAACCAGCAGGCGCCGCTGTTTTTACAGCAGTTACGTAACCTGTTGCAGGCCAGCCCGCTGGCCGATGATAAACTGTGGGTACTCGGCCCGGTCCCCGCGCTGGCGCCGAAGCGCGGCGGGCGCTGGCGCTGGCAAATTCTACTCCAGCACCCTTCCCGCATACGTCTACAGCATATCGTCAGCGGTACGCTGGCGTTGATAAACACCCTGCCGGAAGCGCGTAAAGTGAAGTGGGTACTGGATGTCGATCCTATTGAAGGCTAACGCTTCTCTTGCGAGGCGGATCGAAAAATTCAACAACCGTCACGTTTTTCATGAAAATTCTGTAACTCTCAGGCTGTACTATCTGTTAAAAATGTTGCTGATGTCAGCACGCAAGGGATGTGTCTGCGCAGTCAGCGAGGAGAAACCAGGTGAAGCCCAAAAAACAAATGGTTGCCGCCACCATGAAAGACGTCGCCCTGAAGGCAAACGTTTCAACGGCAACCGTATCCCGTGCGCTAATGAATCCCGACAAAGTGTCGCAGGCAACCCGCAGTCGGGTGGAGCAGGCGGCGCAGGAAGTCGGCTATTTACCGCAATCGCTCGGGCGTAACATGAAACGCAATGAGTCGCGGACGATCCTTGTGATCGTGCCGGATATTTGCGATCCCTTCTTCAGTGAGGTGATTCGCGGCATTGAAGTGACCGCCGCCGACGAAGGCTATCTGGTGCTGATCGGCGATTGCGCCCATCAGAATCAGAAAGAAAAAACCTTTATTGATCTCATTATCACCAAACAAATTGACGGTATGGTGCTGCTGAGCTCGCGCCTGCCGTTCGACGCCAGCGTCGAAGAGCAGCGTAATTTGCCGCCGATGGTCATGTCGAACGAGTTTGCGCCGGAGCTGGAGCTCCCTACCGTGCATATCGATAACCTGACCGCCGCGTTTAATGCCGTTAATTATCTCCACGAACTGGGGCATCAACGTATCGGCTGTATCGCCGGGCCGGAGGATATGCCGCTGTGCCATTACCGGCTGCAGGGATACGTTCAGGCGCTGCGCCGCAGCGGTATCACCGTCGATCCGCACTACATCGCCCGCGGCAACTTTACCTTTGAAGCCGGGGCCAACGCGCTGGAGCAACTGCTGGCGCAGCCGGTGCCGCCGACGGCGGTCTTTTGCCATAGCGACGTTATGGCGCTGGGCGCGTTGTCGCTGGCCAAACGTCGCGGCCTGAGGGTGCCGGAAGATTTATCGATTGTTGGGTTTGATAACATCGCGTTGTCTGAATTTTGCGATCCGCCGTTAACCACCGTTTCACAGCCGCGTTTTGATATCGGCCGTGAAGGAATGCTGCTTTTACTCGAGCAAATGCAGGGCCGTAACGTCAACAGCGGCTCGCGTCTGCTCGATTGCGAACTGATCGTTCGCGGCAGTACGCAAAAAATCAGACGATAACCATCAGGCTTTCGGGCCTGCTCTTCTGGTCAAAGGCCCGCCGCTTAAGTAACATGGCGGGCTGACGAACGAATATAAGACAGCGAAACGATAGTGGCACAACGAGATTATGTACGCCGCAGCCAACCGGCTCCTTCGCGGCGCAAAAAGAGCAGCTCCCGAAGCTCAAGGAACAAGCAAAGCAGCCTTCCGGCGATTTCACCGACTATGGTTGCGATCGCAGCGGCCGTGCTGGTGGCCTTTATCGGTGGTCTGTATTTCATTACCCATCACAAGAAAGAAGAAGCGGAAGCGCTGCAGAACCGTCAGGCGGCAGGCAATGGTCTCCCGCCGAAGCCGGAAGAGCGTTGGCGCTATATTAAAGAGCTGGAAAGCCGCCAGCCGGGCGTTCGCGCGCCGACTGAGCCAACCGCCGGCGGCGAAGTGATGAAACCCGAGCAGCTTACCGACGAGCAGCGCCAGTTGCTGGCGCAAATGCAGGCGGATATGCGTCAGCAGCCCACGCAGCTGACCGAAGTGCCGTGGAACGAACAAACGCCGGCGCAGCGTCAGCAGACGCTGCAGCGTCAACGTCTGGCACAGCAACAGCAGCAGGCGCAGCAGCAACAGTGGGCGCAGACTCAGCAGCAAACTGTGCAGCAACAGCCGCGCGTCCAGCAGCCGAAGCCGGTGCAGCAACAGCAGCCGAAGCAAACCGCGTCCAACCAGCAGCCGTACCAGGATCTGCTGCAGACGCCGGCGCATAACACCACCGCGCAACCGAAAAGCCAGGCCGCCGCGCCGGTCGCCCGCGTGGAGGAAGCGCCGAAAGCCGCAGCCGCCGAAAAGAAAGACGATCGCAGCTGGATGGTTCAGTGTGGTTCCTTTAAAGGCGCTGAGCAGGCCGAAACCGTACGCGCTCAGTTGGCCTTTGAGGGCTTTGCTTCGCATATCACCACCAACAACGGCTGGAACCGGGTGGTGATTGGGCCGCTGAAAGGCAAAGAGAACGCCAACGATATGATCAACCGTCTCAAGATGGCCGGGCACGCAAACTGCATTCGTCTCGCCGCCAGGGGTTGAAACCCCAAAAATCCCCCCCATCTATAATTGCATTCTGCCCCGCGTAACGCGCGGGGCCCCTATTCCGCTTTTGCAACCAAGGGGTCTGCTCGTGACAACAATAGTTAGTGTTCGCCGTAACGGCCATGTCGTTATCGCCGGTGATGGCCAGGCCACGCTGGGCAACACCGTGATGAAAGGCAACGTGAAGAAAGTGCGTCGTCTGTACAACGACAAAGTGATCGCTGGTTTCGCTGGCGGCACCGCTGACGCCTTCACCCTGTTCGAACTTTTCGAACGTAAGCTCGAGATGCATCAGGGCCATCTGGTGAAAGCCGCCGTTGAGCTGGCGAAAGACTGGCGTACCGACCGCATGCTGCGCAAACTGGAAGCGTTGCTCGCCGTCGCTGACGAAAACGCGTCGCTTATCATCACCGGTAACGGCGACGTGGTTCAGCCAGAAAACGATTTGATTGCGATTGGCTCCGGCGGGCCATATGCCCAGGCCGCCGCTCGCGCGCTGCTGGAAAACACCGAAATGGGCGCTCGCGACATCGCCGAGAAAGCGTTGGATATTGCAGGGGATATCTGCATCTATACCAACCACTTCCACACCATCGAAGAATTACCTTCTAAAGCGTAAGGATCTCCCATGTCTGAAATGACCCCACGCGAAATTGTCAGCGAACTGGACAAACATATTATCGGCCAGGACGCAGCCAAGCGTTCTGTTGCTATCGCCCTGCGTAACCGCTGGCGCCGTATGCAGCTTAATGAAGAGCTGCGTCATGAAGTCACGCCGAAAAACATTCTGATGATAGGCCCGACCGGCGTCGGTAAAACCGAAATCGCCCGTCGCCTGGCGAAACTGGCCAACGCGCCGTTCATCAAAGTTGAAGCGACCAAGTTCACCGAAGTGGGCTATGTTGGTAAAGAAGTGGACTCTATCATCCGCGATCTGACCGACGCCGCGATCAAAATGGTCCGCATGCAGTCCATCGATAAAAACCGCTATCGCGCCGAAGAAATGGCCGAAGAGCGTATCCTCGACGTACTGATCCCGCCGGCGAAAAACAACTGGGGCCAGGCTGAACAGCCGCAGGAACCTTCCGCTGCGCGCCAGGCATTCCGCAAGAAACTGCGCGAAGGCCAGCTTGACGACAAAGAGATCGAAATCGACCTCGCCGCGGCGCCGATGGGCGTTGAAATCATGTCCCCTCCGGGCATGGAAGAGATGACCAGCCAGCTGCAGTCCATGTTCCAGAACCTGGGCGGCCAGAAACAAAAACCGCGTAAGCTGAAAATCAAAGACGCGATGAAGCTGCTTATCGAAGAAGAAGCGGCGAAGCTGGTTAACCCGGAAGAGCTGAAGCAAGAAGCTATCGACGCCGTTGAACAGCACGGGATCGTGTTTATCGACGAAATCGACAAAATCTGTAAGCGCGGCGGCAACTCCTCCGGCCCGGATGTGTCTCGTGAAGGCGTTCAGCGCGACCTGCTGCCGCTGGTGGAAGGCTGCACCGTCTCCACTAAACACGGGATGGTGAAAACCGATCACATTCTGTTTATCGCCTCCGGCGCATTCCAGGTCGCCAGCCCATCAGATTTGATCCCGGAACTGCAGGGCCGTCTGCCGATCCGCGTTGAGCTGAAAGCGCTGACCACCCATGATTTCGAACGTATTCTGACCGAGCCGAATGCTTCCATCACCGTGCAGTACAAAGCGCTGATGGCCACCGAAGGCGTGAATATCGAATTCACTGAAGATGGTATCAAGCGTATCGCTCAGGCGGCATGGCAGGTTAACGAAACCACCGAAAATATCGGCGCGCGTCGCCTGCACACGGTGCTGGAACGTCTGATCGAAGACATCTCTTATGATGCCAGCGAAATGAACGGCCAGACGGTGACCATCGACGGTGATTATGTCGGTAAACACCTGGATGTTCTGGTGGCAGATGAAGATCTGAGCCGTTTTATCCTATAATCCGGTTCAATGCATTTTCATCACACACGATGGGGCTATGATAGCCCCATTTTTTTGGCTGAAAGAAATGACTGAACAACCGATAACACGCACCAGGGCCTGGCTTGAAAGCCTGCGTCCCAAAACATTACCTCTGGCGTTCGCCGCTATCGTCGTCGGCACCGCGTTGGCGTGGCAGCAAGGCCACTTCGATCCGCTGGTCGCGCTGCTGGCGCTTATTACCGCCGGTTTGCTGCAAATTTTATCTAATCTCGCCAATGATTATGGCGACGCCGTTAAAGGCAGCGATAAACCTGACCGTATCGGGCCGCTGCGCGGAATGCAAAAAGGCGCCATCACCCAATCGCAGATGAAACGCGCGCTGATCGTAACGGTAGCGCTGATTTGCCTTTCCGGCCTGGCGTTGCTGTTCTCCGCCTGGCAGACAATGGCGGACTTCATCGGCTTTATGGTGCTCGGCGGGTTGTCGATTATCGCGGCTATCACTTATACCGTCGGCACGCGTCCTTACGGCTATATTGGCCTTGGCGATATCTCGGTGCTGGTTTTCTTCGGCTGGCTGAGCGTTGTCGGCAGTTGGTATCTACAGGCGCACAGCATCGACGCGGTTATTTTCCTGCCCGCTACCGCCTGTGGTCTGCTGGCCGCCGCGGTGCTGAATATCAATAACCTGCGCGATATCGATAGCGACCGTCAGAACGGTAAAAATACGCTGGCGGTCCGTCTGGGGCCGGTGAACGCCCGCCGTTATCACAGCGTCCTGCTGCTCGGCGCTCCGCTGTGCCTGGCGCTGTTTAACCTGCTGGCGCTGCGCAGCCTGTGGGGCTGGCTGTTTATTCTCGCCATTCCGCTACTGGTGAAACAGGCGCGTTTCGTCATGCGTGAGCGCGAACCGGTGGCGATGCGTCCGATGCTCGAACGCACGGTCAAAGCGGCATTATTAACCAACCTGCTGTTTGTCATCGGGATTATCGGCAGTAAGCTGGCGGCATAACTGACAAATATCAATTAACAATTGATGATTTTGCAAACAATGCAGTTCACGGGATATACTAAAAATTCTCGCAGCAACTGAACGTTAAGCCTATGAAATACGATACTTCCGAGCTTTGCGACATCTACCAGGAAGATGTCAATGTCGTGGAACCGCTGTTTTCCAACTTTGGAGGGCGGTCGTCGTTTGGTGGACAGATCATTACGGTAAAATGTTTCGAGGATAACGGGTTGCTCTACGATCTGCTCGAGCAGAATGGCCGTGGTCATATTCTCCTTATCGACGGCGGCGGTTCCGTACGACGCGCGTTAATTGACGCAGACCTGGCGCGTCTGGCGGTACAGAACGAATGGGAAGGGCTGGTGGTCTATGGCGCGGTGCGCCAGGTTGACGACCTGGAAGATTTAGATATCGGTATCCAGGCGTTAGCCGCCATTCCTGTGGCCGCTGCTGGGGAAGGTATCGGCGAAAGCGACGTGCGCGTCAACTTCGGCGGCGTTACCTTCTTCTCCGGCGATCATCTGTATGCTGACAATACCGGTATCATCCTTTCCGAGGATGCGCTGGATATCGAATAACGCTCCGGCTACGCCGTAATAAAAAAGGCCTTCTCAGTGAGAAGGCCTTTTTGTTATGCCGAGAAACTTAGTACAGTTTCTTCGCGCAATCCATCCAGTCAGACTTGAACGGACGCTTCATATTTTCGATAGCATCGATGATGTCGTGGTGAACCAGCTTCTCATTCTGGATACCAACACAGCGGCCGCCAAAGCCCTGCAGCAGCAGTTCGATGGCATATGCGCCCATACGGGAAGCCAGAATACGGTCGTAAGGAACCGGAGAGCCGCCGCGCTGAATGTGACCCAGCACGGTCGCACGAGTTTCACGGCCCGTTTCTTTCTCAATGAAGCTCGCCAGTTCGTCAACGTCGCACATGTGCTCGGTGATGGCCACGATCGCGTGTTTCTTACCTTTTGCGATGCCGGCTTTGATTTCAGCCACCAGATCGTCACGGGTATATTCTACTTCCGGCACCATGATGAACTCACAGCCGCCGGCAATCGCCGCCGCCAGAGTCAGATCGCCGCAATAGCGGCCCATCACTTCCACCACAGAGATACGCTGGTGCGAAGAGGAGGTGTCACGCAGGCGGTCAATAGCTTCAACAACGGTGCTCAGCGCGGTAAAGAAACCGATAGTGTAGTCAGTACCTTTGATGTCGTTATCGATGGTGCCCGGCAGGCCGATGCAAGGGAAACCCATCTCGGTCAGACGCATCGCACCCATATAGGAACCGTCGCCGCCGATAACAACCAGCGCGTCCAGGCCGCGCTTTTTCATATTTTCAATGGCGACAGCGCGAATATGCTCTTCACGGAATTCCGGGAAGCGAGCGGAGCCGAGGAAGGTACCGCCACGGTTGATCATGTCGGACACGCTGTAACGGTCAAGCTGAACCATACGATCTTCATACAGGCCGAGGTAACCGTCATAGATTCCAAAAACTTCCAGACCTTCCGTTAATGCCGCGCGCACAACGCCGCGAATTGCTGCGTTCATGCCCGGCGCATCACCGCCACTTGTCAACACACCGATTTTCTTAATCATGACTACCTCTGAACTTAGGAAGCAAAAAATAATCCTGTTGCCTGAAGCGCTCCCATACCAGGAGTGCACGACGATAATTGCAATAGTATATCAAACGCTTCTGGCTGAATTGATTCAGGTCAGACCAAATGGCGGTAATTTATACAAAAAATGCCTACCCGCCCCACATTTTTACATCGAGTTTACAGACTATAACCGAAAGCTCAAAAAACGCCCTGCCGCGCCGGCGGCACCACAGAACAGGGATCCTGATGGATGATGACATCCGATCCCGGGAAACGGCGCAAAATAGCCTGCTCCACCTGGTCGGCAATCACGTGCGCCTGTACCAGAGGGAGGTTATCTTCCATTTCCAAATGTATTTGAATAAAGCGAGTCGGCCCTGACTGCCGCGTTCGTAGATCGTGCGCGCCGCTGACGCCGGGCCAGCTATTCACGATACTGATGATTTCCTGACGTTCCTCATCCGGAAGCGCGCGGTCTAATAACGATTGCACCGCGTCGTAACCCATACGCAGGGCGCTATATAAAATATAGATGCCAATCCCTAATGCAAACAGCGCATCGGCGCGGTGCCAGCCGTACCAGGAGAGGCCGAGGGCGATAAGAATAGCGCCGTTCATCATAACATCAGACTGATAATGAAGCATATCCGCACGCACGGCCTGGCTCTGGGTTTTTCTGACCACCCAGCGCTGAAAGGTCACCAGCATCAGGGTGCTTATCAAGGCAATCAGCGTTACCACCATCCCGACGCCTGCCGCCTGCATCGGTTCAGGGCGAATCAGATGCTGGATCCCGGTCAGGAACAGAAACAACGCCGAACCGGAAATAAACATGCTCTGCGCCAGCGCCGCCAGCGATTCCGCTTTCCCATGGCCAAAAGTATGTTCTTCATCAGCGGGTTGTAGTGAGTAACGCACCACCAGCAGGTTGGTCAGCGAGGCGGCAATATCCACCAGCGAATCCACCAGCGCCGCCAGAATACTCACCGAACCGGTATACCACCACGCAAAAATTTTGATCAAAAGTAACACGGAGGCCATCGCCGTCGCGGCAATAGCCGCGCGACTCACCAGCCGCCCATAAGATTGTTTCATAAACGCTCCTTTTCCGGCGATGCGCTTAGTATAACCTGAACTTTTACCCGGAAGATGAACGGGCATGCGGCGGCTGAGGCGAAAAAAAGACAAAAAAAACCCCCACATCATGTGGGGGAAGACAGGGATGGTGTCTATGGCAAGGAAAACAGGGTTTGTTACTTGGGTTGCACGGTACTGCTACTACTGGAAAGCATCATGGCTGAGCCTTTCTGCATCCTTGCAACCTCACGCAACTGATCCATACGCTGCTGGTGCTTAGCATTTAAAACCGCTTGCTGCTCAGGGGTTAGCAGGTGATACATCTGGTTGCGGACTTTCGCCATTTCTACCTGGCGGGCAACCTGTTCCTGCGCCATCTTTTCTGCCTGAGCGCGCACAGCGCTTTCATCAAATTTATCTGCGGTGACAAGGCTATGCATTGTCTCCAGTTCGCTAACATTAACAGGGAGCCGGTCATGGCGCGCCCGTTGCATAAGATCCCGTAACTGCTGTCGTTGCTGTTCGGTTAGACTTATGCCGTCAAACATATGGCTCTGGCCGCTGCGCTGGGCTCCCTCTTCACCGTGGAGCCAGTTAACGCCGGTAACGACTTCAGCGGCTTGGCTAGTAGCACTTAGCGCCAGCGTTGAGGCCATGACGGCAGCGATAACATTGCGCATCACATACTCCCAAAACGTTTGTGTCGCGATTCAACGAGAGACAGTTTACGATTCAGGCTGCAAACATGCGTCAGGGGGTGTAAAACAACGTAAAGTCATGGATTAGCGAGCCTTGATGACGTAATTTCTGCCTCGGAGGTATTTAAACAATGAATAAAATCCTGTTAGTTGATGATGACCGGGAGCTCACCTCCCTGTTAAAAGAGCTGCTCGATATGGAAGGTTTTAATGTGCTCGTTGCCCATGACGGTGAACAGGCGCTGGCGCTTCTTGACGACAGCATTGATCTCCTTTTGCTTGATGTGATGATGCCGAAGAAAAACGGTATCGACACGCTTAAAGAATTACGTCAGACACACCAGACCCCGGTTATCATGCTAACGGCGCGCGGAAGCGAGCTGGATCGCGTTCTCGGCCTCGAACTCGGGGCGGATGACTATTTGCCTAAGCCGTTTAACGATCGCGAGCTGGTGGCGCGTATACGCGCGATTCTGCGTCGCTCCCACTGGAGCGAGCAGCAGCAGACTACCGAATCCGGTTCTCCGACCCTGGAAGTGGATGCGTTAAGCCTCAATCCGGGCCGTCAGGAAGCCAATTTTGATGGGCAAACGCTGGAGCTGACCGGCACCGAGTTCACCCTGCTGTATCTGCTGGCGCAGCATCTTGGTCAGGTGGTGTCACGTGAACACTTAAGCCAGGAAGTGTTGGGCAAGCGGCTGACGCCGTTCGACCGCGCTATCGATATGCATATTTCCAACCTGCGGCGTAAGCTGCCGGAGCGCAAAGACGGCCATCCGTGGTTTAAAACATTGCGCGGACGCGGCTATCTGATGGTTTCTGCTTCATGATTGGAAGTTTAACCGCACGCATCTTCGCTATCTTCTGGCTCACGCTGGCGCTGGTGTTGATGCTGGTACTGATGTTGCCCAAGCTGGACTCGCGCCAGATGACCGAGCTGCTGGAAAGCGAGCAACGTCAGGGCATCATGATTGAGCAACACGTCGAGGCCGAACTGGCGAACGATCCGCCGAACGACTTGATGTGGTGGCGACGTCTGTTTCGCGCCATCGATAAGTGGGCACCGCCGGGGCAGCGACTGCTGCTGGTCACCAGCGAAGGCCGCGTGATCGGCGCAGAACGCAACGAAATGCAGATCATTCGTAACTTTATCGGCCAGGCCGATAATGCCGATCATCCGCAGAAGAAGCGTTACGGACGCCTGGAGATGGTCGGCCCGTTTTCCGTCAGGGATGGTGAAGATAATTATCAACTTTATCTCATCCGCCCTGCCAGCACTTCACAATCCGACTTCATCAACCTGCTGTTTGACCGTCCGCTATTACTGCTTATCGTGACGATGCTGGTCAGCGCCCCGCTGCTGCTCTGGCTGGCGTGGAGCCTGGCGAAGCCGGCGCGCAAGTTGAAAAACGCCGCCGACGAAGTTGCCCAGGGTAACCTGCGGCAGCATCCGGAGCTGGAAGCCGGTCCGCAGGAGTTTCTGGCCGCCGGGGCCAGCTTCAACCAGATGGTGACCGCGCTTGAGCGAATGATGACCAGCCAGCAGCGGCTGCTGTCGGATATCTCGCACGAGCTACGCACGCCGTTAACCCGCCTGCAGCTAGGCACCGCGTTGCTGCGCCGCCGCAGCGGTGAAAGCAAAGAGCTGGAGCGTATCGAAACCGAAGCGCATCGGCTGGACAGCATGATCAACGACCTGCTAGTGATGTCGCGTAATCAGGCGAAAAACGCGCTGGTCAGCGAGACGGTGAAAGCGAATCAGCTGTGGGGCGAAGTGCTGGACAACGCGGCATTTGAAGCCGAACAGATGGGGAAATCATTTACCGTTGAGTATCCGCCGGGCCCCTGGCCGCTGTACGGTAACCCCAATGCGCTGGAAAGCGCGCTGGAAAATATCGTGCGCAACGCGCTGCGCTACTCGCACACGAAAATTTCCGTCAGCTTCTCGGTGGATAAAGACGGGATTACGGTCAACGTCGATGATGACGGCCCGGGCGTCAGCCCGGAGGATCGCGAACAGATTTTCCGTCCGTTCTATCGTACCGACGAGGCTCGCGATCGCGAGTCCGGCGGCACCGGTCTGGGGCTGGCGATTGTCGAAACGGCGATTCAGCAACATCGCGGCTGGGTTAAAGCCGACGATAGCCCGCTGGGTGGCCTGCGATTAACAATCTGGCTGCCGCTGTATAAACGAACCTGAGCCTGTCCCGGCTTGCGCTACGCTGAGCCGGGCTACGGGTTGCCACGTTCAATATGGGGGAATTATTTCCCCCATAATCTGCGCGAATTATCCTCGATCTGCCCGCTTAAACGCCGTTTCTGCATGGTTCTGCTCCAGCTTACCGACAGGCCCGCCGCCGATAACAGACGGTGATACTGGTCGTCGTCAAACGGCATATGCCAGGCAATCGCGCCAGCCTCATGCACGCTCACATCGCTTAATCGCGATACCAGCTCCAGCGGCGCATCGCTGGAGACCTGGCCGCCGGCAATAATGCGGTAGAGCCAGCCAACCTTGCCGCTGTTCTGCATCAGTTGCGCCATATCGCTAATGCCGAAATGGTAATTCAGTTTGAAGCAGGGAGAGCGCGGCTGAGTGACCTGAATCAGCGCCTCGCCCCAACGAAAGATATCGCCGATATAGACATTTTTTTCCGTTAGTCCTTCGGAAGAGAGGTTTTCACCGAATGCGGGGGCGCAGAACAGATCGGCCTGCTGCGGGAATTCGCGGATCCAGTCGAGGTAATGCTCGCGGGGATAGTGGCACAGCGCGCGATCCGGCCCGCCGTGAATTTTCTTTTCCGCCTGCTCGTCCCCTTCCAGCCCGAGATCGCCGAGCTGTAGTTCGCCATCGACCTGGATTTTGCCAATTGCGCTGGGGCGGCTACCGTCGTAGTCCCTGATTTTGCCGACAAAGACATTCACCGGGTAATGCATTGCTGCTCTCCTTGCTACGGATATAAAAAAAGCGAGTCATCAGACTCGCTTCTCTCTTAGCACAATGCAACCTTATTTTTTGGCGGCAAAACGCGCTGCTGCTTCGTCCCAGTTAACCACGTCCCAGAAGGCTTTGATGTAGTCCGGACGGCGGTTCTGGAATTTCAGGTAGTAAGCGTGTTCCCACACATCCAGGCCGATAATCGGGAAGCCGGAAGCGCCGGAAATGGCTTCGCCCATCAGCGGGGAATCCTGGTTTGCGGTAGAAACGACGGCCAGTTTGTCGCCTTTCAGCACCAGCCACGCCCAGCCGGAACCAAAGCGGGTTGCTGCCGCTTTTTCGAATTCAGCTTTGAAGTTGTCCACAGAACCGAAATCACGCTCGATAGCGGCTTTCAGGTCGCCCTGCAGGGTAGTGCCGGTTTTCAGGCCTTTCCAGAACAGGCTATGGTTAGCGTGGCCGCCTGCGTTGTTACGCAGTACGGTTTTTTTGTCAGCCGGCAGTTGATCCAGTTTGGTGATCAGCTCATCCGCGGACAGGTTAGCGAATTCCGGCAGGCTTTCCAGCGCTGCGTTAGCGTTGTTAACGTAGGTCTGGTGATGCTTAGTATGATGGATCTCCATCGTCTGCTTGTCGAAATGCGGTTCCAGAGCATCGTAAGCGTACGGCAGGGATGGCAGTGTATAACTCATAATCATCTCCATTATTATCGGGCGGCAGAGGGTGTTAACGCCGCGTAAGCAGTCGGTTCATTATAGTTAATTAAATGATATTGAAAATGATTATCAATGCCGTAGTTTTACTAAGGTTATACCCAAAATAGATACACGCCGGTTTGTGAGCCAAAACAACCCATTAAGCCCCTGATTGCCAGAGTTTCGTCTGAGGTGGCAACAGCTCAAAGGCGTAAAAACTGCGCAATTTTTACACTCATCGCATCGGAGAGAGTCTATCCAACCCAACACAGATGAGGGTAAAGGCAATGAATCATGCGATTACGATGGGAATTTTTTGGCATTTAATCGGCGCTGCCAGTGCCGCCTGTTTTTATGCCCCTTTCAAGAAGGTGAAACACTGGTCGTGGGAAACCATGTGGTCGATCGGCGGGATTGTCTCCTGGCTGATTCTGCCGTGGGCGATAAGCGCCATGCTGCTGCCCGATTTCTGGGCCTACTACCGCTCGTTTAGCGCCTCCACGCTGCTGCCGGTGTTTTTGTTCGGCGCGATGTGGGGCATCGGTAACATCAACTATGGCCTGACCATGCGCTATCTGGGTATGTCGATGGGTATCGGTATCGCTATCGGCATTACGCTTATCGTCGGTACCTTAATGACGCCGATCCTCAACGGCCACTTTGATGTGTTGATTCACACCAAAGGCGGACAAATGACCCTACTCGGCGTTCTGGTAGCGGTGATTGGTGTGGGTATCGTCACCCGCGCCGGCCAGCTTAAAGAGCGCAAAATGGGCATCAAAGCGGAAGAGTTCAACCTGAAAAAAGGGCTGATGCTGGCGGTAATGTGCGGTATTTTCTCCGCCGGCATGTCATTTGCGATGAACGCCGCTAAACCAATGCATGAAGCCGCCGCGGCGCTGGGCGTCGACCCGCTGTATACCGCGCTGCCAAGCTACGTGGTGATCATGGGCGGCGGCGCGCTGGTCAACCTCGGCTTCTGCTTTATTCGCCTCGCTAAAGTGAAGGATTTGTCGCTAAAAGCCGACTTCTCGCTGGCAAAACCGCTTATCATCAGCAACATTCTGCTTTCCGCATTGGGCGGGCTAATGTGGTATCTGCAGTTCTTCTTCTATGCCTGGGGCCACGCCAGTATCCCGGCGCAGTATGACTACATGAGCTGGATGCTGCATATGAGCTTCTACGTACTGTGTGGCGGGCTGGTTGGGCTGGTGCTGAAAGAGTGGAACAACGCCGGACGCCGCCCGGTCAGCGTGCTCAGCCTCGGCTGCGTGGTGATTATCATCGCCGCGAATATCGTCGGCCTGGGAATGGCTAACTGATTTCCCCTTCACGCGGCGGCGCGACTGCGCTGCCGCCACTGTCCCGGCGTCATGCCAATTTCCCGATTAAACACCACCGAAAAGTAGTTACTGTCCTCAAACCCGCACTGCATGGCGATCTCGCCGATTAGCCGCTCGGTATGCTGCAGTAAATACTGCGCATGGCAGATCCGCAGTTGGCGCAAATAGTGAGTTATCGTCATTCCCGTTTGCTGGCGAAACTGCTGGCGTAGCGCGCGTTCGCTGCAGCCTTCAC
This sequence comes from Klebsiella sp. 141240, assembly GCF_050600805.1. Classification (NCBI taxonomy): domain Bacteria; kingdom Pseudomonadati; phylum Pseudomonadota; class Gammaproteobacteria; order Enterobacterales; family Enterobacteriaceae; genus Klebsiella; species Klebsiella sp. 141240. Next base: position 40,357 of record NZ_JAQIRK010000016.1, on the reverse strand, counting down.
GCAGACAGAAGCTATCCAGATTAAAGGGACGATTAAGACTACCGGCCAGTTCGGTCAGCAGTTTGTCGAGCAGAGTTTCGCTTTGCGTCGCCGCCAGGTTATCAGTGGCGTAGCGATAGCGCTGGAGCGTTAGCGCCAGTTGGGCAAACAGCAGTTCCGCCATGCTATCCGCCTGCGCATCCTGCCGCGCGCTTTCGTGTTCCAACTGGTTAATCACCTGCCTGACCTGCGCCATGCCGCTGCTGCCGATCCGCCAGTGCGGCTGCCAGGTCGTGCCGAATAATCCCGGAATATGCGCCGCCCAGTCAAAATTGAGCCGCAGTCGATCCGGGCAATAAATAATATTCTGCAGCACCAGGTCGTTGACCGAAGCATAAGAGTGTTTATCTTCCGCGCGGATATAAAAGAGATCGCCGCGGGTAATCCGCCACGGGCGATCGTTGAGGATATGCAGGCCGTTGCCGCGCCACACCAGCACCAGCTCGCAAAATTCATGGGTATGCTCGGCGAAGACGTTTTGCGGGTAGCGGTCAGCCACCGCGACCGCCTGCGAGGGGGAAGCAAAAAACTCATCTTTGCGAAGCACCAGCTGACCTGCCACAACTTTTACTCCCGACGCGGAAACCAACCATTATTCGCATTTTGGTCAGGCAATACGTTGACTCTTCTCGCGTTACTGAAGAATAGCGTCGCGCCCCTGGCGAATATCGCGCGGCGACCAGTCGAATTCACGGCGAAATAGCGTCGAAAAATGGTTACTGTCGCCAAAACCGCAGCGATAAGCGATTTCTGTCACGCTATCATCGCTGTGGCGCAGCAGGTGCCGCGCCTTCATCAGGCGCACCCGGTTGAGATAGCGCTGGGGCGTCAGCCCGGTTTGCAGCTTTAACTGGCGATGCAGGGTGCGTAAAGAGAGCGAAAACTGCGCCGCCACCTCCTCCCAGCATATCTCTTCGGCAAAATGGTCTTCCAACCAGGCCATCAGCTGATTCAGCCGCGCCTCGTGGTTGCCGGCGCCTTCCGCCAGGCTGTTGCTGTGCAGTAGCACCAGTAGCTGCATAAACAGGATTTCACGGCTGGCGATGGTATGGGGTTCGATGCCCTGCCCGACCTTTTCCATCTGACCGACGATTTGCCGCACCTGCTGCAGTACCGTCTGGTTGACCCGCCAGTGTGACAGATAGTTGCCGTCCTGCTCCTGCGGCAGCAGCTGGTTCACGCCGGTCAGAAAACGAAAAGCATCCGGCGCGCGGTAGAGCACGTTGGTCAGACACAGGTTATTAGTGTGTTCGTAAAGATGGCGATCGTGATCGCGAATAAAGCAAACCGAACCGCCGCTGATGGTATAGGGCTGGCCGTTGAAAACGTGAATGCCCGTACCCTGTTCAACGATGACAATCTCATGAAAATCATGGTGATGTTCTGGAAAGGCCGCTTGAGGAAGGCGCGGTTCAATCGCCACCGCCGAGACGCCGGCCTTAAAAAAATCCGTACTGTGCAACACGGTCATAGCAGCCTCCACGAATGAGAAAAATTATCAACCGTCGCCGCAAATAGTAATTAAGGGCCGGCAATCCGGCCTTCAATTTTTGACCGTGAACCGCGTAAAACCTGCCGTTTTTTCAAGAACCAGCCGGAAATTTCCGGAACTGCGGCCAACATCACACCGCACCTCGCGCCGCCCATAAAACGAAACTGTGACGCTTCTCACGGTCACCTTTGCTGTGTTGCCAGCCGTCCGTTTTCTCTGTCAGTAGCGAGAAGGTGACGCAGAGACGCCTTTTTTAGACTGCCTGTAATGATTTTAAGAAGGGTCGTGCCATGAGTATTCGTCATTGTGTCGCCGTTGATTTAGGCGCATCCAGCGGTCGGGTCATGCTCGCGAATTATGCAACCGCGACGCGATCGCTGACGCTGCGCGAGGTTCATCGTTTCACTAACCGCCTGCAGAAAGTGGATGGCTACGATTGCTGGGATATCGATAGCCTGGAAGCGGAAATTCGTTGTGGGCTGGTGAAAGTATGCGAACAGGGGATCCTGATCGACAGCATCGGTATCGACACATGGGGCGTTGATTTCGTCTTGCTGGATAAACGCGGCCAGCGCGTCGGCCTGCCGGTTTCCTATCGCGATAGCCGCACTCACGGCCTGATGGCGCAGGCAATCGAACACCTCGGCCGCGCCAATATCTACTGCCGCAGCGGCATCCAGTTTCTGCCGTTCAACACCCTTTATCAGCTGCGGGCGCTGGTCAGCCAGCAGCCGACGCTGGTGGAACAGGTCGCCCATGCGCTGCTGATCCCAGACTACTTCAGCTACCGCCTGACCGGCGCGATGAACTGGGAATACACCAACGCCACCACCACGCAACTGGTTAATATCAATAGCGATAACTGGGATGACGAGCTGCTCCGCTGGAGCGGCGCGCAGCCGGACTGGTTCGGTACGCCGACGCATCCGGGCAATGTTATCGGCCACTGGATCTGCCCGCAGGGTAACCGCATCCCGGTGGTCGCCGTCGCCAGCCACGATACGGCCAGCGCCGTGATCGCCTCGCCGCTGGCGGATAAAAATGCCGCCTATCTCTCATCAGGCACCTGGTCGCTGATGGGCTTTGAAAGTAAAACGCCTTACACCAGCCAGCAAGCACTGAAGGCGAATATCACTAATGAAGGCGGCGCTGAGGGACGCTATCGGGTACTGAAAAACATCATGGGCCTATGGCTGCTGCAGCGGGTACTGCAAGAGCAGAACATTAGCGATCTGCAGGCGCTGATTGTCGACACGGCGATGCTGCCAGCCTGCCGTTACCTGATTGATTGCAATAACGATCGCTTTATTAACCCGGCCAATATGAGCGCCGAAATTCAGGCCGCCTGCGCGGAGACCGCCCAGCCGATTCCGGTCACTCCCGCCGAACTGGCGCGCTGCATTTTTGACAGCCTGGCGCTGCTGTATGCCCGGGTATTGGGCGAGCTTGCAGCACTCCGCGGCCACCCTTTTAGCCAGTTACATATCGTCGGCGGCGGCTGCCAGAACGCGTTGCTTAACCAGCTGTGCGCCGATGCCTGCGGCCTGCCGGTGGTGGCGGGCCCCATTGAAGCCTCCACGCTTGGCAATATCGGCATCCAGCTGATGACGCTGGATGAACTGCACAACGTCGATGAATTCCGTCAGGTGGTACGCGACAACGCGTCGCTCACCACGTTCACCCCACATTCAGATAGCGAAATTGCCCGCTTCGTCGCGCAATTTCAGCCACAACCTACAAAGGAGCTTTGCGCATGACCACTCAACTTGAACAAGCCTGGGAAATTGCTAAGCAGCGCTATGCCGCCATCGGCGTAGATGCCGAGGAAGCTCTGCGTCAGCTGGACCGTCTGCCGGTGTCAATGCACTGCTGGCAGGGCGATGACGTGGCGGGCTTTGAAAACCCGGAAGGCAACTTAACCGGCGGCATTCAGGCCACCGGCAACTATCCCGGCAAAGCGCGCAATGCCCAGGAGCTACGCGCCGACCTCGAACAGGCGCTAAGCCTGATACCGGGGCCGAAGCGCCTTAATCTGCACGCGATTTATCTTGAGTCCGCCACGCCGGTCGCGCGTAATGAAATCAAGCCGGAACACTTTAAGCACTGGGTGGAATGGGCGAAACGCCACCAGTTGGGGCTCGATTTTAACCCTTCCTGCTTCTCGCATCCGCTAAGCGCCGACGGCTTTACGCTGTCGCACGCCAACCCGGAGATTCGTCAGTTCTGGATCGATCACTGTAAAGCCAGCCGCCGCATCTCCGCTTATTTCGGCGAGCAGCTTGGGACGCCATCGGTAATGAATATCTGGGTGCCGGACGGCATGAAAGATATTACCGTCGATCGCTTCGCCCCGCGCCAGCGGCTGCTGAACGCGCTGGATGAGGTCATCAGCGAAAAGCTCGATCCGGCGCACCATATCGACGCCGTTGAGAGCAAGCTGTTCGGTATCGGCGCCGAAAGCTATACCGTGGGCTCCAATGAATTCTACATGGGCTACGCCGCCAGCCGTCAAACCGCGTTGTGCCTGGATGCCGGCCACTTCCATCCGACGGAAGTCATCTCCGACAAAATCTCCGCCGCCATGCTCTATATCCCGCGCCTGCTGCTGCACGTCAGCCGCCCGGTACGCTGGGACAGCGATCACGTGGTGCTGCTGGATGACGAAACCCAGGCCATCGCCAGCGAAATTATCCGCCACAACCTGTTCGACCGCGTGCATATCGGCCTCGACTTCTTTGATGCCTCCATCAACCGCATCGCGGCGTGGGTTATCGGCACCCGCAACATGAAAAAAGCCCTGCTGCGCGCGCTGCTGGAGCCGACGGCGCTGCTGCGCCAGCTGGAAAACGACGGTGATTACACCGCCCGTCTGGCGCTGCTCGAAGAGCAGAAATCTCTGCCGTGGCAGGCCATCTGGGAGATGTACTGTCAGCGTCACGATACGCCGGCAGGCAGCCAGTGGCTGGAAAACGTGCGGACCTATGAAAAAGACGTGCTGAGCCAGCGCGGCTAATGCCTGACTTTCCCCGGATTGCGCCGTACAGGGTTTATCCGGGGAAACACCTATTACGAATCAACAGGAAAGACAAGACTATGCACAACATCATCAATTCATGGTTCGTTCAGGGCATGATCAAAGCCACCTCCGACGCCTGGCTTAAAGGCTGGGACGAGCGTAACGGCGGTAATTTGACGCTGCGCCTGGATGAAGCGGATATCGCGCCATTCAAAGCCGATTTTCACGCTCAGCCGCGCTATATCGCCTTAAGCCAGCCGATGCCGGAACTGGCTAATCAGCCGTTTATCGTTACCGGTTCCGGTAAATTCTTCCGTAATGTGCAGCTCGATCCCGCCGCCAATCTCGGAGTGGTGAAAATAGACAACGACGGCGCGGGCTACTTCATTCTGTGGGGGTTAACGGAAGAAGCCGTGCCGACGTCGGAACTGCCGGCGCATTTCCTATCGCACTGCGAGCGCATCAAAGCCACCGGCGGCAAAGATCGCGTGATCATGCACTGCCATGCCACCAACCTGATCGCCCTGACCTACGTGCTGGAGAACAACAGCGATCTGTTCACCCGCAAGCTTTGGGAAGGCAGCACCGAATGCCTGGTGGTGTTCCCGGACGGCGTCGGCATTCTGCCGTGGATGGTGCCGGGCACCGACGAGATTGGCCAGGCGACCGCCGGTGAAATGCAGAAACACTCTCTGGTGCTGTGGCCATTCCACGGCGTCTTCGGCAGCGGACCGACGCTGGATGAGACTTTCGGCCTAATCGATACCGCCGAGAAATCCGCCGAGGTGCTGGTGAAAGTCTATTCGATGGGCGGCATGAAACAGACGATTAGCCGCGAAGAATTGATTGCGTTAGGCCAACGCTTTGGCGTCACGCCGCTGGCCAGCGCGCTGGCGCTCTAAGAAAGCGAGTCGCTTTGTAAGGAGAATAATCATGAGCTTTATGTTGGCACTGCCGAAAATCAGCCTGCATGGCGCGGGCGCGATCGGCGATATGGTGAGCCTGGTGGCGGACAAGCAGTGGGGAAAAGCGCTGATTGTCACCGACGGCCATCTGGTGGAAATGGGCCTGCTCGATAGCCTGTTTCAGGCGCTGGAAGCGCATCAACTGTCTTATCATCTGTTCGATAACGTCTTTCCGAACCCAACCGAAGCGCTGGTTCAGCAAGGTATCGCCGCATTCCGTGCGGCGCAGTGCGACTATATTATCGCCTTCGGCGGCGGCAGCCCGATCGATACCGCTAAGGCGGTGAAAATTCTCAGTGCTAACCCGGCGCCATCGACCGCCTATTCCGGCGTGGGCAAAGTGAAGAATGCCGGCGTGCCGCTGGTGGCAATAAACACCACCGCCGGAACCGCCGCTGAAATGACCAGCAACGCGGTGATTATCGATAGCGAACGTCAGGTGAAAGAGGTCATCATCGACCCAAACATCATCCCGGATATTGCCGTCGACGACGCCAGCGTGATGCTCGATATTCCGCCGTCGGTTACCGCCGCGACCGGTATGGATGCGTTAACCCACGCTATTGAGGCGTTTGTCTCCGTCGGCGCCCATCCGCTGACCGACGCCAACGCGCTGGAAGCGATTCGCTTAATTCACCAGTGGCTGCCGCTGGCCGTTGATGACGGGCACAATCTGCAGGCCCGCGAGCAGATGGCATACGGTCAGTATCTGGCAGGAATGGCGTTCAACAGCGCAGGTCTTGGTCTGGTACACGCGCTGGCGCACCAGCCGGGCGCGACCCACAATCTGCCGCACGGCGTTTGTAATGCCATCCTGCTGCCGATCATCGAAAACTTTAACCGCCCGAACGCGGTAGCGCGTTTTGCCCGCATCGCCCAGGCGATGGGCGTCGATACGGGCGGCATGAGCGACGAAACCGCCAGCATGGCGGCGATTAATGCGATTCGCGCGTTGAGCAAACGAGTCGGTATTCCTGAAGGCTTTAGCCAGCTTGGCGTCAGTAAGGCCGACATCGAAGGCTGGCTGGATAAAGCGCTGGCCGACCCCTGTGCGCCCTGTAACCCGCGCAGCGCCAGCCGCGACGAGGTGCGCGAGTTATACCTGGAGGCGTTATGATCCGCAAAGCCTTCGTGATGCAGGTTAATCCCGACGCCCACGAGGAGTATCAGCGCCGTCATAATCCCATCTGGCCTGAACTGGAAGCCACGCTGAAAGCGCATGGCGCGCACCACTATGCAATCTATCTCGACAAACAGCGCCATCTGCTATTCGCCACGGTGGAAATTGAATCGGAAGCTCGCTGGAATGCGGTGGCGGAAACCGAGGTCTGCCAACGCTGGTGGCGCTATATGCGCGAGGTGATGCCGACGAATCCGGATAACAGCCCGCTAAGCGTTGAACTGAGCGAAGTGTTTTATCTTGCGTAAAAAAACGGCCTGTTTTATCAGGCCGCTTGAATTACTACTATTAGTTTTGCTCTGCCACCAGCAGCGCCTGGGTATCCGGCTCCAGCGCCTGAAAGAGATGTTCCCGATCGGCCGGGTAGCAGATGTAATCCCCTTCCCCCAGCTCTTCCGGCGCTTCGGTAAGACCAACGCGCGCGCGCCCCTGAGTGATAATAATATGTTCAACCGACCCGGGCGGGTGCGGGTGCGAGATCCGATCGGCGCCGGGCTGCGTCAACAGCAGATAGATGTCGCGACGCGCGCCGGGGGGACAAGCCGCCAGCAAAATGGCCTGATAGTTGGCCTGCTCAGCAACCACTTTAGTGCCTTCGCCGCGGCGAATCACCTGGGTCTGGTTGGCCTGCGGCTCCAGTAAGCGGGCGAAGGGAATGTCCAGCGCCACGCACAGCGCCCACAATGTTTCCAGGCTAGGGTTGCCATTGCCGGACTCCAGCTGTGACAGGGTCGATTTGGCTATCCCGGCGCGGCGCGCCACCTCCGCCAGTGAGAGCCCGGTGCGCGAACGCTCGCGCGCCAGGCTTTTAGCAATTACGCTGATGGGCTGTGTCATACACCGCTCCTCGTATTTTATATCGAACGAATCGTTCGTCTTGAAAAACCATTCTGTTGCGTTCATTATAATGGAAATTCGTTCGATATGGCTAAAGCGTATGCGTTACAAATTTTCCTGTCTCAGTGGAGACACCATTAAAGCAATCATTCTGGTATGCCTGGCGGTCGGCGTGGTTGGCATGTCTTACGGTTCATTAGCGATGGCCTACGGTTTTCCGCTGTGGGTGCCGTTTGTCCTTTCCATTACGGTGCTGGCCGGTGCCTCTGAGTTTATGTTTATCGGTATTGTCGCCAGCGGCGGTAACCCGCTCGCCGCGGCGGCGGCAGGTTTACTGGTGAACGCCCGCCACGTTCCTTTTGGCGTCACCGTGCGCGATCTGGTCGGCGCCCGCGCCGCCAGCCTGCTCGGCTGCCACATCATGAATGATGAGAGCGTGGTGTTCGGCCTGTCGCAGAAAACCCAGGAGCAACGTAAAGCCGCCTACTGGCTCTGCGGGCTAGGCGTGGCGCTCATCTGGCCGCTCGGTACCCTGCTGGGCGCCGGGGTCGGGAAATTGTTACCCGCTCCAGAAACCATCGGCCTGGATGCGGTATTCCCGGCTATCCTGCTGGCGCTGGTGGTACCGGCTTTTAAAAAACGTACCACACTGATTCGTGCCTGCAGCGGCGCGGTTATTTCGCTTGCCGCCGTGCCCTTCGCGCCGGTTGGATTACCGGTTCTGCTCTCATTGTTTGGCTTACTGGCGAGGAAAAAATAATGGCTAATATGACGCTGTTTATCGCCGGGATCGCGATTCTGTCGATCGGCACATACCTGATGCGTTTGGGCGGGGCAAAGCTTGGCAGCCGTTTAGCGTTTTCCGAGCGCTCACAGGCGCTGCTTTCTGATGCCGCGACGGTGTTGCTGTTTTCCGTGGCGCTGGCAACCACCTTTTATGAAGGCGAGCATTTTTCCGGCATGGCGCGGGTACTTGGCGTCGGTTTTGCCGTGTTCCTTGCCTGGCGCAAGATGCCGCTTATCGTGGTGATTATCGCCGCGGCGGTGGTGACGGCGTTGCTACGCCTGGCGGGTATAAACTAAAAAAGCGCCCTGAGGCGCTCTTTCGACGGTAGTGGGTTGCTAACTTATTTGTTCAGTTCAGCGGTCATATGCACGCGATTACCGTTAAACGCTTCGGTAATGGTGTAAGAAGACGCGCCGGCAGCCTGCGCCTGAGCGGCGATTTTCGCTTCCGCGGCGTCCATCGTGGAAGCGGTGGCGGTCACGGATTGTGCAGCGAAAGAACCGAAAGAAGCGGCCATAGCGATAACAGCGACAAAAGTTTTGATGCTTTTCATGATATAAACCCTTTAATTTAGTTGTTTGGATAAGGCGCCGTGCCTTGATGTGATAAATAATAATCTTCACATCCCGTAACTAAAAGCGGAAGGATTTGCTGTCATCTTTCAAAAAAACTGACCAACATTTAACCGGCAATGAGGCGCTGCGGATGAGTATAAATCGTCGCTCTGCCTGGCCTGCAGAACCCCACCAGCGTCAGATTACAACGCTCGGCGACTTCAACCGCCAGGGTCGTCGCCGCAGAGACGGCAAACAGGATTTCCACCCCGCACATCGCGGCCTTCTGTACCATCTCATAACTGGCGCGGCTGGAGACTAAGGCCGCGCCCTGCTGCCAGCCCTCTCCTTCTTCACTACGACGCCCCAGCAGTTTATCCAGCGCAACGTGACGGCCTACATCTTCATGCCCACCCGCCAGTTCACCGTCAGGGCGCACCCACGCGGCGGCGTGCGTACAGCCGGTCAGGCGGCCGATAGGCTGAACCTCATTTAACTGTTTGAGCGCGCGATCGAGATGAGAGAGCGCAAAGGTCTGGCTAAAGGGCAGCGGCTCGACGGGCTTACCGATATCATTTAGCTGCTCGACGCCACATACCCCACAACCGGTACGCCCGGCGAGCGCCCGGCGGCGCTCTTTCAGCCCCATAAACCGGCGGCTGGAGAGTTCGATTTGCACTTCTACCCCGTTACAGGCCTGTACCACGTCCATCCCGTAGATCTCTTGTCGGCTTTGTATAATCCCTTCAGATAGGGAAAAACCGACGGCGAAATGTTCCAGGTCACGTGGCGTCGCCATCATGACGACGTGCGAGATGCCGTTATAAACCAGAGCGACGGGTACCTCTTCTGCTACCTCGTCTGGCTGAGGATGTTGCAAATCCTCACGTTTCCAGAGGGTAACCTGGCGATAACCTGTGACATCTGTCACATTTTTGATTTGTTCAGGAAGGTTCTTATTCACTTTCATTTAACCGTATTGGAACAGGCATACACACAATGTGGTATTCTGTTTTTATATCCCTCCAGGACCGAGGGAAATTAACTCAATTCTGAACCTTTGCGGCCTTCACCGCAAAGTAAATAACTACATGTGACAATGTCGAAACAAGGAGCGAACCATGCAGGTCAGCAGAAGGCAGTTCTTTAAGATCTGCGCTGGCGGTATGGCAGGCACGACGGCAGCAGCGCTGGGCTTTGCCCCGGCTACTGCGCTCGCGGAAACCCGGCAGTACAAACTGCTGCGTACTCGCGAAACCCGCAACACCTGTACGTACTGTTCCGTTGGCTGCGGGCTATTGATGTATAGCCTCGGCGACGGTGCGAAAAACGCCAAAGCATCCATTTTCCATATCGAAGGCGATCCGGATCATCCGGTAAACCGTGGTGCGCTCTGCCCGAAAGGGGCCGGTCTGGTGGACTTTATCCATTCTGAAAGCCGCCTGAAATTCCCGGAATATCGCGCGCCAGGTTCTGATAAATGGCAGCAAATCAGCTGGGACGAAGCGTTCGATCGCATCGCGAAGCTGATGAAAGAAGACCGTGACGCCAACTTTATCGCCCAAAACAGCGCCGGCACCACCGTTAACCGTTGGCTGACCACCGGTATGCTGTGCGCCTCCGCTTCCAGTAACGAAACCGGCTATTTAACGCAAAAATTCACCCGCGCCCTCGGGATGCTGGCGGTGGATAACCAGGCGCGTGTCTGACACGGACCAACGGTAGCAAGTCTTGCTCCAACATTTGGTCGCGGTGCGATGACCAACCACTGGGTTGATATTAAAAACGCCAACCTGATCGTGGTGATGGGCGGTAACGCCGCAGAAGCGCATCCGGTGGGATTCCGCTGGGCGATGGAAGCCAAAATTCATAACGGCGCCAAGCTCATCGTTATCGATCCGCGCTTTACGCGTACGGCGTCGGTGGCTGATTTCTACACCCCGATTCGTTCCGGTACCGACATAACCTTCCTGTCGGGCGTCATCCTGTACCTGCTGAATAACGAAAAATTCAACCGTGAATACACCGAAGCCTATACCAACGCCAGCCTGATCGTGCGTGAGGACTACAGCTTTGATGATGGTCTGTTCAGCGGCTACGATGCCGAAAAACGCCAGTATGACAAAACCAGCTGGAACTATGAGCTGGATGAAAACGGCTTCGCCAAACGCGATACCACGCTACAGCATCCACGCTGCGTCTGGAATCTGCTAAAACAGCACGTTTCCCGCTATACGCCGGATGTGGTCGAAAACATCTGTGGTACGCCGAAGGCCGATTTCCTTAAAGTTTGCGAATATATTGCAGAAACCAGCGCGCACGATAAAACCGCGTCGTTCCTGTATGCTCTCGGCTGGACCCAGCACTCCATCGGCGCGCAGAACATTCGCACCATGGCGATGATCCAGCTGCTGCTTGGCAACATGGGGATGGCAGGCGGCGGCGTCAATGCCCTGCGCGGTCACTCCAATATCCAGGGTCTGACTGACCTCGGCCTGCTCTCAACCAGCCTGCCGGGATACATGTCGCTGCCTAATGAAAAACAGGCCGACCTGCAGACCTACCTGAGCGCCAACACGCCGAAACCGCTGTTGAAAGACCAGGTGAACTACTGGGGCAACTATCCGAAGTTCTTCGTCTCCATGATGAAAGCCTTCTTCGGCGATAAAGCTACGGCAGAAAATAGCTGGGGCTTTGACTGGCTGCCGAAGTGGGATAAGAGCTACGACGTTCTGCAGTATTTCGAGATGATGAATCAGGGCAAAGTGAATGGCTATATTTGCCAGGGCTTTAACCCGGTCGCCTCGTTCCCGAACAAAAACAAGGTGGTGGCTTCCCTGTCGAAGCTGAAGTTCCTTGTGACCATCGATCCGCTCAACACCGAAACGTCCACCTTCTGGCAAAACCACGGTGAGTCCAACGATGTTGATCCGGCGAAAATCCAGACCGAAGTGTTCCGTCTGCCGTCCACCTGCTTCGCCGAAGAAAACGGTTCTATCGTGAACTCCGGCCGCTGGCTGCAGTGGCACTGGAAAGGCGCGGACGCCCCGGGGATCGCCGTGACCGATGGCGAAATCCTCGCTGGTATCTTCTCGCGTCTGCGTAAGATGTATGCCGAAGAAGGCGGCCCAACGCCGGAGCCGGTGCTCAACATGACGTGGAACTACTCCACGCCGCACGAGCCGGCGTCTGAAGAAGTGGCGATGGAAAGCAACGGTAAAGCGCTGGCGGATATTACCGATCCGGCAACCGGCGCGGTAATCGTTAAGAAAGGGCAGCAGTTGAGCTCCTTCGCACAGCTACGCGACGACGGCACGACTTCCAGCGGCTGCTGGATCTTCGCCGGCAGCTGGACGCCGGAAGGCAACCAGATGGCGCGCCGCGATAACGCCGACCCGTCAGGCCTCGGCAATACGCTGGGCTGGGCCTGGGCATGGCCGCTAAACCGCCGCATTCTGTATAACCGCGCCTCCGCGGACCCGCAGGGTAAACCGTGGGATCCGAAGCGTCAGTTGCTGAAATGGGACGGCGCGAAATGGGGTGGTGTGGATATTCCGGATTACAGCGCCGCCGCCCCTGGCAGCGACGTCGGTCCGTTTATCATGCAGCCTGAAGGGATGGGGCGTCTGTTCGCTATTGATAAGATGGCTGAGGGGCCGTTCCCGGAACACTACGAACCGTTTGAAACGCCGCTGGGGACTAACCCGCTGCATCCAAACGTGGTCTCTAACCCGGCCGCTCGCGTCTTTAAAGGCGATCTCGAGCAGATGGGCAAGGCCGAGCAGTTCCCGTACGTCGGCACAACTTACCGCCTGACCGAACACTTCCACTACTGGACCAAACACGCGCTGCTTAACGCCATCGCGCAGCCGGAACAGTTTGTGGAGATCGGCGAAAAACTGGCGAATAAGCTCGGCATCGGCCATGGCGATACCGTGAAAGTCTCCTCTAACCGCGGCTATATCAAAGCCAAGGCGGTAGTGACCAAGCGTATTCGTACGCTGCAGGTTCACGGTAAAGAGGTGGATACCATCGGCATTCCTATTCACTGGGGCTACGAAGGCGTGGCGAAAAAAGGCTTTATCGCCAATACGCTGACGCCGTTTGTCGGCGACGCCAACACGCAGACGCCGGAGTTTAAAGCCTTCCTCGTGAACGTGGAAAAGGTGTAACGGAGACGACTTATGGCTTATCAATCGCAAGATATTATTCGTCGTTCCGCGACTAACGGTTTCACTCCCGCGCCTCAGGCGCGGGACCACCAGCAGGAAGTGGCGAAGCTTATCGACGTTACCACCTGTATCGGCTGTAAAGCCTGCCAGGTGGCCTGTTCCGAATGGAACGATCTCCGTGACGAAGTGGGTAACAACGTTGGGGTGTATGACAACCCGGCGGACCTGACCGCCAAGTCATGGACGGTCATGCGCTTCTCGGAAGTGGAACAAAACGACAAGCTGGAATGGCTTATTCGTAAAGATGGCTGCATGCACTGCGCTGACCCGGGCTGCCTGAAGGCCTGTCCGTCAGAAGGCGCAATCATTCAGTACGCTAACGGCATCGTCGACTTCCAGTCTGAGCAGTGTATCGGCTGCGGCTACTGCATCGCAGGCTGCCCGTTCGATGTACCGCGTCTGAACCCGGAAGACAACCGTGTCTACAAATGTACGCTGTGCGTGGACCGCGTGACCGTCGGCCAGGAGCCGGCGTGCGTGAAAACCTGCCCAACCGGCGCTATCCACTTTGGTTCGAAAGAGGATATGAAAACGCTGGCCGGCGAGCGCGTCGCAGAGCTGAAAACCCGCGGTTACGACAAGGCGGGCCTGTACGATCCGGCTGGCGTCGGCGGCACCCACGTGATGTACGTGCTGCACCATGCCGATAAACCGAATCTGTACCACGGTCTGCCAGAGAATCCGGAAATCAGCCAAACGGTGAAATTCTGGAAAGGTATCTGGAAACCGCTGGCGGCGGTCGGCTTTGCTGCGACCTTCGCAGCCAGCATCTTCCACTACGTCGGCGTCGGTCCGAACCGCGCAGATGAGGAAGAAGACAACCTGCATGAAGAGAAAGACGAGGTGCGCAAATGAGAAAACGTGACACCATCGTGCGCTACACGGCGCCGGAACGCATCAATCACTGGATAACCGCCTTCTGCTTTATTCTGGCGGCGGTAAGCGGGTTAGGCTTTTTCTTCCCGTCGTTTAACTGGCTGATGCATATTCTCGGTACGCCGCAGCTGGCGCGTATTCTCCACCCGTTCGTCGGGGTGGTGATGTTCGCGTCGTTTATCATCATGTTTTTCCGTTACTGGCACCATAACCTAATCAATCGGGATGATATCTTTTGGGCGAAGAATATTCGTAAGATCGTCGTCAACGAGGAGGTAGGCGATACCGGGCGTTATAACTTCGGCCAGAAATGCGTATTCTGGGCGGCAATTATTTTCCTGGTGCTGCTGCTGGTGAGCGGTGTGATCATCTGGCGTCCGTACTTTGCGCCTGCATTCTCAATCCCGGTGATCCGATTCGCGCTGATGCTGCATTCTTTTGCCGCAGTCGCGTTAATTGTGGTTATCATGGTGCATATCTACGCCGCCCTCTGGGTGAAAGGCACCATTACCGCGATGGTGGAAGGCTGGGTTACCAAAACGTGGGCGAAGAAACATCACCCGCGCTGGTACCGTGAAGTCCGCCAGAAACAGGAAAAATAGACTGCATGAGTATTCGCATAATCCCGCAAGACGAGCTGGGTTCGAGCGAGAAACGCACGGCGGAAGCAATTCCGCCGCTACTGTTCCCCAGACTGAAGAATCTTTATAACCGCCGCGCAGAGCGCCTGCGCGAGCTGGCCGCCAACAACCCGCTGGGCGATTACCTGCGCTTTGCCGCGCTGATCGCTCATGCGCAGGAAGTGGTGCTGTACGACCATCCGTTGCAGATGGATCTGACTGCCCGCATTAAAGAGGCCAACGATCAGGGCAAGCCGCCGCTGGATATTCACGTATTACCGCGTGATAAACACTGGCATAAGCTACTGCATTCACTGATCGCCGAGCTGAAACCTGAGATGAGCGGCCCGGCGCTGTCGGTTATCGAGAACCTGGAAAAAGCCTCCGGGCCGGAACTGGAAGAGATGGCCAGCGCGCTGTTTGCTTCCGATTTCGCCTCGGTCAGCAGCGACAAAGCGCCGTTTATCTGGGCCGCGCTGTCGCTGTACTGGGCGCAAATGGCCAGCCTGATCCCGGGGAAAGCGCGCGCCGAATACGGCGAGCATCGCCAGTTCTGCCCGGTTTGCGGCTCGATGCCGGTCTCCAGCATCGTGCAAATCGGCACCACTCAGGGGCTGC
Source organism: Klebsiella sp. 141240 (assembly GCF_050600805.1). Taxonomy (NCBI): domain Bacteria; kingdom Pseudomonadati; phylum Pseudomonadota; class Gammaproteobacteria; order Enterobacterales; family Enterobacteriaceae; genus Klebsiella; species Klebsiella sp. 141240. Next base: position 25,141 of record NZ_JAQIRK010000016.1, on the reverse strand, counting down.
GCTATCTGCACTGCAACTTGTGTGAAACCGAATGGCATGTGGTACGCGTAAAATGCAGCAACTGCGAACAGAGCCGCGACCTGCACTACTGGTCGCTGGATAACGAGCAGGCGGCGGTGAAAGCCGAAAGCTGCGGCGACTGCGGGAGCTACCTGAAGATTATGTATCAGGAGAAAGACCCGAAAGTCGAAGCCGTTGCCGACGATTTAGCCTCGCTGGTACTCGATGCTCGCATGGAACAGGAAGGCTTCGCCAGAAGCTCAATTAACCCGTTCATGTTCCCCGGCGAAGGGGAGTAAGTTCTGCGCACCTATAACGGGCGACTCAGGTCGCTCGTTATCATTCATACGGCGTGACCACGCCGGAAATGCTCTCCTTATCCCGCTCCTGCTTCTCCAGATATTGTTCAACAGAAGAAGCAGATCTTTGCTGAGAAATACGCTTTTGCGAGCCGCTTTCCACAATGCGATCGCGGCTTTATTCGGTATATCTTTTTCGCAAAAACCAGGCTATAACACTGGATATTAATCCAGTAAAAGGGACTTGCCATGACGTTGGAAAAAGGTATTGCTTCGCTGGTTGAGGAGTTTATTGCTGCGGGGCGGCCACCATCGCGAGAACAGAGTATTGATGACCGGAGAAACGGCTATCTCGCCAGCGCCGTTCTCGCAGGGGAAACGGAAACGCGTGTGCAGGTTGAAGACATCACGCTCGATGGCATAACCTTTCGCGTCGTCTCGCCGCCAAAAAGCAACGGCTTGCTACCCACCATTGTGTATTACCACGGCGGCTGTTTTGTGAGCGGCGGCTTTGCCACCCATGACAACCAATTGCGCCAGCTTGCCTGGTTCAGTGGATACCGGGTGATCGCCGTGCAATACCGCCTCGCCCCGGAGTCCCCTTTTCCGGCGGCGCACGATGATGCGGAACGAGGCGCCAACATTATCTATCGGTATGCGCAGCGGCTTGGCGTTGACGCCGCGCGCATCACGCTGGCCGGCGACAGCGCCGGCGGCCACCTCGCCCTGGTCACTGCGCTACGCCTGAAAGCGGCGGGAGTATGGCAACCTGCGCAGCTTATCCTGATTTACCCTATGCTCGACGCTACCGCCAGCATGGCAAGCTATGCCAGCAACGGCGAGGATTACATCATTACCCGGGATACACTGCTTAGCGGCTACGAGATGTATTTAGCGGCCACACCCGCCACCCATCCGGAAGCCAGTCCGCTGTGGCGCGAAGATTTTAACGGGCTGCCGCCGGTTCATATCCTGACGGCCGAATTTGACCCTTTGCGCGATGAAGGAGAAGCGCTGTACCGGCGGTTAATAGCACAGGGAATAGAAAGCACCTGCCAGCGCTATCTGGGCGTCATACACGGTTTCTTTCAGTTAGGCGGGATAAGCCTCGCGGCAAGGCAGGCGATGCGCGATATTGCCTGGCATACGCGAACGCCAGGCCAATAATAATGCCGGAGGCGGGTTACTCTTCCTCGTTCCCGCCCTCTTCATACGAACCGAACGGCTTCGCGGGCAGTACGATATAGGTCCCCTCAAAAACAGCGCCCAGCTTATCGTTACCGAACAGTTCAACCTGAAGCTGCACGCGAGCCTTGCGCCCGCGCGCCAGGCGATCGAGATCGCCGCTTAGCGAGCCCAAATCGGCCACGGCATTCGGCCTCCCGCTGATCGGCTTGCTGTAACGGATATGCGCATCGGCAAGGATAATCGTGCCGCCAAGGTGCCTCTCGCGCAGCATTAACCAGATTAGCCCCCAGCCGGTTAAGGTGGCGAGCGAAAACAGGCTGCCGGCAAATAACGTATGGTGCGGATTCTGGTTACCCGCTTCGGGCATGGTGGTGATAAATTTCTGCCCGGTGTACTGCTGGATGCGCACTCCCATCTTTTCGCTCAGCGGAATGTGCTGATACCAGGCCTGCTGCAGCTGGCCGCACCAGTCGCCGCGGTGCAGGATATCGTCCAACGAAGCAATGGGTTTAATCATCAAGAAGTGGCGAATCGGCGTGGTTGTCGGCGTGGTGATTTCACCCTGGTTCACAAAGCCCAGCTTAGAGAAGAACTCCATCGCGTCTTCACGGGCGCTACAGGTCACCCGCTTCACCCCTTCCTGACGGGCGACTGACTCAAGAGTCATCGCCATAAGGGTGCCTAAACCTTTATCCTGAACGGAAGGATGTACGGCCATAAAGCGGATCGAGGCTTCATTCTCCGCATTAATATACAGCCGGCCGACGGCAACCAGGTTGCCTTCTTCATCGACGACCATCTGATGATGCGCCATGGCATCCCAGGCGTCGCGTTCCGATCCTTTAGGCTGATGCAGCGGCTTACGCAGCATCTCCCAGCGGAATTGATAATAGCTTTCTAACTCTTCTTCTGTTTGCGGTACACGAAGGTGATACATAGCTGTACTCTCTTTTGTTACCCGCAGCCTGCCCGGAAGCTGACTCATACCTGCAACCAAAAGGTCACGGGACCATCGTTTACCAGCGAGACCTGCATATCCGCAGCGAATCTCCCGGTCTGAGTATTCATTTCTTGTTGGCGGCAGCGCTCAACAAAATATTCATACAGCGCTTCCGCTCTGTCCGGCGCCGCGCCTTTGGAAAAACTCGGGCGCATGCCGCGCTCGGTATCGGCCGCCAGCGTAAATTGCGAAACCACCAGCACGCTGCCGCCCGCCTGCTGGACATTAAGATTCATTTTGCCTTCGGCGTCGCTGAAAATGCGATAGCCGAGCACCCGTTCACACAGACGGTTGGCCTTCTGTTCGTCATCGTCTTTCTCGACCCCCAGCAGCACCAGCAGCCCCGGCCCGATTTCACCCGTCACTTCACCCTCCACGGTAACGCTTGCACGGGATACGCGTTGAATTAATGCAATCATGGTTGTTCTGTTTCTTCTTTTTTGAGTTTGCGGTATTCACCGAGAGTGACAGTTATTTCAGCGCCAAGCAAGACGATACACCAGGTCCAGTAAACCCAGACAAACAAAATGGGTACTACCGCAATCACGCCATAAATCAGCTGGTATGACGGAAACATGGTGATATATAAAGCAAAAGCCTTTTTACCGGCTTCAAAAAGCAGTGCCGCCACCAGCGAGCCAATCACCGCATCGCGATTGCGCACCTGGGTGGTGGGCACGATGCTATAAAGCATCCAGAACGCCGCCCACGATAAAATTAGCGGGAATATACGTAGTACATCATCAATGACGCTATTGAGATCGCTGGCCCAACGTAGTGAGAGAAGATAGGAACTGATTGCCAGACTGGCGCCAGCCAACAGCGGCCCGAGAGTCAGGATCATCCAGTAGACCGCAAATGAATAGATCTTTGGTCGCGTCCGACTGCTGCGCCAGATGGTATTCAGCGCGCTATCAATCGAGTACATCAGCAGTAATGAGGTGACGATTAACCCAAAGGCGCCGACGGCCGTCATCCTGCTGGAGTTCGCCACAAACTGTTCGATATATCCCTGAATGACATCGCCGGTCGCCGGAATGAAGTTGGCAAAGATAAAATGGCGGATCTGCACGCTGACGTCGGAGAACATCGGAAAGGCGGCAAAGAGGGCAAAAACCACAGCGATCAGCGGCACCAGCGCAAGTAAAGACACGTAGGCAAGATTCCCCGCCAACGTCGTCATGTTGTCTTCTTCAATTCGCCGCCACAGCAGCTTAAGCCAGGCCACCAGCGGCCTGGTATGGTATTTGGTTTTTTGATGAACGCTTTTTAGCATAGCTGCTTCGCAAAGTAGTTGGGGATGGTCTCCTTATCCGTGACCAGAATACTGGTGATCCCCAACTGGTTAGCCCCAGCTATATTATCGGCGTTATCGTCAAAAAAGACCGCGTCTTGCGGCGAAAATCCTTCCGCCTGCAGCACGCTTTGGTAGATACGCGTTTCGGGTTTGCGCATCCCCATCTCTTGCGAAAGATACACATGATCTGCGGCAGCACGCACTTGTGGATATTCGCTTGGCCAGAAAGTGGTATGTAATCGGTTGGTGTTCGAGAGTACGACCACGCGGTGCCCCTGGTCGCGAAGTTTTTGCATGATGTCGGTGACTTCTGGACGCAAGGCGACAAAAACGGCCTGCCAACCGTGGGCGAACTGTTCATAGCTCAGCGGCATGTTCATTTCGTGGCACATCGCGGCGGCAAACTCTTCATCGCTGATCTCCCCGCGTTCATGCTGGTGGAAGGCATCGCCCATGACAAAGTCTTGCTTTAGCGTCGCCAGCGGAATGCGGGTCAAATCACTCCACGTTCCGAGCACCCGGTTGAAGTCAATGTCGACAATCACATTACCTAAATCAAAGATATAGAGCATTTTTGTCTCCTTCCGCGCCGTTGAAGATTAACTGTAGCGGGAAAGAAGAGGTTTGACTATGAACAAACCGGAAACGGCTCACGACATCTCAGGCGCAAAACGACCAAAGCCGCATATCTGCGGCTTTGGTGAAATGGCTGAACGCTTAAAATCAGACCAATGCGGTTTGCAACATATTCTTTCTGCGATTGATGCGTTTAACCAACATCACCGAAACGAACGCGCCGGCGCAAGCGAAGCAGGCCATGATGCCAAAGACTATCTTGTACCCCACCAGACCCGGATTAAGATCGAGAATGTAGCCGTACAGGCTATAGCAAAACATAGCCGGCGCATAGCCAATGAAGCTCCCCAGCGCCATCGCCGCGCCCGTCTGGTTTTCAGCGATTTTCGCCTCCCCAATCGGGGCAAAAAACACGGCGCGTTGCGTAAAAACAATGGCGCCGAACCCGAGAGTACACACCATACCCAGATAGACCGGCATACTTTCGTGCGGTAACAGAATTAACGCGACTAAAGCCATCGTACTGATACAGAAGGTATAAAATAGATATTTACTTGGCGATTTGAGGATCTTATCGGCAATTAAACCGCCAATTGGACCACCGATCATTTTTAAACAGTACTGGTTAATAATGCCGTATGCGCCCACCAGGGCTACCGGCAGCATGTAGATGTTCTTCAGGAACGGGATAAAGAAGGTGAGTCCACAGTACACGGCGTAGACAAAAAAAACATTGAAGGCAATCAGCCAAATTGTTTTGTCTTTCAGCACCGAAGAGATGCTGGTTTGTTGCTTTGTGGCGCCTTCATCAGCGGCGGGCGTCGGCTCATCCTTTTGCTTAAGCATGAAAAACAGCAAGATGCCTACAACAATGACAATAATTGCGTAGAACCAAATGCCGGCTTTAAAACCCAGTAAGCCACTGCCAAACCAGGTGAAAATAGCTAATGCGGAAAATGCGATAACGGTGTCGACAATTCCGCGCCCCGTTTCGAAGAAGCCAAATAATCGCCCCTGCTGTTCGCTATTCCCTAACCGACTCACTGATTTTAATAGTACGGGCCAGTTCATCATGTCGCATGTCACGCCAAATAATGCCCAGACAAACAGAATGCCCCAATAGCCGGGCATCGTCGTCAGGTAGATGCCTAACAATCCCGTCGCTATTAGTGAAAATGACATGGTGTAGCGACGCGGAAGTTTATCAGCAAAGTAAATTGACAAGAAAAAACCAATGGTTGTCACCACTGAGTTTACCGACATGGCATTACCAATCTGACCATTGGTCAAATAAAAGTAATCCTGCATCGGTATATAAAACGCATCTTTTAATGAAGGCAGTTTATAAATGGTACCACCACAAAGCGTTAACAGGCTAAATATAGCCCATTTCTTTCTTGTGAGCATAAGATCCCCTGATGACTTAACATCATTTTATTTAAGGACATGGAACATTTAGCTATTAAATTAAAATAGCGGCCATAAATACCAATTTTAATTAAAATTAGCGAGAAAGCACTTTCAGAGCATCATTTTTTATATCGTGTAAGGTGTCCCTGACAAAATTTAACTGGGCGATCGCATCCTGTTTTTCTTTATCCAGCCGGGCTTCAAGTTGCGTTGTATCAGGCAGAGGCGTTTCGCTCATTTGTCGCCACGGGATCCACGGGTTATCGCCTTCGGTTGCAAAACGGAAAGGCGGCGCGTAATAATCAACTTCTTCTTCCAGTCCGTACGCCATCACCTGTGGTTGCTCCTGGCCCAGACAAATTAACTCAGTCAGCAGCGCCTTAAACGGCATATCACCCAGACCTGAGTTACAGGCCCGGTGCCCAAGCCCGCCATTTTCCGCAATGATACAGGCATCTTTAATGTGAACCTGAGTGACATAGGGTGACATCGCTGCCAACGCCTCAAGCGGTCGTTCATTGGCATTGATCATATTGGCAAAATCAAAGAGCAGCGATAGCGACGGCATCTCGCTTTGTTTAATCAGATTAACCAACTCGATACTTTTTAAATCTTCATGTTGTTCAATGGTAAAAGTGAGTCCAGATTGGCTATACGCCTCTTTAATATATTGAATATCAGCCGTAATTCTTGCCAGAACTTCCTGTAAAGGCCCTTCGTAACGAGGATAAAAACGAACGGAGGTTGCCCCGGTTTTTAATGCGATAGCGACGGCCTGATCGATGGTCTCTTTATCGGAAGCGCTGGTTTCTATATGAATATCCAACCGTAACGCTTTTGCCTGCTCGCCAAAAGCGGCCAATTGCATATTATCCATACAGCTAAGAGAGTAACGCTCGCCATCGAGGACATGTATTTTCACACCTTTTAAATGATGGCTATCCGCAATTTTCAATAAATCGACCGGTAAAATTCTCTCCAGCCGCATATTCAGGTGATATGCATAAGCATGAAGATAAAGAGGAATATTATCAATGCGAGAAACGATCTTCTCAGCGTTATCTTTAGTGAGCATAAAATACCTACAAGTTAATAAAGAGATCCACAGCCTCAAATCGCCAATATTCGAGATCTATTTGCACGATATTACCTGCACTATCGGCACGATGTTTTTCAATCAGAATAGCGGGCATGCCGGCAGACCCGCCGATGAATTTACTTACATCGCCGGACATTCTCACTGGCCTGAAGGCTAATTTTTTAATAACAACATTTTTATGATAATTCTTCTCCCAAACGGAAGAAAAAGATTGGTTCTTTAGCCTGGTAATAAACTCCGGCGCAACATTCGGGTTGATAAACGTTGCATGATAAAAAACTTTATGCCCTTCCAGCGCCCCCCAGCCGGTTATCAGATATAAATCTTGCGCAGGACAGGTGGCAAAGAGAGCTTCTGCGACGTCGGGATACTCCGTCGTACGTACCTTTTCGATAAAACCCCACGAAGGCTCTCTACCCTGTTCAATCGCTGCCCGCTGAAAGCTGGCCGAAAGCTCCGGGCTATAGTTAAAACGCGGCTGGGCGACAAACCAGCCTTTACGGTCTTTACGAAATATTCTTGATTCCGCCTCCAGGCTGAGCAGCGCCTGGCGCAGGGTCATACGCTTGATACCGAGCAACTCGCCCAGCTCGCGCTCGGACGGCAATTTTCCACCCGATACCGTCAGCCCCTGCTTTAACCACAGGTCCAGTTTCTCTTTCGCATTTTCCACAGTGGATGGGTTATTCGTCATTGTTTAATCCATTTGGTTTAAACCAGATGACTCATCTTACTCTTGAGCAAAAAAAGAAAGCAATTGCTGTCGCAAGCTTTAAGAATAATTGTGACCGAGCTCTCTCCCGGAGCGACACTGGCGCCGCCCAGGTGATAAGCATGAGGAACAGGCATAAAAAAACCCCGCCGGAGAGGCGAGGTTTGAAGGGTAGCAAGAAGGGTAATTACTCTTCTTTTGCACCGCGCATAGCGCGTTTACGGTCGTTCTCGGTCAGGTGACGTTTACGGATACGGATAGACGTCGGAGTAACTTCTACCAGTTCGTCGTCATCGATGAACTCCAGAGCTTGCTCCAGGGTCATCTTAACCGGCGGAACCAGAACCGTTGCTTCGTCAGTACCGGACGCACGCATGTTAGTCAGTTTCTTACCGGTCAGGCAGTTTACCGTCAGGTCATTAGAACGGCTGTGAATACCGATAATCTGACCTTCGTAAACTTCAGCGCCGTGGCCGAGGAACAGCTTACCGCGATCCTGCAGGCCGAACAGTGCGAACGCAACCGCTTTACCCTGACCGTTAGAGATCAGTACGCCGTTGTTACGCTGGCCAACTTCGCCCGGACGAACATCGTCGTAGTGGCTGAAGGTGGAGTACAGCAGACCGGTACCGGAAGTCATGGTCATGAACTCTGAACGGAAGCCGATCAGACCACGGCTTGGGATCACGTAGTCGAGACGTACGCGGCCTTTGCCGTCTGGATTCATGTTTTTCAGGTCGCCTTTACGCTCACCCAGCGCCTGCATGACAGAACCCTGGTGCTGCTCTTCGACGTCCAGCGTCACGTTCTCGAACGGCTCTTGTTTACGGCCATCGATTTCGCGGAAGATAACTTTCGGACGGGAAACCGCCATCTCGAAACCTTCACGACGCATGTTTTCAATCAGAACGGACAGGTGCAGTTCGCCACGGCCAGAAACGCGGAACGCATCGGCGTCTTCGGTTTCTTCGACGCGCAACGCAACGTTGTGCACCAGCTCTTTGTTCAGACGGTCCAGGATCTGGCGAGAGGTAACGAACTTACCTTCTTTACCGCAGAACGGAGAGGTGTTGACGTTGAAGAACATAGATACGGTCGGCTCATCAACAGACAGTGCCGGCAGCGCTTCGACGTTCTGCGGGTCGCAGATGGTGTCGGAGATGTTCAGTTCGCCCAGACCGGTGATCGCGATGATGTCGCCAGCTTCGGCTACGTCGCTCTCGATACGCTCGAGACCCAGGTGAGTCAGTACTTTACCGACTTTACCGTTACGGGTTTTCCCTTCGCTATCGATGATAGTGATCTGCTGGTTCGGCTTCACTTTACCGCGCTTGATGCGACCAATGCCGATTACGCCAACGTAGTTGTTGTAGTCGAGCTGGGAGATTTGCATCTGCAGCGGACCGTCAAGGTCAACGTCCGGCGCCGGTACACGGTCAACAATCGCCTGGTACAGCGGGGTCATGTCTTCAGCCATGTCTTCGTGGTCCAGACCCGCGATACCGTTCAGCGCGGAAGCGTAAACGATCGGGAAGTCCAGCTGTTCGTCGGTCGCGTCGAGGTTAACGAACAGGTCGAATACCTGGTCGACAACCCAATCCGGACGCGCGCCCGGACGGTCAACTTTGTTGATGACCACGATCGGCTTCAGACCGTGAGCAAACGCTTTTTTGGTAACAAAGCGCGTCTGCGGCATCGGGCCGTCAAAGGCATCAACCACCAGCAGCACAGAGTCAACCATGGACATAACACGCTCAACTTCACCTCCGAAGTCGGCGTGCCCTGGGGTATCAACGATGTTGATACGGTAATCATTCCATTTGATTGCAGTGTTTTTAGCGAGGATGGTAATCCCACGCTCTTTCTCCAAATCGTTGGAGTCCATCACACGTTCTTGTGCTTCAGTACGTGCGTCGAACGTACCGGATTGCTGTAGCAGCTTATCGACCAGGGTAGTTTTACCATGGTCGACGTGCGCGATGATGGCGATATTACGCAGATTTTCGATCACAACTTTGCCTCAGGCATTAGAAATAGCGCGTTATTGTACACGTATTAAGCGAAGGACTGAACAGGATCACAAAGATCCTCCGCAAACAAGTATTGCAGAGTTTGTTTGTGACCGCTTTCACGGAGCGATAAAAGGGCACCGTAATAAAAATTGCACCAAAATGGTGCTCAATGTTCACATTGAGGCACTATTTTGGTGCATTATCTCCATCATGGTGCAGTCCTTTTGCACTATGGTGCGCATGATACAGCGTTTTACCGTACTTTTAAAAGTTGGCACAGATTTCGCTTTATATTTTTTAAGGCAACAACGCCACTTTTAAGCAGTAAGAAGTTCGTTACCACGACGACAATGACCAATCCGGGAGAGTTTAAGTATGTCCGCTGAACACGTTTTGACGATGCTGAACGAGCACGAAGTGAAGTTTGTCGATCTGCGCTTCACCGATACCAAAGGTAAAGAACAGCACGTCACGATTCCTTCCCATCAGGTAAATGCCGAATTCTTTGAAGAAGGCAAAATGTTTGATGGCTCCTCGATTGGCGGTTGGAAAGGTATTAACGAATCCGACATGGTCCTGATGCCGGATGCCACCACGGCGCTGATCGACCCGTTCTACGAAGAACCGACGCTGATCATCCGCTGCGATATCCTGGAACCAGGCACCCTGCAGGGTTACGACCGCGACCCGCGCTCTATCGCCAAGCGCGCTGAAGAATACCTGCGCGCCACCGGCATCGCCGACACCGTTCTGTTCGGGCCGGAACCAGAATTCTTCCTGTTCGACGACATCCGCTTTGGCGCATCCATCTCTGGTTCCCACGTGGCCATTGACGATATCGAAGGCGCATGGAACTCTTCTACCAAATACGAAGGCGGCAACAAAGGCCACCGTCCGGGCGTGAAAGGCGGTTACTTCCCGGTTCCGCCGGTAGACTCCTCTCAGGATATCCGTTCTACCATGTGTATGATCATGGAAGAGATGGGCCTGGTTGTTGAAGCTCACCACCACGAAGTGGCAACTGCAGGTCAGAACGAAATCGCCACCCGCTTCAACACCATGACCAAAAAAGCGGACGAAATTCAGATCTACAAATACGTTGTACACAACGTCGCTCACCGTTTCGGTAAAACCGCAACCTTCATGCCAAAACCAATGTTTGGCGATAACGGTTCCGGCATGCACTGCCACATGTCCCTGTCCAAGAACGGCGTAAACCTGTTCTCCGGCGACAAATACGCGGGACTGTCTGAGCAAGCGCTGCACTACATCGGCGGCGTTATCAAGCACGCTAAAGCGATCAACGCCCTGGCGAACCCGACCACCAACTCCTACAAGCGTCTGGTCCCGGGTTACGAAGCGCCGGTTATGCTGGCTTACTCCGCCCGTAACCGCTCTGCTTCCATCCGTATTCCAGTGGTTGCCTCGCCGAAAGCGCGTCGTATCGAAGTGCGCTTCCCGGACCCGGCTGCCAACCCATACCTGTGCTTTGCCGCGCTGCTGATGGCCGGTCTGGACGGTATTAAAAACAAAATCCATCCTGGCGATGCGATGGACAAAAACCTGTACGATCTGCCGCCGGAAGAAGCGAAAGAAATCCCGCAGGTTGCAGGTTCTCTGGAAGAAGCCCTGCAGGCTCTGGACGCAGACCGCGAGTTCCTGACCGCAGGCGGCGTCTTCACTGACGAAGCTATCGATGCTTACATCGCCCTGCGCATTGAAGAAAACGACCGCGTACGTATGACTCCGCACCCGGTTGAGTTCGAACTGTACTACAGCGTCTGATTTTGCTGTAAATCCATGGTGTTCCCGTGTTGTGGCACGGGACACCAGGGATGTTTTGTTGCCGTGGAAACTTTCAGCCCATCTCAGGATGGGCTTTTTTCACCAGCAACACGCTGATCTCTCGCGCTTTTTACCAATAAAAAGCTATACTGCACTAAAATAGTGCAACCATTTCAGGAGACTGTCAGATGGCAACAGGCACACAGCCCGATGCTGGGCAGATCCTCAACTCGCTGATCCACAGCATTTTATTAGTCGATGACGACCTCGCGGTGCATTATGCCAACCCGGCTGCCCAGCAGTTACTGGCGCAAAGTTCGCGTAAATTATTCGGTACACCGCTGCCAGAATTGCTGAGCTACTTTTCGTTAAACATTGGCCTGATGCAGGAGAGCCTGCAGGCGGGTCAGGGCTTCACGGATAATGAAGTGACGCTGGTGATTGACGGCCGCTCGCACATTCTCTCCCTCACCGCTCAGCGCCTGCCTGAAGGCTATATCCTGCTTGAGATGTCGCCGATGGATAATCAGCGACGTTTGAGCCAGGAACAGCTGCAGCATGCTCAGCAGGTGGCGGCGCGCGATTTAGTGCGCGGTCTGGCGCATGAGATTAAAAACCCGCTCGGCGGCCTGCGCGGCGCGGCACAGCTATTGAGTAAAGCGCTACCGGATCCCGCGCTGATGGAATATACCCAGGTGATTATTGAACAGGCAGACAGGTTACGTAACCTGGTCGATCGCCTGCTGGGGCCGCAGCATCCCGGTATGCACATCACAGAAAGCATTCATAAAGTCGCGGAGCGCGTGGTGGCGCTGGTCTCCATGGAGTTGCCGGATAACGTCAAACTGATCCGTGATTACGACCCGAGCCTGCCTGAGCTGGCCCACGACCCGGAACAAATCGAGCAAGTGTTGCTGAATATCGTGCGCAACGCGCTGCAGGCCCTGGGGCCCGAAGGCGGCGAAATCATCCTGCGCACCCGTACCGCCTTTCAGCTCACGCTCCACGGCGTACGTTACCGTCTGGCGGCGCGTATCGACGTGGAAGATAACGGGCCCGGTATCCCGCCCCATCTGCAGGATACGCTGTTTTACCCCATGGTTAGCGGCCGCGAAGGCGGCACCGGTCTTGGGCTTTCCATCGCCCGCAGTCTTATCGATCAGCACTCCGGCAAAATTGAATTTACCAGTTGGCCTGGCCATACCGAGTTCTCGGTATACCTGCCTATTCGGAAATAGAGGTGTTTATGCAACGAGGGATAGCCTGGGTAGTCGATGACGATAGCTCCATCCGTTGGGTGCTTGAACGCGCACTCACCGGAGCGGGTTTAAGCTGCACCACGTTTGAGAGCGGCAATGAGGTGCTTGATGCCCTCACTACCAAAACGCCGGACGTTTTACTTTCCGACATTCGCATGCCTGGGATGGACGGCCTGGCGCTGTTAAAGCAGATTAAACAACGCCATCCGATGCTTCCGGTCATCATTATGACCGCGCACTCGGATCTCGATGCCGCCGTCAGCGCCTATCAGCAGGGGGCCTTTGATTACCTGCCGAAACCTTTTGATATTGATGAGGCTGTAGCGCTGGTTGACCGTGCGATTAGCCATTATCAGGAGCAGCAGCAGCCGCGTAATACGCCGGTCAGCAGCCCGACGGCCGATATTATTGGCGAAGCGCCGGCGATGCAGGATGTGTTTCGCATCATTGGCCGCCTGTCACGCTCCTCAATCAGCGTACTGATCAACGGCGAATCAGGTACCGGTAAAGAGCTGGTCGCCCACGCGCTGCATCGCCACAGTCCACGCGCCAAATCGCCGTTTATCGCCCTTAACATGGCGGCCATTCCGAAAGATTTAATTGAATCGGAACTGTTCGGCCATGAAAAAGGGGCTTTTACCGGCGCCAATACCGTCCGTCAGGGGCGTTTTGAGCAGGCCGATGGCGGTACTTTGTTCCTTGATGAAATTGGCGATATGCCGCTGGATGTTCAGACGCGACTGCTGCGCGTGCTGGCTGACGGCCAATTTTATCGCGTTGGCGGCTATGCGCCGGTGAAAGTCGATGTGCGGATTATTGCCGCGACCCACCAGAACCTTGAGCTACGCGTGCAGGAAGGAAAATTCCGTGAAGATTTGTTCCATCGCCTGAACGTGATTCGCGTGCATTTGCCGCCGCTGCGCGAACGCCGGGAAGATATTCCGCGCCTGGCGCGCCACTTCCTGCAGATTGCCGCCCGTGAACTGGGCGTCGAAGCCAAGCAGCTGCATCCGGAAACGGAAGCGGCGCTGACGCGACTGGCCTGGCCCGGTAACGTGCGACAGCTGGAGAACACCTGTCGCTGGCTAACGGTGATGGCAGCAGGCCAGGAGGTACTGACCCAGGATTTGCCGTCCGAGCTGTTCGAAACGTCGATTCCCGATAGCCCAACGCAGCTCCAACCGGATAGCTGGGCAACGCTGCTGGGGCAATGGGCCGACCGCGCCCTGCGTTCCGGTCATCAAAACCTGCTATCAGAAGCGCAGCCGGAAATGGAGCGTGCACTGCTCACCACCGCGCTGCGCCATACGCAAGGGCATAAGCAGGAAGCCGCTCGTCTGCTAGGATGGGGGCGAAATACGTTAACGCGGAAGCTAAAAGAGCTGGGAATGGAATAACACCGGACTCAGCGGTGAAATGAACGCCCGGTGAGCTGGCTCACCGGGATTCGCTTAAATAACGCGAGAGAACTGCTGCAGGCGCGCTTTCTGCCGCAGATAGGCATCGAAGCACATACAGATATTACGAATCAACAGACGGCCTTTTGCCGTAACCTGTATTCCTTTTTCATCCACATCCACCAGCCCGTCTTTCGCCAGCGGCGCCAGCAATTTCATATCTTCGGCAAAGTAATCGTTGAAGATAAGATCCCACTGCGTTTCAACCGCCGAGAACTCAAGACGGAAGTTGCAAATCAGGGCCTTAATGATATCCCGGCGGATACAATCATCGCGGGTTAACGCAATACCCCGCCACAGCGCGGTGCCGCTTTCATCGACCTGCTGATAATACTGTTTCAGCTCTTTCTGGTTCTGCGCATAGCAGTCGCCAATCATACTGATCGCCGACACGCCCATTCCGAGCAGGTCGGTATCGCCCTGGGTGGTGTACCCCTGGAAGTTGCGGTGCAGCACGCCTTCACGCTGGGCAATTGCGAGTTCATCGTCCGGCCGGGCAAAGTGATCCATACCGATAAACTGATAGCCAGCGTCGGTAAGGGAAGCGATGGTTTCCTGCAGGATATCCAGTTTCTGCTCTGCGTTCGGTAAATCCGCGTCTTTAATTTTGCGCTGCGCAGCGAATAGCGTAGGCAGATGCGCGTAGTTAAATACGCTCAGACGGTCCGGATTCAGTTCAGCGACTTTCTGCAGCGTGAAGGCAAAGCTTTCCGGCGTTTGCTTCGGCAGACCGTAAATCAAATCGATGTTGGTCGATGTGAAGCCAATCTCACGTGCATGACGCAGCAGCGCAAAGATGAATTCTTCATCTTGTTCACGGTTCACCAGGCGCTGCACTTCTTTATTGAAATCCTGCACCCCCATGCTCAAACGGTTGAACCCTGCAGATCGTAAATGATCCAGTACATCCAGTTCGATTTCACGCGGATCGACTTCGATGGAGATTTCCGCATCGGCGTTAAAGCTGAAGTGGCCACGCAGCAGATTCATCAAGCGGCTAATTTGCGCTTTGTTGAGATAGGTCGGCGTACCGCCGCCCCAGTGCAGTTGGCTAACCTGACGGCCGGCAAAAAGCGGCGCGCGGTGAATAATTTCCTGCTCAAGGACATCAAGATACTGGTCAGCCTTATGCTGCTGACGGGTGACAATCTTATTACAGCCGCAAAAATAGCAGAGCTTATGGCAGAACGGGATATGGACGTACAGCGACAGCGGGCGCTGCGGGTAACGGGCGACGGCGGCGGCAAAATCAGCAGCGCCGAACGCCGGAGAAAACTCCAGCGCGGTGGGATACGAGGTATATCGCGGCCCGGAATAGTTATATTTCTGGATAAGGGCCAGATCCCAGTCGATTAACTGCTCAGACATGCTCACTCCTTCCGATGATGCCGCCGACGGGTACGCCGTGCCGGCCCAACCGCACCTCGGGTCATGAGCCGGTTGCGCAGCCATTTTTGACGCCGCGACAACCGTCTTAGTTTAACGAATAACCACAGCAGATAACATATAACCAGAAGGGTTATAAGCAGGACCGGGAATCCGATGGGATGCAAACGTTAGTTTCCACCCTTCAGCAGACGCATCATATCTTCCTGACGCTCTTCTTCTTCCTCGTCCTCGTCGTCATCATAGGAGAGGCCAAGCTGCTGCATCAGCGCGTCAATACGATCCAGTTTAGCATCGACCCAGGCCTGCTCTTCAGCATTCAGGGTACCGCCCTCTTCCAGACGTTCCAGCAGCGCGTCCAGGCGCTCATCATTCTCCAGCAAATCCAGCTCAGCCTGCGGTGAAAGCATAGGTTTCTCGCTCTTTGGTTTGTGCTGCTTAACGGCCGGGGTGCTTTCAGTCACGCCCAGCGGGATCGGTTTTTTGCTGCCAATGCGTGGGTCCAGCTGCTGGCTGCGGCCTTTGCCTGCTGAAGCAGCATCGCCGCCGCTGGCGCGGCTGCCTGCGGCATGGCCGCGGTGTTTTTTCTGACGTTTACGGTCGCGTGCTTCCTGGTTCAACTCTTCACGCGACTTACCACGTGCTTTACCGCGCGATGCGGATGCCGGTTTTTTCATGATGTGTGATCTTCAGACAGTTTTCTTCAGTATAGAATTGAGGCGGAATCTAGCAGAAAGCAAGCAAAGAAAAAAGGCGACAGATTAATCTGTCGCCTTTTTCCGCACTCACAACCCTTAACGGGTTTCCACTTTCCATGTCAGCTATCGACTTACCCTGTCTTTCCCTTAGCTTCCAACGGTCCTTGTTCTGTCCCTTTCCCTTTTAAAACGTCTCCAGACGTTTGTCATCCTGACAATCCTGGTCTTCGCCTCCTGGCGCTCCTGACCCCTCGTCCTGAGTCGTAATCCTCCGGCATCCTCGCCTTTGCCCACTACTTTACCGCTTTGCCGAAAATCGACAACCACCTGTAGGATGAAAAGCCAGCTTAAGGATATAGAATTTCCTGTAACAGTATGATTTAACGATAATCAATGAATTTGGCGTCAGGTTTTTCTCACAAATTTCGTATAGTCCTTATGGACAATGTCTCACAAACCGCATGGTTTTTACTTACAACGCCGACGTGCGGTAAAAACAGTCTTTTTCTCCCTTTCAGGTATAATCCCCGCCATAGCCTGATTTTACGGAGACGACAGTCTTGACCAACTGGAATTATCAACAGACGCATTTTGTCACGAGCGCGCCTGATATCCGCCATCTTCCATCCGATACCGGAATCGAAGTGGCATTCGCTGGCCGCTCAAATGCGGGCAAATCCAGCGCCCTTAATACGCTGACTAACCAGAAAAGCCTGGCGCGTACGTCAAAAACGCCGGGTCGTACCCAGCTTATCAACCTGTTTGAAGTCGCAGAAGGTAAACGCCTGGTCGACTTGCCGGGGTATGGCTATGCGCAGGTGCCGGAAGAGATGAAAATCAAATGGCAGAAGGCGCTGGGTGAGTATCTTGAAAAACGTCTGTGCCTGAAAGGCCTGGTGGTATTGATGGATATCCGTCATCCGCTGAAAGATCTCGATCAGCAAATGATCGAATGGGCGGTAGAAAGCGATATTCAGGTGCTGGTCCTGCTAACCAAAGCCGATAAGCTCGCCAGCGGCGCGCGTAAAGCGCAGGTCAATATGGTGCGTGAAGCGGTACAGGCCTTCAATGGCGATATCCAGGTTGAGCCTTTCTCTTCGCTGAAAAAAACTGGCGTGGATAAATTGCGTCAGAAGCTGGATAGCTGGTTTAACGAAATCCCGCCGCAAGAAGCCGCCGAAGACGCAGAGTAACCCCCGCTTTTTCCGGATAATGGCGCCCAGCGCCCTATCCGGACGTTCATTTTACGCTGTTGTCAGCGCGTAAAACTTTTCTTTCGCGCAATAAAAAACGCCCCGGTCATAAATGACCGGGGCGGCTAAAATATTCAGCCAAATCCGATTACGTGAAGTAAAAGGTCTGAAAGATAGAACATCTTACCTCTGTACCCTACGCGAATAACTTTACTCTTCTTTCGGTTATGGATAAAGCACTTTTTGTAGTTTTTTTTCACTATTTACATAACAAATTCAAATGACCATCACAAAAATCTATAAGTTATGTTGCTAACTTACAAAAAAGAGCCTTACAGATTGCCCACTTAGTGCGCTTGATCCCAGTTTTCACCGCTACCGACTTCCACCAATAACGGCACTGCAAGCGTGGTGCTGTTTTCCATTAACTCATGCACCTTCTTCGATACGCTATCCAGATCGTCTTTGTGCACTTCAAACACCAGTTCATCGTGCACCTGCATGATCATCCGCACGCGCGGTTTTTCGCTCAGCAGCCAGTCATCAACGGCGATCATTGCCCGTTTAATAATATCCGCCGCCGTTCCCTGCATCGGAGCGTTAATCGCTGCACGTTCCGCGCCCGCGCGGCGCGCGCCATTGCTGGATTTGATATCCGGCAGATACAGACGACGCCCTTCCAGCGTTTCGACATAACCCTGCTCTTTCGCCTGCGCGCGGGTACGTTCCATGTAGTCCAGTACGCCCGGGTAGCGTTCGAAATAGAGATCCATATACTTCTGCGCTTCTTTACGCGGGATATTCAGCTGACGCGCCAGACCAAATGCGCTCATGCCGTAAATCAGGCCAAAGTTAATCGCCTTCGCGCTGCGGCGCTGTTCATTACTGACGCTTTCCAGCGGTAAGCCAAACACCTCTGCCGCGGTGGCACGGTGAATATCCTTACCTTCAGCAAAAGCCTTCAGCAGCCCTTCATCGCGCGACAGATGCGCCATGATGCGCAGCTCAATCTGCGAATAGTCGGCAGACACAATCAGGTAATCCTCAGGCGCGATAAACGCCTGACGAATACGGCGACCTTCGTCATTACGCACCGGAATGTTCTGCAGGTTAGGATCGGTCGAAGAGAGACGCCCGGTCGCCGTCACCGCCTGATGGTAAGAAGTATGAACGCGGCCGGTTTTCGGGTTAATCATCAGCGGCAGCTTATCGGTATAGGTCGATTTAAGCTTCGCCAGCCCACGATACTCGAGGATCACCTTCGGCAGCGGATAATCCAGCGCCAGTTCCTCCAGCACCTCTTCAGAAGTCGACGGCGCGCCGCCAGGCGTTTTCTTCAGCGGCTTGATGCCCTGCTTTTCAAACAAGATGGTTTGCAACTGTTTGGTAGAAGAGAGGTTGAACTCCTCACCGGCAATCTCATGGGCACGTTGTTCCAGCTCAACCAAACGCTTAGCGATCTCCTGCGAATGCGCATGTAGCACCGCCGGATCGATCTTCACGCCGTTGCGCTCAACCCGCGACAGCACCGGCACCAGCGGCATCTCGATATTTTTAAAGATATTCAGCGGGCCTTCATGCTGCTGTAGTTGCGGCCACATCTTCAGATGCAGTTGTAGCGTCACGTCAGCATCTTCCGCGGCGTAACGCCCTGCCTCTTCCAGCGCAATCTGATTAAAGGTGAGCTGATTTTTC
This sequence comes from Klebsiella sp. 141240, assembly GCF_050600805.1. NCBI lineage: Bacteria > Pseudomonadati > Pseudomonadota > Gammaproteobacteria > Enterobacterales > Enterobacteriaceae > Klebsiella > Klebsiella sp. 141240. The sequence continues at coordinate 6,075 of NZ_JAQIRK010000016.1, read as the reverse complement.
CCCTTACCGGCAATCTCTTCAAAGGTGATGGTTTTGTGTTTCAACCAGCGATCGGACAGGCTATCCATATCATGTCGACCCGCGACGCTGTCGAGGGTGTAGGATTCCAGCATGGTGTCGAAGGCAATACCACGCAGTTCAATGTCGTAGTTGGCCAGGATGCCGCGATCGTACTTCAGGTTTTGCCCTACTTTTAGCACCTTGTCATCTTCCAACAGCGGCTTGAGCAGCTCCAGCACGCGTTCACGTGGGATCTGGTCCGGCGCGTCGAGATAATCATGGGCCACCGGCACATAAGCCGCGACGCCAGGCTCAATCGCGAATGACAGGCCAACCAGATTGGCGGAAATGTTATCGAGGCTATCCGTTTCGGTATCAAAAGCAAATAGCGGCGCTTTCTTCAATCTGGCAATCCATTCGACCAGCGTCGCTTCATCCAGGATTGTCACATAATGCTCAGCAGAGAGCGTTGCTGCGACCTCTTCTTCCACAATCACCGCGGCTTCAGCTGGTTTCGCCGCTGGTTTAGCGCCTTTCCCCTGTAGCCATTTGCCGGATTCGACATCGGTGATCCAACGTTTGAATTCATATTGCTTAAAGAGCGCCAGCAGTTCATCAGCCGCCGGCTGCGCAACTAACAGCTCTTCGCAACCCAGATCCAGCTCCACATCGGTTTTTATTGTGGCGAGTTGATAAGAGAGGTAGGCCACCTCTTTGTTCTGCTCCAGCTTCGCCGCCATCGTTTTCGCGCCGCGGAAGGTCAGCCCGGCGATTTTTTCTGGTTCCGCATAGAGCGTATCCAGACCACCCAATCCCTGCAGTAGCGCCTGCGCCGTTTTTTCCCCAACGCCCGGAACGCCAGGTATGTTATCTGAGGAGTCGCCCATCAGCGCGAGGAAATCAATAATCAGTTCCGGCGGTACACCGTACTTATTCACGACCTCTTCCGGGCCGAGGATAGTGTTGGTCATGGTGTTGATTAAGGTAATGCCCGGCGTCACCAGTTGCGCCATATCTTTGTCACCGGTGCTAATCAGTACCGGACGGCCCACTTTTTCCGCTTCGCGGGCCAGCGTGCCGATAACGTCATCCGCTTCAACGCCAGGCACCGCCATCAGCGGCAGGCCCATCGCCTTCACCATCTTGTGCAGCGGTTCGATCTGCGCGCGTAGATCGTCCGGCATTGGCGGACGATGTGATTTGTAGTGCTCAAACAATTCGTCACGGAAGGTTTTCCCTTTGGCATCAAATACCACGACGGCATGCGTCGGCTGATACTGCAGGATCAGGCTACGCAGCATATTCAGCACGCCGTACATTGCGCCGGTAGGCTCCCCTGCGCTATTGGTTAGCGGCGGGAAGGCGTGGTAAGCCCGGTATAGGTAAGAGGAGCCGTCGACGAGGATGAGAGGGTTTTCTGGGATCTGAACCATAATTTCCGTGCCTGTTTATCAGATTATGGGTAAAGGATGCCACAGACGGGCATGAAATCCTGAATTTTTCCCGCATTTAGCCGAAAAGATTCATCGCAGAGGTGAATCGCTGCACAATATTATCTGTGGATAACTTTGTGCATAGTTTTATCGCCTCAGCCAAAAAAGCCTAAACCATGTGACAAAGAATCTTATAAATCATTATATATCAATGCATTAATTATGCACCCAAGGCTATATATGCTTCATGATGACTCAATGTTCCATGTGGATATAAGATTCGCGTTTTTTTCTGTTCTGGTAAGACCCGTTATTTGCCGCGTTTTCTGGTAAAATCAGCCCCTTGCGCGGTTTAAGAACGTTCTTTGCCGGCCTAACTTTCTGAATAAACTAACTATGTCGAGATTACTCGCTGCGATAACACTCCCGCTGAGTATCGCCCTTACCATCTTAGTCACCATTATCTGTTCCGTACCGATTATCATCGCCGGACTGATTAAACTGCTGGTACCTATTCCGGCGGTTTGGCGTTCTATTTCCGTTTTTTGCAATTTTATGATGTATTGCTGGTGCGAAGGGCTGGCGCTGCTGCTGCATCTCAACCCATGGTTGAAATGGGATATTCAGGGGCTGGAAGGGCTGAATAAAAAGAACTGGTATCTACTTATCAGCAACCATCACAGCTGGGCGGACATCGTGGTGCTCTGCGTTCTGTTTCGCAAGCATATCCCGATGAATAAATACTTCCTCAAGCAGCAGTTGGCCTGGGTACCCTTTATCGGCCTGGCCTGCTGGGCGCTTGATATGCCTTTTATGCGCCGCTATTCGCGCGGCTACTTACTGCGCCACCCGGAACGCCGCGGTAAAGACGTCGAAACGACTCGCCGCTCATGTGAAAAATTCCGTTCTCATCCGACAACCATCGTCAATTTCGTTGAAGGTTCAAGGTTTACCGTAGAAAAGAAGCGCGAGACGCGCTCGCCTTACCACAACCTATTGCCGCCTAAGGCTGCGGGCATTGCGATGGCGTTAAACGTCCTCGGCGCACAGTTCGATAAGCTACTGAACGTTACGCTGTGCTATCCGGACAATAATGCCAGGCCGTTTTACGATATGTTAAGCGGTCGCCTGACGCGCATCGTGGTACGTATTAATCTGGTGCCGATTGGCGAGGAGCTACACGGTGATTACGTCAATGATAAAAACTTTAAGCGCGGTTTCCAGCGCTGGCTGAATGGGCTTTGGGAAGAAAAAGATCGCCAGCTCACTGACATTATGCAAGGTAACGAAAAGTCGTAACTATTTAGTCGATAAAAAAAGCCGGTCAGTGACCGGCATTTTTTTATTTCTTTTCAACCAGTTGTTTCACAGTATCTGCGTACTGGGAGACAAATGCGTCCATATTGCTGGTATCCATACCCTGCGGGTTCAGCTGGTATTTACCATTAACAAACATCGCCGGAACGCCCTGCAGCTGTAAATCGGCTGCGGCCTTCTCTTGTTGGGCGACCAGAGACTTCACCACAAAGCTGTTCCATGCCGCGTCGTAATCTTCACCTTTCACGCCCGCATCAACGAAGACTTTACGGATGTCGGCAGTGGACTGCACGGTTTGGGTTTTCTGTACCGCTTCAAACATCGGCGCGGTTACTTTATCTTCAACGCCCAGCGCGATCGCCACAGCCCACGCCTGGGTCAGGTCTTTACCCAACGGGCCCAGGAATTCAACGTGATACTTGGTCATTTTGGTGCCTTCCGGCAGTTTCTGACGTACGTTGTCGGAAACGTGCAGCACTTCTTCAAACTGATAGCAGTGCGGGCAGTAGAATGAGAAGAACTCAAGGACCTGAGGTTCGCCTGCAACCGGCTTATCAAGGGTGGTGTACTGCTTGCCGTCGGTGATCTGGGCAGCGGATGCACTGAAAGCCAGAATCATACCAGCCAGCGCCAGCCAAATTTTTTTCATGATTATTTCTCTCCTGATATATCACATTAATACATTGGCGTTAACTGAAGAGGGGGTTCCTGCAGAACCTTCACCTGCTCAAGAAATGTTGCAGTCTGCCCGCGCCAATAATCTTCCCCGGTTAACCATGGGAAATTTATAGGGAAAGCAGGATCGTCCCAACGCCTGAGCAGCCACGCCAGATAATAAACTAAACGCATGGCGCGTAAAGGTTCGATGAGAGCGATTTCGTCCGTATTGAACGGACTGAATTCTTCATAGGCCTCAATGATGGTCTCCAGCTGCATGCGCTGTTCGGCTTTATCGCCATTCAGCAGCATCCAGAGATCCTGTACTGCCGGGCCGGTGCGGGCATCATCTAAATCAACAAACAGCGGACCATCGCGCCACAGGATATTGCCGGCGTGGCAGTCGCCATGCAGACGAAGCGTATCCGCACGCCCGTGCCACCGTGCCCTGACGGCATCGATGAGTTTATCAGCCGCACTCAGGAAATCAGCCTTCAGGCCAGATGGAATAAGCGTCGCCTGTTCGAATACCTGACGTGGTTCCAACAGATATTCTTGTACGCCAATCTCCGGGCGCGCATTAAAACGCTGCTTACGACCGGTCTGGTGCAGGCGGCCAAGATAGCGCCCGACCCATTCTATTTGGTCAAGATTATCCGCTTCGAACTGGCGGCCGCCGAGGCTTGGGAAGACGGCAAAGAAGAATCCTTGATGTTGATGTAGCGTGCTGTCGTTAAATAAGAGCGGCGCGGCAACGGGCACTTCATCTTCTACGAGTTGAAGCGCAAACTGGTGTTCTTCGAGGATCTGTTCTGCAGACCAGCGTTCAGGACGATAGAACTTCACCACATAGCGGCGGCGGTCTTCGTCCTGAAACTGGTAAACACGGTTCTCATAGCTATTAAGCGGAGTCAGACCGGAGTCGACCCGCATTCCCAGATCGAATAATCCATCAATGATGGTATCCGGGTGAAGCGTCTGAAAAGTAAAAGCGTTATCGTGCATCCTGACATCCGATAATCGTACGAATGCTTCAGGATATCATCTCGTAGCTGGTTTCGCGGCAGCACTTACAACCTTTTACTCTTTAATAACACCGCGCGCGCGTAACAGTGCGGTTTTAAAATCCTCTTCATAATCTTTCTGAATACCCGGGATGACAGCCTCTTTCGATGAATCACGCATCTTCAGGTGATAAATCAGAATATCATCAGAAAGATCGGCTAGTTCACCTTTATAACCTGCTTCCGCCGCCAGTTTCTGCAAGAATTGCATCAGGTTCAGTTCAGGTTCTTTTTGCCAGGCTGGCTGGAGAAGCTCAATTACTTCATTCAGGCGTTTACATTTCATAGTCATGCTCCTTACTCTTGATAGGGACAAGTTAACAGGGTCAATCCCACAATGAAAGAGGCGATATTAATATGCAAAGCGAGGCAATAACCGGCGTCGTGCTGGCGGGTGGAAGAGCTACGCGCATGGGCGGTGTTGATAAGGGATTGCAGTTGCTGAATGGTCGTCCTCTCTGGCGTCACGTTGCGGATTCATTAGAGCCGCAGGTAGGCAGATTAGTGATTAGCGCTAATCGCAATCTTGAGTATTGGCATACCAGCGGATATGCCGTTTATCGCGATACCCAAGCTGATTTTCCAGGCCCACTGGCCGGAATGCTTGCCGTTATGCAGCAGGTAGATAGCCCATGGTTTGTATTTTGCCCCTGCGACACGCCGTTCATCCCCTCTTTTCTGGTCGAGCGTTTGGTACAACAGAAAGCTTCAGCGCCGGTGGTTTGGGTACACGATGGCGAGCGCGATCATCCCGCCGTTGCATTAGTCCACCGACGAATTATTCCGGAGCTGGAGACTTATCTGGCTCATGGAGAACGCCGGGTGATGGTCTTTATGCGTCAAGTGGGCGGGCACCCGGTGAATTTCAGCGATGTGAAATCAGCATTCATCAATGTGAATACGCTGGATGATTTGCAGCAGATGCAGGAGTCATCATGATCCCATTACTGGCGATCGCCGCATGGAGCGGTACCGGGAAAACAACACTATTAAAACGCCTGATCCCTGCACTCTGCGCCAAAGGATTACGCCCGGGGCTGATTAAGCACACTCATCATGATATGGATGTCGATAAGCCAGGCAAGGATAGTTACGAATTGCGCAAAGCTGGCGCTTCGCAAACTATTGTCGCAAGCGCGCAGCGTTGGGCGCTGATGACAGAAACCCCTGATAAACCCGAATTAGATCTTCAATGGCTGGTAAGCAGAATGGATCCGGAAAAGTTGGATTTCGTTTTGGTGGAGGGTTTTAAGCATGAACCTGTACCGAAGATCCTGCTTTTCCGGCAAAACAGCGGACATCGTGTAGAAGAGTTAGTGATTGATGAACATACGATAGCAGTGGCCAGCGATGTGCCCATCGCGACGTCACTTCCGCTGTTGGATTTAAATAATATTCCACAGATCGCGACGTTTATTGCGAGTTGGTTAGAGAGGCAATAGCGGTGATATAGGTGGGATTTTCCCGGAGGCGGTGCTGCGCACCTTTTCCGGGCTACGGGGTCTGTAACCCCGGTAAGCGCAGCGCCACCGGGGAGATGGCGGCGCGTCTGGCCGCAAAACACAAAAACAAAAGGCCCAGTCTTCCGACTGAGCCTTTCGTTT
>NZ_JAQIRK010000015.1:0-87051 GCF_050600805.1 Klebsiella sp. 141240 | reverse complement strand
CTGACCCCATGCCGAACTCAGAAGTGAAACGCCGTAGCGCCGATGGTAGTGTGGGGTCTCCCCATGTGAGAGTAGGGAACTGCCAGGCATCAAATTTGCAGTAAAACCGGGGCATTAAACCGGTAGATGTAGAAAAAATTCGGTGGAGCGGTAGTTCAGTCGGTTAGAATACCTGCCTGTCACGCAGGGGGTCGCGGGTTCGAGTCCCGTCCGTTCCGCCACTTATTTATATTAAGCCTGCTATATTAGCGGGCTTAATAGCGAGAAAGATTTAGGGGCGTAGCTCAGTTGGTAGAGCACCGGTCTCCAAAACCGGGTGTCGCGAGTTCGAGTCTCTCCGCCCCTGCCATATATAATCCTTTGCTTCGGCAAAGGATTTTTTTTGTCTTTAATTTCTCCTCTTACTCTGCCTTTCCTGTTGTTTTGTCACTCCGTCCATGGAGTCAGATCGCTATTCCAGGATGCTGCTTTTCAGAATCTCGCGAATATGGGCCTGCTTATCGCTATTTTGTAGCCAGATGGCATACAGAGGACGTGAAAGCGTCGCGCTATCGGTCACCGTGTGCAGGCCGGTTTTCTGCTGTGCCCAACTAACGGGTAACCATGTACAACCATTCAGCGTACTGAGTTGCTGATAAGCCAGTTCTGCGGAACTCGTCGTCAACAGGGGTACATCATCGCTGCCGATCAAACCTACTTCGTTTTGCTGGAAATCCGGCCCCCATTCCAGTCGCAGATAGTTCAAATCATTCTTATTTTTTCCCGGTGCGGCACAATAGAGCGCCAGGGTGAAATGACCCAATAACTGGCTGCTTAATTCATCCATCTTCGGTGATTCAGTGGTGATCAGGAGATCGAGTTGGCGTTCATGCAACTGCTTAACTAATGACTGGCGCTGAGCTATCCGCGCCTCAAATTGCAGGTTATAGGGATCTTTGTATAGAGTTCCCAGCCAACCGTTTAACAGGCATTCCCATAGCGACGCGCTGGCGCCGATCGAAAATTCATTATGGCGAGAAGAGTGGGCGACCTCCTTACGCGCGGCCTGCCAGGTATTCATCAACGTTTCTGCATAGGGCAGGAGCTTTTCGCCGGCTGACGTCAGACGAATATTGTTACGATGGCGGGTGAATAAATTTACGCCCAGCTGGTTCTCCAACTGACGAATGCGGAAGCTAACCGCTGATTGTGTTAAATAAAGCGCTTCCGCTGCCCGGCCAAAGTGGCGAGTTCTGCTCACTTCAAGGAAAGTTTTGAGCAATTCCGTGTCCACACTCTTCTCCGCAAAATTATTTGTCGTGATGATTTAAATGTTTTGTTTGACGCTCTGTCAAGCGTAACTAATACTCCGCGCCATAAATAGCTCGGCCAAAGAATCAGGAGCGTGTAGGATGGCGGAAAGCTTTACGACGACTAATCGTTTTTTCGACAATAAAAATTATCCACGCGGGTTCTCCCGTCACGGTGATTTCACCATCAAAGAGGCGCAACTGCTTGAACGTCATGGTTACGCCTTTAATGAGCTGGAATTGGGTAAACGCGAGCCTGTTACCGAAGATGAAAAACAATTCGTTGCGGTATGCCACGGCGAACGTGAGCCGGTAACCGAAGCGGAACGCGTTTGGATTAAGTATATGGCGCGAATCAAACGTCCGAAGCGTTTTCATACTTTATCTGGCGGCAAGCCGCAGGTTGAAGGCGCTGAAGACTACACAGAAAGCGACGATTAAAAAAAAGGGCGAAAGCCCTTTTTTTATGCCATCAGCGTCTGCAGGTGATTTAACATACGGTCGATAGCCCGGTAGCTTAGCGCCTCCTGCAAATGATGACGTTCGATATCCCTATCCTCATTCAGATCGGCGATAGTACGCGCAACTTTCAGTAAACGTTGCCATGCGCGGATTGAGAGCCCTAACGCTGAGAGCGTCTGTTCCAGCCATATCGCGTCGTCTTCTTTCAGCTTGCACCAGACTTTTATCTCCCCGCTATCCAGTTGTGCATTAAGTTTATTCTGCCGTGCGATCTGTCTGTCGCGCGCCGCGAATACCCGTAGACGAATGGTGGCGCTTCGCTCTTCGCCAACGCCGCCCCGGCTTAATACGCCCGGTGGAGGAAGTGGAATCTCAAGCGAGAGATCGAAGCGGTCGAGAAATGGCCCTGACAATCGGCCCAGGTAGCGCAGGGTCTGTTCCGGTGTGGCCCGATTATGCTGACCCTGGTAATGTCCTGTTGGGCTGGGATTCATGGCGGCAATCAACTGAAATCGCGCAGGATAGTCAATCTTAGCCCGAGTGCGGGAAAGATGAATTTTTCCTGATTCAATGGGCTCTCGTAGTGCATCCAGAACCCGACGCTCGAATTCAGGTAGTTCATCAAGAAACAGAATACCGTTATGCGCGAGAGAGATCTCTCCAGGGGCCGGGATTGAGCCGCCGCCGACCATCGCCGTTAGCGACGCGCTATGGTGAGGGGCGCGAAAAGGCCGCCGACGCCACTGACGCGTGACGTAATGAGCATTGACGAGGCTGAGGATGGCCGCGCTTTCCAACGCTTCCTGGTTGCTTAGCGGCGGTAAAAGCCCCGGCAAACGGCTGGCGAGCATCGTCTTTCCTGTACCCGGTGGACCCATCAAGAGTAAATTGTGACCGCCCGCTGCGACTATCTCCAGCGCGCGTTTTCCCTGCTGTTGGCCAATGACATCGCCGAGATCGTCATAATCGTCCTCTCCCGCAGTTATTTCACCAGTCGGCGGCTGCAGAGTATGTTTCCCTTCCAGAAACGCACAGACTTCCTGCAGGTGCCCTGCTATAAGGCACTCATTGCCGTTAATCAAGCCGACCTCTTCGGCGTTATCTCCAGCAACGACAATCTGCCTTCCGGCTTTTATCGCTTCCATAGCGCTGGATATTGCCCCAGGAACGCCGCGTAATGCGCCTGTAAGCGCTAATTCGCCAATAAACTCATACTGATTAAGTTTCGGGGCGGCAAGCTGCTGCGAAGCGACCAGGAGCGCGAGAGCGATAGGTAAATCATATCTCCCGCCCTCTTTCGGCAGATCGGCTGGCGCAAGGTTTATGGTTATCTTCTTTGCCGGATAGCTGTAGCCGCTGTTAATAATGGCGCTACGTACCCGATCGCGGGCTTCCTTTACCGTGGTTTCCGGCAGACCGACCATCGTCAAACCGGGGAGTCCGTTGCTGATATGGACTTCGACGGTAATTAGCGGCGCGCTGACCCCGAGCGCCGCGCGGGTATAGACAATTGCGAGTGACATAACGCCTCCTGAGCGGAATGATTATGTCTATTCATAGAGTTTCATGAACCTGGGAATATTTAACTTTACGACGCCTGTTCCAGACAATTGTCTGCAAAGTTTTGCATTTTTATTATCTTGCGAGGGCATACGCAAATCCGTCATGACGCCGTTTTAATGCCGTAAAACACGGATGCAAACGCGAGAATAAGCTGAATTTTTTTCATTTAATTTTTTTCTTTTTAAAAACAACTGGTTTAATAAAAATCGTTAGCAAGATCAGAAAATGGAACATAAAAAAATCTTGTGCTTAATGTGATGTCTGTGGTAACTCTTTAGGTATTCCTTCGAACAAGAAGCCAGAAAGAACAGAAAATGACAGCCCTTCTACGAGTGATTAGCCTGGTCGTGATTAGCGTGGTGGTGATTATTATCCCACCGTGCGGGGCTGCACTTGGACGAGGAAAGGCTTAGAAATCAAGCCTTAACGAACTAAGACCCCCGCACCGAAAGGTCCGGGGGTTTTTTTATAACTTAAAAAACATAAGCGAGGAGCAGAAGATGAGTTTTAGCATAAAATTCTGTTTCTCCCGATCTATGACGGGGAAGTAACTATGAACGGGGCGCAGTGGGTGGTACATGCTTTGCGAACACAGGGGGTCGACACGGTATTTGGCTATCCGGGTGGCGCGATTATGCCGGTTTACGATGCTTTGTATGATGGCGGCGTGGAACACCTGCTGTGTCGGCACGAGCAAGGCGCCGCAATGGCCGCCATCGGTTATGCCCGCGCGACCGGCAAGACTGGAGTTTGCATCGCCACTTCCGGCCCTGGCGCCACCAACCTGATCACCGGTTTGGCTGACGCGTTACTTGATTCTGTGCCTGTTGTCGCCATCACCGGTCAAGTGGCGGCGCCATTTATCGGCACCGATGCTTTTCAGGAAGTGGACGTTCTCGGTTTGTCGCTGGCCTGCACCAAACACAGTTTCCTCGTGCAGTCGTTGGAAGAGCTGCCGCGCGTGATCGCGGAAGCTTTCCAGGTGGCAAACTCAGGCCGTCCTGGCCCGGTACTGGTTGATATCCCTAAGGATATCCAGCTGGCTAAAGGCGAATTAGATCCGCATTTCTCTACCGTTCCTGACGATGTTGAGTTCCCTCACACACAAGTCGAGCAGGCGTTAGCGATGCTTGCACAGTCCCATAAGCCGATGCTGTACGTGGGCGGCGGCGTCGGAATGGCGCAAGCGGTACCGGCCGTGCGCGAATTTCTGGCGGTGACGCAGATGCCGGTAACCTGCACTCTGAAAGGGTTGGGCGCCGTCGCCGCGGATTATCCGTATTACCTTGGCATGCTGGGTATGCACGGAACCAAGGCAGCAAACCTGGCGGTGCAGGAGTGCGATTTATTGATCGCCGTCGGCGCCCGTTTTGATGACCGGGTGACCGGCAAGCTGAATACCTTTGCCCCGCACGCCAAAGTTATCCATATGGATATTGACCCGGCCGAGCTGAACAAACTGCGCCAGGCGCACGTCGCTTTAACTGGAGATTTAAACGCCATGCTGCCAGCATTGCAGCAGCCGTTGGCCATTGATGCGTGGCGCGAGCACAACGCGCAGCTGCGCGCGGAGCACGCCTGGCGTTACGATCATCCCGGCGAGGCAATCTACGCGCCGCTGTTGCTCAAGCAGCTTTCCGATCGCAAACCGACGGATTGCGTCGTGACGACCGATGTCGGCCAGCACCAAATGTGGTCGGCCCAGCACATGACCTATACCCGCCCGGAAAACTTCATCACTTCCAGCGGCCTGGGCACCATGGGTTTTGGTCTGCCGGCAGCCGTTGGCGCGCAGGTGGCCCGCCCGGACGATACGGTTATCTGTATCTCCGGCGATGGCTCTTTCATGATGAACGTGCAGGAGCTGGGCACCGTTAAACGTAAGCAGTTACCGGTGAAAATCGTGCTGCTGGATAACCAACGTCTAGGTATGGTTCGCCAGTGGCAGCAGCTGTTCTTCCAGGAGCGTTACAGCGAAACCACGCTTACCGATAATCCTGATTTTCTTACGCTGGCCAGCGCCTTCGGCATTCCAGGCCAGCACATCACCCGTAAAGACCAGGTTGAAGCGGCACTCGACACCATGCTTTCGAGCCAGGGGCCATACCTGCTTCATGTCTCAATCGATGAACTTGAGAATGTCTGGCCGTTGGTGCCGCCCGGCGCCAGTAATGCAGAAATGCTGGAGAAATTATCATGATGCAACATCAGGTCGCTTTACAGGCTCGCTTCAACCCCGAAACCTTAGAACGCGTGCTGCGCGTGGTGCGCCATCGCGGTTTTCAAATCTGCTCAATGAATATGGAAACCGCGTCGGATGCGCAAAACATAAATATCGAACTGACCGTTGCCAGTCAGCGGCCCGTCGAATTACTGTTTAGTCAGTTACGCAAACTGGTCGACGTCGCCTGCGTCGAGATCCAGCAACCCACATCACAACAAATCCGCGCCTGAGCGCAGAGGAATAAAAAAAATGACGACGAAGAAAGCTGATTACATTTGGTTCAATGGCGAGATGACCCCATGGGGCGAGGCGAAAGTACACGTCATGTCCCACGCGTTGCACTACGGGACTTCGGTATTCGAAGGTATCCGCTGCTACGATTCTCACAAAGGGCCAGTGGTGTTCCGCCATCGTGAACACATGCAGCGTCTGCATGATTCAGCCAAAATCTACCGTTTCCCGGTTTCTCAGAGCGTTGACGAGCTGATGGAAGCCTGCCGCGAAGTTATTCGTACCAATAAACTGACCAGCGCTTATATCCGTCCGCTGGTGTTTGTTGGCGATGTTGGCATGGGCGTTAACCCGCCGGACGGTTACAAAACCGACGTTATCATCGCGGCGTTCCCGTGGGGTGCATACCTTGGCGCAGAAGCGCTGGAGCAGGGGATCGATGCGATGGTTTCTTCCTGGAACCGCGCGGCGCCTAACACCATCCCAACCGCAGCGAAAGCGGGCGGCAACTATCTCTCCTCTCTGCTGGTCGGCAGCGAAGCGCGTCGTCACGGTTATCAGGAAGGTATCGCGCTGGACGTTAACGGCTATATCTCCGAAGGCGCAGGCGAAAACCTGTTTGAGGTGAAAGATGGCGTGCTGTTTACTCCACCGTTTACCTCTTCCGCGCTGCCGGGTATCACCCGCGACGCCATCATCAAACTGGCGAAAGATCTCGGTATCGAAGTCCGCGAGCAGGTGCTGTCCCGCGAATCTCTGTACCTGGCGGATGAAGTGTTCATGTCCGGTACCGCTGCGGAAATCACGCCGGTACGCAGCGTTGACGGTATCCAGGTCGGCGCAGGCCGCCGCGGCCCGGTGACCAAACGCATTCAGGAAGCCTTCTTTGGCCTCTTCACCGGTGAAACGGAAGATAAATGGGGCTGGCTGGATCCGGTAAGTAAGTGATTAAAAATGGGACGGCACGCACCGTCCCATTGCATAAACAGAGATGGGAGTAAAAAGAGCATGCCTAAGTACCGTTCCGCCACCACCACACATGGCCGCAATATGGCGGGCGCCCGCGCGCTGTGGCGCGCAACCGGGATGACCGATGCCGATTTCGGCAAACCGATCATCGCCGTTGTTAACTCCTTTACCCAGTTTGTACCTGGGCACGTGCATCTGCGCGATCTCGGCAAACTGGTTGCCGAGCAAATTGAAGCTGCGGGCGGCGTCGCTAAAGAATTCAACACCATCGCAGTGGATGATGGGATCGCCATGGGTCACGGGGGTATGCTCTATTCACTGCCATCCCGCGAGCTCATCGCCGATTCAGTCGAGTACATGGTTAACGCCCACTGCGCCGATGCCATGGTTTGTATCTCCAACTGCGACAAAATCACCCCGGGGATGCTGATGGCCTCCCTGCGTTTGAATATTCCGGTAATCTTTGTTTCCGGCGGCCCGATGGAAGCCGGGAAAACCAAGCTGTCTGACAAAATCATCAAGTTGGATCTGGTTGATGCCATGATTCAGGGGGCAGACCCGAAAGTCTCTGACGATCAAAGCGAACAGGTGGAGCGTTCCGCCTGTCCGACCTGCGGTTCGTGCTCGGGGATGTTCACCGCGAACTCAATGAACTGTCTGACCGAAGCATTAGGCTTGTCGCAGCCGGGTAATGGTTCTCTGCTGGCGACCCATGCCGACCGTAAAGCGCTGTTCCTCAACGCCGGTAAACGTATCGTTGAACTGACCAAACGCTACTACGAGCAGGACGACGCCTCCGCGCTGCCGCGCAATATCGCCAGCAAGGCGGCATTTGAAAACGCCATGACTCTCGATATCGCAATGGGCGGCTCAACCAATACCGTTCTGCATCTGCTGGCGGCGGCGCAGGAAGCCGAAATCGACTTCACCATGAGTGATATCGACAAGCTGTCCCGCAAAGTGCCGCAGCTTTGTAAAGTGGCGCCGAGTACGCAGAAATACCATATGGAAGACGTGCATCGCGCCGGCGGCGTGCTGGGGATCCTCGGCGAGCTGGATCGCGCGGGGTTACTCAACCGCGATGTTAAAAACGTTCTTGGCCTGACGCTGCCGCAGACCCTGGAACAGTACGATGTGATGGTGACTCAGGACGACGCGGTGAAAAAAATGTTCCGCGCCGGCCCGGCGGGGATCCGTACCACCCAAGCGTTCTCGCAGGATTGCCGTTGGGATATGCTGGATGACGATCGCGCCGAGGGATGTATCCGTTCTCTGGAGCATGCCTATAGTAAAGACGGTGGCCTGGCGGTGCTGTACGGTAACTTTGCCGAAAACGGCTGTATCGTCAAAACCGCCGGCGTGGACGATAGCATCCTGAAATTTACCGGCCCGGCGAAAGTTTATGAAAGCCAGGATGAAGCGGTTGAGGCCATCCTCGGCGGCAAAGTCGTGGAAGGCGATGTCGTGGTTATTCGTTATGAAGGGCCGAAAGGCGGGCCAGGAATGCAGGAGATGCTCTATCCGACCACCTTCCTGAAGTCCATGGGTCTTGGCAAAGCGTGCGCGTTGATCACCGATGGCCGTTTCTCCGGCGGCACCTCCGGGCTTTCCATCGGCCACGTATCGCCGGAAGCGGCGAGCGGCGGCAACATCGCTATCATCGAAGATGGCGACATGATTGCTATCGATATTCCTAACCGCGGTATTCAGCTGCAGCTCAGCGATGCCGAAATCGCCGCCCGTCGCGAAGCGCAAGAAGCGCGTGGCGATAAGGCGTGGACGCCGAAAGACCGCGAGCGCCAGGTCTCCTTCGCGCTGCGTGCTTATGCCAGCCTCGCGACCAGTGCCGACAAGGGTGCCGTGCGCGATAAATCAAAACTTGGGGGTTAATAATGGCCGAATCGCAACCCCTATCCGCCGCCCCTGAGGGGGCGGAGTATCTCCGGGCGGTACTGCGCGCGCCGGTTTATGAAGCGGTGCAGAAAACGCCGCTGCAAAAAATGGATAAGCTCTCTTCGCGGCTGGATAACGTGATTCTGGTGAAACGCGAAGACCGCCAGCCGGTGCATAGCTTTAAGCTGCGCGGCGCTTACGCGATGATGTCCGGCCTGACGGCGGAACAAAAATCAAATGGCGTGATCACCGCTTCGGCGGGTAATCATGCGCAGGGCGTGGCGTTTTCCGCATCCCGGCTGGGTGTTAAGGCGCTGATCGTGATGCCGGTAGCGACCGCCGATATCAAAGTCGATGCCGTTCGCGGCTTCGGCGGCGAAGTGCTGCTGCACGGCGCCAACTTTGACGAAGCGAAAGCCCGCGCGATTGAGCTGGCGCAGCAGCAGGGTTTTACCTGGGTGCCGCCGTTCGATCACCCGATGGTGATCGCCGGTCAGGGAACGCTGGCGCTGGAGCTGCTGCAGCAGGATGCCCACATTGACCGCGTATTCGTCCCTGTTGGCGGCGGCGGTCTGGCGGCAGGCGTGGCGGTGCTGATCAAGCAGCTGATGCCGCAGATTAAAGTGATAGCGGTGGAAGCGGAAGATTCGGCGTGTCTGAAAGCGGCGCTGGATGCCGGTCATCCGGTGGATCTACCGCGCGTCGGTTTGTTTGCTGAAGGCGTGGCGGTGAAGCGCATCGGCGATGAAACGTTCCGTTTATGCCAGGAGTATCTGGACGATATCATCACCGTCGATAGCGATGCTATCTGCGCGGCGATGAAAGATCTGTTCGAAGATGTGCGGGCGGTGGCGGAGCCTTCCGGCGCGCTGGCGCTGGCGGGGATGAAAAAGTATATCGCCCAGCATAACATCCGCGGCGAGCGTCTGGCTCACATCCTGTCCGGCGCCAACGTCAACTTCCACGGACTACGCTACGTTTCTGAGCGTTGCGAGCTCGGGGAACAGCGCGAAGCGCTGCTGGCGGTGACGATACCGGAAGAGAAAGGCAGCTTCCTTAAGTTCTGTCAGCTACTGGGCGGCCGTTCGGTCACCGAGTTCAACTACCGTTTTGCCGATGCCAAAGATGCCTGTATTTTCGTTGGCGTGCGGCTGAGCCGCGGGTTGGATGAGCGCAAAGAGATCCTCGAGCTGCTAAGCGAAGGCGGCTACAGCGTGGTCGATCTTTCCGATGACGAAATGGCGAAGCTGCACGTGCGCTATATGGTCGGCGGACGTCCGTCTAAACCGCTGCAGGAGCGCCTGTTTAGCTTCGAATTCCCGGAATCACCTGGCGCGCTGCTCAAGTTTCTGCACACCCTCGGCACCCACTGGAATATTTCGCTGTTCCACTATCGTAGCCACGGCACCGATTTTGGCCGCGTTCTGGCGGCGTTTGAGCTTGGCGAGCATGAGCCAGACTTCGAAACCCGTCTTAATGAACTGGGCTACGAGTGTCATGACGAAACCCATAACCCGGCGTTCCGCTTTTTCCTTGCGGGCTAGTGGTTAGGCAGTATTTTCCAGAACGCATCAATAAGCGGCTCATACAGCCGCTTTTTTTGTGCGCAGACGCCCAGCTCAAATGGCGTTTTCTCATCGCTGCGATCGAGGATCATCACGCGATTACGCACCGGCTCGGGGCTGTTTTCCAGCACCACTTCCGGCAGTAGCGCCACGCCGCAGCCGAGGGCGACCATCGATACCATGGCTTCATGGCCGCCGACGGTGGCGTAAATGGACGGATTGCTGATTTTATGGCGGCGGAACCACAGCTCGATGCGGCGGCGCACCGGCCCCTGATCGGCCATGATAAACGGTATCGTTGCCCAGTCAGGATGTTCGACCGACACCTGATTGCGCACCGGGCAGGGTAACGCCGGGGCAATCAGCACTACCGCAAGATTTTCCAGCATCGAAAACGCCACCGAGCCCGGCAGCGTCTCCGGCTTACCGGCAATGGCCAGATCGGCTTCTCCAGTGACCACTTTTTCCATCGCATCAGCGGCATCGCCAGTCGATAACTTTATCTCTACTGAGGGATGCGCGGCGCGAAAGCGGTCGAGAATCGGCGGCAGATGGCTGTAAGCGGCGGTCACGGAGCAGAAAATATGTAGCTCGCCGGAGAGCGACGGCCCCTGCTGGTCGATGGCGTGACGCAGTTGCTGATACTGCAGTAAAGTCTGCTGGGCAAAGGTGCGAAGTTCTTCGCCGGCCTCGGTTAGGGTCACGGTGCGATTATCGCGAACGAACAGCGGCTGGCCGAGGTCCTCTTCGAGGCGTTGAATCTGTCGCGAAAGCGTCGAGGGACTAACGTGCATAGCCCGCGCGCTGCGGCCAAAATGGCGGCTTTCCGCCAGATGCAGAAAGGTTTTCAGATCGCGTAAATCCATGGCTCAATCCCCTGAGAATAACGTTGCAGTTATTGCAATGTGATGTTGTGAATATATCAATTTTCGCAACGAAATTCCTGTCATATAGTGGGTTCATTCTCGCAAAACGCGAACCGAACAATAAGCACGACAACACAACATCACGAGGTATCACCATGGCTAACTACTTCAACACACTGAATCTGCGCCAGCAGCTGGCTCAGCTGGGCAAATGCCGCTTTATGGGGCGCGATGAATTTGCCGATGGCGCGAGCTATCTTCAGGGTAAAAAAGTAGTCATCGTCGGCTGTGGCGCGCAGGGCCTGAACCAGGGTCTGAACATGCGTGACTCCGGCCTGGATATCTCCTATGCGCTGCGTAAAGAAGCGATTGCCGAGAAGCGCGCATCCTGGCGTAAAGCGACGGAAAACGGCTTCAAAGTGGGTACCTATGAAGAGCTGATCCCGCAGGCTGACCTGGTTGTCAACCTGACTCCGGACAAACAGCACTCTGACGTTGTGCGTTCCGTACAGCCGCTGATGAAAGACGGCGCGGCGCTGGGTTACTCCCACGGCTTCAACATCGTTGAAGTGGGCGAGCAGATCCGCAAAGACATCACCGTGGTGATGGTGGCGCCGAAGTGCCCGGGTACCGAAGTTCGTGAAGAGTACAAACGCGGTTTCGGCGTGCCGACGCTTATCGCCGTACACCCGGAAAACGATCCGAAAGGCGAAGGTATGGCCATTGCTAAAGCGTGGGCAGCAGCGACCGGCGGCCATCGTGCGGGTGTTCTGGAATCCTCCTTCGTGGCGGAAGTGAAATCTGACCTGATGGGCGAACAGACCATCCTCTGCGGTATGCTGCAGGCGGGTTCTCTGCTGTGCTTCGACAAGCTGGTGGCTGAAGGTACCGATCCGGCCTACGCGGAAAAACTGATTCAGTTCGGTTGGGAAACCATCACCGAAGCGCTGAAGCAAGGCGGCATTACCCTGATGATGGATCGCCTGTCTAATCCGGCGAAACTGCGCGCTTACGCGCTGTCCGAACAGCTGAAAGAGATCATGGCGCCGCTGTTCCAGAAACATATGGATGACATCATCTCCGGCGAATTCTCTTCCGGCATGATGGCTGACTGGGCGAACGACGACAAAAAACTGCTGACCTGGCGTGAAGAGACCGGTAAAACCGCGTTCGAAACCGCGCCGCAGTATGAAGGTAAAATCGGCGAGCAGGAGTACTTCGATAAAGGCGTTCTGATGATTGCGATGGTGAAAGCGGGCGTTGAGCTGGCCTTCGAAACCATGGTTGATTCCGGCATCATCGAAGAGTCCGCTTACTACGAATCACTGCACGAACTGCCGCTTATCGCCAACACTATCGCCCGTAAGCGTCTGTATGAAATGAACGTGGTTATCTCCGATACCGCGGAGTACGGTAACTACCTGTTCTCTTATGCTTGCGTACCGCTGCTGAAAGAGTTCATGACTACCCTGCAGACCGGCGACCTGGGCAAAGCGATTGCCGAAGGCGCGGTAGATAACGCTCAGCTGCGTGACGTGAACGAAGCGATTCGCAGCCACGCTATCGAAGCGGTGGGTAAAAAACTGCGCGGTTATATGACCGATATGAAGCGTATCGCGGTTGCCGGCTGATAAAACAAAAGGTGCGGGCGGATGCCCTCACCCCAACCCTCTCCCACAGGGAGAGGGGGCAAACATTAAAGGCCTTCTCTTTGAGAAGGCCTTGTTGTTTATTTCCGGTACAGCACTTTGATGATGTGGTAACCGAACTGGGTATGCAGCGGGCCGGTTGGCTCCAGTTCAGGGCAGGAGAAGACCACTTTATCGAATGCCGGAACCATCTGGCCCTGGCGGAATTCGCCCAGATCGCCGCCGCGTTTTCCTGACGGGCAGATAGAGTGTTTTTTCGCCAGCTTGCCGAAGTCGGCGCCGTTTTTAAGCTGCTCAAGCAGATCGAGAGCCAGTTTCTCTTCTTTTACCAGGATATGCAGTGCTGCCGCTGTTTTAGCCATGATTGCGCCTTGATTGAGTTGGGATAAATCAGGGCGCCATAGTAACACGCGCTAGCGGCGATACAGCACCTTGATGATATGGTAGCCAAATTTGGTTTGTACCGGGCCATAGGGTTTGAGCAGCGGACAGCTGAACACGGCTTTATCAAACGGAGCGACCATCGCGCCCTGCTGGAACTCCCCCAGATCGCCGCCATGACGTCCGGACGGACATTTTGAGTAGCGCTTCGCCAGATGATCGAAGCTGACGCCTCGTTCCAGCTTGGCGAGGATCTCGTGTGCCAGTTTTTCTTCTTTGACCAGAATATGCAGGGCCGCTGCGCTTTTTGCCATAACCGGAGCCTTAGGATAAATTGCGTGGCTGACACTTTACCATCAGCCGGTAAATCTCAGCCTCGCTTTCTGCTACAATCCACACCCCGTTCGAAGATTGAGCAATATTCCCATGCGTTTAAACCCTGGCCAACAACAAGCCGTCGAATTCGTTACCGGACCGTGCCTGGTGCTGGCGGGCGCCGGTTCCGGTAAGACCCGCGTTATTACGAATAAAATCGCCCACCTGATCCGCGGCTGCGGTTATCAGGCGCGCCATATCGCGGCCGTCACTTTTACTAACAAGGCCGCGCGCGAAATGAAAGAGCGCGTCGGGCAAACGCTGGGGCGCAAAGAGGCGCGCGGGCTAATGATTTCCACCTTCCACACCCTGGGGCTGGATATCATCAAACGCGAATACGCCGCGCTGGGAATGAAATCCAACTTTTCTTTGTTCGATGATACCGACCAGGTCGCGCTGCTGAAAGAACTCACCGAAGGGTTGATCGAAGATGACAAAGTGGTGTTGCAGCAGCTGATCTCGACGATCTCCAACTGGAAAAACGATCTGAAAACGCCGGCGCAGGCGGCGGCTGGCGCGAAAGGCGAACGGGACCGCATCTTCGCCCACTGCTATGGGCTCTATGATGCGCATATGAAGGCCTGCAACGTCCTCGATTTTGACGACCTGATCCTGCTGCCGACGCTGCTGCTGCAGCGTAATGAAGAGGTGCGCGAGCGCTGGCAGAACAAGATCCGTTACCTGCTGGTGGATGAGTATCAGGATACCAACACCAGCCAGTATGAGCTGGTGAAGCTGCTGGTGGGGCAGCGCGCGCGCTTTACCGTGGTGGGTGATGATGACCAGTCGATCTACTCGTGGCGCGGCGCGCGGCCACAAAACCTGGTACTACTGAGCCAGGATTTTCCGGCGCTGCAGGTGATCAAGCTTGAACAGAACTACCGTTCATCAGGGCGTATTCTGAAGGCCGCCAACATTTTGATCGCCAATAATCCGCACGTCTTTGAAAAGCGGTTGTTCTCTGAACTAGGCTACGGGGCTGAACTGAAGGTGCTCTCCGCTAACAATGAAGATCATGAAGCGGAACGCGTCGCAGGCGAACTGATTGCTCACCACTTTATTAATAAAACCAACTACAAAGATTACGCCATCCTTTATCGCGGCAATCACCAGTCGCGGGTCTTTGAAAAGATGCTGATGCAGAACCGTATCCCGTACAAAATCTCGGGCGGCACGTCGTTCTTCTCGCGTCCGGAAATTAAAGATCTGCTGGCCTATCTGCGCGTACTCACCAACCCGGATGACGACAGCGCCTTCCTGCGTATCGTCAATACGCCAAAGCGAGAGATTGGTCCGGCGACCTTGCAAAAACTGGGTGAATGGGCGATGAGCCGCAATAAAGGCTTATTCACCGCCAGCTTTGATATGGGGTTAAGCCAGACGCTGACCGGGCGCGGGTATGAATCCCTCACTCGTTTCACCCACTGGCTGCGGGAAATTCAGCAATTGACCGAGCGTGAACCGGTTAATGCCGTGCGGGATTTAATTCGTGGGATTGACTATGAGTCCTGGCTATATGAAACCTCGCCGAGCCCGAAAGCCGCGGAAATGCGGATGAAAAACGTCAACCAGCTGTTCACCTGGATGACCGAAATGCTGGAAGGCAGCGAGATAGATGAGCCGATGACGCTGACGCAGGTGGTTACCCGCTTTACCCTGCGCGATATGATGGAACGCGGCGAATCGGATGAAGAGCTGGATCAGGTGCAGTTGATGACCCTGCATGCCTCAAAAGGGCTGGAGTTCCCGTATGTTTACCTGGTGGGAATGGAAGAGGGATTGCTGCCGCATCAGAGCAGTATCGATGAAGATAATGTTGATGAAGAACGGCGTCTGGCCTATGTAGGTATCACGCGCGCGCAGAAAGAGTTGACCTTTACGCTCTGTAAGGAGCGTCGTCAGTATGGCGAGCTGGTACGCCCGGAGCCGAGCCGTTTTCTGCTTGAGCTCCCGCAAGACGATCTGATTTGGGAGCAGGAGCGGAAAGTCATCTCTGCGGAAGAACGTATGCATAAAGGCCAGGCCAACGTCGCGAATATCAAGGCGATGCTGGCGAAGGCGAAAAAGGGCTAACGTTTCAGGCGACAAACTGCTGCCAGGCGGTGGAAAATGGCATCACCAGCAGCAGCGACGGCAGCATGTTGGCGGTGGGGAAATGGCGAATACCGCAAAGCCGAAAACCGGTCGCCAGCATAATAATACCGCCGCAGGCAGTAAAATCAGCGATCATCGATGGGCTTATCAACGTCATAATAAACGTGGCGGCGAAGAACAGAATCACGAAGATGATCAGCTGGGGAATAAAAATCGCGGTGATAATGTAGCCCAGCGTGGAAGCGAAAATGGCGGCGGTGAAAAAGTCGAGTATCGACTTGGTCAGCAGAATGGTCGGGTCGCCGGTCATCCCTTCTGTTAGGGCGCCAAAAATACCGGTACCGCTGGCGCAGAACAGGATCAGCACCGCGATAAACTGGTTCATAAAATCCTCCGCTTCTACGCCTGCGTTGTTTTGGCCTGGAAAAATGCGCTCGATGGGCGTTCGCAGCTGTGTTCCCGCCCGCTCAATCCACTTCTCAATATTCAACAGGCCGCCAATAATCGTGCCGATGATAACGGCCAGCGCAATGGGCGGCAGATTGATCAGTTTGTTAAGGAAGAACACGCCCATACTGATAGAGATTAACCCGGAAATAAGCGGTAGCGTTTTCTTAAAGTGGTCCGGGATAAATCGGTTGAGCGAGGCGCCTGCAATTGCGCCAACGAGTAATGAACCGCTGCAAACAAAAATACCTATCGGCATACTATATTCTCCCTGTAATAAAATCAGGGCCTGAAATCAGACCCTGAAGCGTGTTTTTTAAATTATTTGATATTAAAAACGCGGCTGGCATTGCCCCAGGCTATTTTATCTTTTAGCCCTGTTTCCATCTCCAATGGATCAAACCAGTCGCAGGCCTGATGAATATCTTCATACGGATAATCGACGGAGAACATCACGCGATCGGCACCCATCACTTCAATCGCATTATTTAGCGAGTGAGTATTAAAATGACCGCTGGTGGTGACAATAAAGTTATTTTGCAGATAGTGCATTAACGGTTTTTCCGCCTTGCCCAAACCGCAGCCGAAACGCTGACGATAGAGACGATGTTGAGTGCGCGGCAGCATGTGTACCAGCCCTTCACCGAGGTGTCCCAGCACCAGATTAAGGTTTGGATAACGGTCGAACAGGCCGCTCATCATCAGGCGAATGGCATGAACGGCGGTTTCCTGCGCAAAGCCCCAGGCGGAACCGATCAGGCTTTCGTAACCGGTATAAATACCGCGAGCCGGGCCTTCCAGCGGTTCACGCGGATGCAGGTACACCGGCACGTTTAACTCGTTAACTTTATCCCAGAATACCAACATGGATTCATCATCAAGATACAGGCCATGTTCGTTATCTTTGACGTTGGTATAGCCGTTAATCAACGCGCCTTTCATGCCCAGTTTTTTCACCGCGCGCTCCAGCTCTTCCGCCGCCGCTTCCGGGTTTTGTAACGCCAGCGTGGCGAAAGCGCTAAATTTATCCGGATTCGGTTTTACATAATTATCAACGATAAAGTCGTTAGTGTCGCGAGCGAAAGAGACCGCTTTGGCTTTATCTAAAATAGATTGCGCGCCGGGTGAAGTCAGAGAAAGAATGACGTGGTCAATATTCCGTTGCGCCATCTCTTCGAGCTGAATACTGCGGTCTAGCAGGCGGCGTTCAACATCTTGCATATATTCGCTACCGTTACGGTTAGCTTCGCCGGTCGAATCCCACAAACGATTATTTTCAGGGGTGGATACATGTTCTTCTAAAGCGATTTTTCCGCGCATGATAAGTTCCTTTACTTATTCTATCGATATGAACTGATGCGAGGAGATTAAAATATTTGACGTATTGACAGCAATAAACCAAATAGAATACGGCGTATCAGTAATACTAATACAGCCGATTCTTTTATGATTTAAATGCTAATAGAACCGCCAGAGGCGGCAAGGCCTACAATCTGCGTGCGCAGCCAGATATGCCCTGGGTCGCGGTGCAGGCGCTGGTGCCAGACCTGGCGAATCGCGATGTTAGCCAGTGAGAAAGGCAGCGGCCAGCTGCGGCAGGGGTAACGTCTGGTGATGTGGCGCGCCAGCTGTTCCGGCACCACCGCGATCATCTCGCTGCCGGCAACCAGCTCGCCTGCGCCTAAAAAGCTGGGCAGCGTCAATGCGATGCGTCGCGGCATACTGTGTTCCGCGAGCAGTTTATCAATATCACCGTGGGCGGTGCCGTTGACGCGAACCGCAAGATGCTTTTCCTGACGCCAGTCTTCGGCGCTGAAATGATGACGAATGCGCGGATGATTGTCCGCTGCCAGACAAACATACGATTGATCGAACAGATGCTGCTGATAGACGCTATCCGGCAACTGGGTAAGATACCCGATCGCCAAATCACATTTCCCGGATTCCAGCGCGCTAAGCGTTTGATCGTCAATATTCAGCACCGTAAAGGTGATGTCGCTGGCTTCCAGCCGTTGGATCTGGCTTTGCAGCAAAGGAAGAAGCGTCATCTGGCTGATATCGGTCATGCCGATGGTGAAGTTACGGTTGCTCTCTTGTGGGATAAATTCCGGCTTAGCCGCCAGATCGGTATCGGCCAATTGCAGCAGAGTAAAAATAGTGGGGGCGATAGCGTCCGCGCGCGGCGTTGGCGCCATTCGTTGACCAACGCGCACAAATAGCGGGTCGTCAAAGTGCTCGCGTAGCTTTTTTAGCAGCAGGCTTCCGGTTGGCTGGCTGATATCAAGCGCTTCCGCCGCCGGAGAGACATTCCCCAAACGGTAGAGCGCGGAGAAAAAGCGTAGTGATTTGAAATCCAGTTCTTCCCGCATGCGCCCTCCTGGCCGGAAATTACCTCGCCGCGTCGTCGTCGATCAGCAGCGCCCAGTGGACATAGCTTTGCCACTGGCACTCTTGCTCGACCATTTCCCGGCCCAGCGGATGTTCTTCCAGCCAGTCATCCGGCAGCGTCAGCGTCAGTTTTTCGTCGTCGGCGGTAAGCTGAATGGTTGGCAGGAGATCGTCGCGCCGGCGGCTGGCAAACAGAATCGCCAGTCGCAGCAGGCGACACAGATGTTCGGCAACGCGCGGCGGTACCGCGTTTTGCTGATGGAGCGAAGAAAGGTCGATGGCGTTAGTCTGGTTGAGCAGCAGCGTGGCGATGAGCTTCTTTTGCGCCGGGGTGAAGCCGGGTAGGTCGAGGTTATTGACCAGATAGGCGGCGTGCTGCGGCGCGCGTTTAAAATCAACGCTCAGGCCAATTTCATGTAGCGCGCAGGCGCTGACGAGTAAATCGCGGCTAAGCGGATCCAGCTCCCAGCCGCTTTCCAGTTGATCCACCAGATGGGTGGCCAGATTAGCAACCCGCTGCGCCTGTTCGGTATCGATCATAAAGCGCCGCTGAATATTACGCAGCGTGCGGCTACGAATATCCTGATCGACAGAAAGGTGCAACATGCCGTAGACCAGCCCTTCGCGTAAGGCGCCGCCAGCCAGCGTCATGCACTGAATATTCAGTTCACTAAAGATAGCGATCAGAATGGCAAGGCCGCTCGGAAAAACCAGGGCGCGTTCGAGCGTCAGCCCTTCGATTTCCAGCTCTTCGAGTCGGCCGCACTGGATGGCGCGCTGCTTAAGCTGCTGTAGCTTGCTGAGGGTGATGCGCTCATCCATTCCCTGCGCCATCATAATTTCCTGCAGCGCCTGCACGGTGCCTGAAGCGCCGACGCACACTTTCCAGCCGTGATAACGTAGGACATCGGCGATTGGACGCAGCACATCGCGCGCCGCCGCTTCAGCGAGATCGAAGTTTTCTTTAGTCAGACTACGGTCGGCGAAGTAGCGTTCAAGCCAGGTGACGCAGCCCATCGACAGGCTGAACAGCGAGGTGGTTTGCGCGCCGGTGCCGGTCACCAGTTCAGTACTGGCGCCGCCGATATCCACCACCAGACGCTGATCGGCGCCGCCGGTGGTATGGGCTACGCCCTGGTAGATTAGGCGGGCTTCTTCTTCACCGCTAATCACCTGGACGGGGCAACCGAGGATTTCCTGCGCTTTCGCCAGAAACTCGCCGGCGTTGACCGCCAGACGCAGGGTGGCGGTGGCGACGACGCGAATTTGCGCCGAAGGAATATCCTGCAAACGCTCGGCAAACAGGCGTAAGCACTGCCAGCCGCGCTCCATCGCTTCCGCGGAGAGCGCATTATCGCTATTCAGGCCAGCGGCCAGACGCACCTTGCGCTTAATGCGGCTCAGCGTTTGAATACTGCCTGCCACCTCGCGCACCACCAACATATGAAAACTATTGGAGCCAAGGTCGATGGCGGCATACAGCGAGGTGGAACTCATACTCTTCATCTTTCAGGCGGCTCCTGTGTCGACTGGGCTTCGTTGCCCATTCCACTTATCTGAACGCGTTGCCCGGGATTATCTCCGTGGCGCATCCTGAAAGATTTCGCGTATGGCATAGATGTTAACCTGAACGACGACGATTGCGTGGCGGGCCATTACGGCGCGGGCCATTACCTGGGCGGGTACGCGTCAAACGCAGCGGCTTCGGTAAATCGGTCATCAGCGCGTCCGGATTGTACTTGCTGACCGGGATCGAATGGCCGATATAGGTTTCGATTGCCGGCAGATTCAGCGCGTACTCTTCGCAGGCCAGACTGATGGAGTGTCCGCTGGCGCCCGCGCGGCCGGTACGGCCAATACGGTGGACATAGTCTTCGCAGTCATCCGGCAGGTCATAGTTAAAGACATGAGTGACGGCGGGGATATGCAGACCGCGAGCGGCTACGTCGGTCGCAACCAGAATATCGAGATCGCCGCGGGTGAACTCTTCGAGAATACGCAGGCGTTTTTTCTGCGCTACGTCGCCGGTCAGCAGGCCAACGCGATGCCCATCTGCCGCCAGATGGCCCCAGATATCTTCACAACGATGCTTGGTGTTGGCGAAAACAATAGCGCGGTCAGGCCATTCTTCTTCCAGCAGCGTCTGCAGCAGGCGCATTTTTTCGTCGTTGGAAGGGTAGAACAACTCTTCTTTAATGCGGTGGCCGGTTTTCTGTTCCGGTTCGACTTCAACGTACTCGGCGTTGTTCATTTGTTCGAACGCCAGTTCGCGTACGCGGTAAGACAGCGTGGCGGAGAACAGCATGTTCAGGCGCTGAGTGGCCGGCGGCATGCGGCGGAATAGCCAGCGGATATCTTTAATAAAGCCGAGATCGTACATGCGATCGGCTTCGTCCAGCACGACAACCTGAATGGCGCCGAGATTAATGTGGTTTTGTTTAGCGTAATCGATAAGGCGACCGGTGGTGCCGATCAGAATATCAACGCCGCTTTCCAGTACTTTCAGCTGCTTATCGTAGCCGTCGCCGCCATAAGCCAGACCGAGCTTCAGGCCGGTGGCCTGCGCCAGCGGTTCGGCGTCAGCGTGAATCTGTACCGCCAGCTCGCGCGTCGGCGCCATGATCAGCGCGCGCGGTTGGTTAACCTGGCGGTCTGCGATGGCCGGGTGAGAGAGAAGATAATGAAACGTTGACGTCAGAAACGCCATCGTTTTACCGGTACCGGTTTGCGCCTGCCCGGCGACATCGCGGCCTTCCAGCGTGAGCGGAAGGGCGAGAGCCTGAATGGGTGTGCAATTATGAAACCCTTTTTTTTCAAGGGCTTCGACAACTGCCGGGTGCAGGGCGAAGTCGGAAAACTTCTGTTCTGTCAAATGTGTTTTGCTCATAGTGTGGTAGAATATCAGCTAACTATTGCATTAAGAAAGCGTATCCGGTGAAATAACGTCAACCTTTCGTTGGCGATATACGAAATTATTCAAGGTGCGTCTCCGGCTACTGAATGGATCCCGGAAAGCTTAGACTACTAAGCGCAACGGGGGCGGTAAATCTGCCGCAGGTTGATTTGCAGACAGTGCGCTTAAGCATCGGCGGTGGTGGTCCATGGTGGATCCATTCCCGCAGGTAGCTTATAAAAGAGGCATCCTGAAGAATAGCGTGCATAACGTAGCATCAACACGTCGTTGAT
The DNA here is from genome assembly GCF_050600805.1 of Klebsiella sp. 141240. NCBI lineage: Bacteria > Pseudomonadati > Pseudomonadota > Gammaproteobacteria > Enterobacterales > Enterobacteriaceae > Klebsiella > Klebsiella sp. 141240. Next base: position 65,469 of record NZ_JAQIRK010000015.1, on the reverse strand, counting down.
GACTGCGACACCAACACACCAGGCTTATTCCTGTGGAGTTATATATGAGCGATAAAATTATTCACCTGACTGACGACAGTTTTGACACGGACGTACTCAAGGCTGACGGGCTGACCCTCGTCGATTTCTGGGCAGAGTGGTGTGGTCCGTGCAAAATGATCGCCCCGATTCTGGATGAGATCGCTGAAGAGTATCAAGGCAAACTGACCGTGGCTAAACTGAACATCGATCAGAACCCGGGCACGGCGCCGAAGTACGGCATCCGCGGCATCCCGACGCTGCTGCTGTTCAAGAACGGCGAAGTCGCGGCGACTAAAGTCGGCGCGCTGTCCAAAGGCCAACTGAAAGAGTTCCTCGACGCCAACCTGGCGTAATCGGTTTGCCATTCCGGCGTCCGGATTCCTATTTTTTGTGGAACTCTGGACGCCCGGCCTGAGTCGTGCTAAGTTAATTCCAGACTTCGTTTTAAACATACCTATTGTTTGAATCTTGTTTTACCCAAAGCGTCCCGCAGACTATGCGCGTGAGGCTAATAATTCCGGGCTTATCACTCATTCCGTCTTGTCGTTTCAGTTCTGCGTTCTTTCCTGTGACCAGGCAACGTACAGACACGAGATGAAGCCGCTAACAGGCATGGATGTTCCTGCCATACCATTCACAACATTAAGTTCGAGATTTACCCCGAGTTTAAGAACCCACACCACTATGAATCTTACCGAATTAAAGAATACGCCGGTTTCTGAGCTGATTACTCTCGGCGAAAATATGGGGCTGGAAAACCTGGCTCGTATGCGTAAGCAGGATATTATTTTTGCCATCCTCAAGCAGCATTCAAAGAGTGGCGAAGATATCTTTGGCGATGGCGTACTGGAGATACTGCAGGATGGATTTGGATTCCTCCGCTCAGCAGACAGCTCCTACCTCGCCGGTCCAGACGACATCTACGTATCCCCCAGCCAAATCCGCCGCTTCAACCTCCGCACTGGTGACACCATTTCCGGTAAGATTCGTCCTCCTAAAGAGGGTGAACGTTACTTCGCGCTGCTGAAAGTTAACGAAGTTAACTACGACAAGCCGGAAAACGCGCGTAACAAGATTCTGTTCGAGAACTTAACGCCGCTGCACGCGAATTCACGCCTGCGTATGGAGCGTGGTAATGGTTCTACCGAAGACTTAACCGCCCGCGTACTGGATCTGGCATCGCCGATTGGCCGCGGCCAGCGTGGCCTGATCGTCGCGCCGCCGAAAGCCGGTAAAACCATGCTGCTGCAGAACATCGCGCAGAGCATCGCATACAACCATCCTGACTGCGTGCTGATGGTGTTGCTTATCGACGAACGTCCGGAAGAAGTGACCGAGATGCAGCGTCTGGTTAAAGGTGAAGTTGTCGCTTCTACCTTTGACGAACCCGCATCTCGTCACGTGCAGGTTGCCGAAATGGTTATCGAGAAAGCGAAACGTCTGGTTGAGCACAAAAAAGACGTTATTATCCTGCTCGACTCCATTACCCGTCTGGCCCGTGCCTACAACACCGTGGTTCCGGCTTCCGGTAAAGTGCTGACCGGTGGTGTGGACGCCAACGCCCTGCATCGTCCGAAGCGCTTCTTCGGTGCGGCGCGTAACGTGGAAGAGGGCGGCAGCCTGACTATCATCGCTACCGCGCTTATCGATACCGGCTCTAAAATGGATGAAGTTATCTACGAAGAGTTCAAAGGCACCGGTAACATGGAACTGCACCTCTCCCGTAAGATTGCGGAAAAACGCGTCTTCCCGGCTATCGACTACAACCGTTCCGGTACCCGTAAAGAAGAGCTGCTGACCACCCAGGAAGAGCTGCAGAAAATGTGGATCCTGCGCAAAATCATCCATCCTATGGGTGAAATCGACGCAATGGAGTTCCTCATTAATAAGCTGGCGATGACCAAAACTAACGACGACTTCTTCGATATGATGAAGCGTTCGTAGGACGGAATACGCCGAAAAAACGCCACGCGATTGCGTGGCGTTTTGTTTTGTAGCTTTGTATGATCCAGGCGGGAAAAGCGCCGCCAGCGTTGCCGTATGATATGCGCGGCGGGTAAGGCAGAAAGGACTTTAACAGTCTAAAATATATACAATAAATTTGTAATGTTCTGCTTTTCCCCTTCAGGAGTGGAGACATCATCGTTATACTCCCCGGATTAACTATGCTGAGAGCACATGTGTTGTGAATTTACTCACTGCTATTACTGAATTAATCAGTGTTTTCTTATTCACGACCCTGTTTATATTTGTTGCCCGTAAAGCAGCGAAAAAAATTGGGTTAGTGGATAAGCCAAACTATCGGAAACGGCATCAAGGTTTGATTCCGTTAGTTGGTGGTATCTCAGTTTATGCCGGTATTTGTTTTACCTTTGCGATTGCCGATTATTATATCCCTCATGCCACGCTGTATCTGGCCTGTGCGGGCGTGCTGGTGTTGGTCGGCGCGTTGGATGACCGATTTGATATCAGCGTAAAAATTCGTGCGGTTATTCAGGCCGCGATAGCCGTTATCATGATGACGGCGGGTAATCTGCATCTCAGCAGCCTCGGCTATATTTTCGGTTCGTGGGAGTTAGTCCTCGGCCCCTTTGGTTTTTTCCTCACGCTTTTCGCCGTTTGGGCGGCAATCAACGCCTTCAATATGGTGGATGGCATTGACGGGTTGCTCGGCGGGCTTTCGTCCGTTTCCTTCGCCGCAACCGGCATCATCTTATGGTTTGACGGCCAGTACAGCCTGGCGATGTGGTGTTTTGCGATGATCGCCGCCATCCTGCCCTATATTTTACTTAATCTCGGCGCGCTTGGACGTCGCTATAAAGTGTTTATGGGCGATGCCGGCAGCACCATGATTGGCTTCACCATTATCTGGATCCTGCTGGAGACCACGCAGGGTAAAACGCATCCCATCAGCCCGGTTACGGCGCTGTGGATTATTGCGATTCCTTTGATGGATATGGTGGCGATTATGTATCGCCGCCTGAGAAAGGGGATGAGCCCGTTCTCGCCGGATCGTCAGCATATTCATCATTTGATAATGCGTGCCGGGTTTACTTCCCGGCAGGCCTTTGTCCTGATTACGCTGGCTGCCGCTTTACTGGCGCTGGTCGGCGTAGTGGCGGAATACACCCGTATTGTTCCTGAATGGGTGATGTTAATACTCTTTTTGTTTGCTTTTTTACTTTATGGCTACTGCATTAAGCGCGCATGGAAAGTGGCGCGTCTGGTTAAGCGCATTAGACGCAGAATTCGGCGACACAGCGGCAATAATCCAAATTTAACCAAGTAAAACTGGGGACGTGATGACTCAACCATTACCGGGAGCACAAGCAGTGAACGTTGAGAACGAACTGGATATTCGCGGGCTGTTTCGCGCCTTATGGGCAGGAAAAGGCTGGATAGTCGGCACCGCCGCGCTATTCGCGCTGATCGTTCTTATTTATTCCTTTTTTGCTCGCCAGGAGTGGAGCGCGACGGCAATTACCGACCGGCCGACCGTCAATATGCTGGGCGGATACTATTCGCAACAGCAGTTCTTACGTAACCTGGATATCAAAGCCGATCTGGCTTCGGTAGACCAACCTTCCGCCATGGATGAGGCATACAAAGAGTTCATTATGCAACAGGCGTCATGGGATACCCGCCGTGACTTCTGGCTGCAGACCGACTACTACAAGCAGCGTCAGTCAGGTAACGCGCGCGCGGATGCGGCGATGCTTGACGATCTCATTAACGATATTCAGTTTATCCCGGGCGACCCGCTGAAAAGCGTCAATGACAGCATCAAGCTGACGGCGGAGACCGCGCCAGATGCCAATAATCTGCTGCGTCAGTACGTCGCTTTCGCCAGTCAGCGTGCCGCCGGTCATCTTAATGATGAGCTGAAGGGCGCCTGGGCGGCGCGTACCGTACAGATGAAAGCGCAGGTGAAGCGTCAGGAAGAGGTGGCGAGCGAGATCTACAACCGCCGCGTGCAGAGCGTCGAGCAGGCGTTGAAAATCGCCCAGCAACATAACATTTCGCGCAGCGAGACCGATGTTCCAGCGGAGCAGCTGCCGGCCTCCGAACTCTTCTTACTGGGCCGGCCGATGCTGCAGGCGCGCCTCGAAAATCTGCAGGCCGTAGGGCCGGAATACGATCTCGACTATGACCAGAACCGCGCCATGCTGAACACGCTAAACGTTGGCCCGACGCTGGATCCACGTTTTCAGACTTACAGATATTTGCGTACGCCGGAAGAACCTGTAAAACGCGATAGCCCGCGGCGCGTATTTCTGATGATCATGTGGGGGATTGTGGGCGCGCTCATCGGCGCAGGCGTGGCGTTAGCACGTCGTCGTGTCCAGTGAATGGGGCCTGTGATGAAGGCTCCGCGCCATCATCACCTAATCGAAGAGAATCGATGTGAAAGTACTAACTGTATTTGGCACGAGACCAGAAGCCATCAAGATGGCGCCGCTGGTCCATGCGCTGGCAAAGGATCCTCATTTTGAGGCAAAGGTTTGCGTAACCGCGCAGCATCGGGAGATGCTCGATCAGGTGTTGAAACTGTTTTCGATTACGCCGGACTACGATCTGAACATTATGCAGCCGGGTCAGGGATTAACCGAGATCACCTGCCGCATTCTGCAAGGTTTAAAGCCGGTACTGGAGTCGTTTAAGCCGGACGTAGTGCTGGTACATGGCGATACCACGACGACGATGGCGGCCAGTCTGGCGGCGTTTTATCAGCGGATCCCGGTGGGCCACGTGGAAGCGGGCCTGCGTACCGGCGACCTGAACTCGCCGTGGCCGGAAGAGGGCAACCGCACGCTGACAGGGCGCCTGGCGATGTACCATTTCGCCCCGACCGCCACCTCACGCGATAACCTGCTGCGGGAAAATATTGACGCAGAGCGCATTACCGTCACCGGCAATACGGTGATCGATGCGCTGTTCTGGGTTCGCGATCGTGTCCTTGGCGACGAGGCGTTGCGCAATGAACTGATGCAGCGCTACCCGTTCCTTGAAGCGGATAAGAAATTAATTCTGGTGACCGGCCACCGTCGCGAGAGCTTTGGTCTCGGCTTCGAGCACATTTGCCATGCGCTGGCGGATATCGCCAGCCATCATCCTGATGTGCAGATTGTTTATCCGGTTCACCTGAACCCGAACGTCAGCGAACCGGTCAACCGTATTCTTGGCCATGTCGCTAACGTGAAATTAATTGAACCGCAGGATTACCTGCCGTTCGTCTGGCTGATGAATCGGGCGTGGCTGATTCTGACCGATTCCGGCGGGATTCAGGAAGAGGCGCCGTCGCTGGGGAAACCGGTACTGGTGATGCGCGAAATGACTGAGCGCCCGGAGGCGGTCGCCGCTGGCACCGTGCGGCTGGTCGGCACCGACAGGCAGCGTATCGTCGATGAAGTCACCCGGCTGCTGCAGGATGATGCCGCCTGGCAGGCGATGAGTCGGGCCCATAACCCTTACGGCGATGGTCAGGCATGCGATCGTATTTTATCCGCCCTTAAAAATAATCAGGTAACGCTATGAGTTTTTCTACCATTTCAGTGATTGGCCTTGGGTACATTGGTCTGCCAACCGCTGCCGCATTTGCTTCCCGGCAACGGCGGGTGGTTGGCGTGGACATCAATCAACACGCCGTTGAGACCATTAACCGTGGTGAGATTCATATCGTCGAGCCGGATTTAGCGAGCGTCGTGAAAACGGCGGTTGAACAGGGATATTTAAGCGCCACCACCGTGCCGGTGGAGTCTGACGCCTACCTGATTGCCGTTCCGACGCCGTTTAAAGGCGGGCATGAGCCAGATATGGCCTTTGTTGAATCCGCCGCTAAATCTATTGCGCCGACCCTGAAGAAAGGGGCGTTAGTGATCCTGGAATCCACCTCGCCGGTCGGCTCGACTGAACAGATGGCCGAGTGGCTGGCGGCGATGCGCCCCGATCTCAGCTTCCCACAGCAGGTTGGCGAGGCGGCCGACGTTAATGTCGCCTACTGTCCGGAGCGCGTGCTGCCGGGGCAGGTGATGGTTGAGCTCATCAAAAACGACCGCGTTATTGGCGGAATGTCGCCGGTCTGCTCGGCGCGCGCCAGTGAGCTCTATAAAATTTTCCTTGAAGGCGAATGCGTAGTGACTAACTCGCGCACTGCGGAAATGTGCAAGCTGACGGAAAACAGCTTCCGCGACGTCAACATCGCCTTTGCTAACGAACTATCGCTGATTTGCGCGGATCAGGGGATCAACGTCTGGGAACTCATCCGCCTGGCGAACCGCCATCCGCGCGTCAATATTCTGCAGCCGGGTCCGGGCGTCGGCGGCCACTGTATCGCCGTCGACCCGTGGTTTATCGTGGCGCAAAACCCGCAGCAGGCGCGTCTGATTCGCACCGCGCGCGAGGTTAACGACCACAAGCCGGAATGGGTAATCGATCGGGTAAAAGCACAGGTTGCCGAGTGCCTGAATGCCAGCAATAAACGCGCCAGCGAACTGACTATTGCCTGCTTCGGCCTGGCTTTTAAGCCTAACATTGATGACCTGCGCGAAAGCCCGGCGATGGAAATTGCCGCGCAGATCGCCCGCTGGCACAGCGGCGCGACGCAGGTGGTTGAGCCCAACATTCATGCGCTGCCGAAGAAACTTGATGGCCTGTGTACGCTGGCGACCCTCGATGACGCGCTGGCGAGCGCCGATGTGCTGGTGATGCTGGTCGATCACAACGAGTTTAAAGCCGTTAGCGGCGATAGCGTTACTCAGGCCTATATCATCGACACCAAAGGAGTGTGGCGGTGAGAACGATTCTGGTCACCGGCGGCGCGGGCTTTATTGGCTCCGCGGTAGTGCGTGAAATCATCCAGCACACCGCCGATCGCGTCGTGGTCGTGGATAAGCTGACCTACGCCGGCAATTTGATGTCGCTGGCGCCGGTGGCGCAGGATGCGCGTTTTGCCTTTGAACAGGTGGATATCTGCAACCGAGCCGAGCTGGATCGCATCTTCCGCCAGCATCAACCCGATACGGTGATGCACCTCGCGGCGGAAAGCCATGTCGATCGTTCCATCGATGGCCCGGCGGCGTTCATCGAAACCAATATCGTCGGTACCTATACGCTGCTGGAAGCCGCGCGCAGCTGGTGGAATACGCTGGCGGCGGAGCAAAAATCGGCGTTTCGCTTCCATCATATCTCGACGGATGAAGTGTATGGCGATCTGCACGGCAGCGATGATTTCTTTACCGAGACCACGCCCTATGCGCCAAGCAGTCCTTATTCGGCCTCGAAAGCTAGCAGCGACCATCTGGTGCGCGCCTGGCAGCGTACCTATGGCCTGCCGACGCTTATCACTAATTGCTCGAATAACTACGGCCCGTATCACTTCCCGGAGAAGCTGATCCCGTTGATTATTCTCAACGCGCTGGCGGGAAAACCGCTACCGGTTTACGGTAACGGCCAACAGATTCGCGACTGGCTGTACGTCGAGGATCACGCCAGAGCGCTGTATCTGGTGGCGACCCGCGGCGAGCCGGGCGAAACTTACAATATCGGCGGTCATAACGAGCGTAAAAACATCGAGGTGGTGGAAACCATTTGCGAACTGCTCGAAGAGCTGGCGCCGCATAAACCGCAGGGCGTGGCGCACTATCGCGATCTGATTACCTTCGTCGCTGACCGGCCGGGCCACGATCTGCGTTATGCGATTGACGCGGCGAAGATTGCACGCGAGCTGGGTTGGACGCCGGATGAGACCTTTACTTCCGGCATGCGCAAAACCGTCCAGTGGTATCTGGCAAATGAGGCATGGTGGCGACAGGTTCAGGACGGTAGCTATCAGGGCGAGCGTCTTGGGCTGCACGGCTAACTGGCCCAGGGGGGCATGATGAAAGGTATTATTCTGGCAGGCGGTTCCGGTACGCGCCTGCATCCCATCACGCGCGGCGTGTCGAAACAGCTGCTGCCGATTTACGACAAGCCGATGATTTACTACCCGCTGTCGGTGTTAATGCTGGCCGGGATCCGTGAAATCCTTATCATCACCACGCCGGAAGATCAGCGCGATTTCCAACGCCTGCTCGGCGATGGTTCCGAGTTCGGTATCAAATTGCAGTATGCCGTTCAGCCGACGCCGGATGGTTTAGCCCAGGCGTTTATCATCGGCGAAGCGTTTCTCAACGGCGAACCGGCGTGCCTGGTGTTGGGCGATAATATCTTCTTTGGCCAGAGCTTTAGTCCTAAGCTGCGTAGCGTCGCAACCCGCACCGAAGGGGCGACGGTATTTGGCTATCAGGTGATGGATCCTGAGCGCTTCGGCGTGGTGGAGTTTGATGACAACTTCCGCGCCTTGTCGCTGGAGGAAAAGCCGAAACAACCGAAGTCGAACTGGGCGGTCACCGGGCTTTATTTCTACGATGGCAAAGTGGCCGAGTACGCCAAACGGGTCAAACCGTCCGAGCGCGGCGAGCTGGAAATTACCTCCATCAACCAGATGTATCTTGAGGATGGCGCGTTAACCGTCGAGCTGCTTGGGCGCGGCTTTGCGTGGCTGGATACCGGCACGCACGATAGCCTGATTGAAGCCAGCATGTTTGTGCAAACGGTAGAAAAGCGGCAAGGTTTTAAAATCGCCTGTCTGGAAGAAATCGCCTGGCGTAACGGTTGGCTTGACGATGATGGCGTCAAACGCGCCGCGAAGCGGCTGGAAAAAACCGGCTATGGCCAATACTTGCTGGATCTCCTCCGTGCCCGCCCGCGCCAGTATTGAAGCGCTGGAGTGGGAAAACCGCTTCTTCGCCGTTAATAGCGGCATCGTTCGCTTTGACGAACGCGCGCCGCAGCTCACCGCTGAAGCCCTGGCGGGATGGTCGCGAGTGCAGGCGAAAGTCGCCGCCAGCGACACCGCCCGGCTGGATGCGCTACAGGAGATCGGTTTTCAACTGGTAGAAGGCGAGGTCGATCTGGCGTTGCCGGTGGGCGAGCCGGCTGATGCCGGCGCCGAATGGGCCGTTGAAGGCGACATTGCGCGACTGCGTGAACTGGCGGCGCAGGCCTTTGCCATGAGCCGTTTTCGCGCTCCCTGGTACGCCGCTGACGCCAGCGGCCGGTTCTACGCGCAATGGATCGAAAACGCGGTACTGGGAACCTTTGACCACCAGTGTCTGTTATTTCGCGCGTCCGATGGCGACATCCGCGCATTTGTTTCTTTGCGTCAGCTCAATGACACCGACGCGCGTATCGGCCTGTTGGCCGGACGCGGCGCTGGAGCCGAGCTAATGCAGGCGGCGCGCCACTGGGCGGCGCAACGCGGGCTTTCTACACTGCGGGTGGCGACCCAAATGGGCAACACCGCCGCGCTTAAACGTTATATTCTCAGCGGTGCGAATGTGGAAAGCACCGCGTACTGGTTATACAGGTGACACGATGATTCCATTTAACGCACCGCCGGTGGTGGGGACTGAGCTCGATTACATGCAATCGGCGATGAACAGCGGCAAGCTTTGCGGCGACGGCGGTTTTACCCGTCGCTGCCAGCAGTGGTTTGAACAGCGCTTCGGCACCGCCAAAGCGCTGCTGACGCCATCCTGCACCGCGTCGCTGGAGATGGCGGCGCTGCTGCTGGATATTCAGCCGGGCGATGAAGTCATCATGCCCAGCTATACCTTTGTTTCCACCGCCAATGCTTTTGTACTCCGCGGGGCGAAAATCGTCTTTGTCGATATCCGTCGCGACACGATGAATATTGATGAATCGCTGATTGAAGCGGCGATCACCGATAAAACCCGGGCGATCGTGCCGGTGCATTATGCTGGCGTGGCCTGTGAGATGGACACCATCATGGCGCTCGCCGCCAAATATAACCTGTACGTGGTGGAAGACGCCGCGCAGGGCGTGATGTCCACCTATAAGGGCCGCGCGCTGGGCACCATCGGCCATATTGGCTGCTTTAGCTTCCATGAGACGAAAAACTACACCGCCGGCGGTGAAGGCGGCGCAACGCTTATCAACGATCGTAAACTGGTGGAACGCGCGGAGATCATTCGCGAAAAAGGCACTAACCGTAGCCAGTTTTTCCGCGGTCTGGTGGATAAGTACACCTGGCGCGATATCGGTTCCAGCTATTTGATGTCCGATCTGCAGGCCGCCTATCTCTGGGCGCAGTTGGAAGCCGCTGAACGTATTAACCAGCAGCGTCTGATGCTGTGGCAAAATTATTATGACGCGCTGCTGCCGCTGGCGCGCGCGGGCCGTATCGATCTGCCGGCGGTACCGGCGGATTGCGGGCAAAACGCGCATATGTTCTACATTAAGCTGCGGGATAACGATGACCGCGCGGCGCTGATTAACTGGCTGAAAGAGGCAGAAATACTGGCGGTGTTCCACTATATTCCGCTCCATAGCTGCCCGGCTGGCGAACAGTTCGGCGAGTTCTGCGGGGAAGATCGTTATACCACCCAGGAGAGCGAACGCCTGCTGCGTTTGCCGCTGTTCTATAACCTGTCTGCGGTAAACCAACGGACGGTGATTAACTCGCTGCTGAGCTACTTCTCCTGATATGTCGTTGGCAAAAGCGTCACTGTGGACCGCGGCGTCCACCTTAGTCAAAATAGGCGCCGGTCTGCTGGTGGTAAAGCTGCTGGCGGTCTCATTTGGCCCGGCGGGCGTGGGCCAGGCCGGTAACTTCCGGCAATTGGTCACCGTCCTTGGCGTACTGGCGGGCGCCGGGATTTTTAATGGCGTCACTAAGCTGGTTGCCCAACATCACGACGATCCGCTACGCCTGAAGCAGGTGGTCGGGACGTCGTCATCAATGGTGCTCGGCTTTTCCACCCTGTTAGCGCTGGTCTTTTTGCTGGCGGCGGCGCCCATAAGCCAGGCGCTGTTCGGCCATTCGCACTACCAGAATCTGGTACGTCTGGTGGCGCTGGTGCAGATGGGGATTGCGTGGGCCAACTATTTGCTGGCGCTGATGAAAGGTTTTCGCGATGCTGCGGGTAACGCTTTTTCGCTGATTGCCGGTAGCCTGATTGGCGTTGCGGCCTATTACGCCTGTTACTACTTCGGTGGTTATCAGGGGGCGCTGTTAGGGCTGGCGTTAGTCCCCGCGTTGGTGGTGGTTCCGGCCGCCATTATGCTATGGCGGCGTGGCGCGATCCCGTTGAGCGCGCTACGCCCGCGTTGGGATAACGGGCTTGCAGGGCAGCTATCGAAATTTACCCTGATGGCGCTGATTACCTCGGTGACGCTGCCGGTGGCCTATGTGATGATGCGTAATCTGCTGGCGGCGCATTACGGCTGGGAGGCGGTCGGTATCTGGCAGGGGGTGAGCAGTATCTCAGATGCCTACCTGCAGTTTATTACCGCCTCCTTTAGCGTGTATCTGCTGCCTACGCTGTCGCGGCTGAGCGCCAAAACGGACATCACGCGTGAGATAGTGAAGTCGTTGAAATTCGTTCTGCCGGCGGTGGCGGCGGCGAGCCTGACGGTCTGGCTGCTGCGCGATTTTGCCATCTGGCTACTGTTTTCCGCGCGCTTCACCGCGATGCGCGACCTGTTCGCCTGGCAGCTGGTGGGCGATGTTTTAAAAGTTGGCGCTTACGTCTACGGCTATCTGGTGATCGCCAAAGCGTCATTGCGTTTTTATATTCTGACGGAAATCAGCCAGTTCACGCTGCTGACCGCATTTTCACACTGGCTTATTCCGGCGCACGGCGCACTTGGCGCGGCGCAGGCGTATATGGCCACTTATATTGTTTATTTCGCCCTTTGTAGTGGCGTGTTTTTACTCTGGCGTAAACGGGCATGACAGCACTGATACACGTACTGGGATCGGATATCCCGCACCACAACCAGACCGTATTGCGGTTCTTTAACGACGAACTGGCCGCCGACGCGCGGGCCAGGACGTTTATGGTCGTGGGTGATGCGACAGGTATGCGTGAGGCGTATCCGGCGCTGGAGATTACCTGCTACCCGGCTAAGAAATCGCTGGCGCAGGCGGTGATTGCCAAAGCGAAAGCCGATCGCCAGCAGCGCTTTTTTTTCCACGGCCAGTTTAATACCGGTCTGTGGCTGGCGTTGTTGAGCGGCGGGATCCGCCCGTCGCAATTTAACTGGCATATCTGGGGTGCGGATCTGTATGAGAACTCCGTTAGCCTGAAATTCCGTCTTTTTTATCCTCTGCGCCGGATGGCGCAAGGGCGGGTAGGACGCGTTTTCGCCACCCGCGGCGATCTCAGCTGGTTTGCTAATCGCCATCCGCGCGTGCCGGGCGAACTGCTGTACTTCCCGACCCGTATGGATCCGACGCTAAATTCCCTTGCCGATACCGCCCCGCGCGGTGACACCCTGACCATTCTGGTGGGGAATTCCGGCGATCGTAGTAACGAGCATATTGCAGCGCTGAAGGCGATACATCAGCAGTTTGGCGATACGGTGAATGTCATCGTACCGATGGGCTATCCGGCTAACAATGAAGCGTACATTGACGAAGTGCGCCAGGCGGGAGAGACGCTGTTTAGTCGCGAGCATCTGCAGATCCTTAGCGAGAAGCTTGAGTTTGATGATTATCTGGCGCTGCTGCGCCGCTGCGATCTGGGTTATTTCCTGTTTGCTCGCCAGCAGGGTATCGGCACGCTGTGCCTGCTGATTCAGGCGGGTATTCCCTGCGTGCTCAATCGCGAAAATCCGTTCTGGCAGGATATGACCGAACAACAGATCCCGGTGCTGTTTACCAGCGATACCCTGGATGTCGACGTGGTGCGCGAAGCGCAGCGTCAGTTAGCGAGCGTTGATAAAACGCAAATCGCCTTCTTCCGACCGAACTATCTGGCGGGGTGGCAGCGGGCGCTACAGCTGGCAGCGGAGGCACGGGTATGACGTTAATGCAATTTAGCGGGCTGTTGGTGGTCTGGCTGCTGTCGACGCTGTTTATCGCTACCGCCACCTGGTTTGAGTTTCGCCGCGTGCGATTTAACTTCAACGTCTTTTTCTCGTTGTTGTTCCTGCTCACCTTTTTCTTCGGCTTCCCGTTAACCAGTATCCTGGTGTTCCGCTTTGACGTCAGCGTGGCGCCGCCGGAGATTTTGCTGCAGACGCTGCTGGTTGCGGTGTGCTTCTACGCCATCTACTACGTGACCTACAAAACGCGACTGCGTCCGGCATCGCGTGATGTTCCACGTCGCCCGCTGTTCACCATGAACCGGGTTGAAACCCATCTGGCCTGGGGGATTTTGATGGGGCTGGCGCTGCTGTGCGTCGGTATCTTCTTCGCCCACAACGGTTTTCTGCTATTTAAGCTCAATTCATACAGCCAGATATTCTCTGCGGAAGTGTCCGGCGTGGCGTTGAAGCGCTTCTTCTACTTCTTTATTCCGGCGATGCTGGTGATCTATTTCCTGCGTCAGGATTACAAGGCGTGGATTTTTTTCCTGGTGAGCACCGTCGCCTTTGGCCTGCTGACCTACGCGATCGTCGGCGGTACCCGCGCCAATATCATTATCGCTTTCGCTATCTTCCTGTTTATCGGCATTATTCGCGGCTGGATCAGCCTGTGGATGCTGGCGGCGGCGGGCGTGCTGGGCATTGTCGGCATGTTCTGGCTGGCGTTGAAGCGCTACGGGATGAACGTTAGCGGCGATGAAGCGTTTTATACTTTCCTCTATCTCACGCGCGATACCTTCTCGCCGTGGGAGAACCTGGCGCTGCTGCTGCAGAACTACGACAAGATTGAGTTCCAGGGGCTGGCGCCGATGATCCGCGACTTCTACGTCTTTATCCCCAGTTGGATGTGGCACGGCCGCCCAACAATGGTGCTGAATACCGCCAATTACTTCACCTGGGAAGTGTTAAACAACCACTCGGGGCTGGCGATATCGCCGACGCTGATTGGTTCGCTGGTGGTGATGGGCGGCGTATGGTTCGTACCGCTGGGCGCCGTCGCGGTAGGGCTCATCATTAAATGGTTTGACTGGTTGTACGAACTTGGCAATCGGGAGAGCAATCGCTACAAAGCGGCTATCCTGCATAGTTTCTGTTTCGGCGCTATCTTCAACATGATAGTGCTGGCGCGCGAAGGGTTGGATTCGTTTGGCTCCCGCGTGGTGTTTTTCCTCGTGATCTTTGGTATCTGCTTGTTAGCGGCGAAATTGCTGTACTGGCTCCTGGACAGCGCAGGATTGATTCATAAGCGGTTGAAGCCGCTTTCGCAACCGCAGGTATGATAAGGATGAACATGACTGATAACACTTCCGCGCCGCAGTATGCGCTGCGAGGACTGCAGCTTATTGGTTGGCGCGACATGCAGCATGCGCTCAACTATCTCTTCGCTGACGGCGAACTGCGTCAGGGAACGCTGGTTGCGATCAACGCCGAAAAAATGCTGGCGGTAGAAGATAACCCGGAAGTGCGAGCGCTGATTGAGGCCGCCGAGTTTAAATATGCCGACGGCATCAGCGTCGTGCGCTCATTACGCAAAAAATATCCGCAGGCTGAGGTGTCGCGCGTTGCCGGCGCCGATCTGTGGGAAGCCTTAATGGAGCGCGCCGGGGCGCAGGGAACGCCGGTGTTTCTGATTGGCGGTAAGCCCGAGGTGCTGGCGGAGACGCAAGCGAAGCTGCGTGAGCGCTGGAAGGTGAATATCGTCGGCAGTCAGGACGGCTATTTTTCCGCCGATCAGCGCCAGCAGCTGTTTGAGCGGGTACGCGACAGCGGGGCGAAAATTGTCACCGTCGCGATGGGATCGCCGCGCCAGGAAATTCTGATGCGCGACTGCCGACTGGTGTATCCCGCAGCGCTGTATATGGGCGTTGGCGGCACTTATGACGTCTTTACCGGCCACGTACACCGAGCGCCCAAATTCTGGCAGAACCTGGGGCTGGAGTGGTTCTATCGCCTGCTCCTGCAGCCGAGCCGCATTAAAAGACAGTTCCGTTTACTGCGCTATTTACGTTGGCATTATTCCGGCAAGCTCTGATATTCCACTGCAACCAGAAGAGATTGCATACATATTCTGTGTAATCTCTTCACTCGCCTGATACTTTATTTGCCATTTCCGTAAAATTAATTAACCATTCGCATGCTTCAAACGCGTGGGGGAGACCTGCGCGTCGGCAAGGCTATGGTTTCAATTAATAACAATAACCGGCAGTACCCGGAATACAGCAAACACAAGAGGCTTTATGACTGAGAAAAAAGCGGAACTCCAGCGTGGACTGGAGGCCCGACATATTGAGCTAATCGCGCTAGGCGGGACGATTGGCGTAGGGTTATTTATGGGGGCGGCAAGTACGCTGAAGTGGGCCGGTCCGTCCGTCCTGCTGGCGTATATTATCGCCGGTTTATTTGTCTTCTTTATCATGCGTTCGATGGGCGAAATGTTGTTCCTCGAACCGGTAACCGGCTCGTTCGCCGTTTACGCACACCGTTATATGAGCCCGTTCTTCGGCTATCTCACGGCCTGGTCATACTGGTTTATGTGGATGGCGGTGGGGATATCTGAGATCACCGCCATCGGAGTATATGTGCAGTTCTGGTTCCCGGAGATGGCGCAGTGGATCCCGGCGCTGATTGCCGTCGGGCTGGTCGCGCTAGCGAACCTGGCGGCAGTACGTCTTTACGGTGAGATCGAGTTCTGGTTTGCAATGATTAAAGTCACCACCATTATCGTGATGATTGTCATCGGCCTGGGCGTTATCTTCTTTGGCTTCGGCAATGGCGGACAGTCGATCGGTTTTGGCAACCTGACCGAACACGGCGGCTTCTTCGCCGGCGGCTGGAAAGGCTTCCTGACGGCGCTGTGTATTGTCGTCGCCTCTTATCAGGGCGTTGAACTTATCGGTATCACCGCCGGAGAAGCGAAAAATCCGCAGGTCACGCTGCGTAGCGCGGTGGGCAAAGTGCTTTGGCGTATCCTGATTTTCTATGTGGGGGCGATTTTCGTTATCGTGACTATCTTCCCTTGGAACCAGATTGGCTCGACTGGAAGCCCGTTCGTCCTCACCTTCGCCAAAATCGGCATTACCGCGGCGGCGGGGATTATCAACTTCGTGGTGCTGACCGCAGCGCTGTCAGGGTGCAACAGCGGGATGTATAGCTGTGGGCGTATGCTGTACGCGCTGGCGCGCAACCGCCAGCTACCGGCGGCAATGGCCAAAGTGTCGCGTCAGGGCGTACCGGTAGCGGGCGTCGCGCTGTCGATCGTGATTCTGCTCATCGGTTCGTGCCTGAACTACATTATTCCTAACCCGCAGCGCGTGTTTGTCTATGTTTATAGCGCCAGCGTATTGCCGGGGATGGTGCCGTGGTTTGTGATCCTGATTAGCCAGCTGCGTTTCCGTCGCGAGCATCAGCAGGCGATGGCCAGCCATCCGTTCCGTTCGCTGTTGTTCCCGTGGGCGAACTATTTGACGATGGCATTCCTCGTTTGTGTGCTAATCGGCATGGGAATTAACGATGAAACCCGGATGTCGCTCTTTGTCGGAATTATTTTCCTCGCCCTGGTGACCCTTATTTATAAGGTTTTCGGCCTCGGCAAGCGGGGGAATCTTGATAAAACGGCGGAATAAGCGCCAAAGCGCACAAACTGTGAGCAAATAGAAATTTTATTTAAAAAGGCACTAGACAGGGGGGGGGGAAGTCCGTATTATCCACCCCCGCAACGGCGCTAAGCGCCCGTAGCTCAGCTGGATAGAGCGCTGCCCTCCGGAGGCAGAGGTCTCAGGTTCGAATCCTGTCGGGCGCACCATTTACCCGGTGCTGGAGCTGCGGTGGTTTTAATACCGCGTAAAAGAATTGTTGTGGTGGCTATAGCTCAGTTGGTAGAGCCCTGGATTGTGATTCCAGTTGTCGTGGGTTCGAATCCCATTAGCCACCCCATTATTTGATAGAGTTGTGAATTGCGAAGGTGGCGGAATTGGTAGACGCGCTAGCTTCAGGTGTTAGTGTTCTTACGGACGTGGGGGTTCAAGTCCCCCCCCTCGCACCACGACTTTAAAGAATTGAACTAAAAATTCAAAAAGCAGTATTTCGGCGAGTAGCGCAGCTTGGTAGCGCAACTGGTTTGGGACCAGTGGGTCGGAGGTTCGAATCCTCTCTCGCCGACCAATTTTGAACCCCGCTTCGGCGGGGTTTTTTGTTTTCCGGATTTGCTCAATCATCTTTTATCCCGCTGATCTTCCTCGTAAAAAATAGTTTCTATCTCTGCGAATTATTGTCCGGAATTGTCCCAAATGATTGCTGCGATAGATGCAATCTCGCTGGATCCTGTGCGATAATAACCGGGTAGATGCTCATTCCATCTCTTATGTTCGCCTTCGTGCCTCATAAACTCGGGAATGATGCAGAGCCGTACTTACGGTGCTTATCGTCCACTGATAGATGTCGCATTTTATATGTCTCATCAAACACCATGGACATAACGTTGAGTGAAGCACCCAATTTGTTGTCAAACAGACCTGTTTTAACGCCTGCCCTGATTTCAGTGCAGGCGTTTTTTTCTTTCAGGGGAAGGCTATCTTTTCGCGAGAGAAGGGAGCTATCGCCCCGAACGAGGCGATAGCGTTATCGTGAATTACTGCTGAGGGTTATTGTGCAGCGTCAACAGCAGGCCGTCACGACGCATGGTCGCCGCTTCTTCCGGCTGATGCAGGCGGTCCAGCGCATCGGCAAGCCACGCGTAATCAAAGGCATCCGGACGCTGCTTAAGCGCGGCGCGGAAGGCGATACTGGCCTCCTGCCATTCACCGTGACGCATCAGCGACTGGCCCAAGGTGCTCCACAGCAGCGGACGGTCGCCGACGGCTTTGATCTGCTGGCGCAGCACTTTCTCCAGTTGCTCCGGATTATTGGTCTTCAGTCGCGGGATCGGCATGACCAGGCGGTCGTCATACTGTTTCTTCAGACCATCGATAATAATCTGCTGCGCGGTATCGTGATCGTCGCTCTCGATAAGGCGTTCGGCCATTGCCACCTGCAGCGGTATCAGCGCGCGCGTTTTACGGCTCTGGTTGCGCCACCATTCGCGTAGCCCTTCGCTACCGCCGTCGGCCAGCGCTTTGTCCATCAGGCCAATCCACGCCAGCTGTTCCAGCGCGGCGCGGTGCTCTTCATCCCCCACGTTGGCTTTCGCCATGGATGGAATGATGTCCAGCAGTGAATTCCACGCGCCGGTGCGGGTATAGGCCTGCTCGGCAAGACGCAGCACCTCCGGATGACGCGGGGTCACTTCCAGCAGCTTATCGATGCCGTGACGAGCGGCGTGGTTTTCGTTCCGCGCCAGCTGTAGACGCACGCGGGTAATTTCGACCGGGATGAGATCGTCGCCGGCCAGTTCGGCGGCGCGCTCAAGGTGCTGATTGGCGCGAGCTTCATCGCCGCGCTGTTGGGCCGCTTCCGCCGCTAACAGATAGTTCACGACCGGTTGTTCGGCGTGATCGGCATTTTTCGCCATCAGCTTTTCAACCTGTTGGTAATCGCCTTCCGCCAGTTTCAGCAGCGCTTGCTCGGTTTGCTTACGCGCGCGGCGGCGCTTACGGCCGACGAACCAGCCGCGCGTGTGCGCGCCGGTACGGAAAATGCGGCGCAGAAGCCACTCGATAGCGAACAGCACCACCATTGCGAGGATCAGGATGATCACAAGGCCCGTCACGCTGGTTTCGATATTGTAGTTATCGGTCTGGATCAGAACGTAGCCCTGGTGGCCCGCGATCATCGGGCCGACGACGATCCCGGCGATCAGCAGTGCGAAAAGCAGGAGAATTTTCAGCATCGGTTATTCTCCTTGCGGCGCAGGGGCTGGCGCGGTCGCTGCTGGCGCTGGCGCCGGAGCGGCTGCCGCAGGCTGGGCCATCAAATTACGCACCCGGGTTTGCATCAGCTTTTCCAGCAGGCTCTGGCTCTGCAGCGTTTCCGGCACGCTCATGGTGATACTCTGCTGACTGAGCTTATCCACCTCTTCAAGGAAAGCCTTGGTGGTGGCGTCTTCAGTATCGTAATAGGCGCGTACCCAGGTGGAGACGTTTTCCAGCGCCTGCTTATAGGTTTCTTCCTGATGACGCGGCACCGCCTGCGCGGCAACCAGCAGACGAGAGCGGATATTTTCGCGCAGATAGACATCCTGATTTGGCGCTAACAGCGGCACCGCCGTTTCGTCGCGGCGACGTATGGTAATAAAGCTATCCATAAAGTTCTGCCAGCTTTTCTGCAGGTTAACGCGCCATTCGCCGATGGAGCTGGAGAGCTCATCGCTGTCGGCATCCATCGGGGAATCATCGTCGTTATTATCAGCCAGGCGCAGATTGTCGATTTGGTTCGCCAGCTGGTTAACCTTGAGGATAATGCCGTCGTAATCGACCTGGCTTACCGCCGACAGCGAAGCGATGTCATCGGTGATGGCGCGGCGCGCGCCGATAAGGCTTGGGTCGTTCATGTCGGCGAGGCTGGCATCGGCGCTTTTCAGCAGTGCGGCGGCGGTCGTCACATCCTGATCGCTCCACAGCTTACGTCCCGCCAGCTTAACCAGGAAATCAGCCTGCGCCAGCAGCCAGGTTTTGGCGTCGCTGCCGGAAATCACGGCAACTTTTTGCTGTAGCTCATCAAGCTGTTTCGTCAGGGTTTCCTGTTCGCGTTTGGCTTCGCTCAGCCGATCGGCCTGCTGTTTGATAATGCCTTCCAGCTCGCTCTTCTGGCTGTCCTGCGCTTTTTGCAGCGCCGCGAGCTGGCTTGCTAATTCAGAGCGGGTTTCGTTTTGCCGAGTAACCTGTTGCTTATTTAAGCCATACAGGCCAATACCGGCGGCGAGGGCGATAGCGATAGCAATCGCGCTGAGCGCCAGGCTGGTTTTGTTGCCGGCCTTTTTCTTCTCGTTGTTTTCTGGCTGTGGCGTGATTTCCACGGCCTCCCTGGTCTCTTCAACCACGGCGGATTGATTTTGTTGTTCCGTCATTATGGCTTCCAATGTTGAGAGTTATTGTAATGCGCGTAGCAGCGCATCGTTGTCGGCGTTATCGGCAACCTGAATATCCTGCCAGCCCAATTCCCGGGCCTGAAGGGCCAGACGTTCGCTGACAACGACAAGGCTACAGTGCAGCAGCCACCGTTCGCGATACCACTGGGGTATTAACGACCACAGCTGCTGCAGCATCTCGCCGCTGGTGACCACCAGCGTAGTGACTCCACGAGATTGCCAGCGCATAGCCTCTTCCGCACCATCATAGTACTTCGCACAACGTTGATAACATTCACAAAATGTTACTTCGGCGCCGCGTTCACGCAGCGTGTCGCCTAATAATTCCCGCCCGCCGTTGCCGCGCAGAATCAGGGCTTTCTTGCCCGCAATGTTTTGTAATTCAGGTAATTGTAGCAAGACTTCGCTGATTTCCCGATCTAACGGGTAACGGATATTTTTACCACTGACCGTATGCAGGGCCAGCGCGGTGGTGCGGCCTATCGAGAAATAGGCCGGGTCGGAGGGCCAGCGTTGGCTCTCCTGCAGCAGACGGGCATGGGCGAATTCCACCGCATGCTGCGACAGCGCAAACAACAAATCGTCCGCGCCTAATGCCGCCAGCTGGCGCGGGAGCGCTGCCAGTTCTCGACCCGGCGTGAATTCAATCAGCGGAAAGCTCCAGGCCACGCGTCCCAGCGCGCGCAGGCGGCTGACTAACTCTTCACCTTGCGGTAGCGGACGAGTGACCAGGATGCTCATCGTGGGGCTTCTCCATCATAGACCGCCGCGAGGATGTCTCGGGCGCCGTTATCCAGTAGCTCTTCCGCCAGCGAGACGCCGAGCGCCTCTGCCTCTTCCGGCCGCCCGCGACGTTCGCCGCGCACGACCCGCGACCCATCCGGCGCGCCTACCAGCGCCCGTAGCCACAGCTCACCATCGCGCAGTTCGGCATAGCTGCCAATCGGCACCTGACAACCGCCTTCGAGACGGGTGTTCATCGCCCGCTCGGCACGTACGCGCACGGCGGTTTCCGTATGGTTAAGCGGCGCTAATAGCGCTTTGGTCCATTCATCGTCAAGGCGGCATTCGATACCCACCGCGCCCTGGCCGACGGCCGGCAGAGATTGTTCAGGCGAGAGCGGCTGGCGAATACGCGCTTCCAGTTTCAGGCGTTTCAGCCCGGCGGCGGCAAGGATAATAGCGTCATACTCGCCGTTATCGAGTTTGCCTAATCGCGTGCCGACGTTGCCGCGTAGCGAGCGGATCACCAGATCGGGACGCTCTGCCGCCAACTGGCACTGGCGACGTAAACTTGACGTGCCAACGATGCTGCCAGCCGGCAGCGCGTCGATTGAGGCATAGTGATTGGAAACAAAGGCGTCGCGCGGATCTTCACGTTCGCAGATGGTGACCAATCCCAGGCCTTCAGGGAATTCGACCGGGACATCTTTCATCGAATGGACGGCAATATCGGCGCGCCCCTCAATCATGGCGAGCTCTAACTCTTTTACAAATAAGCCCTTGCCGCCCACTTTCGCCAGCGGGGTATCAAGGAGCACGTCGCCGCGGGTGACCATGGGCACCAGCTCAACGGAAAGCCCCGGATGACAGGACTCCAGACGCTCTTTCACATAATGTGCCTGCCATAGCGCAAGCGGGCTTTGCCGTGTGGCAATTCTCAAAACTTTGTCTAACATGCTTGTTACCGTCATTGTCGACCATGAGCCATCCTAACATTGTTGCTTTAGGGATGTTAGTTTCGCGGTTAATGTGGGATGCTGGCATGATGACCTTTAGCGTTTCATGCGGATGCGGTTGCCGCAAGCGTAGTGGGGAATTTACACCCGGCAAACGGTGCTACACTTGTATGTAGCGCATCTTTCTTTACGGTCAATCAGCAAGGTGTTAAATTGATCACGTTTTAAACCATTTGTCAGCCAGCAGTTCATCACAACCACACCGATGACGAATGGTGACGGTTCTTGTTGAAATACTGAAATCCTCCGTACTATTGTACGTCGGATTTTTGAACATCAGGCGATATGTCTTGTACCTCTATATTGAGACACTGAAACAGAGACTGGATGCCATCAATCAATTGCGCGTGGATCGCGCGCTTGCTGCCATGGGACCCGCTTTCCAGCAGGTTTACAGTCTTCTGCCGACATTACTACATTATCATCACCCGCTGATGCCGGGTTACCTTGACGGTAACGTTCCCCGCGGCATTTGCCTCTACACGCCTGATGAAACCCAACGCCACTATCTTGACGAACTCGAACTGCATCGCGGCCTGCTAACGCAGGAGCCGCCGAAAGGCGAACTGCCGATTACCGGCGTCTATTCGATGGGCAGTACCTCTTCCGTTGGGCAAAGCTGCTCTTCCGATCTGGATATCTGGGTATGCCATCAGGCCTGGCTGGATAACGAAGAACGCCAACTGCTGCAGCGTAAATGCAGCCTGCTTGAAAGCTGGGCGGCGTCGCTCGGCGTCGAGGTCAGTTTCTTCCTGATCGACGAAAACCGCTTCCGCCATAACGAAAGCGGCAGCCTGGGCGGCGAAGACTGTGGTTCGACCCAGCATATTTTGTTGCTCGATGAATTTTACCGCACCGCCGTGCGTCTTGCCGGGAAACGTATTCTGTGGAATATGGTGCCGGGCGATGAAGAAGATCATTACGATGATTACGTGATGGGGCTGTATGCCCAGGGCGTGCTGACGCCAAACGAATGGCTCGATCTTGGCGGCCTCAGTTCGCTGTCGGCGGAAGAGTACTTCGGCGCCAGCCTGTGGCAGCTTTATAAAAGCATCGACTCCCCGTATAAAGCGGTGTTGAAAACGCTGCTGCTGGAAGCCTACTCCTGGGAATACCCCAACAACCGCCTGTTGGCGAAAGATATTAAACAGCGCCTGCACGATGGCGAGATTGTCTCATTCGGTCTCGACCCTTACTGCATGATGCTGGAGCGCGTAACCGCCTATCTGCAGGCTATCGAAGACGACACCCGTCTCGATCTGGTTCGTCGCTGCTTCTATTTGAAAGTCTGTGAAAAACTCAGCCGCGAGCGCGCCTGCGTGGGCTGGCGTCGTGAAGTCGTCAGCCAGCTGGTGAAAGAGTGGGGCTGGGATGAAAAGCGTCTGATGATGCTTGATAACCGCGCTAACTGGAAAATCGATGAAGTGCGCAAAGCGCACAACGAACTGCTCGACGCGATGATGCAGAGCTATCGTAATCTGATCCGCTTCGCTCGGCGCAATAACCTTAGCGTCTCCGCCAGCCCGCAAGATATCGGCGTGCTGACGCGCAAGCTGTATGCGGCCTTTGAAGCGCTGCCGGGCAAGGTCACCTTGGTGAACCCGCAAATTTCACCGGACCTGTCGGAGCCGAATCTGACCTTTATCCACGTGCCGCCGGGCCGCGCCAACCGTACCGGTTGGTATCTGTATAACCGCGCGCCGGATATGGAATCGATTATCAGCCATCAGCCGCTGGAATATAACCGTTATCTTAATAAGCTGGTGGCCTGGGCCTGGTTTAACGGCCTGCTGACCTCACGCACCCGTCTGTTTATTAAGGGCAACGGTATCGTCGATTTACCGAAGCTGCAGGAGATGGTGGCAGACGTGTCGCACCACTTCCCACTACGCCTGCCGGCGCCGACGCCAAAAGCGCTGTACAGCCCGTGCGAAATTCGCCACCTGGCGATTATCGTCAACCTCGAATATGACCCGACGGCAGCTTTCCGCAATCAGGTGGTGCATTTCGACTTCCGTAAGCTCGATGTTTTCAGCTTCGGCGAAGAGCAAAAATGCCTGATTGGCAGCGTCGACCTGCTGTATCGCAACTCGTGGAACGAAGTGCGCACGCTGCACTTTAACGGCGAGCAGGCGATGATCGAAGCGCTGAAGACTATTCTCGGCAAAATGCATCAGGACGCTGCGCCGCCGGATAGCGTGGAGGTGTTCTGCTATAGCCAGCATCTTCGCGGCCTTATCCGCACCCGCGTGCAGCAGATGGTCTCCGAGTGCATCGAACTGCGCCTCTCTAGTACCCGTCAGGACACCGGGCGCTTCAAAGCGCTGCGCGTCTCCGGCCAGACCTGGGGCCTGTTCTTCGAGCGCCTGAACGTTTCGGTGCAGAAGCTGGAAAACGCCATTGAGTTCTACGGCGCTATCTCGCACAACAAGCTCCACGGCCTGTCGGTACAGGTAGAAACCAATCATGTTAAGCTGCCGGCGGTGGTGGATGGCTTCGCCAGCGAAGGGATTATTCAATTCTTCTTTGAAGATGCGGATAACAATGACAGCGGCTTTAACATCTACATTCTCGACGAAAGCAACCGCGCAGAGGTCTATCATCACTGCGAAGGCAGCAAAGAAGAGCTGGTGCGCGACGTCAGCCGCTTCTACTCGTCATCGCACGATCGCTTCACCTACGGCTCAAGCTTCATTAACTTCAACCTGCCGCAGTTCTATCAGATAGTCGAAGTTGACGGACGCACGCAGGTGATCCCGTTCCGCAGTCAGGCGATTGCCGCCGCGGTGCCGCCGGGCCAGGAAGCGGTCGCTTCACCGGTGCTGCAGCAGCGCTACTCGTAGATTTGCCCCGGATAAGGCGCGATGCGCCGCCATCCGGGAAAGACGTCATTAACGGAAGCTCACCGTCTCGCCGGCCTGATTGCTCGCCGCCTGCTCCAGCAGATCCCAGAAGCGTTCGCCGCTGCGATCGCAGATCCACTCATCGCCTTGCAGATCGAAGTGATAGCCGCCTTGCTTGGTCGCCAGCCAGACCTGATGCAGCGGCTCCTGACGGTTAATAATGATCTTACTGCCATTTTCGAAGCTGATGGTCAGCACCCCGCCGTTGATTTCGCAGTCGATATCGCTGTCGCCGTCCCAGTCGTCCAGACGTTCTTCGATGGTCATCCACAGGCTATCGGCCAGGCGATGGAATTCACTGTCGTTCATGGTTATATACCCTAAATAATTCGAGTTGCAGGAAGGCGGCGACGCAGGGAGTCCCAGGAGCTTACTCCAGTAAGTGACTGGGGCGAGCGAGGAAAGCCAACGTACATGCAGCTTGAATTATAACGGGTATAGCCTGCTTTTTTGAAGATGGCCGCAGCATAACGCGAAACAAAAGCGCGCGCAGTCAGATGCTAAACGCTTGCTTTTACGTCTTCTCCTGCGATGATAGAAAGCAGTAACGAATGAATCATGGGCAACTATCAATGAAAAACGTTTTACCCACGCTTGCCGTTCTGTTTGCAATCTTCAGCCTGACCGGCTGCGGTTTGAAAGGGCCGCTGTATTTCCCGCCGGCAGACAAAACCGCGCCACCGCCGACCAAGCCGGTTAACCCAGGCATTCAGAGCGCGACGCCGGATCGTAACGATCGCGGCGATAATGGCGGTCCGACCCAGGTTAACTATTAACGATAACGTTCTGTTCCGCGCAATTGGAGTAGATAATGCAGTTCTCTAAAATGCATGGCCTCGGCAACGACTTCATGGTTGTTGATGCGGTAACGCAGAATGTTTTCTTCTCACCGGAGCTGATTCGTCGCCTGGCGGATCGGCATCTTGGTGTCGGCTTCGACCAGCTGTTGGTTGTCGAGCCGCCGTACGATCCCGATCTGGACTTCCACTACCGTATCTTCAATGCTGACGGTAGCGAAGTCTCTCAGTGCGGCAACGGCGCGCGCTGCTTCGCCCGCTTTGTCCGTTTAAAAGGCCTGACCAATAAACGTGATATCCGCGTGAGCACCGCCAACGGTCGTATGGTATTAAGCGTAACGGAAGATGATCTGGTGCGCGTTAACATGGGTGAGCCGAATTTCGAACCTTCTCAGGTCCCGTTCCGCGCCAACAAAGCGGAAAAGACCTATATTATGCGCGCGGCTGAACAGACAGTATTGTGCGGCGTCGTCTCAATGGGCAACCCGCACTGCGTGATTCAGGTCGATAACGTGGATACCGCTGAGGTGGAAACCCTCGGTCCGGTGATGGAAAGCCACGAACGTTTTCCGGAACGCGCCAATATCGGCTTTATGCAGGTAGTGGAACGCTCTCATATTCGTCTGCGCGTCTATGAACGCGGCGCAGGTGAAACGCAGGCCTGCGGCAGCGGCGCCTGTGCGGCGGTGGCGGTCGGTATCCAACAAGGATTACTCGCCGAAGAGGTACGCGTGGAATTGCCAGGCGGGCGTCTCGACATCGCCTGGAAAGGTCCGGGTCAACCGTTGTATATGACTGGCCCGGCGGCACACGTCTACGACGGATTTATTCATCTATGAAACAGATCGGGGAAGAACAGCAGGAACTCGCCACAGCGCTCGACGACAGCGCGGTAGTAGATTATCTGCTGCAAAATCCTGAGTTCTTTATTCGTAATGCGGCGCAGGTAGAGCATATCCGCGTCCCGCATCCGGTGCGTGGCACCATCTCGCTGGTAGAGTGGCATATGCTGCGGGCGCGTAACCATATCAACGTGTTGGAAGAGAACATGACGCTGCTGATGGAACAGGCGACGGCCAATCAAAGCCTGTTTCAGCGCCTGTTCCATCTGCAGACGCGTCTGGCGTCCGCCGATAGCCTGGATGAAATGCTCAACCGCTTTCATCGTTGGGCGCGCGAGCTGGGCCTGGCGGGCGCGACGGTGCGCCTGTTTCCGGACAGCTGGCATCTCGGCGCACCGTCTAAATTCACCCATCTGGCGTTGAGCCGGCAGGCGTTCGAACCCATTCGTATCCAGCGGCTGGGCCAGGCTCGTCACTATCTTGGGCCGCTGAATGGGCCAGAGCTGCTGGTGGTGTTGCCGGATGCGAAAGCTATCGGCTCGGTGGCGATGTCGCTACTGGGCGATGATGACGCGCCGGGGGTGATGTTTTTCAGCAGCCGCGATCCACAGCATTATCAGCAAGGCCAGGGGACGCAGCTACTGCAGGAGATCGCCCGTATGCTGCCCGGCCTGCTGGAGCGCTGGATTGAACGCGCATGACCGACTCCCCGCTATTCGCCTGCGTCGACCGCTTCCTGCGCTATCTCGGCGTAGAACGCCAGCTTAGCCCGATTACGCTCACGAATTACCAGCGTCAGCTGGAAGCGCTGATCGCGCTGGCGGAGGATGCCGGGGTGACAAGCTGGCAGCAGTGTGACGCCGCTCAGGTTCGTAGCTTTGCCGTGCGCAGCCGCCGCGCGGGCTTAGGGCCGGCCAGCCTGGCGCTGCGGCTTTCCGCCCTGCGTAGTTTCTTCGACTGGATGGTCAGCCAGGGCGAGTTAGCGGCTAACCCGGCGAAGGGGATTGCGGCGCCAAAAATTCCCCGTCATTTGCCGAAAAATATCGACGTTGATGATGTGAATCGGCTGCTGGATATCGACCTCAACGACCCGCTCGCGGTGCGCGACCGGGCGATGCTGGAAGTGATGTACGGCGCGGGGCTGCGTCTTTCTGAGTTAGTTAACCTTGATATTAAGCACCTTGATCTTGAGTCAGGGGAAGTGTGGGTGATGGGGAAAGGCAGCAAAGAGCGCCGCCTGCCAATTGGACGCAACGCGGTGGCGTGGATCGAACACTGGCTGGATTTGCGCGGCCTGTTCGGCAGCGATGACGACGCGCTGTTTTTGTCGAAGCTGGGTAAGCGCATTTCAGCGCGCAACGTGCAGAAGCGGTTTGCCGAGTGGGGTATCAAGCAGGGGCTCAATAGCCACGTGCATCCGCATAAGCTGCGGCACTCCTTCGCGACGCATATGCTGGAGTCGAGCGGCGATCTGCGCGGCGTGCAGGAGCTGCTGGGGCATGCCAATCTCTCCACCACCCAAATCTATACCCATCTCGATTTTCAACACCTTGCCTCGGTGTACGATGCCGCGCATCCGCGCGCTAAACGGGGGAAATAATGCGTTTTTACCGACCTCTGGGCCCGATCTCCGCGCTGACGTTCGACCTGGATGACACCCTTTACGATAACCGCCCGGTGATTGACCGGACGATGCAGGAATCGCTGACATTTGTGCGTAATTACCATCCGGCGCTGAGCCAGTTTGATGCAAGCGATCTTAACCGCCTGCGCCAAACGCTATTGTCCTCAGAACCTGAGATTTATCATGACGTCACCGTCTGGCGCCACCGCGCGCTGGAGTTAGGGATGCGTAACGCCGGGCTCTCCGCCGCCGAGGCGAAAGCCGGCGCCGATGCGGCGATGGAAAACTTCGCCCACTGGCGCAGCCGCGTCGATGTGCCGCAGGAGACGCACGATACGCTGGCGAAGCTGGCGCAGAAATGGCCGCTGGTGGCTATCACCAACGGTAACGCCCAGCCGGAACTGTTCGGCCTGAACGACTATTTCCGTTTCGTGCTGCGCGCGGGTCCGGATGGCCGCTCCAAGCCGTTTGCCGATATGTACCATCTGGCGGCGGAGCGTCTGGATTTGCCGCTCGGGCAGATTCTGCACGTCGGCGATGATCTGACCACCGACGTGGCTGGCGCTATTCGCTGTGGAATGCAGGCCTGCTGGATCAAGCCGCAGGACGCCTCGCTGATGAAAACCGCCGATAGCCGCCTGCTGCCGCATATTGAAATTTCACGGTTGGCATCTCTGACCTCGCTGATATAATCACCAGTAACTCTGTATATATTAACAGGGGTTCGTGGAACCCCTTCTCTTCCGGCGGTGCCAATGGACGTTTCTTACCTGCTCGACAGCCTTAATGACAAACAGCGTGAAGCCGTAGCGGCCTCGCGCACCAATATGCTGGTTCTGGCAGGGGCGGGCAGTGGTAAGACGCGCGTACTGGTGCACCGTATCGCCTGGCTGCTGAGCGTAGAGAACTGCTCGCCATATTCCATTATGGCGGTGACCTTTACCAACAAAGCGGCGGCGGAAATGCGCCACCGTATCGGCCAACTGATGGGCACCACCCAGGGCGGTATGTGGGTCGGCACCTTCCACGGCCTGGCCCATCGCCTGCTACGCGCCCATCATCTGGATGCCAACCTGCCGCAGGATTTCCAAATCCTCGATAGCGAAGACCAGCTACGCCTGCTGAAGCGCCTGATTAAGGCGATGAACCTGGATGAGAAGCAATGGCCGCCGCGTCAGGCGATGTGGTACATCAACAGCCAAAAAGATGAAGGGCTGCGCCCGCACCATATTCAGAGCTACGGCAACCCGGTCGAACAGACCTGGCAGAAAGTGTATCAGGCCTATCAGGAAGCCTGCGATCGCGCCGGGCTGGTGGACTTCGCCGAGCTGCTGCTGCGCGCGCACGAACTGTGGCTGAACAAACCGCATATCCTGCAGCACTACCGCGAGCGCTTCACCAATATTCTCGTCGACGAATTCCAGGATACCAACAACATTCAATATGCCTGGATCCGCCTGCTGGCGGGCGATACCGGCAAAGTGATGATTGTCGGCGATGATGATCAGTCGATTTACGGCTGGCGCGGCGCGCAGGTCGAAAACATTCAGCGTTTCCTTAATGACTTCCCCGGCGCGGAAACCATCCGCCTGGAGCAAAACTACCGTTCGACCAGCAATATTCTCAGCGCGGCTAACGCCCTGATTGAAAACAACAACGGGCGGTTGGGCAAAAAACTGTGGACCGACGGTGCCGACGGTGAGCCCATTTCGCTGTACTGCGCCTTCAACGATCTCGATGAAGCGCGTTTCGTCGTTAACCGAATTAAAACCTGGCAGGAGAACGGCGGAGCGCTGGAGCAGTGCGCCATCCTCTATCGTAGTAACGCCCAGTCGCGCGTGCTGGAAGAGGCGCTGCTGCAGGCCAGCATGCCTTACCGTATCTACGGCGGCATGCGCTTCTTCGAACGTCAGGAAATCAAAGATGCGCTCTCTTATCTGCGCCTGATTGCCAACCGCAACGATGACGCGGCGTTTGAGCGTGTGGTCAATACGCCTACCCGCGGCATCGGCGATCGTACTCTGGATGTGGTGCGCCAGACCTCGCGCGATCGTCAGCTGACGCTGTGGCAGGCCTGCCGCGAGCTGCTGAAAGAGAAAGCGCTGGCTGGCCGCGCTGCCAGCGCGCTGCAGCGCTTTATGGAGCTTATCGACGCGCTGGCGCAGGAAACCGCCGATATGCCATTGCATGTCCAGACTGACCGGGTCATTAAAGATTCCGGCCTGCGTATGATGTACGAGCAGGAGAAAGGCGAGAAGGGCCAGACCCGTATCGAAAACCTGGAAGAACTGGTGACGGCGACGCGCCAGTTCAGCTACAACGAAGAAGATGAAGATCTGATGCCGCTGCAGGCGTTCCTCTCCCACGCCGCGCTGGAAGCCGGCGAAGGGCAGGCGGATACCTGGCAGGATGCGGTACAGCTGATGACTCTGCACTCGGCGAAAGGGCTGGAGTTCCCGCAGGTGTTTATCGTCGGCGTTGAAGAGGGGATGTTCCCGAGCCAGATGGCGCTTGATGAGGGCGGTCGTCTGGAGGAAGAGCGTCGTCTGGCCTACGTCGGCGTGACGCGCGCGATGCAGAAACTGACGCTGACCTACGCCGAAACCCGTCGTTTGTACGGCAAAGAGGTTTACCATCGCCCATCGCGCTTTATCGGCGAGCTGCCGGAAGAGTGCGTGGAAGAGGTACGGCTGCGGGCGACGGTGAGCCGCCCGGTTAACCATCAGCGCCTCGGTACACCGGTGGCGGAGAACGATACCGGCTATAAGCTGGGCCAGCGGGTTCGGCATCCGAAGTTCGGCGAAGGCACCATCGTAAACCTTGAGGGCAGCGGTGAACATAGCCGGCTGCAGGTGGCATTCCAGGGGCAGGGAATTAAATGGCTGGTTGCCGCCTATGCCCGGCTGGAAACGGTGTAACTTTAAGAAAAATATAATTTTTTTGTAATAATCTGCTAGCCTTATATGCTAAAGGGCAGGATTTGCTCTTTAGCGTTCCCTTGCGTGTTGACGCCGTTTTGGCGCTGGCGTAACATGCGCGCACGATTACGCTAAGAGGACATTCGCCTTGGACACACCCAGTAGATGCTGGCTCAACTTCCTGTCATTCAGGAACAACTCCTAAGGCTATCCCCTTATGCCGATAGCCTTAGCGGTTGTCGGCGACTCGTCCTATCCCCGTCGCTCTGAGTCAGGCTTAATGGTCTGAAACCCAAATAGTTTCTGTGTGCCCATCGAACTGTCCGATAAATTTTTTGTATTGGGAGTCCCGGTCATGCTGAGCGCATTTCAACTGGAAAATAATCGTTTAACGCGCCTTGAGGCCGATGAGATCAAGCATCTTGCCAGCTCGGTGTGGGTCGATCTGGTCGAGCCAGACGATGACGAACGTAGCCGTGTGCAAACGGAGCTAGGCCAGAACCTGGCGACGCGCCCGGAACTGGAAGACATCGAAGCGTCAGCGCGTTTCTTTGAAGACGAAGATGGTTTACACATCCACTCCTTTTTCTTTTTCGAAGATGCTGACGATCACGCCGGCAACTCAACCGTGGCGTTTACTATCCGCGAAGGCCGCCTGTTTACCCTGCGCGAGCGTGAACTGCCCGCTTTTCGCCTGTACCGCATGCGCGTGCGTAACCAGACGCTGGTCGACGGCAACGCCTATGAGCTGCTGTTAGACCTGTTCGAGACCAAAATCGAACAGCTGGCGGATGAAATAGAAAACATCTACAGCGACCTGGAAAAGCTGAGCCGCGTGATTATGGAAGGCCATCAGGGCGACGAGTATGACGAAGCGCTGTCGACGCTGGCGGAACTGGAAGATATCGGCTGGAAGGTTCGCCTCTGTCTGATGGATACCCAGCGCGCGCTCAACTTCCTCGTGCGCAAGGCGCGTCTGCCGGCAGGCCAGCTGGAACAGGCGCGAGAGATCCTGCGAGATATCGAATCCCTGCTGCCGCACAACGAATCGCTGTTCCAGAAGGTGAACTTCCTGATGCAGGCGGCGATGGGCTTTATCAACATCGAGCAGAACCGCATTATCAAAATCTTCTCGGTGGTCTCAGTGGTGTTCCTGCCGCCGACGCTGGTGGCGTCCAGCTATGGGATGAACTTTGAGTTTATGCCGGAACTCCACTGGAGCTTTGGTTATCCGGGAGCCATCGTGTTTATGATGTTGGCTGGCCTGGCGCCGTATCTCTACTTCAAGCGTAAAAACTGGCTGTAGTTGTTGTGCCGGATGCGCTTCGCTTATCCGGGCCTACGTGTTGTGCTTTTGTAGGCCGGATAAGGCGTAGCCGACATCGGGTAATATCCTATCCCCGACGCCCCCGTCTTTGCGTATATACCGCATCCATCACGAATATCGCCAGCGCCACCCAGATAAAGGCGAAGGTTACCATTTTATCCGTGCCCGGCACTTCACCGTAGAACGTTACCGCCAGCAGGAACATCAGCGTCGGGCCGATGTACTGGAAAAAGCCCAATGTCGACAAGCGCAGGCGGGTCGCCGCGCCGGTGAAGCACAGCAGGGGGATGGTGGTTACCACGCCCGCGGCCATTAGCAGCAAATTGAGCGACCAGGGGTTGTCTCCCATATGGCTGGTTGGGCTATCGGTGATGCCGAAAAGCCAGATCGCCGCCACTGGCAGCAGCCATAGCGTTTCCACCAACATGCCGGTCTGCGCATCGACGGCGATTTTCTTACGTACCAGTCCGTAGAAGGCAAAGCTGAAGGCTAGCCCAAGGCCGATTACCGGCAGTGAGCCAAAGGTCCACAACTGCACCAGCACGCCGCAGAAGGCGAGGATCACCGCCAACCACTGCAGCCGACGAAAGCGTTCGCCGAGGAAAATCATCCCGAGCACGATATTAACCAGCGGGTTAATAAAGTAGCCGAGGCTGGCTTCCAGCATATGGTGGTTATTGACCGCCCAGATAAAGAGCAGCCAGTTGCCGCCGACCAGCACTGCAGAGAGCGCGAGCAGGAAGATCTTGCGCGGGGTTTTTAGCAGTTTTTTTACCTGCGGCCACTGGCGGCTGACGCTGATGAGCGCCACCATGAAAAAGAAAGACCAGATCACGCGATGCGTGAGGATTTCATCGGCGGGAACGTAGTAAATAAGTTTGAAGTACGCCGGTGCGATACCCCAGATAAAATAGGCGGCCAGCGCCAGCATAACGCCCAGCCGCGTTTGTTTTGCGTCCATTGGTAGAATCCATTGCCAAAGAGAGTGATGTTACTCGATCTGCGGCAATCAACCCACCATATAGGTGGCCGTGGCGCTGGCGATATAAACCTGCTCTTCGTTATGCAGCTCGACGCGGGCCACCGCGACTTTGTTTCCAGCGCGCAGCAGGCTGCTGGTGGCGGTAAAGCGCTCGCCGCGGCCAGGGCGTAAGTAATCGACGCGCAAATCGATAGTTCCCATCCGCGAGAGGCGCTGGCGCAGCTCTTCTTCATTGATAGTGTCATGGCGAGTCAGGGTGCTGCCGACGCAGACCAGCCCAGCGGCGACATCCAGCGCAGAGGCGATAACGCCGCCGTGCAGGATACTCTGTGCCCAGTTGCCAACCATCATCGGCTGATTATTAAAGCTGAGCTGGGCAAATTCCTTTTCATAACGCTCCAGCTCAAGCCCCAGCGCGCGGTTAAAAGGCATGTGATAAACAAAAATCTCTCCCACCAGCTTTAGCGCGGCGGCGGCGGTCAGTTCAGACATAGCAGAGGTCCATTTCGTTAATGAAATGTTGATTTTATGCTTCAAAAATATTGATTTCCACTTTCGGAGGCGATAACGCAGCGGGAGGTGGATAAATAGGTAGAATGGCAGCAGGACAAAACATTAAATAAGAACCCTTCTTCAGGAGAACAGTAATGCGTATCTCTTTAGCCTGGCTGCTGGCGCTTAGCGCGCTGCCGGCGGGCGTTCTGGCGCAGGACGCGCCGATTGAACAATCCGTTCATGACAAACCCGCGGTACGGGGCAGTATTAT
Organism: Klebsiella sp. 141240; assembly: GCF_050600805.1. Taxonomy (NCBI): domain Bacteria; kingdom Pseudomonadati; phylum Pseudomonadota; class Gammaproteobacteria; order Enterobacterales; family Enterobacteriaceae; genus Klebsiella; species Klebsiella sp. 141240. Next base: position 31,596 of record NZ_JAQIRK010000015.1, on the reverse strand, counting down.
CGCCAACCTGCTGCAGGACCATGATAATCCGTTCCTGCTTTATCCTTATGAGAGCAACTATCTGCTCTATACGTGGACCAGCGATCTCAATAAAGAGGCTATTCGTAGTTACGACTGGGCAGATGACGCGCGTAAGGATGAGGTGAAGTTCCAGCTCAGCCTGGCATTCCCGTTATGGCGCGGCATTCTCGGCGATAATTCGCTGCTTGGCGCCTCCTATACGCAAAAATCCTGGTGGCAGCTCTCTAACAGTAAAGGCTCGGCGCCGTTTCGCGAAACTAACTACGAGCCTCAGCTCTTCCTTGGCTTCGCGACGGATTATGAGTTTGCCGGCTGGACCTTGCGCGATATCGAAGTCGGCTATAACCACGACTCTAACGGCCGTTCCGATCCAACGTCACGTAGCTGGAACCGCCTGTATACTCGCCTGATGGCGCAAAACGGTAACTGGCTGGTTGAAGTGAAGCCGTGGTATGTGGTCGGCAGCACCGATGATAACCCGGATATTACGAAATACATGGGGTACTACCGCCTGAAGATTGGCTACCAGCTGGGGGAAGCTATTTTTAGCGCTCAGGGGCAATATAACTGGAATACGGGCTACGGCGGCGCGGAAATCGGGGTCAGTTACCCTATTACCAAACACGTGCGCGCCTATACTCAGGTGTACAGCGGTTATGGCGAGTCGCTCATCGACTATAACTTCAATCAGACGCGGGTCGGCGTCGGCGTGATGCTCAACGATCTGTTTTAATCGTTGCACTCTGGCTCTCAGGCGCTGAAAATAGCGCCTGTTTTCTTTTCAGGCGGATGGGGTCAACGTGGCACAGGCGGAAGTATTAAATCAGGAATCGCTGGCTAAGCAGGTTTTACAAGAGACCTTCGGCTACCAGCAGTTCCGCCCGGGCCAGGAATCGATCATCGCCACGGCGCTGGAAGGCCGCGATTGCCTGGTGGTGATGCCGACCGGCGGCGGTAAGTCGCTGTGCTATCAGGTGCCTGCATTGGTGCTAGGCGGCCTGACGGTTGTCGTGTCGCCGCTGATTTCGCTAATGAAAGACCAGGTCGATCAGCTGCTGGCTAACGGCGTCGCCGCGGCTTGTCTTAACTCGACTCAGAGCCGCGAGCAGCAGCAAGAGGTGATGGCGGGGTGCCGCAGCGGGCAGATTCGTCTGCTGTATATCGCGCCGGAACGCCTGATGCTGGACAACTTCCTGGAGCATCTGAGCCACTGGAACTTAGCGATGCTGGCGGTGGATGAGGCGCACTGTATCTCGCAGTGGGGCCATGATTTCCGCCCGGAATATGCCGCGTTGGGCCAGCTGCGTCAGCGGATGCCGCATATTCCGTTTATGGCGCTCACCGCCACCGCGGATGACACCACCCGCCGCGATATTGTTCGCCTGCTGGGGCTTAACGATCCGCTGATTCAGGTTAGTAGCTTCGATCGCCCCAATATCCGCTATATGCTGATGGAGAAATTTAAGCCGCTCGATCAGTTGATGCGATACGTCCAGGATCAGCGCGGTAAATCAGGGATTATCTACTGCAACAGCCGTTCTAAAGTTGAAGACACCGCTGCCAGGCTGCAAAGCCGTGGCATCAGCGCGGCGGCCTACCATGCTGGCCTGGAAAATGATATTCGTGCCGACGTGCAGGAGAAATTCCAGCGTGACGATCTGCAGATCGTGGTGGCGACGGTGGCCTTCGGTATGGGCATTAACAAGCCGAACGTCCGCTTTGTGGTGCACTTTGATATCCCGCGCAATATTGAATCCTATTATCAGGAAACCGGCCGCGCCGGGCGTGACGGCCTGCCGGCGGAAGCGATGCTGTTTTACGATCCGGCGGATATGGCGTGGCTGCGCCGCTGCCTGGAGGAGAAGCCCGCCGGGCCGCTGCAGGATATTGAACGTCATAAGCTGAATGCGATGGGCGCCTTCGCCGAAGCGCAGACCTGTCGCCGTTTGGTGCTGCTGAACTATTTTGGCGAAGGGCGCCAGGAGCCGTGCGGCAACTGTGATATCTGCCTTGACCCGCCAAAGCAGTACGATGGCTTAATGGACGCGCGCAAGGCGCTTTCAACTATTTACCGGGTGAATCAACGCTTCGGGATGGGCTACGTGGTTGAAGTACTCCGCGGCGCCAACAATCAGCGTATCCGCGACCTGAACCACGATAAACTGCCGGTTTACGGTATTGGTCGCGAGCAGAGCCACGAGCACTGGGTGAGCGTGATTCGCCAGTTAATCCACCTCGGACTGGTGACGCAAAATATTGCCCAGCACTCCGCGCTGCAGCTCACCGAGGCCGCGCGTCCGGTACTGCGCGGTGAAGTCCCGCTGCAGCTCGCCGTGCCGCGTATCGTGGCGCTAAAACCGAAAGCGATGCAGAAATCCTTCGGCGGCAATTACGACCGCAAGCTGTTCGCCAAGCTGCGTAAATTACGTAAAGCGATCGCCGACGAGGAGAATATCCCGCCATACGTCGTCTTTAACGACGCGACGCTTATTGAGATGGCCGAACAGTCGCCGCTTACCGCCGGGGAGATGCTTAGCGTCAACGGCGTGGGGACTCGCAAGCTTGAGCGCTTCGGTAAAGAATTCATGGCGCTGATACGTGCTCATGTCGATGGCGATGATGAGTAGTCAGCCGCGGGAAAAGGTGCCAGAATAGTTTCCTTCTTCACTATTTCCCTGCGAGTTAAACATGTTGATGCTTTTTCTCACCGTGGCGCTGGTGCACATCATTGCGCTAATGAGTCCGGGGCCGGATTTTTTCTTCGTTTCGCAAACCGCGGTGAGCCGCTCGCGCAAAGAGGCGATGATGGGCGTGCTGGGGATCACCGGCGGCGTGATGGTCTGGGCGGGCGTCGCGCTGCTCGGCTTGCATCTGATTATCGAGAAAATGGCCTGGCTGCATACGTTGATTATGGTCGGCGGTGGGCTGTATCTGTGCTGGATGGGCTATCAAATGCTGCGCGGCGCGCTGAAGAAAAACGACATTGTTGCGGCGGAACCGCAGGTTGAGCTGGCGCGTAGCGGGCGCAGTTTCCTGAAGGGCCTGCTGACTAACCTCGCCAACCCGAAAGCGATTATCTACTTCGGATCGGTCTTCTCGCTGTTCGTTGGCGATAACATCGGCGCCGGGGCGCGTTGGGGAATTTTCCTGCTGATCGTCCTTGAAACGCTGGCGTGGTTCACCATCGTAGCCAGCCTCTTCGCACTGCCGAAAATGCGCCGCGGCTATCAGCGGATGGCAAAGTGGATAGACGGCATCGCCGGCACCCTGTTTGCCGGTTTCGGCATTCATCTGATTATTTCGCGCTAACTCGTCATGCGATTATCCACCCGGTTGGTTGCCGGGTGGGGCAGACATTAGTGACGAAGGCGCTGTAGTTCATCCCTGGTCAAACCGGTCATTTCCAGGATAGCATCGTCATCCATGCCGCGATTGAGCATCGCTGCGGCGACCTGTAAAAGGGCCTGTCGTTTTCCTTCTTTAATACCTTTCTCTCTGCCTTCTGCGAGCCACGTTTCTGCCAGAGTCATTAGCATTCCTCCATGCTGCGGCACACGCTGTGCCAGCCCATACAATAGTGCCCGAATATCCTGAGCTTCTCCCGCCTGAGCCATATATTTTATCAGCACGGCGATTTGTTGTCCGCTCATCTGCTCCAACATTAAGAGGTGGGTCAACTTGTCAAGCAGCTGTGCCATATCGCGCTGGCGAATATGTTTTTGTACCAGCGTAAGCGCCGCCATACTGCGGTGGCGCATAATTTCGTCATCAGGGATCACCGTAATATCGACCAGCGGAAACGCGCCTGAATACAGCTGATGGGCAAGCATCGAGTCGTCAAAATTATCCAGCCAGTTCAGCGACCAGGGATAGGGGCTGCGACGTCCTTGATAAAAGAGAATGGGAATTACCAGCGGTAACGTTTTATGACCATTCTCCAGATGCCTCTGCATGGCGGCGATGGCGTAGCGCATCAGACGAAACGCCATCAGTTTATCAGGTGAACTCTGGTGTTCTATCAGGACATGGATATACCCCGGGCCGCGGTTTGTCTCCAGCGAATACAGAATATCGCTGTAGTAGGGCCGCAGGTCATCTTCCAGAAAACTCCCGGATTCCAGGCGCAGCGTATCCAGTTTACAAACCTGAATTAACGCCGGCGGAAGGTGGATCTCAATAAAATCGCGCGCCGTTTCTACCCGCGACAGAAAGGTCTTAAAGACTGCATCATGAGGGGTTGCCGTTTCCGCCATTTTCGTTCATCCGTGAATAAACCCAATGGCGGCATTCTGGCACTGAAAAGGCGGGGCCGACAGCGCGTGGATAAAGTCTCTCTCATCTTTGCGCGCCAGCACGCGTGATAATACGACTAAGGCCGCAAATGGCGCAGCGCTGTGCGAGCAAGATTCCAGTATTCAGGCGTGACGGGCGGAAGCGAGCAGCGCACCCACCAGCATAAACAGCGAACCAAACACTTTATTCAGCGCCTTCATCTGCTTCGGACCTTTAATCCAGGCCGCAATGCGCTGCGCCAGCGTCGCGTAACCGATCATCACAATGATATCGACTACGATAGTGGTGACGCCGAGTACCAGGTACTGCATCACCTGCGGCTGATGCGGCACGATGAACTGGGGAAACAGTGCGGCGAGGAAGACGATACTTTTTGGGTTGGTTAGATTGACGAACACCGCGCGTTTATAGAGCTTACCGCGGCTTTGAGTTCGCGCCAGCGTATTCAGGTCGATTGAACCCGCCGCCCGCCATTGCTGAATCCCCAGCCAGATAAGATAGGCCGCGCCCGCCCATTTCAACACTTCAAATGCCAGTACCGAGCGTGAGAAGAGCGTGCCCAAACCGACGCCGACCAGCACGATATGAATGGCCAACCCGGTTTGCAGGCCGGCAATAGAGGCCGCCGCGCCGCGATAGCCGTGGTTGATGGATGTGGTCATGGTATTGATCGCGCCGGAACCCGGCGACAGGCTGAGAATGATTGATGTCAGCAGATAAGCGAACCACCACTCGAAGGTCATGAGAATCTCCCTGATTGTCTATTTTTATGCCACAATACGCTATTGCATCAGCATTGTGTGATGTGCGACAAAAAAACGATTTTCAGCGGTTAACAGGGGTGTAAACCCGATGTTTGGGCAGCAAAAGGACTGGGACACACGAGAAAACGCGTTTGCGGCCTTTACCATGGGGCCGCTGACGGATTTTTGGCATCAGCGGGAAGAAGCTGAATTTACGGGCGTCGATAAGGTTCCGGTACGCTTTGTGCGCTTTTGTGCCGCAAATAACGACCGGCTGGTGGTCATTTGCCCCGGCCGCATCGAAAGCTACGTGAAGTACGCCGAACTAGCCTACGATCTCTTCCACAGCGGCTTTGACGTGATGATTATCGATCACCGCGGTCAGGGTCGCTCCGGTAGGTTGCTGTCTGATACCCACCGCGGTCATGTTGTGCGCTTTAGCGATTATGTTGACGATCTGGCTGCGCTTTGGCAGCAGGAAGTGGTTCCCGGCCACTGGCGTAAACGTTTTATTCTCGCCCACTCGATGGGCGGCGCCATTGCCACGCTGTTCTTGCAGCGTCACCGGCAGCATTGTGACGCCATTGCCTTGTGCGCGCCAATGTTTGGCATCATCATGCGCCTGCCTGACTGGATGGTGCGCCATATTCTCGACTGGGCTGAGGGCCATCAGCGTATTCGCGAAGAGTATGCCATCGGTACGGGCCGCTGGCGGGCGCTGCCGTTTTCGCTCAATGTATTGACTCATAGCCGCCAGCGCTATCGTCGCAACCTGCGTTTTTATGCTGACGATCCGCGGCTACGCGTTGGCGGGCCAACCTATCACTGGGTGCGTGAAGGTATTCTGGCCGGTGAAGAGATATTGTCCGGCGTCGAGAAAGACACGACTCCGACGTTATTGATTCAGGCTGAGGATGAAAGGGTGGTCGATAATCTGATGCACGACCGCTATTGTGAACTCCGTTCCGCTGCCGGGCACCCTTGTGAAGGCGATAAGCCGCTCGTTATTGAAGGGGCATATCACGAGATCCTTTTTGAAAAGGACGCTATGCGCTCAGTCGCGCTAAATGCCATCGTCGATTTTTTCAATCGACATACTTAATCCGACGATAGATCTCGTCGCCCTGCTTAGAGGTTAAATTTTTTATGTACCAGGTTGTTGCGTCTGATTTAGATGGCACGCTGCTTTCCCCCGACCATTTCCTCACCCCTTATGCCAAAGAGACGCTGAAGCTACTCACCGCGCGCGGGATAAATTTCGTCTTCGCCACTGGCCGCCACTACATCGATGTGGGGCAGATCCGCGATAATCTCGGCATTAAGTCGTACATGATCACCTCTAACGGCGCGCGGGTACATGATAGTGAAGGAAAACAAATCTTCGCCCATAACCTCGACCGCGATATCGCCAGCGATCTGTTTGAGATGGTGCGTAACGATGTGAAGATTGTGACCAACGTCTATCGTGAAGATGAATGGTTTATGAATCGCCATCGCCCGGAAGAGATGCGCTTCTTCAAAGAGGCGGTATTCAACTACAAGCTTTATGAACCGGGCGAGCTGGATGCGGATGGCATCAGCAAAGTTTTCTTCACCTGTGAAGATCATGAACATTTGCTGCCGCTTGAGCAGGCTATCAACGCGCGCTGGGGCGACCGCGTCAATGTGAGTTTTTCCACGCTAACTTGTCTTGAAGTAATGGCCGGCGGTGTTTCGAAGGGACATGCGCTGGAGGCCGTTGCGAAAATGCTCGGCTACAGCCTCAAGGAGTGTATCGCCTTTGGCGACGGCATGAACGACGCCGAGATGCTGTCGATGGCCGGTAAAGGCTGCATTATGGCAAACGCCCATCAGCGGTTGAAGGATTTGCATCCGGAGCTGGAAGTGATCGGCAGCAACGCCGACGATGCCGTACCGCATTACCTGCGCAAGTTATATCTCGATTGATAAACATTGACGACTGACTAATAAGTGGTCAGTCGTCAACCCTTCTCTCCGCTACAATGCCTGTTCTTTATTCAATGAGACGACCGTTGTGGCGCTTTTAATTATCACCACTATCCTGTGGGCCTTTTCGTTTAGTCTGATTGGCGAATACCTTGCCGGTAGCGTCGATAGCTATTTTTCCGTGCTGATGCGCGTGGGCCTGGCAGCGCTGGTGTTCCTGCCTTTCCTGCGTACGCGCGGCCAGTCTCCGCGTACCATCGTGCTCTATATGCTAGTGGGGGCAATGCAGCTTGGCATTATGTATTTGCTGGCTTTCCGCGCCTATCTCTATCTGACGGTGTCGGAATTTCTGTTGTTTACGGTCTTTACCCCGCTATATATCACCCTGATTTACGATCTGCTCAGCGGTCGTAAACTGCGCTGGGGCTATCTGCTTAGCGCGGCGTTGGCGGTGTTAGGGGCGGCGATCATCCGCTACGACAAAGTCAGCGATCATTTCTGGACCGGGCTATTGCTGGTGCAGTTGTCGAATATCTGCTTCGCCATCGGCATGGTGGGCTACAAGCGTTTGATGGAAGTCCGCCCGATGCCGCAACACAATGCTTTTGCCTGGTTCTATGCCGGCGCCTTTATTGTGGCGGTAGCGGCGTGGTTTATGCTGGGCAATCCGCAGAGGCTACCGACTACCGGTCTGCAGTGGGGAATCCTGGTCTGGCTTGGCGTGGTTGCTTCCGGATTGGGGTACTTCATGTGGAATTACGGCGCGACGCAGGTGGATGCCGGTACGTTGGGGATCATGAATAACGTTCACGTCCCCGCCGGGCTGCTGGTTAACCTTGCTATCTGGCAGGAGCAGCCTCACTGGCCGAGCTTTATCATTGGCGCGCTGGTAATCCTGGCTTCGCTATGGGTCCATCGCCGCTGGGTCGCTCCGCACTCCGTACAAACGGCAGATGATCGCAAGCGTGGTTCCGCGCTGAGCGAATAAATGCTTCTGTTACCGGCTGGCGTTGCTCACCATCGCGCACCGCAGCGTACAGCCGGCTCCACAGTCCTTCTCCCAGGGTTTTGGTGACAATCAAACCCTGGCGTTCAAAACTTTCCACCACCCAATGCGGCAGGGCGGCGATACCCATTCGCGCGGCAACCATCTGAATTAGCAGCAGCGTGTTATCGACGCTTTTCAACTGCGGGCTGATCCCCGCCGGTTGCAGGAAGTGGCGCCAGATGTCCAGTCGCCCGCGCTGTACCGGATAAATCAGTAACGTTTCCGCAGCCAGATCTTCCGGGGAGATGCGCGTTTTCGCCGCCAGCGGATGTTCCGGTGCTAACACCAGACGAACTTCATAATCAAACATCGGTGAATAGTGCAGACCGCTACGCGGTAAAATATCTGAGGTCATCACCAGATCGAGTTCACCCTGCTGCAGGGCTGGCTGCGGGTCAAAGGTGACGCCGGACTGAAAATCAACTTCCACCAGCGGCCAGCGGGCGCGGAAGCTTTCCAGCGCCGGGGTGAGCCATTGAATACAGCTATGGCACTCAATCGCCAGCCGCAGACGGGTTTGCTGTGGTTCGTTGCAATCCTGTAGCGCGCGAGCGATCTGCGGCAGCACCTGATTGGCCAACTGCAGCAGAATTTCTCCTTGCGGCGTGAAGCGTAGCGGCTGGCTTTTACGCACAAACAAACGGAAGCCAAGGCGCTGTTCCAGATCGCTAAACTGGTGGGACAGGGCCGACTGGGTTTGGTGCAGGGCCGCCGCCGCGCCCGCCAGCGAGCCGCTGTTCCGCAACGCCTGTAGCGTTTTCAGGTGTTTAATCTCGATCATGAATGTCCTTCACTTCGGCATGAATAATTTGCGCTTGAGGAATATACAGTACCTTTACATTATGGATGTGTAAACATCTGGATGGCTAAATGCAAAAAATTCCATAAGGGGCATAACATGACAATCCTCAATCACACCCTCGGTTTTCCTCGCGTTGGCCTTCGCCGCGAGCTGAAAAAAGCGCAAGAGAGCTACTGGGCGGGCAACGCCACGCGTGAAGAGCTGTTGGCGGTAGGTCGCGAACTTCGCGCTCGTCACTGGGAGCAGCAGAAACAGGCTGGCATTGATCTGCTGCCGGTGGGCGATTTTGCCTGGTACGACCATGTTCTGACCACCAGCCTGCTGCTGGGCAACGTGCCGGCTCGTCATCAGAACAAAGACGGCACCGTCGATATCGATACTCTGTTCCGCATTGGTCGCGGTCGCGCGCCGACCGGCGAACCCGCTGCCGCCGCGGAAATGACCAAGTGGTTCAATACCAACTATCACTACATGGTGCCGGAATTTGTCCAGGGCCAGCAGTTCAAGCTGAGCTGGACCCAACTGCTGGATGAAGTGGACGAAGCGCTGGCGCTGGGCCACAAGATTAAGCCTGTACTGCTGGGGCCGGTAACCTATCTGTGGCTGGGCAAAGTAAAAGGCGAACAGTTTGACCGTTTAAGCCTGCTGAACGATATCCTTCCGGTTTACCAGCAGGTACTGGGCGAGCTGGCGAAACGCGGCATTGAGTGGATGCAGATTGATGAACCGGCGCTGGTGCTGGAGCTGCCGCAAGCATGGCTGGATGCCTTTAAACCGGCTTATGAGGCCCTGCAGGGGCAGCTAAAACTACTGCTGACCACCTATTTTGAAGGGATCGCCGACAACCTTGATGTTATCACCGCGCTGCCGGTACAGGGGCTTCACGTCGATCTGGTGCATGGCAAAGATGATGTTGCTGAATTACATAAACGCCTGCCGGCCGACTGGCTGCTATCCGCCGGGCTGATCAACGGTCGTAACGTCTGGCGCGCCGATCTCACGGAAAAATATGCGCAAATTAAAGCGATTGTCGGTCAACGTGCGCTGTGGATCGCTTCATCCTGCTCGCTGTTGCATAGCCCGATCGATCTGAGCGTAGAGACCCGTCTTGATGCCGAAGTAAAAAGTTGGTTTGCTTTCGCCCTGCAGAAGTGCGGCGAACTGGCGCTGCTGCGCGATGCGCTGAACAGCGGTAATACGACGGCGATCGAGGCGTGGAGCGCGCCAATCCAGGCTCGTCGCCATTCGACTCGCGTACACAACGCGGCAGTGGAAAAACGGTTGGCGGCAATCACTGCTCAGGACAGCCAGCGCGCCAGCCCTTATGCCGAGCGCGCACAGGCGCAGCGCAGGCGCTTTAACCTGCCAGCATGGCCGACGACGACGATCGGTTCATTCCCGCAGACAACCGAAATTCGTACCCTGCGGCTGGATTTCAAAAAAGGTAACCTCGACGCCAGCCATTATCGGACGGGTATTGCCGAACATATTAAGCAGGCGATCGTCGAACAAGAACGTCTGGGTTTAGACGTGCTGGTGCATGGAGAAGCCGAGCGTAACGACATGGTGGAGTATTTCGGTGAGCATCTGGACGGTTTCATCTTCACGCAAAACGGTTGGGTGCAAAGCTATGGCTCTCGCTGCGTGAAACCGCCGGTGGTTATCGGCGACGTCAGCCGTCCGCAGGCGATCACCGTCGAATGGGCGAAGTACGCGCAGTCTCTTACCGACAAGCCGGTCAAAGGCATGTTGACCGGTCCGGTAACCATTCTGTGCTGGTCCTTCCCGCGGGAAGATGTCAGCCGTGAAACCATCGCGAAACAGATTGCGCTGGCGCTGCGCGATGAAGTGGCGGATCTGGAGGCGGCCGGTATCGGTATTATCCAGATTGATGAACCGGCGCTACGCGAAGGTCTGCCGCTGAAGCGCAGCGACTGGGATGCTTATCTACAGTGGGGTGTAGAAGCTTTTCGCATCAACGCCGCGGTTGCTAAGGATGACACCCAGATTCATACCCACATGTGTTATTGCGAGTTCAATGACATCATGGATTCTATCGCCGCGCTGGATGCCGACGTCATCACCATTGAAACCTCGCGTTCTGACATGGAACTGCTGGAGTCGTTTGAAGAGTTCGAATATCCAAACGAAATCGGCCCGGGCGTTTATGATATTCACTCGCCAAACGTACCGAGCGTGGAGTGGATTGAAGGGTTGCTGGAGAAGGCCGCGCAACGTATCCCGGCGGAGCGCTTGTGGGTTAACCCGGACTGCGGCCTGAAAACTCGCGGCTGGCCGGAAACCCGCGCCGCGCTGGCGAACATGGTGCAAGCGGCGCAAAATCTGCGCGAATCAGCCTGATAGATAGGCGGAAAACAACAGAGGAGGCCACGGCCTCCTCTTTTCATGTATCAGGCGAGTTACCCTTTTTTACCGCCATATTGAGCAAACCAGGCCAGCATTCGCTGCCAGCCGTCTTTGGCTGACTCTTCGTGATAGCTGGCGCGATAGTCGGCGTTAAAGGCGTGATCGGCCTCGGGATAGACCACGATCTCGGCGTTCGCATTCGCCGCCCGCAGCGCCTGGCGCATGGTCTCGACGGTATCCTGCGGAATGCTGGCGTCTTTAGCGCCGTACAGGCCAAGTACCGGCGCGTTGAGGTCGACGGCGATATCCACCGGGTGTTTTGGCGAATTCAGCGATTTTTCTCCCACCAGTTTGCCATACCAGGCGGCGCCTGCCTTCAACTGCGGGTTATGCGCGGCATACAGCCAGGTGATGCGACCGCCCCAGCAGAAACCGGTGATCAGCAGACGATGGGCATCGCCGCCGTGGCGTGCCGCCCAACTGGCGACGTGGTCGAGATCCGCCAGCACCTGCGCGTCAGGCACCTTAGTGACCAGTTCTTTGAACAGAGTAGGGATATCGTTGTACTCATTCGGATCGCCCTGGCGGAAGTAAAGTTCTGGCGCAATCGCCAAATAGCCTTCCTGCGCCAGGCGGCGGCACAGATCGCGAATATGCTCATGTACGCCGAAAATTTCCTGCACCACGATAACGATCGGCAGCGGGCCGTCGGCGTTTTTCGGGCGGGCGTGATAGGCCGGCATATTCTCGCCCTGCGATGGGATCGAGGTTTCTCCGGCGACAATATGCTCATCCGACGTATGGACGGCGGTAGAGGCGTGCGGCGAGGCTGCAGGTGCGAATCCGGGTTGCTTGGTTGTGGTCATGGTATTCTCCGTACCCTTATTTATTAGCGCATCGATAAATATAGACTCTTAGACTGAACGTTAATAAAGCACAGTGCCTGAAAGCGGCTATCTTTTGTTCTGTGACCGCGAATATAACTTGTTAATGTGATGTGAATCACTATTTGTTGAAAAACAAATGCAATCATTGTTATGCATGGTGACTATCATCACAAAAATAAGCGAGTGGCTTCTGTAAAGTACCCTTTTGCTTCTGCTGATACTTCGACCCACAGAGGAGTTTTTTATGTCCAAGTCTGATGTTTTTCATCTCGGCCTCACTAAGAACGATTTACAAGGGGCTACGCTGGCTATCGTCCCTGGCGATCCGGAGCGTGTGGAAAAGATCGCCGCGCTGATGGATAAGCCGGTTAAGCTGGCATCACATCGTGAATTTACCTCCTGGCGCGCTGAGCTGGACGGCAAACCGGTGATTGTTTGCTCCACCGGTATCGGCGGCCCGTCGACCTCTATCGCCGTGGAAGAGCTGGCGCAGCTGGGAGTTCGTACCTTCCTGCGTATCGGCACCACCGGCGCGATTCAGCCGCATATCAATGTTGGCGATGTACTGGTGACGACCGGTTCTGTCCGTCTGGACGGCGCCAGCCTGCACTTTGCGCCGATGGAGTTTCCGGCCGTTGCTGACTTCGCCTGTACCACCGCGCTGGTGGAAGCGGCGAAATCAATCGGCGCGACTACGCATATCGGCGTGACTGCTTCCTCTGATACCTTCTATCCAGGCCAGGAGCGTTACGACACCTTCTCCGGCCGCGTCGTGAGCCGTTTCAAAGGCTCGATGGAAGAGTGGCAGGCAATGGGCGTCATGAACTATGAAATGGAATCCGCTACGCTGCTGACCATGTGCGCCAGCCAGGGCCTGCGCGCAGGGATGGTGGCAGGGGTTATCGTCAACCGTACCCAGCAAGAGATCCCTAACGCCGAAACCATGAAGCAAACCGAAAGCCACGCGGTAAAAATCGTTGTGGAAGCGGCGCGCCGTCTGCTGTAGTTCTTCTCTCTTTCTGACAGGGCCGGATCTTCCGGCCCTTCTTTTTTGCGTAGCGCCTCGCAGGAAAATCCTTTTCAACTGGACGTTTGTACAGCACAATTCTATTTTTGTGTCGTAAGTGGTTGCCGGGGAGGCGTTGTGGATATCTCTATTGTGATAAGCGCCGTGGTGGCGCTGGCGGCAGGATTAATCGTTGGCTGGCTGGCGACAAAAGCCCGTGCCGATCAAATCCGTGCCGATCTCATTGAAGAGCGCCGCGAGCTGGATATCGAACTTAGCGCCGCACGTCAGCAGCTGGTGCAGGAATCGCACTGGCGCGATGAGTGCGAACTTCTCAACAACGAGCTGCGCAGCCTACGTGATATCAACACCTCGCTGGAGGCCGACCTGCGTGAAGTGACCACCCGTCTGGAATCTACACAGCTGCACGCCGAAGATAAAATCCGCCAGATGGTCAACAGCGAGCAGCGCCTGAGCGAGCAGTTTGAAAATCTGGCGAACCGCATATTCGAACACAGCAACCGCCGGGTTGATGAACAAAATCGCCAGAGCCTGCATGGCCTGCTGACGCCGCTGCGTGAACAGCTCGACGGCTTCCGTCGCCAGGTGCAGGATAGCTTCGGCCAGGAGGCGCGTGAGCGCCACACGCTGGCGCACGAAATCCGCAACCTGCAACAGCTGAACGCACAGATGGCGCAAGAGGCGCTGAACCTGACGAAAGCGCTGAAAGGCGATAACAAAACCCAGGGCAACTGGGGAGAAGTGGTGCTAACCCGCGTGCTGGAGGCCTCCGGCCTGCGCGAAGGCTATGAGTATCAAACTCAGGTGAGCATCGAAACCGATAACCGATCGCGGATGCAGCCGGATGTTATCGTGCGTCTGCCGCAGGGCAAAGACGTGGTTATCGACGCCAAAATGACCCTTGTCGCCTATGAGCGTTATTTCAACGCTGAGGATGATTACACCCGCGAAGCGGCGCTGCAGGAGCATATTGCCTCGGTGCGTAATCACATTCGCCTGCTGGGGCGTAAAGATTACCAACAACTGCCAGGGTTACGTTCGCTCGATTATGTGCTGATGTTCATCCCCGTTGAGCCAGCGTTCCTGCTGGCCATCGACCGTCAACCTGAGCTTATCAGCGAGGCGCTGAAGAACAATATTATGCTGGTTAGCCCGACAACCCTGCTGGTGGCGTTGCGCACCATCGCCAACTTGTGGCGCTATGAGCATCAAAGCCGTAATGCGCAGAAAATCGCCGAGCGCGCCGGGCGCCTGTATGACAAGATGCGACTGTTTGTCGACGATATGTCGGCTATTGGTCAAAGCCTTGATAAAGCCCAGGATAACTATCGCCAGGCGATGAAAAAGCTCGCCTCGGGGCGCGGCAACCTGCTGGTTCAGGCCGAGTCATTCCGTGGCCTGGGAGTCGAGGTTAAGCGCGGGATTAATCCTGATTTAGTCGAGCAGGCCACGGCGCAGGATGACGAATACCGCCTTGAGGAAGATGAAAATTCACCGCAGGAAGATGTCCTTAGCTCCGATTCCGCGCCTGCAGCGAGAGTAAACGAGCACGTCAGGCCAAGCTGAAACGTATGGGAAATGGCCTGAATCTGTTACACTCGCTGAACATTTTCTTGATAAGTAAGCGGGCATAGAGATGGTTGAGGATTCACAAGAAACAACGCATTTTGGCTTTCAAACGGTAGCCAAAGAGCAGAAGGCGGACATGGTGGCGCATGTATTCCATTCTGTCGCTGCAAAATATGATGTGATGAACGACTTAATGTCGTTCGGGATTCATCGCTTGTGGAAGCGCTTCACCATCGACTGCAGCGGCGTGCGTCGCGGGCAAACCGTGCTGGACTTAGCGGGCGGCACCGGCGACCTGACGGCGAAGTTTTCCCGTCTGGTGGGCGAAACCGGCCGCGTAATGCTCGCCGATATCAATGACTCGATGCTCAAAATGGGCCGCGAAAAACTGCGTAACATCGGTATTGTCGGTAACGTCGAATACGTTCAGGCCAACGCTGAAGCGCTGCCGTTTGCGGATAACACCTTTGACTGCATCACCATCTCCTTTGGCCTGCGTAACGTT
Source organism: Klebsiella sp. 141240 (assembly GCF_050600805.1). NCBI lineage: Bacteria > Pseudomonadati > Pseudomonadota > Gammaproteobacteria > Enterobacterales > Enterobacteriaceae > Klebsiella > Klebsiella sp. 141240. The sequence goes on along the minus strand of NZ_JAQIRK010000015.1, from coordinate 16,387 downwards.
ACCGATAAAGACAAAGCGCTGCGTTCAATGTACCGCGTGCTGAAACCGGGCGGACGTTTGCTGGTTCTGGAGTTCTCCAAACCGATTCTCGAACCACTGAGCAAAGCCTACGACGCTTATTCCTTCCACGTGCTGCCGAAAGTCGGCGAACTGGTGGCAAACGATGCGGAAAGCTATCGCTATCTGGCGGAATCCATCCGCATGCATCCCGATCAGGACACCTTGAAAGGCATGATGCAGGAGGCGGGTTTTGAAAGCGTCGACTACTACAACCTGACGGCAGGTATTGTCGCGCTACACCGCGGCTATAAGTTCTGACAGGAGGGACGCTATGCCTTTCGCACCACTGGTTACCGCTGGCATCGAAACGGTTCTTAATACTTTTCTCTGGCGCGACCGCGCGCTTAAACCGGCGCGTCAACGCCTACTGGGGAAAGTGCTGCGCGTAGAGCTCAAAGAGCTGTCGGCGCCTGTCGTGCTGGCCTTTAGCGAGCAGCAAATCGACGTGCTCGGCGCGTGGGAAGGCGAAGCTGACTGTACCGTGATAACCCGCCTGAGCGTGCTGCCGCAGTTGCGTAACCGCCAACAACTGACCGCGCTGATTCGCAGCGGCGATCTGGAAGTACAGGGCGACCTGCAGGTTGTGCAGAACATGGTCGCGCTTTGCGATCTGGCGGAGTTCGACCCGGCAGAGCTACTGGCGCCATATACCGGTGACATCGTCGCTGAAGGGGTTGGCAAGGTGCTTCGCGGCGGCGCGCGCTTCCTGCTGCAGGGCGCGAAAAGCCAGCAGCGCTACGTCGCTGAAGCGATTACCGAAGAGTGGCGACTGGCGCCGGGGCCGTTAGAGATGGCCTGGTTTGCTGAAGAGTCCGCCGCTGTAGAACGCGCGCTGGCCGCACTGGAAAAACGGCTGGAAACGCTGGAGGGCAAATGACGCCAGGAGAATTACGGCGCCTGTATTTTATCATCCGCACCTTTTTGAGTTACGGGCTTGATGAGCTCATTCCCAAAATGCGTATCACGTTGCCGCTGCGCATCTGGCGGCGAATGTTGTTCTGGATGCCGAATCGCCACAAAGATAAACCGCTGGGTCAACGCTTACGCCTGGCGCTGCAGGAGCTGGGCCCGGTGTGGATTAAGTTCGGCCAAATGCTCTCCACCCGCCGCGACCTGTTCCCGCCGCAAATCGCCGATCAACTAGCGCTGCTGCAGGATCGCGTCGCGCCTTTCGATGGCAAACTGGCTAAACAACAGATCGAACAAGCGATGGGCGGTTTGCCCATTGAAGCCTGGTTCGATGATTTCGCCATTGAGCCGCTCGCTTCCGCCTCCATTGCCCAGGTCCATACCGCGCGCCTGAAAGACAACGGTAAAGAGGTCGTCATCAAGGTCATCCGCCCGGATATCTTGCCGGTAATTAAAGCGGACATGAAATTAATCTACCGCCTGGCGCGCTGGGTACCTCGTCTGCTGCCGGATGGCCGCCGTCTGCGCCCGCAAGAAGTCGTCCGCGAATATGAAAAAACGCTGATGGACGAGCTGAACCTGTTACGCGAGTCGGCTAACGCTATTCAGCTACGGCGCAATTTCGAAGATAGCCCAATGCTATACGTGCCGGAAGTCTATTCCGATTACTGTAGCGAAGGCATGATGGTGATGGAGCGGATCTACGGTATTCCGGTTTCCGACGTCGCTGCGCTGGAAGCCCAGGGCACCAACATGCAGTTGCTTGCGGAGCGTGGGGTGCAGGTCTTCTTTACCCAGGTGTTTCGCGACAGCTTTTTCCATGCGGATATGCATCCGGGTAATATTTTCGTTAGCTACGATCATCCGCATGACCCGCAATATATCGGTATCGACTGCGGTATCGTCGGCTCGCTGAACAAAGACGATAAGCGCTATCTGGCAGAAAACTTTATTGCTTTCTTCAACCGCGATTATCGTAAGGTTGCCGAGCTGCACGTCGATTCCGGCTGGGTGCCGCCGGATACCAACGTTGAAGAGTTTGAGTTTGCGATTCGTACCGTGTGCGAGCCCATCTTTGAAAAGCCGCTGGCGGAAATCTCCTTCGGCCACGTATTGCTGAATCTGTTTAACACCGCGCGGCGTTTCAATATGGAAGTACAGCCGCAGCTGGTTTTGCTTCAGAAGACATTACTTTACGTAGAAGGGGTAGGTCGTCAGCTCTATCCTCAGTTAGACTTGTGGAAAACGGCGAAGCCTTTCCTCGAGTCGTGGATTAAGGATCAGGTCGGTATTCCCGCGCTGGTGCGTGCGTTTAAAGAAAAAGCGCCGTTCTGGATTGAAAGGATGCCGGAAATTCCTGAGCTGGTGTACCAAAGCCTGCAGCAGAGCAAACAGCTGCAGACCAGCGTCGATACTATCGTGCGTGACTTCCAGGTGCGTCACGTGCGCCAGGGGCAGTCCCGCTATCTGTTTGGTATAGGCGCCGTTTTGCTTTTAAGCGGTACGCTGTTATTTATCCACCGCCCGGAGTGGGGCATGATGCCAGGCTGGCTGATGGCCGGCGGCGTCGTGACCTGGCTTATTGGTTGGCGAAAAACGCGCTGACAGGTTTCGCGTTTATTCTGGCGCATTGATTCTTGCGCGAAGTCATGTGAGCGGCCTGACAAAGAGGCGTCTCACCGGATGACGTGTATAATGCGCTCTCATCATTCATCATCTGTCATAGGGGAACGTGTATGGGTGGTATCAGTATTTGGCAGTTATTAATTGTTGTCGTCATCGTAGTTCTGCTTTTCGGGACGAAGAAGCTGAGCTCGCTGGGTTCGGATTTAGGCGCATCGATCAAGGGCTTTAAAAAAGCGATGAGCGATGATGAGAAATCTGATAAATCCTCAGCCGATGCAGATTTTGCAGCGAAAACTATCGCTGATAAACAAGATGATGCGAAAAAAGACGAGACAAAACGCCACGACAAAGAGCAGGTGTAATTCGTGTTCGATATCGGTTTTAGTGAACTATTGCTGGTGTTCGTGATTGGCCTCATCGTATTGGGGCCACAGCGACTACCCGTCGCCGTCAAAACGGTGGCCAGCTGGATCCGTACGTTGCGCTCGCTGGCGACCACCGTACAAAATGAGCTTGCCCAGGAGCTAAAACTGCAGGAGTTTCAGGAGAGCCTGAAGAAGGTGGAGAAGGCCAGCCTGGATAATCTGACTCCGGAGCTCAAAGCCTCGATGGATGAACTGCGCGAAGCGGCCGAATCCATGAAGCGTTCCTATACCGCCCACGATCCTGAAAAGGCCAGCGACGAAGCGAACACCATCCATAATCCGGTCGTCAAAGGTAGCGAAGCGCAGCGCCAGGATGTCACACCGGCAACGGCGGAACATCAGGTCAGCGCCCCGGCACATACGCCGGAGCCCGTTGCCGAGGAGCCATCCGTTTCGCCGGCTGAAGTCCCGGCGGTTAAGGAAAAAGCCGCCGCGGCAGTGCCAGATTCTTCCCCCGCATCGAGTGATAAAGCGTAAAAAATGGGCGTAGACGAGACTCAACCGTTAATTTCACATCTGATTGAGCTGCGTAAGCGCCTGCTCAACAGCATCATTGCCATCCTGGTGATCTTCCTGGCGTTGGTTTACTTCGCCAACGATATCTATCAACTGGTTTCCGCTCCGCTTATCAGCAAAATGCCGGTAGGCGCGACGATGATCGCCACCGATGTCGCTTCTCCTTTCTTCACGCCGATCAAACTGACCTTTATGGTCTCGGTGATCCTGTCAGTGCCGGTCATTCTTTATCAGGTATGGGCATTCGTGGCGCCGGCGCTGTATAAGCATGAACGTCGGCTGGTCATGCCGCTGCTGGTTTCCAGTACGCTGCTGTTCTATATCGGCATGGCTTTCGCTTATTTCGTCGTGTTCCCGCTGGCATTCGGCTTCCTGACTCACGCCGCGCCGGAAGGGGTATTAGTTTCGACCGATATCCGTAGCTACCTCGATTTTGTCATGGCGCTGTTCATGGCTTTTGGCGTGTCGTTTGAAGTGCCGGTCGCCATCGTCCTGCTCTGCTGGATGGGCGTCACGACGCCGGAGGATTTGCGTAAAAAACGGCCCTACGTGCTGGTGGGCGCCTTCGTGGTCGGTATGCTGCTGACGCCGCCGGATGTGTTCTCGCAAACGCTGTTGGCCATCCCCATGTATTGCCTGTTTGAAGTCGGGGTGTTCTTTGCCCGTTTCTATACCGGTAAACGCCTGACGCGTGACGAAGATGCCGCCGCCGAAGAGGCGGAGAGCAAAGAAGAGTAACAACGCCAACCGCCCGTCAGGGCGGTTGTCATATGGGAGCTATGATGTTTGATATTGGCGTGAATCTGACCAGCTCGCAGTTTTCTCGCGACCACGACGCCGTGGTTGCGCGCGCGCAGGCGGCGGGTGTTCATGGGATGCTGCTAACCGGCACCAATCTGCATGAAAGCCAGCAGGCGCGGCAGATGGCTGGCCATTACGCCAACTGCTGGTCTACCGCGGGTGTGCATCCGCACGATAGCAGCACCTGGACTGAGTCGGTGGCTGAAGAAATCCACGCGCTGGCCCGCCAGCCGCAGGTGGCGGCGATTGGCGAATGCGGTCTTGATTTCAACCGTAATTTCTCAACGCCGCAGGAGCAGGAGAAGGCGTTCAGCGCCCAGCTGGCGCTGGCGGCCGAGCTCTCAATGCCGGTATTTTTACACTGCCGTGACGCCCATGAACGGTTCCTTGCACTGCTGGATCCGTGGCTCAATAAACTGCCCGGCGCCGTGTTGCACTGCTTTACCGGTAGCCGCGAGGAAGTGCTTCAGTGCCTTGATAAAGGGTTATTTATCGGTATCACCGGCTGGGTGTGCGATGAGCGGCGGGGACTGGAGCTTCGTGAACTGTTGCCGGCAATCCCGGCGGAACGTCTGTTGCTGGAGACCGACGCGCCATATCTATTACCGAGGGACATGAAGCCGAAGCCCTCCTCGCGGCGCAACGAGCCCGCTTATCTGTCGCATATTCTGGCAAGCGTAGCGGGCTGGCGAGGCGAGGAAGCGCAATGGTTGGAGGAGGTTACGGATGCGAACGTCAGGAAGCTGTTTGGCGTGCGCTTTTAACCGCGCCGTCAGATTTTATAGAAGTCGGTATTTTTAACGCTTTGCAGGACCTGTTTATTCAACAGATTGAGGAGCAGCATTGAACGGGCTTCGCCGTCGGGCTCGGTGAAGATAGCCTGCAGTCCTTCAAAAGCGCCGTCGGTGATCAACACGCTATCGCCTTCATGAGGCGTTTCCGGGTCGGTAATACCTTCCGGTTTATAGATGGAAAGCTGGTGAATCACCTCTGAAGGGACCACTGCCGGTTGGGCGCCAAAACGGACGAAACTGTTCACCCCTCGGGTAGCGCTGATGGTGGTGGTATGAATGATCTCGGGATCGAATTCGACGAACAGATAGTTTGGGAACAGGGGCTCGCTGACCGTAGTACGTTTACCACGGATGATTTTTTCCAGCGCGATCGTCGGCATCAGGCAGTTGACTGCCTGACGTTCAAGGTGTTCCTGGGCGCGCTGAAGCTGCCCACGTTTGCAATAAAGTAAGTACCAGGCTTGCATAATGACTCTTTCCGCTTTACTACCTGCAAGCATAACAAAAGCCTGGAACAATCGCGAAAACCATTATAAGCGAAAGCGTAAATAGCCTGTTCATTTACGCTTATTTAACAAAAGTACAGCATCGTTGCGGCGAAAATCGTATAATCAGCCGCTTGTATAGAGGTCAATAATAACTCCATGAAATACCACGATCTACGCGACTTTCTGACATTACTTGAGCAGCAGGGCGAGCTAAAACGGATAACCCTGCCGGTCGACCCGCATCTGGAAATTACCGAAATTGCCGACCGCACCCTGCGTGCCGGCGGCCCGGCGCTGCTGTTTGAAAACCCGAAAGGCTACTCGATGCCGGTGCTGTGTAACTTGTTTGGCACGCCGCGTCGTGTGGCGCTGGGGATGGGCCAGGAAGACGTCAGTTCGCTACGGGAAGTCGGGAAGCTATTGGCCTTTCTGAAAGAGCCGGAGCCGCCAAAAGGCTTCCGCGATCTGTTTGATAAGCTGCCGCAGTTCAAGCAAGTGTTGAATATGCCGACCAAACGCCTGCGCGGCGCGCCTTGTCAGCAAAAAATCATCCAGGGCGATGATGTCGATCTCAACAAAATACCGATTATGACCTGCTGGCCGGAAGATGCCGCGCCGCTGATTACCTGGGGGCTGACGGTGACCCGCGGCCCGCACAAGGAGAGGCAAAATCTGGGTATTTATCGCCAGCAGCTGATCGGCAAAAATAAACTCATCATGCGTTGGTTGTCCCACCGCGGCGGCGCGCTCGATTTCCAGGAGTGGTGCGCGGCGCATCCCGGCGAGCGTTTCCCGGTATCCGTGGCGCTTGGCGCCGATCCGGCGACCATTTTGGGCGCGGTGACGCCGGTGCCCGATACCCTGTCGGAATACGCTTTCGCAGGCTTGCTGCGCGGCACCAAGACCGAAGTGGTTAAATGCGTTTCCAATGACCTTGAAGTGCCGGCCAGCGCGGAAATCGTGCTTGAAGGCTACATTGAGGCCGGCGAGATGGCGCCGGAAGGGCCATACGGCGATCATACCGGCTACTACAATGAAGTAGACAGCTTCCCGGTATTTACGGTGACCCATATTACCCAGCGTGAAGACGCGATTTATCATTCGACCTATACCGGCCGTCCGCCGGATGAACCTGCGGTGCTGGGCGTGGCGCTTAACGAAGTCTTTGTGCCTATTCTGCAAAAGCAGTTCCCGGAAATCGTCGACTTCTATCTGCCGCCGGAAGGATGTTCCTATCGCCTGGCGGTGGTCACCATGAAAAAACAGTACGCAGGCCATGCCAAGCGCGTGATGATGGGCGTCTGGTCGTTCCTGCGCCAGTTCATGTATACCAAGTTCGTGATTGTCTGCGACGATGACGTGAACGCGCGCGACTGGAATGACGTGATTTGGGCGATTACTACCCGTATGGACCCGGCTCGTGATACGGTACTGGTAGAAAATACGCCAATAGATTATCTGGATTTTGCCTCGCCGGTTTCCGGCCTGGGTTCAAAAATGGGGCTGGATGCCACAAATAAATGGCCTGGCGAAACCCAGCGTGAATGGGGTCGTCCAATCAAAAAAGATCCTGAGGTGACGGCGCGTATCGACGCCATCTGGGATGAACTGGCCATCTTTAAATAACAGTAAGCGGGGCTAACGCCGCTGTTTTGCTCTATAGACCCGACAGAGGGGACGCATGACAACCTTAAGCTGTAAAGTGACCTCGGTGGAGGCGATTACCGATACCGTGTATCGCGTTCGATTAGTACCGGAAGCGGCATTTTCTTTCCGCGCCGGCCAGTATCTGATGGTAGTGATGGATGAGCGCGACAAGCGTCCGTTCTCTATGGCTTCCACGCCGTCAGAGCACGAGTTTATCGAGCTGCATATCGGTGCTTCTGAACTCAATCTGTATGCGATGGCGGTGATGGATCGCATTCTGAAAGAGCGTGAAATTGAGGTTGATATTCCGCATGGCGAAGCGTGGCTGCGCGATGACGAAGATCGCCCGCTGATTCTGATCGCCGGCGGTACCGGATTCTCTTATGTGCGTTCTATTCTGTTAACCGCGCTGGCGCGTAACCCGGATCGTGATATCGCCATTTATTGGGGCGGCCGCGAGGCTAAGCATCTGTACGATCTGGCCGAGCTGGAAGCGTTAAGCATCAAGCATCCGAATCTGCGCATCGAGCCGGTGGTTGAGCAGCCGGAAGAAGGGTGGCGCGGCCGCTCCGGTACGGTACTCACCGCCGTGCTGCAGGATTACGGTACGCTGGCCGAGCATGATATTTACATTGCCGGTCGTTTTGAGATGGCCAAAATTGCCCGCGACCTGTTCTGTAATGAGCGCGGCGCGCGTGAAGATCGCCTGTTTGGCGATGCGTTTGCGTTTATCTGATCGTGTTTCTAATAAGCATCCAGGCGCGAGACCCGGATGCTTTTTTTACTGCATATCGCTGAAGTAAACGTACAGCGGCCGCTCGTTTTCCAGCAAACAGAGCATGTTTCCAACGCTGTCGCCTTTTTTTGCCAGCGTTGCGGTTAGTTGCGTCGCAATATGCTGGGAACCTACCTTCTCATCATAGCGTTCGCTATTAATATCAGTGATATCTACATGGCTTAATTGCTGGTTAGGCGCCATTTTGCTGATCCCCCATGATAGACACGCCTGAGCGTCAGTTTGTTCATCGGCGAGAGCTGCAGCAGGTAATGCAATCAGTGGGAGAATTAGTAAGAGTTTTTTCATAACTAGTTATTATCCTTAATGATTTCTACAGTAGTGGAGATAATAACTGAATGATAGAAATAAAAAACCCGCCCCTGACAGGCGGGAAGAACGGCAACTAAACCCCCTCTAATCCATTATTGCCTGTTGGCTGGCAGGCAATAATGGCATCGAGTTTTTTACCTATATCCTCTCGAATACGGTGGCGATCCCCTGACCTAAACCGATGCACATGGTCGCCAGACCGAACTGCGCGTCTTTGCGTTCCATCTGATTGATCAAGGTGGTGCTAATACGCGCCCCGGAACAGCCCAACGGGTGGCCGAGCGCGATCGCGCCGCCGTTGAGGTTGATCTTCTCGTCAATCTGCTCCATTAACCCCAGATCTTTAATACACGGCAGGATCTGCGCGGCAAACGCTTCATTCATTTCAAAGACGTCGATATCGCTGGTGGATAATCCCGCTTTTTTCAGGGCCAGCTTTGAGGCCGGAACCGGGCCATAACCCATAATGGACGGATCGCAGCCGACCACCGCCATTGAACGGACGCGAGCGCGCGGCTTCAGCCCCAACTCGCGGGCGCGGCTTTCGCTCATCAGCAGCATCGCCGCCGCGCCGTCGGAAAGCGCGGAAGAGGTACCTGCCGTGACCGTGCCGGTCACCGGATCGAAAGCCGGTCTCAGCGCCGCCAGCGCTTCTACGGTGGTTTCCGGGCGGATGACTTCGTCATAATTAAAGGATTTCAGCACGCCATCGGCATCGTGGCCGCCGGTCGGGATAATCTCCGCCTTGAATGCCCCGGATTGCGTCGCCGCCCAGGCGCGAGCGTGGGAACGTGCGGCGAATTGATCCTGCATTTCACGGCTAATGCCGTGTAGACGCGCCAGCATTTCCGCGGTCAGCCCCATCATACCGGCGGCTTTCGCCACGTTACGGCTAAGGCCCGGATGGAAATCGACACCATGACTCATTGGCACATGGCCCATGTGCTCAACGCCGCCAATCAGGCAGACGCTGGCGTCGCCGGTCATGATCATACGGGCGGCATCGTGCAGCGCCTGCATGGAGGAACCGCACAGGCGGTTAACCGTTGTTGCCGGTACCGAGTGCGGTATTTCCGCCAACAGCGCGGCGTTACGCGCAATGTTGAAACCCTGCTCCAGCGTTTGTTGCACGCAGCCCCAGTAAATATCGTCAATCGCGCTCGCCTCAAGGGACGGGTTACGCGAAAGCAGGCTTCGCATCAGGTGCGCGGAGAGGTCTTCCGCACGCACGTTGCGAAAGGCGCCGCCCTTTGAACGGCCCATCGGGGTGCGAATTGCATCGACAATGACAACCTGTTCCATTGTGACTCCTTAAGCCGTTTTCAGTTCGCCAACCGGACGGGCTGGTTCTACTGGAGGATAATACGCTTCGTTATGACGGGCCTTGTTACGCAGACCTTCTGGCACGGTATAAAGCGGGCCGAGGTGCTGGTATTGCTGCGCCATATCGAGATATTTTGCGCTGCCGATGGTGTCCAGCCAGCGGAATGCGCCGCCGTGGAACGGAGGGAAGCCCAGGCCGTATACCAGCGCCATATCCGCTTCCGCCGGGCTGGCGATAATGCCTTCTTCCAGGCAGCGAACAACTTCGTTAACCATCGGGATCATCATACGGGCGATAATCTCTTCATCGCTGAAATCGCGCTTCGGCTGGCTGACTTCGGCCAGCAGACTATTGACTGCGGCATCTTCTTCTTTCTTCGGCTTACCTTTACTGTCTTCTTTATAACGCCAGAAACCGAGGCCGTTCTTCTGGCCGAAACGGCTGGCGTCAAACAGCGCGTCGATAGCATCGCGATAATCTTTCTGCATCCGCTGTGGGAACCCCGCCGCCATTACCGCCTGAGCATGGTGCGCGGTATCGATGCCGACAACATCCAGCAGATAGGCCGGGCCCATCGGCCAGCCAAACTGTTTTTCCATCACTTTGTCGACTTTGCGGAAATCCGCGCCGTCGCGCAGCAGCTGGCTGAAGCCTGCGAAATAGGGGAACAGTACACGGTTAACGAAGAAGCCGGGGCAATCATTCACCACGATCGGCGTTTTGCCCATTTTGCTGGCCCAGGCAACGACTTTGGCAATGGTCTTGTCCGAAGTTTTCTCGCCGCGGATCACTTCAACCAGCGGCATGCGATGTACCGGGTTAAAGAAGTGCATACCGCAGAAATTCTCCGGGCGCTGCAGAACGCTGGCCAGCTCGCTGATAGGAATCGTTGAGGTGTTGGAAGCCAGCACGGTGTCCGGACGCACTTTCTCTTCGGTTTCCGCCAGTACCGCTTTCTTCACTTTCGGGTTTTCCACCACCGCTTCAACGACGACGTCCACGCGGTCAAAACCGCTGTATTCCAGCGTTGGCTGAATGGTGCTAATCACTCCGGCCAGCTTCAGACCGTCGATTTTTCCGCGTTCCAGCTGTTTATTCAGCAGCTTCGCCGCTTCGGTCATGCCAAGGGTCAGCGATTTGTCGCTAATGTCTTTCATCACCACCGGCACGCCTTTCCAGGCTGACTGGTAAGCGATGCCGCCACCCATTATGCCGGCGCCTAAGACGGCAGCGTGCTTCGGCGTCTCGACATCTTTAGTGAGTTTTTTCGCTTTCGCTTTGACGTACTGGTCGTTAAGGAAGATGCCGACCAGCGCGCGCGCTTCGTTGGTATGTGCCAACGGAACAAAACTTTGGTTTTCCAGCTTCAGCGCGTCGTCACGGCCAAGACGCGCGGCGGCTTCGATGGTTTTTACCGCGGTGATCGGCGCCGGGTAATGTTTTCCGGCGGTTTGCGCGACCATGCCTTTGGCAATAGTGAAGCTCATGGCGGCTTCAATTTTGCTGAGCTTCAGCGGCTCCAGTTTCGGCTGACGTTTGGCTTTCCAGTCCAGGTCGCCATTAATCGCCTGGCGCAGAATCGCCAGCGCGCCGTCATGCAGTTTTTCCGCGGCAACAATGCCGTCAATGAGGCCAATTTTCAGCGCTTGATCGGCGCCGACGTCTTTACCGGCGGCAATAATTTCCAGCGCGCTATCGGCGCCGAGCAGGCGCGGCAGACGTACGGAACCGCCGAAGCCAGGCATAATGCCCAACTTGGTTTCCGGCAGGCCGATGCGCAGATCCGGCGTGGCGAGGCGATAGTCGGTCGCCAGCACGCATTCGCAGCCGCCGCCCAGCGCGTAGCCGTTAACCGCTGACAGAGTAGGGACCGGCAAATCTTCCAGGCGATTGAAGACGCTGTTGGCAAAGTGCAGCCACTGGCTCAACTGTTCTTCCGGCACCAGGAATAGTGAAAGGAATTCGGTGATATCGGCGCCGACGATAAAGGCCGCTTTTTCAGAGCGCAGCAGCAGCCCTTTGAGATCTTTTTGTTTTTCGAGTACGTCCAGCGCGTGGCCGAGGCTGGCAACGGTTGCAGTATCAAGCTTGTTAACCGAGCCGGGGGCGTCGAAAACCAGTTCGGCAATGCCATTTTCCAGCCAGTCGAGGTACAGGGTGTCGCCTTTGTAGAGCATGTCAGTCTCCTGAATCCAGCAATATGATCTGGTCATACCAGATGACTCGGAGTGTGGAATTTATGTTAAGAAAATGCAAATTACTCTTTAAATAATTGCTGGTCGGATCACATCCGGTAGAAATCACCCGGCCTGGAGCCAATGTGCTAAGATGCGGAGAATCACGATCCAATAAAAGCAAAGGATAAAAGATGGAATCACTGGCCGCGCTTTATAAAAATCATATCGTTACCCTACAAGAACGTACCCGCAAAGTTTTAGATCGCTTCAAGCTGGATGCTCTGCTTATCCACTCCGGCGAGCTGATCAATGTCTTCCTCGACGATCATCCGTATCCGTTTAAGGTTAACCCGCAGTTTAAGGCGTGGGTGCCGGTGACCCAGGTGCCAAACTGCTGGCTGCTGGTGGATGGCGTGAATAAACCGAAGTTGTGGTTTTATTTGCCGGTCGATTACTGGCACAACGTTGAGCCGCTGCCGACCTCTTTCTGGACTGAGGAAGTAGATGTCATTGCGTTGCCGAAAGCCGACGGTATTGGCGGTCAACTGCCCGCGGCGCGTGGCAACATCGCGTATATCGGCCCGGTGCCGGAACGTGCTTTAGGTCTGGAGATCGCGGCAGACAAAATCAACCCGAAAGGCGTTATCGACTATCTGCATTATTATCGCGCTTACAAAACCGATTATGAGCTGGCCTGTATGCGTGAAGCGCAGAAATCGGCGGTCAACGGCCATCGCGCGGCCCACGAAGCTTTCCAGTCGGGGATGAGCGAGTTCGATATTAATCAGGCTTACCTGACGGCGACCGGTCATCGCGATACCGACGTCCCTTACAGCAATATCGTGGCGCTGAATGAGCATGCGGCCGTATTGCACTACACCAAGCTGGATCACCGTGCGCCAACCGAGATGCGCAGCTTCCTGTTGGATGCGGGCGCAGAGTACAACGGCTATGCCGCGGACCTGACTCGTACCTGGGCAGGCCACAGCGACAACGATTTCGCGCAGCTGATTAAAGACGTTAACGACGAGCAACTGGCGCTGATTAGCACCATGAAGGCCGGCACCAGTTACGTTGATTACCATATTCAGTTCCATCAGCGCATCGCAAAGCTGCTGCGTAAACACCAGCTAGTGACCGGCATGAGCGAAGAGGCGATGGTGGAAAACGATCTGACCGGACCGTTTATGCCGCACGGGATTGGTCATCCGCTGGGCCTGCAGGTTCATGATGTCGCCGGTTTCATGCAGGACGATACCGGTACGCATCTGGCGGCGCCGTCGAAGTATCCTTACCTGCGTTGCACCCGTATTCTCGAGCCGCGTATGGTGTTGACTATCGAACCAGGCATCTACTTTATTGAGTCGCTGTTGGCGCCTTGGCGTGAAGGGCAGTTCAGCAAGCACTTCAACTGGCAGAAAATTGAAGCCATGAAGCCGTTTGGCGGGATTCGTATCGAAGATAACGTGGTGGTTCACGAAAACAGCATCGAAAATATGACGCGCGACCTGAAACTGGCGTAATGGAAAGTTGGTTGGTGCCGGCCGCGCCGGTGAGCGTTGTTGAAGAGATCAAAAAGAGCCGTTTCATCACGCTGTTGGCGCATACCGACGGCGTGGCGGCGGCAAAAGCGTTTGTCGAATCGGTCAGGGCTGAGCACCCGGACGCACGTCACCACTGCGTGGCGTGGGTTGCCGGGCCTCCTGATGATTCACAGCAGCTGGGGTTCTCTGACGATGGCGAACCGGCGGGAACGGCAGGTAAACCCATGCTGGCGCAGCTGATGGGCAGCGGCGTCGGCGAGATAACCGCGGTGGTGGTGCGCTACTACGGTGGTATTCTGCTGGGTACCGGCGGCCTGGTGAAGGCCTATGGCGGCGGCGTCCATCAGGCGCTTGCGCAGTTGAAAACGCAGCGCAAGACGCCGTTAACCGCATATACTTTGCAATGTGAATACGGACAGCTGGCCGGGGTAGAAGCGTTGCTGGCGCAGTTCTCGGGCATTATTGTGGAAAGCGAATATCAGGCGTCTGTGCAACTGCGCGTCGCGCTTCCGCAAGCTGAAGTGGCCTCTTTTTCGACAAAACTGGCTGATTTTAGTCGTGGTTCATTGCAATTACTGAAGATTGACGAATAATCCCCACCTGATTTTTTTGTAACCCAAAGGAAGCGCCAGAGATGCATTTTCGCGCGATAACCCGAATCGTTGGACTGTTGGTCATCTTATTTTCGGGGACGATGATTGTCCCGGGATTAGTGGCCCTGATATATCGCGATGGCGCGGGGCGAGCTTTCACCCAAACCTTCTTTGTTGCCCTGGCGATCGGCTCCATGCTGTGGTGGCCGAACCGTAAGCAAAAAGGCGAGCTGAAATCCCGTGAAGGATTTCTGATAGTCGTATTGTTCTGGACGGTGCTGGGCAGCGTCGGTGCGTTACCGTTTATCTTTGCTGAACAGCCTAATCTGACGGTGACGGATGCCTTTTTTGAATCCTTCTCCGGCTTAACCACTACCGGCGCGACGACGCTGGTGGGGCTTGACTCACTGCCTCATGCCATCCTGTTCTATCGCCAGATGCTGCAGTGGTTCGGTGGTATGGGTATCATCGTGCTGGCGGTGGCGATTTTGCCTATCCTCGGCGTCGGCGGGATGCAGCTCTACCGGGCGGAAATGCCGGGCCCGTTGAAAGACAATAAGATGCGACCGCGTATTGCCGAGACGGCAAAAACGCTGTGGCTTATTTATGTCTTATTGACCGTCGCCTGCGCATTAGCGCTATGGTTTGCCGGGATGCCGGCGTTTGATGCGATTGGCCATAGCTTTGCGACCATCGCTATCGGCGGCTTCTCAACTCACGATGCCAGCGTCGGCTACTTTAATAGCCCGATGATTAACTCCATCATCGCCATCTTCCTCCTAATCTCCGGCTGTAACTATGGCCTGCACTTTTCGCTATTAAGTGGGCGCAGTTTACGGGTTTACTGGCGTGATCCGGAGTTCAGAATGTTTATTGGTGTTCAGCTAACCCTGGTTATCGTCTGTACGCTGGTATTGTGGTTACATAATGTCTACGGCTCGGTGTTAACAACGCTGAACCAGGCGTTCTTCCAGGTGGTGTCGATGGCGACGACCGCTGGGTTTACCACCGACAGTATTGCGCGTTGGCCGTTGTTCCTGCCGGTGCTGCTGCTCTGTTCGGCTTTCATCGGCGGCTGCGCCGGGTCAACGGGCGGTGGTTTAAAGGTCATTCGTATCCTGTTGCTGTTTAAGCAGGGGAATCGTGAGCTTAAGCGCCTGGTGCACCCGAATGCGGTCTATAGCATTAAGTTAGGTAACCGCGCGCTGCCGGAACGTATTCTGGAAGCCGTGTGGGGATTCTTCTCCGCCTATGCGCTGGTCTTTATCATTAGTATGCTGGCGATAATCGCGACTGGGGTTGATGACTTTTCTGCCTTTGCTTCAGTGGTGGCGACATTGAACAACCTGGGGCCTGGTCTTGGGGTCGTTGCTGATAACTTTGCGACAATGAACCCGGTCGCGAAATGGATCCTGATTGCTAATATGCTGTTTGGTCGTCTGGAAGTGTTCACCTTATTGGTGCTCTTTACTCCCACTTTCTGGCGCGATTAACAGGAGTGCTCGTGAAAACTTTAATTCTTTTCTCCACCCGGGATGGGCAGACCCGTGAAATTGCCTCCTATCTGGCCTCTGAACTCAAAGAGCTGGGGGTTGATGCGGATACTGTGAACCTGAACCGTACCGAGACGGTTGAGTGGCATCATTACGATCGGGTGGTGATTGGCGCTTCTATTCGCTACGGGCACTTTCATCCAGCGCTGGACCGCTTCGTGAAAAAGCATCTGGCATCTCTGCAGGCGTTGCCGGGAGCGTTCTTCTCGGTAAACCTGGTGGCGCGCAAACCGGAAAAGCGAACGCCGCAAACCAACAGCTATACGCGCAAGTTTCTCCTTAACTCGCCGTGGCAGCCGCAGAGCTGCGCGGTATTTGCCGGTGCGCTGCGTTATCCGCGCTATCGCTGGTACGATCGAATAATGATTCGCTTAATTATGAAGATGACCGGCGGGGAAACGGATACTAGTAAAGAAGTGGTTTATACCGATTGGCCGCAGGTGGCCAGATTTGCCCGAGAAATCGCGCAAATGACGAGCAAATAGCGCGTAAAACTCGCGTTATGGTGGAAAATCGAGCGAACGAAAAGTTTTTTTGAATTTCCTCTTGTCACTTCAGAATTACTCCCTATAATGCGCCACCACTGACACGGAACAACGGCAAACAAGCCGCCGGGTCAGCGGGGTTCCGGTGAGAACCTCGCGGAGAAAAGCAAAAATAAATGCTTGACTCTGAGGCGGGAAAGCGTAATATGCACACCCCGCGCCGCAGCGAAAAACGAAGCGGCACTGCTCTTTAACAATTTATCAGACAATCTGTGTGGGCACTCAAAGTGACATGGATTCTTAACGTCCTCGGACGAAAAATGAATACCAAGTCTCT
>NZ_JAQIRK010000014.1:0-98542 GCF_050600805.1 Klebsiella sp. 141240 | reverse complement strand
CCGTAGCTCAGCTGGATAGAGTACTCGGCTACGAACCGAGCGGTCGGAGGTTCGAATCCTCCCGGATGCACCATATTCTCCTTAGTAACAGCAATCTCAATGTTGCATGGTATGCGAAATTATCGCGAGTACCAGGGAGGATAACGTTGCGTTAGCAACGGCCCGTAGGGCGAGGCGCAGCCGAGTCATCCTCCCGGATGCACCATCTTCTCTTCAATAAAACTCTCCAATTTTCATCCCATCAGTACGACGCATTTTATCTCCCCGATAATCAACACATTTCTTATTGGCAAGTCGCTCTTTCCACTATAATTTATCCCTGTAGATCTACCTGAACCGGGTGTGATGAATGCAAGGAGAGAAATCAATGAAATGGTTCAAAGCAATACCTGCCTTTTGCGCAACGCTTCTGGTCGCCGTATCTCTGGCAGGCTGTGCCGGATCGTCCACCAAAGAAAGCACCGGCGGTTATATTGACGATACCGTGGTAACCACCAAGGTAAAAAGCGCGCTGTTTAACGAAAAAGATATCAAATCCTCAGAAATTAGCGTGCAGACCTTTAAAGGCCGCGTACAGCTGAGCGGTTTTGTATCGTCGGCTGAGAGCGCTAAACGTGCGGTAGAGGTCACCCGTCGCGTGCAGGGCGTGCGCGTGGTTGAGAACGACCTGCGAATCAAATAATACGGTTTTCGCTATCCCGAGTTGATTAAGGCGCCTGCAGGCGCCTTTGCTGTTTCTGGCCCCCCGCGACAAAACCCGCCTTTTGCGATACAGTAACGTTTCCTTATCCGGTTTGTGAGAACACGATGTACCAACGTTACGCAGGACTGATTTTCGATATGGATGGCACCATCCTCGATACCGAGCCGACGCATCGTAAGGCATGGCGTGAAGTATTGGGCCGTTACGGTATGCGTTTCGATGAGCAGGCCGTGGTCGCGCTCAACGGTTCTCCAACCTGGCGTATTGCCCAGGCGATCATTGAGCTGAATCAGGCTGATTTAGATCCGCATCGTCTGGCGCAGGAAAAAACCGTCGCCGTCAAAGCGATGCTATTGGATAGCGTACGCCCGTTACCGCTGATAGACGTGGTAAAAGAGTGGCATGGGCGTCGACCTATGTCGGTCGGCACCGGTAGCGAAAGCGCCGTCGCCGAAGCGCTACTGGCGCATCTTGGCCTGCGTCACTATTTCTCCGCGGTGGTGGCTGCCGATCACGTGACGCAGCATAAACCCGCGCCCGATACCTTCCTGCTGTGCGCGGAGCGCATGGGCGTCGCGCCGGAAACCTGCGTAGTCTTTGAAGATGCCGACTTCGGTCTCGAAGCGGCGAAGCGCGCGGGTATGGATGCTGTGGATGTGCGTCTGTTGTGAGCGACGCGCTGTCGCTCCTGTCGCTCTTTGCCAGCAGCTTTTTAAGCGCCACTTTACTGCCCGGCAACTCGGAAGTGGTGCTGGTTGCTATGCTTCTTACGGGGGCAAGTCAACCGTGGCTGCTGGTATTAATAGCAACAATCGGCAATAGCCTTGGAGGGGTAACTAACGTTATTCTGGGGCGCCTGTTCCCGCTGCGCAAGCAATCGCGCTGGCAGGAGAGGGCAACCGGCTGGCTTAAACGCTATGGCGCGGTGACATTATTATTGAGCTGGGCGCCTGTTATAGGCGATTTGCTGTGTTTACTGGCGGGATGGATGCGCATTTCCTGGGGACCAGTGCTCTTTTTTTTATGCCTTGGTAAGGCGTTGCGTTATATCGTCATTGCGGCGGCAACCCTTCAGGGCATGACGTGGTGGCACTAATTGGACTGATTGTTCAACCATTACAATTATGCTAATTCAAACGATTTCGACAGGCGGGAGGTCAAATTGATCCCGGATGTATCACAGGCGCTGGCCTGGCTGGAAAAAAATCCGCAGGCGCTGCAAGGCATTAAACGTGGGCTTGAGCGCGAAACGCTGCGCGTTAACGCCGACGGCACATTGGCCACTACCGGCCATCCTTTAGCTTTAGGTTCGGCGCTGACCCATAAATGGATTACCACTGATTTTGCCGAAGCCCTGCTGGAGTTTATTACCCCAGTGGATGGCGATGTCGATCATATGCTGACTTTCCTGCGCGATGTGCATCGCTACACCGCCCGCCAGCTTGGCGACGAGCGGATGTGGCCGCTGAGCATGCCGTGCTATATCGCGCCGGGCCAGGAAATTGAACTGGCGCAGTACGGTACCTCTAACGTTGGTCGGCTGAAGACGTTGTATCGCGAAGGGCTGAAAAATCGCTACGGCGCGCTGATGCAAACCATTTCTGGCGTGCACTATAACTTTTCGCTGCCGATGGCGTTCTGGCAGGCCAAGTGCGGCGTGGAAGACGCGGAAAGCGGCAAAGAGGCGATCTCGGCCGGTTATTTCCGCTCGATTCGTAACTACTACCGTTTCGGTTGGGTAATTCCGTACCTGTTCGGCGCGTCGCCGGCGATTTGCTCCTCGTTCCTGCAAGGCAAACCGACGACTCTGCCGTTTGAGAAGGCCGGAAACGGCATGTATTACCTGCCATACGCCACTTCTCTGCGTCTTAGCGACCTCGGTTATACCAATAAGTCGCAAAGCAATCTCGGAATTACGTTTAACGATCTGCACGAGTATGTGGCAGGATTGAAGCGGGCGATTAAAACGCCATCGGAAGAGTACGCTAAAATCGGGCTTGAGAAAGACGGTAAACATCTGCAGATCAACAGCAACATTCTGCAGATTGAAAACGAGCTGTACGCGCCGATTCGACCGAAACGGGTGACCCGCAGCGGTGAAACGCCATCCGATGCGCTGCTGCGCGGCGGCATTGAGTATATCGAAGTGCGTTCGCTGGATATCAACCCATTCTCGCCGATCGGCGTGGATGAGCAGCAGGTGCGCTTCCTCGATCTGTTTATGGTCTGGTGCGTGCTGGCCGATGCGCCGGAGATGAGCAGCAGCGAACTGCTGTGTACCCGCACTAACTGGAACCGGGTGATTCTTGAGGGCCGTAAACCGGGCCTGACGTTGGGGATTGGCTGTGAAAGCGCGCAGTTCCCGCTGGCGCAGGTGGGTAAAGATCTGTTCCGTGATTTACGTCGCGTGGCGCAAACGCTGGACAGCATCCACGGTGGCGAGGCGTATCAACAGGTGTGCGATGAGCTGCAGGCCTGCTTCGACGATCCGGAATTAACTTTCTCAGCGCGCATTCTGCGTTCTATGATTGAAGAAGGGATTGGCGGTACCGGGCGTAAGCTGGCTGATGAATATCGTACGATGCTGCGCAATGAACCGCTGGAAATTTTAAGCGAAGAAGATTTTATCGCCGAACGTGATGCGTCGGTCGCGCGACAGAAGAAAGTGGAAGCGGAAGATAGCGAGCCGTTCGAGGCGCTTTTAGCACGACACGCGTAGTAAAAAGCGCTACAAAAGAAAAAGGCCACATCACTGTGGCCAAACTTTCATCTCTGATTCAGGGATGATGATGATAATAAATGCGCGTCTTTCATATACTCAGACTCGCTGTTGAACGAAGAGTTCATTTTATTTTAAAAAAAATCACTATCGGAGGTGAAGAATGCCGTTGTTAGATAGTTTCACAGTCGACCATACCCGAATGGAAGCGCCTGCGGTGCGCGTCGCGAAGAAAATGAACACGCCGCACGGCGATCAAATCACCGTTTTCGATCTGCGATTCTGCGTACCGAACCAGGAAGTGATGCCGGAGCGCGGCATTCATACTCTGGAGCACCTGTTTGCTGGTTTCATGCGCGATCACCTGAACGGTAATGGCGTGGAAATTATCGACATCTCTCCGATGGGCTGCCGTACCGGTTTCTACATGAGCCTGATTGGCACGCCGGAAGAGCAACGCGTGGCCGATGCCTGGAAAGCGGCGATGGCTGACGTGCTGAAAGTCAAAGATCAGAATCAGATCCCTGAGCTGAACGTCTACCAGTGCGGAACCTACACCATGCACTCGCTGGAAGAAGCGCAGGATATCGCCCGCCACATCATTGAGCGTGATGTTCGCATCAACAGCAACGATGAGCTGGCGCTGCCGAAAGAAAAACTGCAAGAACTGCACATCTAGTGCGCCTGCGTCGGCCCGGCCATCGCGTCGGGCCGCTCTCCGCTTATCATGTCGACAACGCTCTCCTTTTCCTTCCTGCACCGCGCGCTGGTGCCATTTGCCCATGATTATGCCCACGGCGATAGCGAACCGATGCATAGCCACGACTGCGCTCAGTTATTGCATATTCTCAGCGGCGTGGTTCGGGTGGAGACGCCGGTCGGGTTCTGGGTCGTACCGCCGGGGCGCGGCGTCTGGCTACCGGCACATACGCCGCACGCGTTGCGCATAACCGGCAATGTGGCCGCACGGACGCTATTTATCGATCCACTGGCCCGTGCCGATCTGCCCTCTACCTGCCAGATCGTGCAGATCTCACCGCTGCTGCGTGAGCTTATCGTCGCGTCGCTGGCGCTGGAAGAGCGCTATTTCCCCGGCACCCGCGATGAACGTATCTATGAGCTGATGCTGGATGAAATTCGCGGGATGTCGGTATTACCTTTCGGTTTGCCGGAACCGCATAGCGATAGCCTGCGTCGGTTATGCCAGCGGGTGCGCGAAGCGCCCGGTGAACCGTGGGGCAGCCGTGAGGCAGCGCAAGCAGGCGGAATGAGCGAGCGTACGCTGAACCGCCATTTTCAACAGCAGACCAGCCTGACCTGGAGCGAATGGGTGCGCCGGGCGAAGCTGATGGAGGCGCTGGTTCGCCTGGCGCAGGGGCAGTCGGTACTACGGGTAGCGCTGGATCTGGGTTACGGCAGTCACAGCGCTTTTAGCGCCATGTTCCGCCGGGTAATGGGGACCGCGCCCAGCGACTATTTTCGCCCGTTGGATTAATCCCTGGCGTGAACGGCATTACACAACGCCTGTAACGACGCGCGGGCAACGTCATTATCAATGCCGACGCCCCATCGACTTTCGCCATTGGCAAAGACGCAGCGAATATAGGCAACGGAGCGGCTGTCGCTGCGCGCCCCGAGGGTATGCTCGTGGTAGTCCTTGATAACGAAATGACGTTTTAACAGCGCGCTCAGGCCGTTGGCGGCGGCGGATAACAAACCGTTACCACGTCCGTTCAGGCGGCGGGTTTCGCCATTCATCCGCAGAGCAGCCTGTAACGTCAGTTCGCCATCCTGCTGGCCGTCGCTCTGATAGTCGAGTAACGCCAGCGTCGGCTGCGCCAGCAGGCCGTAACGGCTGCGAAACAGCTGCCATAATGCGTTATGGGTCATTTCTTTACCATGGCTATCCGTTTCTTGCTGAACGTACTGGCTGAAGTCCTGCTGCAATGCCCGCGGCAGCTTAAGACCGTGGTTCTGTTCAATCAGCCATGCGCTGCCGCTTTTACCTGACTGGCTGTTAACGCGGATCACCGCTTCATAGCTGCAGCCGATATCCTGTGGATCGATAGGTAAATACGGCATTTGCCAGCGATCTCCCGGTTTACGGGCATCAAACCCTTTTTTAATGGCATCCTGATGTGAACCGGAAAAGGCGGTGTAGGCCAGACTGCCTGCCCATGGATGACGCGGATGTACCGGGAGCTGATTGCAGTTCTCGACGATCTCTACCACCCGATTCATCTGCATAAAGCGCAACTGCGGATCCACGCCCTGGCTATAGAGATTCATCGCCAGCGTGACCAGACAGACGTTACCGGTACGCTCGCCATTGCCGAACAGACAGCCTTCAACGCGATCGGCGCCGGCCATCACCGCCAGTTCGGCGCTGGCGACGCCGGTACCGCGATCGTTATGCGGATGCACGCTGATACACACATCCTGGCGGCGCGAGAAGTGGCGGCAAAAATATTCAATCCGATCGGCGTAGACGTTCGGCGTGTTGACTTCGACCGTTGCCGGAAGATTAATAATCATTGGCCGTTCGCCGCAGGGCTGCCAGATTTCCGCCACCGCTTCGCAGATTTCAAGGGCGAATTCCGGCTCGGTAAAACAGAAGGTTTCCGGTGAATATTCATATTGCCAACGGGTGTCCGGCTGCTGTTCGCAATGCTGACGAATAAGCCGGGTGGCGCGGGTGGCGAGCTCGATCACTTCGGCCTTTTCCATGCCGAAAACCAGCTCGCGAAACAGCGGCGCGGTGGCATTGTAGAGATGGATGGTTGCCTGTCGGGCGCCGCGCAGCGCTTCAAAGGTTCGCGCTATGAGTTCTTCCCGCGCCTGAGTCAGTACCTGAATGGTGACATCTTCAGGGATGCGCTGCTCGTCAATCAGCTGGCGCACAAAGTTGAAGTCGGTTTGCGAGGCGGAGGGGAAGGCGACCTCTATTTCTTTAAAACCGCACTCCAGCAACAGCTCCCAGAACTGCAGCTTGCGTGCGGCATCCATCGGTTCGGCCAGCGCCTGGTTGCCGTCGCGCAAATCGGTGGAAAGCCAGCGCGGCGCGGTAGTGATTTGCCGCTCGGGCCAGCGACGATCGGGCAGGGCGATAGGCGGATAAGGGCTGTATTTTTCGCAAGGATTGGTCAGCATGGTGTTCTCCTGTAGTCGGAGCTTTATCCTGCATGACATAACCCATCGGCGGCTTTAGCGAAATGGACAGAAGCTAGCGCGAAATGGACAAGGTCGCGGCAATAAAAAAGGGACCCGTAGGTCCCTTTTGTTGATACTTAGTGCGCGCCTCCGCCACCGCCGCCGGCGCTGAACGGCGGCCTGGCGAACCAGACCAGGCTTAGCAGCAGGATAAAGATCCCCGCCGAGACCCAGAAGATTTCGTTGGCGGAGATAATCAACCCCTGGTTGGTTATCTGCTGGGCAATCCAGCCGGAAGCCTGCTGCTGGGTCATTCCCATGCCCTGTAGTTGATCGTACATCTGCTGGGCGTTGGGGTTGAACGGCGTCACCGACTCGGTGAGCTGCGCATGGTGCAGCGCCTCGCGGTTGGTCCACATGGTGGTGGTAATTGAGGTACCGATGGAGCCGGCAAGGGTTCGGGTAAAGTTCGACAAGCTCGACGCCGCCGCCAGCCGCTCCGGCGGGAGGCCAGAGAGAGTGATGGTGGTCAGCGGCATGAAGAAACAGGCCACCGCAAAACCCTGGATAAACTGCGGCCAGGCCGATGCGCCGAAGTCCATTCCCGGTTCAAAGGTCCACGCGCGCCAGTAGAAGCACACCGCATACATAATAAAGCTGAAGGTCACCAGCCGCCGCATATCGAGCTTATGAGCAAAGCGGCCGATAATCGGCGACAGAATGACCGGGATCACCCCGACCGGCGCCGAAGCCAAACCGGCCCAGGTGGCGGTGTAGCCGTATACCTCCTGCAAAAGCTGCGGCAGTAATACAATGGCGCCGAAGTAGAGCATATAGGCCAGGCTGATACACAAACAGCCGATGGTAAAGTTACGCGACTTAAACAGCGACAGGTCGACTATCGGGTTATCGTCGGTCAGCTCCCAGACGATAAGGAAACTTATCGCCACCACCGCCACGATGGTCAGGATGATAATCTCGTTGGAAGCGAACCAGTCGAGCTCTTTACCGCGGTCGAGCATAACCTGCAGGCTGCCGATCCCGATAATCAGCAGCGCCAGCCCGACGCCGTCGATACGCCGCTGTTCGGTGCGGGTTTCGCGGCCGCGCAGGGTTTGCAGCGTCATGAGAACCACCGCCACGCCAATCGGCACGTTGATGAAGAAGATCCAGCCCCAGTGGTAGTTATCGCTGATATAGCCGCCGAGAATTGGGCCGCAAATCGGCGCGACGATGACCGTCATCGACCACAGCGCCAGCGCGATTGAGCGCTTCGCTGGCGGGTAGTTGCTGAGTAGCAGACTCTGCGATAGCGGGATCAGCGGACCGGCGACGATCCCCTGAATCACGCGGAAGAAAATCAGCATCGTCAGGCTATTCGACACCCCGCAGGCCCAGGAGGCGATGGCGAATGCCACCGTCGACCAGACGAAGAGTTTCACTTCGCCGACGCGCTTCGCCAGCCAGCCGGTAATCGGGATGGAGATAGCATTCGCCACCCCAAACGAGGTGATGACCCAGGTTCCCTGACTCAGCGACGAGCCAAGGTTACCGGCAATGGTAGGAATAGCCACGTTGGCGATAGTGGAGTCCAGCACCTGCATGAAAGTCGCCAGCGACAGCGCAATGGTCATGATGACCAGTTGCGCGCCTTCGAGCGGTTTTTGCTGTTGCATTACGCTCACCCCGAATTATCCGGCGTTGGCCTGGATGATACCGTCGATCAGTTTATTTACCGGCTCAAGGCCGATTTCACGGGCATTACTTTCATAGACCGGCGAGCTACGTACCTGGCTTGCCAGCATCTCGCCTTCGCGATTGCTGGTGTCTACTTCAACCAGCGTCGACAGGCCGATGCGCAGCGGATGTTGCGCCAGCTGTTTAGCATCTATCTCGATACGAACCGGCAGACGCTGGACGACTTTGATCCAGTTACCGGTGGCGTTTTGTGCCGGCAGCAGGGAGAAGGCGCTGCCGGTACCCATATCCAGGCCGACCACTTTACCGGTGTACTTCACGTCATCGCCGTAGATATCGCTGACGATGGTCGCCGGCTGGCCGATACGCATATGGGCAAGCTGGGTCTCTTTAAAGTTGGCGTCAACCCACAGGTTGGTGGCCGGAACCACCGCCATCAGCGGGGTAGTGGTGCCAATCTGCGCGCCAGGCTGCACCGAGCGGCGGGAAACGTAGCCGCTAATCGGGCTGACGATTTGCGTACGCTGCAGCGCCAGCCAGGCGTTGCGGACTTCGGTCGCCGCCTGCAGCACCGCAGGCTGCTGTTCCAGTTTGGTGCCCAGTACGATCGCCTGGTTGGCGTTGTACTGCTGAATAGCGACGTCGAGTTCGGCCTGGGCGCTGGCGACGGTGTCACGAGCGTGCTGCAGCTCTTCGCGACCAATCAGGTTCGCGGCGCCCAGCGGGATGCGGCGATTAAGGTCTGCCTGCGCCTGGGCGAGGGCGGTTTTTTTGACGTCAATATTCGCCTGCAGCTGCTTGCTGTTGATCATCTGCTGGCGAGTCTGACGCACGCTTGCCGCCAGCTGGGTTTTGGCTTTTTCAAACGCCTGTTGGGCGTCGGTCTGGTCGAGAGTAACCAGCGGATCGCCTTGTTGCACAAAGTCGGTGTTGTCGGCCCAGACCTTGGTGACGCTACCAGAAACCTGCGCCATGATCTGTACCTGGTTCCCTGCCACATAAGCGTCATCGGTCTCTTCATAATGACGCAGGACTAAAAACCAATAAATGCCGTAGGCTACGGCCACAATAACAAAGAGCAAGGTCAGGAGCAGAAGGGCGCCTTTGCGTTTCCCTTTCTTGCTGCCTGATTGCTGCGGAGTTTGGCTCGCCGCATTTTCGCTCATCTGATTCTCCACAATTTTACATTCTTATTATTTCACATCGGCTGAGCCGACCTGTTTACCAGAAAGGCCAGCAGAAGATCTGCTGGCCTGACCGTGTTCCTTGCAACTCAAAATGTTGTGCGGCTCCGTGCTTAGCGCAGGGATCCCGCCAGCGCGCCGTCTTCTTCCATTTGGTCGAGGCGGCCAAGCAGTTTGCGGGTGATGTGCTCCAGCTGGTCTTTTTCCGCAGTGCTCAAAGAAGACCACAGCTGGTGCAGGCAGTTGTGCTGCGGAGGTAATACCTCGCGCAAGAATTGATGACCTTTGTCGGTTAGCTGCAGATGCAGGCAGCGACGATCGTTGTCGCTTTCACGGCGCTCGATCCAGCCGCGTTTTTCCAGTTCGTCGGCAATGCGGGTGGCATTAGTGCGTGACGAACCCAGCGCACAGCTCAGCTCGGAAGGTTGAATGCTGTGATTTTCCTGAGACTCAAGCGTTATCAGCGCCATAAATAATGTCTCGTTAATCCCTTGCGCTTTCAGCATTTTGTTACGGTTTTCCAGCAGCTTACCCTGCATGTGCATACAGAGACGGGTGAGGAGAATCTCCTGGAAAGGGAAATCTTCATGGCGGCTGGCGCGGAATTTGAGCATCTGCTCAATGGGAGTAAACGAACTATCCATTTGGGTATAACCTCATTAATTACAGCCGATATAATAACTATTGTGACAAATAAAGCAAATGAATTATCGGTCACTATTAATACTTAAAATCTCCGGCGAGTCGCCGATTTTCCATGCCAAACCATAGGCTAAAGCGCTGAGTTGCGTAGGGATAATAATGCTGTTCGCCACCTGTAAGCTCAACCTGAACGCGGCGCAACCTACCCGTGTTGGTAGCCAATGGCGCTGACGTCGGGGAGCAGGCGTTTCCATATCGGTGACTTATTGATAACGCTGGTGAAAATTACGCCTGGAAAGATTTGTTCACCTTAGCAGACGGCGTGACGGCTTCACAATCGCTAAAATGGGAAATCAGAAAATCCCTTTTTAGGCATATCTGTTTCGTATTGGTTCTGGGGAAGGGCGGTCCCCACGACGGTAAACGCCGTGGGGAGAGGGGAGAAATTACTTTTGCGCCGCCAGCGCTTCTTTCACCCAGCCGTCGAACAGCTGCTGGTGGGCTTTAATCCAACCATCAACGTGGCCGTTGATGTCGGCTTCTGAGGCATGGCCGGCATGCATCATCGCGTTTTCGGCGTTGATATCGGCAATCGGCAGCTTCATTAGGCTAAATAGCTTCGCCGCCGCCGGGTTCTTCTCAGCCCAGGCTTTGTTGGCGACGATGTGCATGGTGTTCACCGGGAAGCCATAGTTGACGCCGTTCGGCAGCTTGGTGTCGATATCTTTCTGTTCTCCCGGCAGAGAGGAGAACGGCACCTGCAGCCAGACCACATCTTTACCCGGTTTCAGCACGTCGCTGACCCAGTACGGCGTCCAGGTATAATAAAGAACCGGTTTGCCTTCTTTATAACGGGCGATGGTATCGGCCATCATCGCTGCGTAGTTGCCCTGGTTATGGACCACTTTATTGTTCAACCCATAGGCATCAATCTGATGGTTGATGACCGCTTCGCAGCCCCAGCCGGGGGTACAGCCGGTGAGATCGGCTTTGCCATCGCCGTTGGTATCAAACAGTTTGGCGATCTTCGGATCTTTCAACTGGTCGATGGACTTAATGTGGTACTGCTCGGCGGTTTTCTTGTCGATCAGATAGCCCTGCGCCGCGCCGGTGACGAAGGTTCCTTCACGGTAAAATTTTTTATCGCCGCCCGCCGCCGCGTACATATCATCGTGCAGCGGTTGCCAGTTGGTGGCAATAAAGGTGGCATCGCCGGAGGCGATGGAGGTATAGGCGACGTTATAGTCGACTTCGCTCGGCTTTTCGACGGTATAGCCCAGTTTTTCCAGCGCGCGGCTGACCAGCAGCGTCTGGAAAGTTTCTTCTGAAATGGTACTCTGCGCCGGTTTCACGGTGATGCCTTTACCCGGCAGCTCGGCAGCAAACGCGCTGGTTGTGACGAGGGCGGTAAACGCTGTGGCAAGGAGTGTAGTATGTCGCATCGTTATTCCTTCTCTTATTTACAGAAAGGGCGGGTAATCAGCCCCAGAGGTCCGGTGGTGTACCAGCGGCGGTTACCGCGGCTGCGGGAATCGCGGCCGACGGCCTGCGTCAGGCGGTCAAGGATTATCGCGAGGATAACGATCCCGACCCCGCCGACGCTCGCCAGCCCCATATCCAGGCGGCCAATACCGCGCAGCACCATTTGACCGAGGCCGCCGACGGCGATCATCGAGGCAATAACGACCATCGACAGGGCCAGCATCAGCGTCTGGTTGACGCCGGCCATGATGGTCGGCATCGCCAGCGGCAGCTGGACTTTAAACAGCAGCTGGCGCGGGCTGGCGCCGAAGGAGCGTGAGGCCTCAATGAGGTCTGCCGGCACCTGGTTAATCCCAAGGATCGTCAGGCGGACAATTGGCGGCAGGGCGAAGATAATGGTCACCACCACCCCCGGAACGTTGCCGATACCGAACAGCATGACGATCGGCACCAGGTAGACGAACGCCGGCGTGGTCTGCATCGCGTCAAGTAACGGGCGGATGATTTTCGCCGCTCGCGGGCTACGCGCCAGCCAGATCCCCAGCGGCAGGCCGATTATCATGCAGAACAGCAGCGCGGTAAGCACCAGCGCCAGGGTGACCATCGCCTGCGACCATGCGCCGATAGCGCCGATGGCTACCAGCGAGACCAGAGTGGCTATGCCCATGCCGACGCTGGAGATCTGCCAGGCGATCAGCGCGAAGAGAATAATCGCCACCGGCGCCGGCATTCCCAGCAACAACTGCTGGAAGGCGCTGAGAATATAATCCACCGGCACGCGGATCCCCTGGAACAGCGGACGGAAGTGCAGCACGATCCAGTCGATGGCGTGGGTGACCCAGCTATCGAGCGGGATCAGCGTTTTATGGAACGGATCCATAATATTGAAATGTTCTGGCTGCGGCGCAGGCGCGCTGTTAAGCCAGTCGGCTCCGCCGCCGTCAGCGGGCGCCGGTGTTGGGTTGCCCCAGGCGTCGGCGGACTGCGCCGCGTTATCCGCTGGCGCTGCGGTATCCCATGGGTTTGATTGATCAGCCATTGTTTGCCCCCTCGCGATCTAAAGCCTGTAGCAGCATGCGTTTTGAAATAATGCCGAGATACTGGTGCCCTTCATCCACCACCGGGACGGCGCAGGGCGCCTGGCCAACGTGGGAGAGCAGGTCGCTGAGCGGCGTTTGTGCCTCCACCGCCTGCGGGGAGTCAATTAACGCCGCATCGAGCCCCTGATTTTCGCTCAGCGCGCTTTTCAGGGAGTCGATGGAGACAATGCCGACAAACTTATTACCGCGTTCAATGACGTAGCCATATTCACGGTCTTCATCCTGCAATAATTTCAGCGCTGAACGCGGGCCGAAACCGGGGGTTTTACGAATCAGGCCAACCGGGCTACGGCGGGCTATATCCTTAGCGCTAAATACCTGGCTAATATCGACGCCGCGGAAGAAAGTACGAACGTAATCATTCGCCGGGTTATTTAGAATTTCGTCAGGGGTGCCAATTTGCACCACTTCGCCATTTTGCATAATGGCAATACGATCGCCAATACGCATAGCTTCATCGAGGTCGTGGGAAATAAAAACGATGGTACGTTGATGCTTCGCCTGTAATTTGGTGAGCTCATCCTGCATTTCGGTACGAATTAACGGATCAAGCGCTGAGAAGGCCTCATCCATGAGCAGAATATCGGGATTGATCGCTAATGCGCGGGCTAAGCCGACGCGCTGGCGCATCCCGCCGGAAAGTTCGTCGGGATAGGCGTGAGCGTAATTTTCCAGCCCCACCTGACGTAGCGCATCCAGTGCTTTCTGCTGGCGCTCTTCGGAGGAGACGCCGGCTAGTTCCATACCGAACGCGGTGTTATCCAACACGTTCATATGCGGCATCAGGGCGAATGACTGGAACACCATCGCAATCTTTTTCCTGCGCACCTCGCGAAGCTCGGCATCTGAGATTTTGGCGATATCGACGCCGTCAATCAGCACCTGTCCGCGGGTGGGTTCAATCAGGCGATTGAGAAGGCGAACCATGGTGGATTTCCCTGAACCGGAAAGTCCCATGATGACGAATATCTCGCCTTCTTCAATGGCCAGACTGGCGTCTTTAACGCCAAGCGATAGCCCCGTTTTTTCCAGTATTTTCTCTTTGCTAAGTCCTTTTTCAATATATTTGAACGCGCGTTGCGGGTGCTCGCCAAATATCTTATAGAGATTCTTGATTTCTAATTTAATTGCCATGCAATAAATGATTTCCTGTCTTTAATTATATCGATATCGTACCTGGTGAAGATTATTACCTTTTTACACCCTAACATACTGAGATTCTGTGACAACCCTCGATGTGAATAGCTAGCCAAAATCTGAATAGGGATCTCTGGCTGAATTGCCCGTGATATAAGGGCTGAGCCATCATATACGGCTGGTGATATTTTTTGATTATGCATGAATAATGAATGGGGAAATTGGCTTAAATGAAGGAAATATGACGAGGGAATGGCCAGTGGATTATTTGTGTGATAATAAAGAATAATGTGAAATAGATCACTGGAGAATATGTTGATATATTCCCCAGCGATTGCGAGGTTAAAAGTCCCAATCGTCGTCGGCGGTCGCTTCAGTTTTACCCATGACGTAAGAAGAACCGGAGCCGGAGAAAAAGTCGTGGTTTTCATCGGCGTTTGGCGACAGCGCCGCAAGAATTGCCGGGTTCACGGCGGCCATTTCCGCCGGGAATAGCGCCTCATAGCCAAGGTTCATCAATGCTTTATTGGCGTTGTAACAGAGGAACGCGTTGACGTCGTCAAGCCACGGGCTGTCGGCATACAGTTCGCGGGTATAAGCCAGTTCGTTATCGTATAGATCCATCAGCAGATCAAAGGCGAAATTTTTCAACTCCTCACGCTTTGCGGCGCTGACGATTTCCAGCCCTTTTTGATATTTATAGCCAATATAGTAACCGTGCACCGCTTCGTCGCGAATAATCAGGCGAATTAAATCGGCGGTATTGGTCAGCTTGCCGCGGCTGGAAAAATGCATCGGCAACCAGAACCCCGAATAGAAGAGGAAAGATTCGAGGAACACGCTGGCGATTTTTTTCTTCAGCGGCTCATCGGCCTGGTAGTAATTGAGCATCAACTGCGCTTTGCGCTGTAGCGGAGCGTTCTCCTCGCTCCAGGCGTAGGCGGCATCGACATCTTTGCTCTGGCACAGGGTCGAGAATATCGAACTATAGGAGCGGGCATGCACCGCCTCCATAAAGCTAATGTTCGACAGCACCGCCTCTTCATGTGGAGTGAGGGCGTCGGTCATCAACGCCGGGGCGCCGACGGTATTCTGGATGGTGTCGAGCAGCGTCAGCCCGGTAAAGACGCGGATGGTCAACTGCTGCTCCTGAGCCGTCAGGGTCTGCCAGTGCGGAATGTCGTTGGACAGCGGCACTTTCTCCGGCAACCAGAAATTACTGGTCAGCCGGTTCCACACTTCGAGGTCTTTATCATCCTCGATTTTATTCCAGTTAATGGCGCTGATGCGCGATAAATGGGTCATCCTGTTCTCCTTACAGCGCGCAGGACACGCAGCCTTCGATTTCGGTACCTTCCAGCGCCAGCTGGCGCAGGCGAATGTAATACAGCGTCTTGATACCTTTCTTCCACGCGTAAATTTGCGCTTTGTTGATATCGCGGGTGGTGGCGGTATCCGGGAAGAACAGCGTCAGTGACAGCCCCTGATCGACATGTCGCGTGGCTTCGGCATAGGTATCGATAATTTTTTGCGGGCCAATTTCCCAGGCATCCTGATACAGCGCCAGATTGTCGTTAGTCATAAACGGCGCCGGATAGTACACGCGGCCGGTTTTACCTTCTTTACGGATCTCGATTTTCGCCACAATCGGATGAATGCTGGAGGTGGCATGATTGATGTAAGAGATCGAACCGGTCGGCGGGATCGCCTGCAAATTGCGGTTATAAATGCCGTAGCGCATCACGTCGTCGCGTAGCTGGCGCCACATCTCACGATCGGGCAGGGTAATCCCCGCACGGGCGAACAGTTCGCGCACCGTGGCGGTTTTCGGCTGCCAGTCACCCTGCAAATACTGCTGGAAATAGTCGCCGCTGGCGTAACGCGACTGCTCAAACCCGGCAAAACGCACGCCACGCTCGCGCGCCATTGCCATAGAGGTGCGCAGGGCGTGCCAGGTGACGGTGTAGAAGTAGAGATTAGTGAAGTCCAGCCCTTCGGGGCTGCCGTAGGCGATCCCCTCACGGGCCAGATAGCCGTGCAGGTTCATCTGTCCAAGGCCGATGGCGTGCGATGCGGCGTTACCCGCCGCCACCGAGGGTACCGAGCGGATATCGCTCATATCGGAGACCGCCGTCAGGCCGCGGACCGCTACTTCGACGGTGCGGGCGAAGTCCGGCGAATCAATAGCGTGGGCGATATTCAGCGAGCCGAGATTGCAGGAGATGTCCTCGCCAACGGTGGCGTAATCGAGATTTTCGTCAAAGGTGGAGGCGCTGTTGACCTGCAGGATCTCCGAACACAGGTTGCTCATATTAATGCGCCCGGCGATCGGATTGGCGCGGTTCACCGTATCCTCGAACATGATGTACGGATAGCCGGATTCAAACTGAATTTCCGCCAGCCGCTGGAACAGATCGCGGGCGCGGATCCAGCGTTTGCGAACGCGGTCATCGGCCACCAGTTGCGCATACATCTCGCTGACCGCGATATCGCCAAAGGCTTTGCCGTACAGCCGCTCAACGTCATAGGGCGAGAACAGCGCCATCTGCGCGTCTTCTTTCGCCAGCTGGAAGGTGATATCCGGAATGACTACTCCCAGCGACAGGGTTTTGATGCGGATCTTCTCATCCGCGTTTTCCCGCTTGGTATCGAGGAAACGTAAAATATCGGGGTGATGGGCATGAAGGTAAACCGCGCCGGCCCCCTGACGCGCTCCCAACTGATTGGCGTAAGAGAAGGCGTCTTCCAGCATTTTCATCACCGGCACCACCCCGGAGGATTGGTTTTCGATACGTTTAATCGGCGCGCCCGCTTCGCGCAGGTTGGAGAGCAGGAACGCCACGCCGCCGCCGCGTTTCGACAGCTGCAGGGCGGAGTTCACCGCCCGGCCGATAGACTCCATATTATCTTCGATACGCAGCAGAAAGCAGGAGACCAGTTCGCCGCGCTGCTGTTTACCGGCGTTGAGGAAGGTCGGTGTCGCTGGCTGAAAGCGCCCGGAGAGGATCTCGTCGGCCAGCTGTCGCGCCAGGGTTTCATCGCCCTGCGCCAGGGTCAGCGCCACCATGCAGGCGCGGTCGGCGAAATGCTCCAGGTAGCGTTTGCCGTCGAAAGTGCGTAAGGCATAGCTGGTGTAGAACTTCCACGCGCCGAGGAAAGTACGGAAGCGAAAACCGTGTTGATGCGCGTGGGCGAAGAGGGCCAGCACGAAACGACGTTCATAGCGGGCCAGCACTGCCGGATCATAATAACCTTCGTCGCTCAGCCATTGCAGTTTCTCCTCCAGCCCGGCGAACGGTACGCTGTTGGGGCGCACGTGGCTATGGATAAATGCTTCGACCGCCTGTTGGTCCTTTTCCAGGGGAATGCGGCCATTGCTGTCGTATAAGTTCAGCATCGCATTGAGGGCGTGGAAATCAGACGCCCCGGCGGTTACGCGTTCTGCGGTTGTCGTTGCCAAAATTCGCTTACTCCTTTACGCACGTTGTCGACATCTTGCTGGGTACCCATCAGCTCAAAACGATACAGATACGGCACGCCGCATTTCTGCGCGATGACCTCTCCCGCCCGGCCATAGGCCTCGCCGAAGTTACGGTTACCGGCGGCGATCACGCCGCGAATCAGCCGGCGATTATGCGGGTCGTTTAAAAAGCGGATCGCCTGGCGCGGCACGGCGCCTGCCGTTCCGCCGCCGCCGTAGCTGGGGACGATGAGAATATAGGGTTCGTCTACCTGAATTCGCTCGCGCTCGTTGAGCGGAATGCGCACGGCAGGCAGCGCCAGACGCTGCACAAAGCGATGCGTATTTTCAGAGCTGCTGGAGAAGTAGACGATGAGGCTCATAGGCTGGCCGTAGCCGCGGCGGGACGCAGTCGATTAATCATATCGGGGCGGAAGCCAGACCAGCGGGTTTCCCCGGCCATCACCACCGGTAATTGCTGGAATCCCTGCTCGCGCAGCATGTCGATGGCTTCCGGGTGTTGGTCGATATTGACCATATCGAAGGCGAAACCGCGGCTCTCCATCGCGCGTTTGGTGGCATGGCATTGCACGCAGTCATTTCGAGTGTAAATAATAATGCGCATGATTCGTATTTCCATTTAAGATAACAAGACGGCGTAAAACATCGCGCCGAACGTTATGGGCTTACCGTTCAGGAAATACTAGATGTAGTTATTTAAAACTTCAACCACGCAATATATAGAGTTTTTCGATAAGTTATCCCCCACCAACTAGCCTGGCGGGGGAGGGAAGTCGATACGCGAAAATTACATCCGCATCGCGATCGCCAGACGGTTGAAGGCGTTCATCAGGCTGATGGCGAAGGTTAAATCGCTAATCTGGCGGGGCGTAAAATGCTCTTCTAAAGGCAGGTACACCTCATCTTCGGCGTGGCTGGTTGCGATATCGGTTACCGATTCCGCCCATGCGAGGGCCGCGCGTTCCGCGGCGCTGAAATGGGCGCTTACGCGCCAGCCTGCCAGCGCATCCAGTTTGCTCTGGTCAACGCCGGCTTTGCGTAGCGCTTTGCTGTGCATCTCAAGGCAAAAAGCGCAGCCGTTAATTTGCGACACCCGCAAATAGACCAGCTCCACCATCGTGCTGCCCAATTCGCTTTTTTCCAGCGCTATGCTGGCCTGAACCAACCCCTTATAGATTTCCGGGCTAAGTTCGCTATACGGCTGACGTAATGTGGTCATCTTGCAGTTCTCCTTTCTAAGACCCGGGCAAAATAGCACTATAATGGACTGCATTAGATAGCCATATTGTGATGAAAAAAGCAGACCATAATGGAAGCCAAAAAAGTGCCGCACTACCAGCGTATCGCCCGCCAGCTGAAATCAGCGATTGAGAATGGCGAGCTGGCGCCGGGAAGCCGTCTGCCCGCGAGCAGAGTTTATGCGCAGGAGCTTGGCGTATCGCGGGCGACGATTGAAAATGCCTGGGGCGAGCTGGTGGCCCAGGGCTGGCTGGAGCGCCGCGGCCAGGCGGGCACTTTTGTCAGCGAGCGCCTAAGCCCGCGGCAGGTCACGGCTCAGCGCCCGGCGACGGGCCGGGGATCCGTAGCGCCGCAGCCTTTTCAAATGGGGTTGCCGGCACTGGATCTTTTCCCGCGCGGGCTGTGGGCGCGGGTGATGGGGCGGCGGCTACGGACGCAATCGCGCTTCGACCTCGCGCCCGGCGATCCCTGCGGCGAACCGGTTCTCCGTCAGGCGATTGTCGACTATTTGCGCCTGTCGCGCAGCATCGAGTGCCAGCCGGAGCAGGTTGTGATTAGCGGCAACTATGCGGCCTCGATGGCGTTGATTTTGCGTACCCTTGCGCAGCCGGGGCAGCATATGTGGATGGAGGATCCGGGATATCCGTTCATTCGCCCAGTGGTTAGCGCGGCGGGGGTCAATATCGATCCGGTACCGGTTGACCAACAGGGAATGAATATCGACTGGGCGCAGGCACACTATCCTCAGGCGCGCTTTGCGCTGTTAACTCCAGCGCATCAAAGCCCGCTCGGCGTGGCCCTATCGCTGGAGAGACGTCGACAGATATTACAGTGGGCGGCGCAGCGCGATAGCTGGATTATTGAAGATGACTACGACAGTGAATTTCGCTACCAGGGGAAGCCGCTACCGCCGCTGAAAAGCCTCGATGCGCCGCAGCGGGTACTGTACGCCGGGTCATTTAGTAAATCGATGTTTCCCGCGCTGCGCGTCGCGTGGCTGGTGGTTCCGCTGCCGTTGGCGGCGCGGTTTCGTTGTCAGGCCGAATTGAGCCACTGTAATGTGCCGACCTTATGGCAGCAGACGTTAGCGGACTTCATCAATGACGGGCATTTCTGGCGTCATCTAAAAAAAATGCGCGCCAGCTACGCGTTGCGCAGGCAGTGGCTGGAGTCGGCGCTGCAGGCGCAGGGTTTTCAGGTGGTACCGCAGTCCGGCGGGATCCAACTGGTGATGGCGGTGAAGGGGGACGATCGCGAGCAGGCCCGTCGCTGCCAACGTGCCGGGCTGGCGGTGCAGGCGTTGAGCGACTGGCGCATGCTTAGCCGTGGTGAGGGCGGGCTATTGATGAGTTTTACGAATATCACGTCGGCGGTGATGGCTCGTGAAGTCGTAGGCGAACTTAAACAAGCGCTGGCCAGCGTGAAATAATAAAAAACCCTGCGCACCATTGGGACGCAGGGTTAGACGCGTATTTGTTATCTTCACATGTAGTCTATCGATACTATTATCGACGCAAATTAAGCAAAACGCCAATAAACACCCCAACGGCGGCGGCGGCGCCAACGCTCTGCCAGGGTTTATCACGCACGTAGCTGTCGGCGCA
This sequence comes from Klebsiella sp. 141240, assembly GCF_050600805.1. NCBI lineage: Bacteria > Pseudomonadati > Pseudomonadota > Gammaproteobacteria > Enterobacterales > Enterobacteriaceae > Klebsiella > Klebsiella sp. 141240. The sequence continues at coordinate 78,403 of NZ_JAQIRK010000014.1, read as the reverse complement.
GCCGGCGGCATCGCGGGCGCGTTCAACGGTATCATAGGCTGCCTGGCGCAGGCGGGTATTGCCGTTCAGGCGGGCGCGCGTCTCTTTCAGCAGCGACTGCGCTTTTTTACGCGCGTTCTCAGCTTCATCTTTCGCATCGCTACCCCATGATTTCAGCACTTCTTCCAGCGTATCCGCTAATTGGCTGACTTCGTTATGAATATCCTCGGCGCTTTCATCAATGTCGTTGCGGTTCACACGGTTAGCCATTGGTTTCTCCCTTTGTTCCATTCGAGTGATTAAGTGTAGGACATGATTTTGCATTATGCTTTTGCGGGAGTTTATGGAATTTTCTGAAAGCGCTGCTATTCGTGAATAAGGTAAGGTAAATGTGCGGTAAAAGATAACGAGGAATCAGTATGTATTTAAGACCCGATGAGGTGGCGCGTGTTCTTGAAAAAGCCGGCTTCACCATGGATGTTGTGACACAAAAAGCGTATGGATATCGCCGTGGCGATAATTATGTTTATGTGAACCGCGAAGCGCGCATGGGGCGTACCGCTTTAGTTATTCATCCGGCGCTTAAAGAGCGCAGTAATTCACTGGCTGAACCTGCCAGCGAGATTAAAACTTGTGACCATTATGAACAGTTCCCGCTCTATTTGGCGGGTGATGCGCAGCAGCATTACGGCATTCCACATGGTTTTAGTTCGCGGATGGCGCTTGAGCGTTTTCTGAATGGGCTGTTTGGCGAAGCGCAGCCGCAGATGTCTCACGGCTGAATAGTCTAATGCGGGCTGCTTTGAAGCAGGCGACTGGCAGCGACCAGTCGCCGAAAGAGGGGGATCAGGCTTTAGCTTGCTGATAAGGGCTGACGCGGAACAGGCGGCGGCAGAAGTCGAGGAAGTAGCCGTACACCGCGCCCATCATCATTGATACCAGAATGTTTGAACTGACCGCGGCGGCAATTTGATGCCAGTCCGCGCCTACCGACAATAGAATCAATACATACACCGGTGACTGGAAAGTCACATACGCGACGACATCAGCAATGTTTTTCATCCATCCCGAGGTGCTGATCCGGCGCGCCTGGCGCATGGCGAAGTCGCGATAGAAACCATAAGGCACTGCAATAATAATGTTGACCGGGATCGCGACCAGTCGTGAAGATAACGACTGCTCAAAGGTCATTCCGGAGAGGAAAATTTCGATCATCATGTTGACAACGGTGCAGTAGACCACCATTGCAAAGGTGTCTGCTACCGCATGACGCAAGCGGGATTGAGCAGAGAACATCGGTATGCTCCTCGAAAATGAAGTCAATAACGCCGAAAAGTGCGCATGGTGTAGCGGTTTTGGGCTGCCTGTTTTGATGTGTGTAGAGTATATCTCTGTGTTGTAAGTGACAACTAGCTATAAATTTTTATTTATCGCCTTTTTGTCGATAAAACACTCTGTGAACTGGCGTTTTTCTCAGCTTGCGCTACTTTTGTTCCTTTAATTGATTATGTTGTTTAATATCAATTAGATATGATTTTGTTTTGTCAGGGGGCGAGTACGCATGGCATGAGAAGTAGGGTTGGTAAAGCGGATGCCTGATTGCGTTATGTGATAGTGGTCACTATTGGCGTTATTTACCGTATAAATGCCGATTTTCCAGCATTTACTGCTGCATGCAAAGTGTGTGTTTTATTCTGATTATATGAATTTTAATTCATTACCACAAAGCCATTGGCGTTCCCCTGCATGGGCGTTGATTTTATAACTCACTGACGTGGCTATAAATATATTATTATGTCGCGCTATGCATTATTCATCTGCGCTAGTCAGAGTTTGTGTTCTATTTCGATATTAACCGCCAATAAATTTTAGTGAGTCTATGGGCGCAAACCTGTTCATATTTATTTGAATAATCAAAGGCTGGAAATATATATACATATATATTAAACTGCCCAGGTAATTCTTGTTTTATTTTTTCGATTTGGGATTTTTGATCTTTATGTCTTTTATGTTACAAAAACTGAATAATATTCGCTCACTGCGTGCTATGGCGCGTGAATTCTCCACTGACGTGCTTGAAGAGATGCTGGAAAAACTCAGGATCGTCACTGAAGAAAAACGTGAAGAGCAGCAGAAGATGCAACAGCAGCAGGCGGAATATCAGGAAAAAATTAATACCTGGTTGGAATTAATGGTTGCTGATGGTATTTCACCTGATGAATTAGCGCTGCATGAAATGGCCCCGGCGAAAAGCAGTAAAAAACGTCAGCCGCGCCCGGCTAAATATCGTTATACCGATCATACCGGCGCAGAAAAAACCTGGACTGGTCAGGGACGTATGCCGAAGCCGATCGCTTTGGCTGTCGCGCAAGGGAAATCGCTTGAGAGCTTCCTGATTTAAACAACGTTTGTTTCAACGGTGGGGAAACCCACCGTTTTACTTAGCAGACGCCGAAATCGCCTTCTTCTGTATAAGGCGTGACATCAACCGCTTTCAGAGTAAATTTCTCACCCTGTTCGTTACTTGCCTGAACAACGATCAGACTATCGCCATTCACTTCCACTACCTTCAATTTTGGCCCGCCGACGCGCGGTTGTACCAGATCGCCTGTTGCAAACATGGTGTTTCTCCTGAGCATGGGTAACAACTAAGAACCTAAACGATAGCTCAACGACGCTGACGGATTCAATGGTCGTGCTGCTTTTTGTTAAAACAATTTATGGGTAGATGTATTATCTTTGTTAATGGTTTTTGTGGCGCTGCGGTGAGGGAAACTTATACTGTTGGCGCGGAATGATTCAAAACAGAACATGGTCAGATAAGCGAATATGAAGTATATCATTTTACTGATTATTATAATTGCTGTGCTCTACGTCCATTATCGCGGAAAAGTTCGCTATCGTTTCTGGCGTCAGCTTTCAGACCATTCAACTTTTACTGCCCCACTTAACGGGTTTATGTACCTCTTTTCACGTGTGCCGAACACCCCGTTTCTGCGTCCTGAAACGTTTCCGGAGCTTGCGATATTACAAAAGAACTGGCTGGTTATTCGTGAAGAGGGGATTAACCTGCAGCGACTGGAGCAAATAAAAGCGGCGGAAAAATATAATGATGCCGGATTTAACTCATTCTTTAAAACCGGTTGGAAACGGTTTTACCTGAAATGGTATGAAGATGCACATCCCTCCGCCAGCCAGCTGTGTCCAAAAACGACCGAACTGCTGCGCGGTATTCCTTCGGTTAAAGCTGCGATGTTCGCCACGTTACCCGATGGTAGCCGTTTGCCTCGCCACCGCGATCCCTATGCCGGGTCGCTGCGTTTCCATCTTGGGCTGGCGACGCCGAATGACGATCGCTGTTTTATTGAAGTGGACGGCGAACGCTATAGCTGGCGCGATGGCGAAGGTGTGCTATTTGACGAAACCTATATTCACTATGCGGAAAATACCAGCGGTGAGAACCGGCTGATTCTGTTTTGCGATATCGAACGGCCTATGCGTTACCGTTGGGCGCAGAAGGTAAACCACTGGCTGGGGCGAAATTTAATGAGCGCCGCCGCCGCGCCGAACGATATCGGCGACCGTACCGGCGGGATTAACCGCAGCTTCCGTTACATTTATCAAATCCGCATTGTCGGCAAGCGATTGAAAAAATGGAATAAAACGGTTTACTACATTGTCAAATGGCTATTGTTTGGCGGCATTGCGCTACTCATCTGGCAGGCATTTTAACGTCGGTTCCACGGCATGACCGCCAGCAGGCGCGCCATGCCGCAGAAACCGGTGAGGCCAGCGAAAGTGAGCCCCGCGCCAACGAAACCACTCAGCAAGAAAAAGCCGCTGTTGACGGCGTATCCCAGCACTACTCCCAGCAAAATCAGCGCGCCGGCGGCGATTTGCACCTGGCGCATTAGCGGCAGCGGCTGGGATTTATCTTCGACTATCGGCAAACCCGCCGCTCGCCATGCCTGAATACCGCCAGCCAGCAGCTTAACCTGCGCGGGCGCGGCGGCGGCGGCCAGAAGGCTGGCGTTATTTTGCGTGCGCGAGCCGGCCTGGCAGTGAAAAATGATTGTTTCTCCCGGCTGCGCATTGAGCGCCGCGCCGTGAGTCAGTTGCTCTAATGGCAGTAGCGTCGCCGCCGGAATATGCTCACGAGCGTATTCGTCGGCAGCGCGGATATCAATCAGCCGCGCGCCCTGGGCGATAAGCGCCTGGGCTTCGTTGGCTGTAACGGTGGCGATAGTCATAAGGACTCCTTACGGGCAGTAAATGGTTTTCAGCGTGGCGATGACCTGCTGAACGGCGGGATGGGTAATGAAATAGCGCAGGCGCTGCGCATCACGTTCGCTGTCGATAAGCCCCTCATCGCGCATCCGCGCGAGATGTTGAGAGGTAGCGGAAGGGCTCAGGCCGGTGATTTGCGCCAGTTCTCCCGCGGTTGTACGCGGGGCTTCGCAAAGCATGCACAGAATCAGTAGCCGGTGGGGATTACTCATCGCTTTCAGCAGGACAGCGGCTTCCCCGGCGCTGGCCTGCAGTTGTTGTGCTGTGGTCATTTTATTTTAGTCTTTTCTAAATTTAGATTATTCTAAAATAAAAGCAGACCCTTTACCAGCCCGCAGAAGCAGCGGATCTCACGCCAGCTGAGCGGCCCTGGCAATATGCTGGCGGGCGTGGGCGATGCCCGCGTCGCGGCCGTGCGGGCGAATATCCATCCCTTCAGCATAGATAAATTCGACGTCGCTAATCCCCATCAATCCCAGCACCGCGCGCAGGTAAGGGGTGACCGCATCGCTGGGTTGCCCGTCATGGACGCCGCCGCGCGAACTAATAACCACCGCACGCACGCCTTCAACCAGCCCCTGCGGCCAGGTCTCGGTATAGCGGAAGGTTTCCCGCGCTCGCGCCACCAGATCGAACCAGTTTTTGAGATCGGTTGGCACGTTGAGGTTATACATCGGTGCGCCGATCACTAGCAGATCGCTAGCCTTTAACTCGGCGATGAGTGAATCAGAGAGGGCAACTCCTTGCTGGATCGCCGGGCGCGTATCTTGCGCGCCGCGCAGCGCGGCAAACAGCGCGCCATCGAGTTTCGGCAAGGCGAGGGTGGTCAGATCGTGTTCGACAACCGAGTCCTGATGGCCGGCTTCGCGGCGAATCTGCATATATTCATCTATTAGCTGGTTAGTTAGCGACGCCGGGCCGTTGATGCTGGATTTTAAAATCAATACGTTACTCATGACGGACTCCTCATAAAGTTGATGGTCCGCAGGGTAACACTGTCTTTTTTTCTCCAGTAGTGACATTATTTTTTATAATTGTATCTACTCAGGAACCAATCAATGCGCAGTGACTTGAACGCGATCCCGGTGTTTGTCGCCGTCGTCGAATGCGGTAACTTTGCGCAAGCCGCAGAGAAGCTAAACGTGACGCGATCCGCCGTCGGCAAGACGATTTCCCGGCTGGAGCAGCGGCTCGGCGTCGCGTTGTTCCAGCGCACTACTCGCCGGCAGGCGTTGACCGAAGAAGGCGAGGTTTTTTATCTACAATCCCGCCGGGCGCTGGATAACCTGCGTGATGCGGAAAATGAAATACAGCGTGGAAAAACCCAGGTACAAGGGCGACTGCGAATCAGCCTGCCTGTGCTGTTTGGCCAGCGCTGCGTGGCGCCGATCTTGTTTCCTCTTAGCCAACGTTATCCTGAGCTTAAGCTCGAGCTGTCGTTTAGCGACCGCCAGGTCAATCTGTTTGAAGAAGGATTCGATATGGCGATACGGATCGGCGCGTTGAGCGACTCCAGCTTTCTTAAGGCCCGGCGTTTAGGCCAGCATGGCATGATTCTCTGCGCATCGCCGTTATATCTACGACATCGGCCAGCGCCGCAGGCGCCGGAAGAACTACACGGGCATCTTACCATTGGCTATCTCTACGCCGGGCAGATGCAGAAATGGCATCTGCGCGATGCGCAGGGAGCGGCGATCGCGTTCCGCCCGCAGCCCGGGCTGGCAATGGATGATTTCGCCGCCATCGCCGCGGCGGCGAAAAGCGGACTGGGAATCGCCTGGCTGCCGGATTGGCTGGCGGCAGACGAGATAGCGCGGGGAGAACTTCAGCAAATATTGCCGTCGTCCGTCAGCGGCAGTTTTGCGATTAGCGCCGTCTGGCCGGAAGCGGCATGGGTACCGCAGAAAATTCGCGTAGTGGTAGATGAACTGCTGGCGCGGCTGCCGCAGCAGTTAGCTGGTGGAGAAAACCAGGAGGATTCTTCAGCGCCAGGTTAATCCTGGCTTAAGGTATCCCGGCGATAATGACAGCATGATGACTGTGACGAGAACTCGCCATGAACCTGTTAGAAACGTTTAACCAGAGCGCCTTCCTCGCGCTGAATGCCGGGCCTGGTACGCCGGACAGCCTATTGCTGCTGGCGCGATTCTCCGCCAGCTGGATTATCCTTTTAGTCCCGGCGATATTGCTCGGATTATGGTTCCTCGGCGGTCGTCAGGGACATCGACAGGCGCTGTTTTGCGCCATGACGATTTTGATAGCGTTAGGGCTTGGGTTTGCCTGCGGAACGCTGTGGTTCCATCCGCGGCCGTTTATGATCCCGCTGGGCCATACCTGGATAAGCCACCCGGCGGATAACTCTTTCCCAAGCGATCACGGCACCGTGATGTTCAGCGCCGCTTTCGCGCTGCTATCATTACGCCTGCGCGGCATGGGGCTGCTGGTGCTGGCGGCGGCGCTGCCGGTGGCGTGGGCGCGTATTTTTCTCGGCGTCCATTTCCCGCTGGATATGCTGGGCGCTGCGTTGATTTCAGCACTGGGCGTCTGCGTGGCGAAAGTGGTCTGGCAACGGCTGGGGCAGACGCTAGTGGCCTTGTGCGAAGCGCTGAGTCGCCGTCTCTTCTCCTGGCTGCCGGCGCGCTTTACGCCGTAGTCACTTCCTTTGTACGCGCGCGGCCCGCCGATACAGCGTGCTGCGCGCGACGCCTAACGCCTGCGCCGCTTTACTCACGTTGCCGTTAAAGCTGGCCAGCGTATCGGCAATCAGCTTTGCATCATGTTGTTGAAGCCCGCCTGGAGCGCTGGTTTGCGGCGCGCTTTGATACTCCTCCGGCAGCGCCGCGACGCCCAGGCATTCGCCATCGTCCGCCAGCGCCAACAGAACTTTGAGCAGGCTTTGCAACTGACGCACGTTACCCGGCCAACGGCATAATGTCAGTTGATTAATCAGGGCATCGGAGAGAGTGATATGGCGTTCTGCCGCGCCAAGCGAGCGCCACAGCGCTGGAATAAACTGCTTGAGTTCAGGCCATTGGCGTAGCGGCGGGATGGTAAAAGCATACTCGCGCAGGCGATAGAGCAGGTCTTCGCGAAATGCGCCTTCGGCGACGCGCTGCGCGAGATGACGGTGGGTGGCGCAAATCAAGGCGAAGTTCACCGGCGCGCTGCGATTCCCGCCCAGCGGCATGACCTCTTTTTCCTGCAGCACCCGCAGCAGACGGGTTTGCAGAGCCAGCGGCATATCGCCGATTTCATCGAGAAACAGCACCCCGCCATCGGCTTCGCGAATTTTGCCGATATAGCCGTTTTTATTCGCGCCGGTAAAAGCGCCCGCCTGATAACCGAAAAGCTCCGATTCAATCAGCGATTCGGGGATGGCCGCGCAGTTGATGGCGACGAATTTACCGCTGCGCCAGCGGCTATGTGCATGTAGTTCGCGGCTGAGGAACTCTTTACCGCAGCCGGTTTCTCCTTCGATACACAGCGCGATACCGGCATTGAGCAGGCGGACCATTTTCTCGCCTTCGCCGGACGGGCAAAACGGCAGGTTAAGCGCTGGTTGCGCGGGGACAGCGACGCTGGTGCAGGTTGGCGCACGCAGGCGGTAGTAGTAGCCACGTTGCTGGAAGGTCATCGGCAGCGGCACGCTAACCGCCGTTTGCGTCAGGCGGGGGAACAACTGCTGGAAGGTCATTTGCCCTATCTGACCGGACTGCAGGCCCAGTTCGCGAATGGCCAGCCGATTGGCCGCGGTCAGCAGGTTATCGGAGAAGACCAGCAGCAGCTCTTCGGCGCTATCGAGCTTCTGCACCCGCGAGTGCAGGCTCATTAACCACTGCTGCGGATGCAGGCTCTGTTTCACCCACAGATATTCAATCTGTTTGGCCGCCTCTTTAATCCACGCCAGAGAGTGGGGATGCGGGATATGCGCCGGGCCGGAAATATCCAGCGCCCCGGCAATCTGGCCATCGGGGCTCTGTAGGGGGACCGCCGCGCAGTACAAATCCTGATTACGGGTTAAATAGTGTTGGCGGCCTTCGACTTCACAGCTGTCATCAATCGCCAGCGCGGTACCGATAGCGTTGGTGCCGCGACCGCTTTCGCTCCAGATATTGCCAGGCTCCAGCGCGAAGCTCTGCGCTTTTTTCATTGCCGCGCTATTGCCGAAGGTTTGGAGCACCAGCCCGCTGGCATCGGAAAGAATCACTACCGATTGCAGCCCGGCAGCACGTTGCGCCAGCGGCGTCGCCACCGGTTGCGCCAGCCGTTGCAGGCTGCGGTTGCTTTCCAGCACGTCGGCCAGTTCGCCGCCGCGCAGGCGCGGAAACTCGTCGCTCGTTGGCTGCAGGCCGTAGCGCTGGCTGCGTTGCCAGGAGTCGCTCAGCAGGGCGCTTGACTGCGTCTCGGCGGTGATAGTGAACGGATTTCCTTGCACGGCGCACCTCGTGGTCGGCTGGGTTGTGTTGCAATATTGTAGCTATTTGGTTTTCTTGGTGTTGCGATTCGCAACACAGAAGCGGGATCTTGTGCGACAAAGAGGACGCGAATCGGCAGAGGGATATATGTAATTATTTGGAAGTTATGAATTTTATGTGAAGTACGCAAAATTGGCATAACCCCTGCTACAGGAGAAAGCGTGCAGCGGACAATAGCAAAAACCACTACGCCGCTGCGCCTTAACCCTACAGAAGGAGATTGCAATGCGTTATGTCCATCCTGGCAAACCGGGCGCTTTGGTTTCATTCAAATCGGCCTACGGCAACTTCATAGACGGTAAATTCGTCGAGCCGTTAAGCGGCGAATATTTCATGAATACTTCTCCCGTCGATGGGAGCAACATTGCGCAGTTTCCCCGTTCCGACGCCAAAGATATCGATTTGGCCCTTGATGCGGCACACCGGGCGGCGGACGCTTGGGGGCGAACCTCGGTACAGCAGCGTTCTCATCTTCTGCTGCAGGTCGCTGACCGCATTCAGGAGAACCTCGAGTATCTGGCGGTAGCGGAGAGCTGGGATAACGGCAAACCGATCCGCGAAACCCTGAACGCCGACCTGCCGCTGGCGGTCGATCATTTCCGCTATTTCGCCGGCTGTCTGCGCGCGCAGGAAGGCAGTACCGCCGAAATTGACGACACCACCGTGGCTTATCATTTCCACGAACCGTTGGGCGTGGTCGGACAAATTATTCCGTGGAACTTCCCGCTGCTGATGGCGGCATGGAAACTGGCGCCCGCGCTGGCGGCAGGCAACTGCGTGGTCTTAAAACCGGCGGAGCAGACGCCGCTGAGTATTACTTTGCTGATGGAAATCATCGGCGATCTCTTCCCGGCAGGGGTGTTGAACGTGGTGCAGGGCTTTGGCAAAGAGGCCGGCGAAGCGCTGGCGACGAGCAAGCGGATCGCTAAAATCGCTTTTACCGGTTCGACGCCAGTAGGCCGTCATATTATGGCCTGCGCGGCAGAGAATATTATTCCCTGCACCGTTGAGCTGGGCGGCAAATCGCCGAATATCTATTTCGCCGACGTGATGGATGGCGAGGAGGAGTTTATTGAGAAGGCGGTGGAAGGGCTGGTACTGGGCTTCTTCAATCAGGGGGAAGTTTGTACTTGTCCATCGCGCGCGTTGATCCACGAATCGATCTATGAGCCGTTTATGGAGCGGGTTATGGCGAAAGTGATGCAGATCCGTCGCGGCGATCCGTTTGATACCGAAACGATGATCGGCGCTCAGGCGTCACGTCAGCAGTTCGATAAGATCCTGTCGTATATCAAGATCGCTCGTGATGAAGGCGGGCAGATCCTCACCGGCGGCGATCGGGCGAGCATTACCGCCGAGCTGGATAGCGGCTTCTATATTCAGCCGACGCTGATTAAAGGGCACAACGAGATGCGCAGCTTCCAGGAGGAGATCTTTGGCCCGGTCATCGGCGTGACTACCTTTAAGGACGAGGCGGAGGCGCTGGCTATCGCGAACCAGACGCAGTTTGGTTTAGGGGCCGGGGTATGGACGCGGGATACCAACCTGGCGTACCGCATGGGGCGTGGCATCAAGGCCGGTCGAGTGTGGACCAACTGCTATCACGTTTATCCGGCGCATGCCGCGTTTGGCGGCTATAAGCAGTCCGGCGTCGGGCGAGAAACCCACAAAATGGCGCTGGAAGCCTATCAACAGACCAAAAACCTGCTGGTGAGCTACGGCACCGCGCCGTTGGGGCTGTTCTGATTCATTTATAACGGCTAACCCGGGGGCGGCGTAACCGCCTTCCCCGGGCTACAGGACTGGCGACCGGTCTCATCTTATTGTTTGCGCTTTCCAGCAGCGGACCTGCGCGCCATTCGCTTGTGCCTCCAGCGGCTGCGGCCGTTCGCAGCCCTGGCTGGCGTAAGGACAGCGTTCCCGAAAGTAGCAGCCCGTCGGCAGCCGGCGGTTACCCGGTAGTTCGGTATTGCGCACACCTTCGCCTAATGGCGAACCGATGCGCGGTACCGACTCCATCAATAGCCGGGTATAAGGATGCGCGGGATTATCCAGTACCTGCCGGGCCTCCCCCATCTCAACGATTTGCCCGAGATACATCACCGCCACCCGATCGCTCATATGGCGTATCACCGAGACGTTATGCGAAATCAGCACGTAGGTGAGATTCTGCCGCTGCTGCAGTTCGACCAGTAGATTAAGGATCTGCGCCTGCACCGAGATATCCAGCGCCGAAGTCGGCTCATCGAGCACGATTATCTCCGGCTGTGACGAGAGCGCGCGGGCGATGGCGATACGCTGGCGCTGGCCGCCGGAAAAAGCGTGCGGCAGCCGATCGAGATATTCGCTACGGATCCCCACCTGTAGCGCCAGCTGCTCGGCGAGATCGCGACGCGCCTTTTCAGGCATGCGCGATTGGATCCACACCGGTTCGGTGATGGTGCGCCAGACCGGTAGCCGCGGATCCAGCGATGAGAGCGGATCCTGAAACACCATCTGCATGCGTCCGCTCTGGTTTTCGCCGCGCGCCGGCGCGCGGGTGAAGTGGCCGGAAGAGGGCTTTAACATGCCCATCAGCAGCTTCGCCAGGGTGCTTTTCCCACAGCCGGATTCGCCAACGATTCCTAAGGTTTCGCCGCGCCTGGCCGTCATATCCAGTCCATTTAGCGCATAGACGCGTTCGATGACTTTCCCGCGCCAGTTTTTCTGCGCGGCAAAGGTCAGGTGCACATCATTGAGGGTTAATAGCGTTTCAGACATGGGCGTTCTCCCGTTGCGGGTACCAGCAGGCAGCCTGTCTATCGGCGGCGCTATCATGAGTCTGCAGCGTGGGGGTGATACCGCAGGCTTCACCCGCGGCGAAGCAGCGTTCGCGGAAGGCGCAGCCGGCGGGAAGACGCGCCAGATTCGGCACGGTGCCGGGAATGGAACGTAGCGGCATGCGCGGTTCTCCCTTATCAGGAGCGCTGTTTAACAGGCCAATAGAGTAGGGATGCTGCGGCTGCTGCAGTACTTCTCCGGTGTTGCCGCTTTCAATGACCGCGCCGGCGTACATGACGTACAGCCGATCGCACACCTGAGAGACCACTGCCATATCGTGGCTGATAAACAGCACCGCCGTGCCGGTCGCCCGGGCCTTTTGCTTCAGCAGGCGCAGTACCTGACGCTGCACGGTGACGTCCAGCGCGGTGGTCGGTTCGTCGGCAATCAGCAGGTCGGGCTCGCAGGAGAAGGCGATAGCGATCATCACCCGCTGGCGCATGCCGCCGGAGAGTTCGAAGGGATAGCGCTTGAGCACGCTTTGCGGATCGGCAATTTGCATATCCGCCAGTAGTTCGACGGCGCGGGCGCGCGCTTCACGCAACGACATGGAACGGTGCTGGCGGATGACGTCTACCATCTGCTTACCGATGCGTCGGGTGGGGTTAAGCGCGGTCATCGGCTCCTGAAAAATCATCGCGACCTTGCTGCCGCGAATATCGCGTAGCGTTTTTTCCGTCAGGTTGAGCATATCGTGGCCCATCAGGGTGATAGCGCCGCTATGAATATGATAGCTGCCGGCGGGAAGCAGTCGCATCGCCAGCATCGCGGTCACCGATTTACCAGAACCCGACTCGCCCACCACGCCGACGATTTCACCGCGATCGATGTGCAGCGAGATATTATTCAGCACGTTGACCTGGCCCTGATAGACCGGGAAACTCAGGCGAACGTTATCGATAGTTAAGACCCGATTTTCCATTAGTTGCGCCCTCCGGCTTTGGGATCCAGTAGATCCTGGATGCCATCGCCAAACAGGTTAAAGCCGACGGCGGTGATCAGGATCGCCGCGCCGGGGAAGGCGCAGTACCACCACTGATCGAGCACGTAGTTGCGGCCGTTAGCGACCATCGCGCCCCATTCCGCGGTGGGCTGCTGGGCGCCGAGGCCAATAAAACCGAGCGTGGCGGCCATCAGGATCGCGCTGCCGATATCCAGCGAGGCCTGCACCACCAGCGGCGGCAGGGCGTTACGCAGAATATGCCAGCTGATCAGATGCCAGCGCGAGGCGCCAAACGTCACCGAGGCCTCGACGAAAGTATGCTGACGCACGACCAGCGTCTGGCCGCGGGCCAGCCGCACGTAAAATGGAATACGCACGATGGCGATCGCCAGCATCGCGTTGAAAAGGCTCGGACCTAACGCCGCCGCCAGCGCCATGGTCAGCACCAGAGACGGAATCGACAGCATAATGTCCATCAGACGCATAATCAGCGCGTCGCTGCGCCCGCCAAGCACCCCGGAGAGACAGCCCAGCAGCGAGCCGCTGATCCCGGCGATCAATACCACCGCCAGCCCGGCGGCTACCGACTGCTGGCTGCCGATCAGCACGCGGCTGAACAGATCGCGGCCGACCTCGTCGGTACCAAACCAGTGAGCGAACGACGGCGCCTGCAGACGCGCGGCAAGGTTGATAGCGTTAGGATCGTGCGGCGTCAGCCACGGCGAGAAGATCATTAAAAACAGCATGATCAGCATGATCGCCGCGCCAATTAGCGTTAGAGGACTTTGGCGGATCAACCACCAACGACGCTTCCAGTGGCCGCTTTTTTCAGCCTTTGGCCGTGGAAGCGGTTGTTCCTGAGTCATCATCACTTAGCTTTCTCCCCGACCCATGCGCGGGTCGATCCATAAATAGAGCAGGTCGACTACCAGATTGACCAGTACGTAAGCAAAGGAGACCACGATGGCGAAGCCCATCACGGCGGGGAAATCGAGCGCCTGAATCGAAGACACCACGTAGGCGCCCATCCCCGGCCAGGCGAACACCGTTTCCGTGAGCACCGCGCCGTACAGCAGATCGCCCAGCGCCAGCCCGAGCACGGTGATGGAGGGGATCAGCGCGTTGGGTAGCGCATAGCGCACCACAATGGTGAATTTCGGCAGGCCGCTGGCCAACGCGGTCCGAATGTAATCCTCATTGAGCTGTTCGAGCATCGCCGAGCGGATCTGCCGGGCGACGATGCCAAGATGAACGAAGGCAAGGGTGGCCGCCGGCAAAATGAGGTGCTGCAGGGCATTGAAGAAGACCTCGATATTGCCTTCCAGTAGTGAATCCAGCAGATAAAAGCCGCTGACACGGGTGGGCGGATCGAACCAGTCATCGAGCCTGCCGCTGCCGGGTAGCCAATCGAGCTTGCCGTAAAACAAGACGATCACTCCGAGACCGAGCCAGAACGCCGGGGTTGAAATGCCGGTCAGCGCCATCAGGCGCACCAGGTGATCGGTCCAGCGATTGCGGTATACCGCCGACAGCACGCCGAGCGGGATACCGACCAGCAGGGCAATCAGCAGCGCGCAAAAGGCCAGCTCCAGCGTCGCCGGGAAGAAGGTTTTCAAATCTTCCAGGACCGGGCGGCCGGTGCGAATCGAGGTGCCGAGATCGCCGTGGAGCAGGGCGTCAACGTAGCGGGCAAACTGCTGCCAGAGCGGTAAATCCAGCCCCAGCTGCTGGCGAATATGGCGGACGATTTCATCGCTGGCGCGATCGCCCGCCAGCAGCCGCGCCGGGTCGCCGGGAATCAGGTGCGAAATAATAAACGTAATCACGCAGACGCCGGCGACGACTAAAATCAGCCCCCAACAGCGCTGTCGTATTAAACCCCAGAAACTCATGATGGCGCTCCTCGGCCGGGCCTGCGACGGCCCGACCCGACAAGATGGAGAGACGGCCCGCTACTTGTGCATGTCGGCGATATTGTAAATCTGCTCAAGCATCGGGTTGAAAACGAAGCCTTTCACCTCTTTGTTCATGGCGACCTGATAGTTTTTCTGGAACAGGTAGACGTAGGCGGCGTCATCAATGACGGTCTTTTGCGCCTGCTGATAATCTTTGGTTCGCGCCGCCTGATCGGTGGTGGCGACCGCCTGTTTCAATAACGCATCAACCTGCGGGTTGTCGTAGAATGCGCGGTTTCCCGGCAGCCCTTTTTTGTCCGACTCGAACCAGTAGTTCATAAACATATAGGGATCGGCGAAGTCCGGGCTCCAGTTACCGATAGCGATGTCGTAATCACCTTTACCCACGCGCTCGCGCATGGTGGCGTTGGCCAGTTTCTCCAGCTTGACCTGGATACCCAGCGCCTGCAGGTTGGCCTGAGTGGAGAGCGCAATCGGCTCCCAGTTCGGATCGTTATCGGAGTAGAGGAACGTCAGCGTTTTCGGCTTATCCGCCACCTTATCCAGCGCCGCTTTGGCTTTGTCGGGATCTAATGAATACTGCATGGCGCTGGCGTCGTAGCCCCACATGCCATCGGGGATCGGCCCGCGCATCTGCTTACCGTTACCGCCAAGAATGCCGTCGACCATGCCTTTATAGTCCGTTGCCCACGACACCGCGCGGCGCAGATCCGCCTGGTTCATCGGCGCTTTGCTGTTGTTGAGATACAGGTAGGTGACGCGCAGCGCCGGGTAGTCGTAGACCGCGACCTTGTCCTCTTTCTTCAATGCCGCAAACTGATCGACCGGCAGGGCGTCGGCGATATCCAAATCGCCCTTGGTCAACTGCAGACGACGGGCGGCGCTTTCGCCGATGATTTTCACCGTGACGCGCTTAAAGGCCGGCTTGTTGCCGCTGAAGTGCGGGTTGGGCACCAGCACCAACTGTTGCCCTTTCTGCCAGCGCTGCAGGCTATACGCGCCGGAGCCCGCGGTGTGCTCGGCCAGATAGGCGCGGGCGTCATCGGCGGCGTTGGCTTTCAGCACCGCCGGGTTAATGATGGAGGCGCCGTCATTGGCGAGGGTATGCAGGAACGGCGCGAAAGATTCCGGCAGCGTGAAGCGAACGGTGGCCGGATCGACGGCATCCACCTTCAGCCCGCTGGGAAACGCCTCCGATGGCCCCTGTTTAATGCGCATTAGCCGTTCGAAAGAGAGTTTGACCGCCTCTGCCGTCACCGGCGAGCCGTCGTCAAACTGCGCGCCTTTGCGCAGAGTGAAGGTCCAGGTTTTGCCGTCGTCGGAGGCCTGCCAGTTTTCGGCGAGATCGCCTTCGACATCGGTTGAACCTTTGCCATTATCGGTTTTGTATTTGACCAGCCGCTGATAGGCCGGGTAGGTCACCGTCCAGTCGTTGTTATCGATGGTGACGGCCGGGTCGAGCGTTTGCGGGTCGGCGGCTTTGCCTATCACCAGCATATCTTTCGGCACCGCGGCAAAGGCGGAGGGGACAGCGGCGCAGAGCGCGGCGGCTAACAGTAACGGGCGAAAACCTACGGATGCTGGGCGAGTCATGTTCATGGTGAAACTCCGTCAATCTGAGCGGGGGAGAAACAGGCGAAAACATCATCGAGTAGCGGATAACCGGCCGCGTCCGGTAGTTCGAAGTGCCACCATTCCGTGGTAATACCTTTAAATCCGCCGCCGAACATAATGGCGTTCAGCAACAGGCGATTGCGCTGGGCCTCCTGCGCTACCGCCGGGTGGTAGGGATGAGAGCGATCGTCCATTTCGTCAAAGGCGGTGCCCATGTCGAGTAGGTTGTTGTGGTCATCGAGTAGCGTTACGTCGATGGCGGTGCCGCGGCTGTGGTTGGAGCCGATATTGGCCGGTACGACATAATCCTGGTTCGGGCAGGCATTCCACAGCAGTTGCTGGGCGCGCTGTGGACGATAGGCGTCAAGCACCAGCAGGCGATAGCCCGCCAGCGCGGCGATGGCGATAGATTTCTCCAGCGCGGCGGCCGCGTCGGGGTGCAGCAGGCAGCGGGCTTCGCGATAAATCGGTTGGCCGGTAATGTTATCTGCGGTGGCGTATTTCAGGTCGACAGGCAGCGTGGGAAAACGCGCGGCGATATCCACCAGGGAAAGATGGCTCATCGAAAATTTCCTTAACGTTCAAACTGACCAAATTCCTGCTGCAGCGCGCGGTTCGCGGCAAGGCGGCTGGAGAGGCTCGGCCCCAGCCGTTCCACCACCGCGGAGAGCAGCAGATTAAAAAGACAACCGATCGGCGCCAGTGAATCCCAGAAGTGGCCGGTATCGGTTTTCACCTGTAATAAATCAACCGGATAGTCGCGTGCCCATGGGCACCAGATATCGGTGACCAGCGCGGTGGCAACCCCGCGCTCGCAGGCGACCCGGCAAAACTGGCGCGCGGCGACGGAGTAAGCGCGGGTATCGGTCAGCACCACATAGGGGCGCTGGTATTCAGAATTTAATGATTCCAGCCAGCTACCGGAGCTGCCGTCGGCGTAGGTCACGCGCGGGCGCAGGTATTCCAGATGGCTGAAGAACGTGTTGGCGATGCCGCGGGTCGACTGAATGCCAATGATGATAACCGCGTCGGCTTCGGCGATGCGTTGACTGACGCGGGCGAAGATCGGTTCCTGCGCCAGTTGATAGACATAGCGAATGGCATCCAGCTCCATCTGCAACGACAGGCTGGCGCGATCCGGCTGCGCCTGCTGCTGTGACCAGGAGTCAAGCCGGTCAATCACTCCCCATTGGCGGTAGGGCGTTGAAGCGGGCTCCTTCAGGCTGTGCTTCACGTCATCGAGATTACGATAGCCCAGCTTGCGCAGATAGCGGCCTACGGTTATCCCGCTGGTGCCGGTGGCCTGCGCAATGCTGTCGGCGGTCTCAAACGGGATATGCTCCCGATGGCTTAACAACCAACTGCCAATACGCTTTTCGCTCGGCGTGAGCTGGCTGAAAGTGGATTCAATAATGTGAAACAAGCCGTTGCTATCGTTCATCTCTGCCCTTAATGATAGTTCGCTCTCATTTAACAGAATTCTGATACTCAATTAACAAAGCACGATGCGTGCCAGCTGTGCCAGAAAGCGCTGTTTCCAGCAATATCGCGAATGTAATGGGGAAGTGTCGGATCTTGAGCGTAGATTTTGGCGATTCATTGCACAAAGAAGGTGCAATGAATCCTGGTTGTGCATCACAAAAATAAAACATATGGTTAACAAGGTGGTTATAAGCCGGAGCGGTAGAGAGATATTTTTGCTTGCCGTCAGAGACAGACAGAGTGATAACCAAAAACCTGATGATTAAAAAAGGATCATGAAATGAAAGTGAAGGCGGTGCTTGCCCTGACGCTATCCCTGGCCGCACTGGCGGGCCAGGCGCGCGATATGCAGTCAATTCAACAAAGCGGCGAGTTAAAAGTCGGCGTGCCGGGGGACTACGCGCCGTTGGCCTTTCATAACGGCGCCGGCGAACTTATCGGCTATGACGTCGATATGGCGCACGATCTGGGGAAAACGCTGGGGGTGAAGGTGACGTTTATTATCACCAGCTGGCCAACGCTATCGACTGATTTAAAAGCCGATAAGTTTGATATCGCTATGGGCGGCGTAACGGAGACGGCGGCACGGGCGAAAGATTTCTCCCTGAGCCATCCGGTTGTGGCCAATGGTAAAATCGCCCTGGCGAACTGCAGCGCCGCGCCAGCGCTCGGCAGCCTTGAAAAAATCGACCAGCCGAATGTGAAGGTGATTGTGAACCCCGGCGGTACCAACCAAAGTTTCGTTGATGAGCATATCAAGCATGCGCAGATCATCCGCGTGCAGAACAATGTCGATAATCTGCAGGCGCTGCGGCAAAAAACGGCCGATATGATGGTGACCGACCTGATAGAAGGGGATTACTACCAGAGTAAGGAGCCCGGCGTGTTCTGCGTGGCGAATGAGAAGCCGTTCCCCGGCACCGCCAGCTATAAGGTCTATATGATGAATAAGGATAATCCGGCGCTGCTTGAGAAAGTGAACCAGTGGCTGGATAGCCAGGATAAAAATGTGCTCAAGCGGAAGTGGAAAATTCAGGGGTAATTCATGATTCGCGCAGCCGCCAGAATGCGACATTCTGGCGGCGCAGTGGATTAGCTTTTCTGCCGCGCCTGATAGCGGAAGTAGCAGTAGTAGCCAATCGAGGCGGTCAGGCAAAGCATGTAGCCGAACGATTCGCTACCCTCTTCAACGGTGTTTTTCACCACCCGCGCGTAATTTTCATCGAGTACGGCATACCATAAGCCATGCATGCCGAACAGCCGTGAGAAGACCAGAATCGCCAGCAGGCCGCTTATCATCATGCCGTAGTAGGGCGTGCGGGTGTATTGCGCCAGTTGCGACAGCGTTTGACGAGCGTGGCGCAGCGGAGCGATCAGCGCGGCTATCGTCGCTGCCAGCGCGAACCACACCCAGCTACCGTGAGTAATAAGATCAAACAGCGCATCCAGTTCGCGGATCAGCATCGCCAGGAAGAAGCCGCCAACGAGGATATTACAGTAGCGCAGGAGCTCATATTTTTTCGCCAGCAGGAAGTGAATCAGCACGATTATCGTCAGCACGACCTCCTGCACCACCTCGGTAAGCGAAATCTCCGGAATATCGTTGCCAAACACCCGGATATCCATCCATAGACAAAGTACCGCAATGGCGGAAGCCGCCGCCGCGCCGAGAAAGAAAAGTAAGCTTCTGATGACAGACATTAACACCACTATTTATATTCAAAACAGTAATGATAAATATCGTGAATGTGACTTCCTGTTCACTTTGTGCGACATCGCGGCGTGTTTTAAACCTTTTGAGCTATTTAGCGCTAAATAGCGCAACTGCAGGTGAGAAAGGGGAGCTTTACTCCCCCCAGACTGCTGACAAAGAAGGAAAAAGCGTGGTTTTTCCTTCTTTGTGGTTATCAGCCGAAAACCAATAAATTGATTTTCCTTGTTATTTGTCTCTTGCAATCTGTAAGTCCAACGGTTGCATGAGGTTTGTCATCAATCTCAGGGGAGCTTTGCTCCCCCTGCTTAGCGGGCAATTCAGACAATATCATCGACCACGCCGCCATCGACCCGCAGCGCGGCGCCGGAGGTGGCAGAAGCCTGCTGCGAACAGACGTAGACCACCATATTGGCCACCTCGTCCACCGAGGCTGCACGCTGAATAACGGAAGCGGGGCGCTGCGCCATAACAAACTCTTTCGCTAGTTGTTCCAGCGGCTTACCGGTGCGGGCGACTTCCTCTTTCATCATTTCGGCAAAACCGTCAGAAAGCGTTGGGCCTGGCAGCACGCTGTTTACGGTGACGCCGCTGCCGGCGACGTATTTCGCCAGCCCGCGGGCCAGCGACAGCTGCGCGGTTTTGGTCACGCCGTAGTGGATCATGTCGGCGGGAATATTGCGTGCCGATTCGGAGGAGATAAAGACCACCCGTCCCCAGCCTTTACGCACCATGGCGGGCAGCAGCGCGCGTGACAGGCGAACGCCGGACATCACGTTGGTTTGCCAGTAGTTTTCCCAGGTGGCGTCATCGGTGGCGTAAAAATCCTGCGGGCCGTAAATACCGGCGTTATTCACCAGGATATCGACTTCATTCACCGCCTGCAGCAGTTGACTCACCCCGGCGGCGTCACTGAGATCGGCCACCGCGGGATAGGGCCTGAATCCCGGCACCTCCTGTTGCAGCCGCGCCATCGCCGCATTAACGCTATGTTCGCTGCGGCCGTTGATAATCACTTCCGCACCGCTGGCCGCCAGCCCCTTCGCAATGGCGTAACCAATACCGGCCGTGGATGCCGTCACCAGCGCGACTTTCCCCGATAAATCAATATTCATGGTTGAGCCTTTTTTATGGAATGGAGTAGTAAGCGTAGCAGGTGGGAATTGGGGGGCTTTACCACATCAACAAATTCGATAGCGATATCGAAATTATCCGTTAGAGCACAGGATTAAATTACTCTAATAATACTAGCAGTACTAACAAGATAAGAACATTTATCCGATGTTAATGCGGGAAATAACCTCACGTTTTTCCTGATGAGTGCGCTTGCGGGATAGCTTAAACAGATAAACATTCCTTTGGTATAACCGTGCGTCTGAGCCTGTGTACCGGCATCCGGAGTCAATGATAAAAGTAAAAATAAGCATACGGAGATTTTAAATGTTTATCCGACCACTGAAATTAACTCAGCATGTCGATGTACAGGGCCCAGAAAATGCGACGACAGTGATTCTTCTTCACTCGTTAGGAACGGATATGCATCTTTGGGATCTGCAAATGCCGCGATTAACCGAGCGTTATCGAGTAGTCCGCCTGGATATTCGCGGACATGGGCTCAGTGCCGTCGACGCGTTGCCTTTTTCAATGGAAGATCTTGCCGATGATGTTATTGCTGTCGTCGATCATCTGAACATCAATAAGTTCTATGTCGTCGGTGTTTCAATTGGCGGCACGATAGCACAATGGATTGGCTTCAAATTACCGCAACGCGTACAGGGGATGGTGATTATTGATACTTCGCTGGTGAATGCCGCTCCGCCCTCGCTATGGCGCGCAAGGGCGGAGGATGTTTTCCAGCATGGTCTTGAGCACCTTGAGAGAGGAATTATCAGTAATTGGGTCACGCCGCAATTTATCGACTCGCCTGAGGCTGACGGTCTGAGGAAAATGCTGCGCAATACAACGGTCGAAGCTTTCTCCGGGTGTTCTTTAGCTATTGCCGATACTGATTTGACTAATATGGATATCCATGGCGTTAGTGCGGTTATAGTCAGGGGAGCGGAAGATAAGCTGACTCCGCAAGACTACGCGCAACGTCTGGCGAAAAAGCGTAATGCCGAATTACATGTTATCCCCGGCGCTTCACATTTACCTAATTTAGAAAAACCGGATGCGCTTACCGATGAGATCATTACATTTATTGAGAAAGCGCAAACACATTAATAGATCAATGCCGCGATAAGGGGCCAATCAGCGCGGCTAATGAGCAAATGCAGCGACAGGCGGTAATTTCTGTCGCCAGAATGGAGTAAATGATATGAATCGTCGGTTATTTATTGGCGGCTGCCTGGGATTATGTGCGGGCGCCGTCGCGTTGCCTGCCGCGTTAAAATGGCTAGGTTCTGCAGATGATACTATTGAGATGGAGTTGGATAGTGGTATCGTCACGATAAAGTTATTTTCTGATATTGCCCCTAATCATGTGGCGCGGATTAAGACACTCGTACAGTCTAAATTTTATGATGGTATGCCTTTTTCCAGGGTTATTGATGGGTTTATGGCGCAAACTGGTGAGCCGCTACAAAATACACGGTTTGATCCCCGCGTAATGCCAAAACTGGCTGCGGAGATTAATCATTTGCCGTTTGAACGCGGCACTATTGGCATGGCCAGATCGCGAAATCCGCACAGTGCTTGCCATCAATTTTTTATTACCTCAACCCGCGCTCGATATTTAGATCAAAACTATACCGTCGTTGGTCAGGTTACCAAAGGAATGGAATGGGTGGATAAACTCCGCCGTGGTGATGCCGAGTTGGGCACGGTGGTTAATCCGGATGTGATTAAACGCATGCGTCTGGTGACTACCCATACCGTGTAGTTCCACGTTGCTAAAATACCTGTTGCAGGAGTAGTTTCTAAATGCCCAGTATTACTGTATCTACATCAGCAAGATATCGGTTGGATTCCGCCGCCTTTGCTGAATTTTCGATTGCCCTGGCAAATTTAGCCAAAGAGATACTGCAAGCGAAAGACAATAATATCCACATTACTTATCTCACTGCTGAAATCGGCTATGGTACGCCGGTTTATGTCGAGGCAAAACTCAGACAAGAAATATTTCGTAGCGAACCGGTGATGAATGAATTTTTACATCAGGTAGATTTGTTAATTAAAGAGAGGATCGGCGTTGTGGCGAGAATTCGCTGTTTCCTTTATCAAGCCAATAATATTTTCGCTAAAAATTAAAGGATAAAATATGAATGAAAAATTGCCAATGAAGGACCTTGGGGATGTCTTAGTGACTGCGGTTAGCGATGGCTACTTGCAGGTTGACTTCGGGCTACTGGCAAATGTAGATGAAACGGAGTGCAGGGCCATTCAGCAAAAATCCTGTCCTGAGGAACCAAATTCAGTTCATATCAATACCTTTTTAGTGCAGCAGCAGGGGAAGAATATCCTCATTGATAGCGGTGCTGGTGGCATTAAAGGTTGGGGGGGCGGTTTAGTTAAGAATTTAGCTAAACTGGGCTTGCAACCAGATGATATTGATGCCGTTCTACTCACTCATGCTCATCCCGATCATATTGGTGGCCTGGTTAATGCTCAGGGAGAAGCTATATTTCCTCGCGCGGAGTTATTCATCAGTCGTGATGAATATGATTATCTGCAAGACGATAACCAGTTTGCGACGGTCAGCGATCGCGTTAAAGGTAATTTCCTGTTGGCGCGCAGCGTTTTTAAACAGTATCAAGATCGGCTTCAGTTAATTGATGATGGTGAAGTGCTTGCCGGCATACGTGCTATTCCCTTGAAAGGCCATACACCTGGACATACCGGCTATAGCATTGTCGGGAGTCATAACAGCCTATTGATTTGGGGGGATATTGTGCATTTCCCACATATTCAGCTATTAAAGCCGGATGTCACTATCGCCTTTGATTATGATCCACAGTTGGCAGCGGAGACGCGTGCGCGCATCCTTGAGATGGCCAGCTCCGATCAAGTTCTTGTTGGCGGTATGCATTTTGGTCTGCAGGGTTTTGGTTATATTAAAAAGCTTAACACAGGATATTGCATTATTACCGATGAGTAATAGACATTAATCTGAGTCGATACTGCTTTGCCGTTATTAATTTTTATACCAGTAATCATCTTTCTATTTCAGAATAACTTGGTGATATAAAAATACCATCTGTGGAGGAGTGTAATGAGTTCTGTAATAACAAAAGAAATGAGTAGTGATAAGCTTTACGGTGAAGCACATATCACGCCAGGGATGCAATCAATAGCGGCAGGAGCATTTTCAGTGCGGCCTAAGCTTCCTTCCATCACCGGAAGCAGGTTTTGGGCTGCTTTTTTAGTTTTTTTATTTCATGCATCACTGCCCAGCGATCTCGCCCCATTTGCCAATCCGACGATTCAACATATCTATACCGTTATTGTCGGTAAAGCTGGTTGGCTGGGAGTGTCATACTTCTTTATTTTGAGCGGGTTTATCATGGTATGGTCCGCGAAAGATACGGATACCGTTGGTGATTTTTATCTGCGGCGTTTTGCTAAAATTTATCCAACACATTTCCTGACATGGTTGGTTGCATTTTTAATTGGTGCAGTCAGTGTTTATCAATATAAATTATGGTCGACCAATCTGCTGTTGGTGAATACCTGGTTTAACGATGTACATTACTTTTTTGTTGGTAACCGGCCGAGTTGGTCTTTATGCATCGAAGCGATGTTTTATCTCTCTTTTCCATTCCTTTACCGGATTATGAAGACGATCCCGACAAAGCATGATTTACTTGCCCTGTTGTTGGTCACAATGACATCGTTAGCAGTCCAGGTTGCGATCTATCTGTGGGCTGAACCGAATAAAATGATGGGAGCATTCCCTATTTCTCAACATCATTTCTGGATTTCGTATATTTTCCCTCCGGCACGTATTTTTGAGTTTCTGGCCGGTATGTTTGCTGCACGACTACTCATCAATGGCCGGGCAATTATGTTGTCGAAAACGGTATCACTTGCCTTACTGGTGGCAACGTATATTGCTTCTATGTATATTCCATACCAATTTAGTATGAGTGTCGTATTTATCATTCCTGTTTGCTTGTTAATTACCTCTTTTGCCAGCGATGACTTGAAAACCAGGAAAACTGCATTGAATTCGCCAACCTCGGTTTGGTTAGGAGAGATCTCTTATGCATTCTATATGGTTCATTTCTTAGTACTGTTTTATTTTTTGAATTTAACGGCAGGGAGAAAGTTTGATTTAGCTGAAGGAATAGGGCTTATCGCTGTTGCTCTGGTTCTGTCAATTGCTTTCGCCGCTTTTTTATACAAATACTTCGAAGTACCAATGATGAAAACGATTCTGGCAAAGTTTCGGGAAAGAAGGTTGGTCAGCCTGGGCGAACCCTCATGATGACAGATTGAATATTCAGCATTTCTGGTGGGAGGCATGCGTCAATGAGATGCACTCCCACGCTTTACTGCTTAATCAGTATGAAAGCCATAGCTTTCTACAAGATTTTCCTTGAATGACAACATATCCCCGCTAATCACCTTTACCGATCGTCTTCAATAGGTAGGTGTATTTTATAATGTGGTGCGAGCATAATTTATGCAGTTCAGATGAGTTAGTTAATAACCGATATCGCGCAGCCGAGGATCCTGGAACACAGAGGTCATCATACCGGTGAATTTGGCGATATCCAGATAGGCACAGTCTGTTCGGTACACCAACTCTATTTTGAAGTCATTGAACTGCCCGGAGAGCTGATGAATCTTAATCTTGCTCTTAACTTCACTACTAATAGAACAGCGCAACACCAACGATACCCCTTTACCCGCGGCAATGCTTGAGAACAGCACTGGATAAGATCCGCATTCAACGACACGTTTTGGCGTGATATTGCCTTCATTGAACAGCACATTGAAGTTGCGCGTAGACGTTGCACATTTTTTACTACTGAGCAAAAAGACTTCGCCATCCAGACTGGAGATATCAGTAATGGGAGGTTGATTTTTCTCGGTGATAATTACCAGCTCGCTTGAGAGCAATATGGAACGTGCATGTTGTGTATTGGAAAATCCGGCGCCAATAATTACCGCATCAAATTCGTTTTTATCAAAGGCGCTGAGCAAACTAATTGTGTTGCCGATTGATATATCGATGTTCCAGCCCAGCTCCTGGCCTAAATCAATCAAGGAACTAATAATATAGGGGGGTAAACATTCAATTATTCCAACTCTTATCGTCAACTGACTGCTTTTAGAGTAGGAAATGTTGTTTTTGCAATCGTCCGCCAGGTTCAGAATTTTGAGTGCATACTCATAAAGTATCTGGCCTTGCGCTGTGGGAGTGCATCCTTCGGTTTTCCTGTCTAACAGGGTGACATCCAGGTTGTCCTCGAGACTTCGTATTCGGTGGGAAATGCTTGATTGCACTCGATTCAGGCGCTCTGCGGCTTGGGTTATATTCCCTGTCTCCACCACCGTCACGAACGCAAGAAGTTCACTTAGCTTCATTTGAGACCTCATGCTAAAAGTTAGTTTAATGTTGCAATTGTATTTATAATTTGTGACGTTTGTTTTGTCATCATGTTTCTAATTGCCAGTGTTGGTAGTGCTGGCCAGAGAGCGTCACAGCGAAGACGTTCGACATCAATAAGCTTATTCGTATATCAATTCGTATGTCCTGAATCTCCATTGCAATGAGCCATGCTCTGTTGAATATCATTAAGGTATCAATCTTTTCGATGAATACCTCGATTTTATTCGCTGGTTTTTTATTGCTGCGCCAATTACGATTTAATCAGTAAGGCCAATTATTCATTTTATAATCAAGTGGTTACGCATCCTCTTGTATTCAGTTATCTCGCTTTTCTGGCCTTTATTACTCGTATTGATGAAACCTTCATTTCGTTTATGGGATAAAACATGGCGCACGCTGAGTTTGATAAAATAATGATCGATCTGGTTGATTATGCCTACGAGCAAACAGCCTTTAATAATGAGACGCTCCGGATGGCGCGTTTTTGTCTGCTGGATTCAATTGGCTGCGCGATAGCCGCCTCTACAGATGCCGACTGTTCCAGACTCATGCGCAGCGCGCAATTCAGTCGCAACCCTCAGGGGGTCCCGGTCATGGGGACGCCATTGCGGTTAGGGCCAATCGAAGCGGCTTTTCAAATTGGTTCGATGATCCGCTGGCTTGAGTTTAACGATACCTGGCTTGCGCAAGAGTGGGGACATCCGTCCGATAACCTTGGGGCAATCCTGGCCGCTGCCGCGTGGCGGAGCCTCTCCGATAGCGCCCAGCCAGAGGTGAGTATGGCGGCGGTTCTGAACACCATGGTCAGGGCGTATGAAATTCATGGCGTACTGTGCCTGTCGAACTGTTTTAATGCGCTAGGTATTGATCATGTCGTGCTGGTCAAGGTGGCTTCGGCGATTGCAGCTGCACAGATCATGGGATTATCGAAGGATCAGGCGCTGAGTGCGCTTTCCAACGTGATAATTGATGGCCATGCGCTCAGAACTTACCGACATGCACCTAATGCAGGCACCCGTAAATCATGGGCCGCCGGCGATGCCACAGCTCGCGGACTGCAATTGGCGCTGTTTGCCCAGGCAGATGAGATGGGGTATCCGACGGCGTTAACGGCTAAACGCTGGGGATTTGATGATGCGGTGCTACGCGGTCAGTCGTTCAACCTGACGCGAGATCTCTCAGACTTCGTCATCAATAATATATTGTTTAAAGTTCCCAATCCTGCTGAATATCATGCTCAGACCGCGGTCGAGGCGGCAATTAACCTGCGTGAAAAAATACTTGCCGCCGGTTATTCACCTGAATCAATCGAATATGTTCGCGTAGAAACGACGCGTCCGGCGATTCAAATTATTGATAAATCAGGTGTGCTGAATAACTCAGCCGATCGCGACCACTGCCTGCAATATATGGTAGCGGTAGGGCTACAAACTGGAAATCTGACGATTAGGGATTTCCATGAGCCATTGGCCTGCGATCCGCAACTGGAAGCCTTACGCCACAAAATTACCTGCACTGAACGTCCTTCTTTTACCGAAAGCTACTACGACCCAGAAAAACGCGCGATCCCGAATGCGCTGTACATTAAATGTCGTGGAATGACGGAGGAGATTGCCGAGCTTATTGAATATCCGCTTGGTCACGTCCGCCGTCGTGAGGAGTGTTTTGACGCACTGCTAACCAAATTCCATCTGAATCTTTCAGACAGCCCGCTACGCGATCGGGCGGACAGACTGGCCGATATCCTGACCACTGGCCCGGCGCTTGAGACTATGTCTGTTAATGAGTTCCTGAAACTTTTTTCCTGGCATTAATCCATTTCTGAATCATTGACATAAATTTATAACGCTAAAGGTGAATGAAGTGAAAAAGGCAATACTGGTTGGCTGTGGCGCAGAGATTGGCGCAAATCTGTTGATTCAAAACGATCCGCAGAATGATGGTTTCGTGGTGCAGACCGTAGTAACGAATCCGCCTGCTACTGATAAACACTATCCGGAGTTACGTCCGATTGATGGCATTGTGGCGCGTCTGGCGATGGCGCAACCTGGCATCCAGTCCCGGGTCGAGATAATCAATGACGATACGCTGCAAATTGACGGTCGTGAAATTCATTTCTTCTTTGGCGATTTAGCCAAAGTGTGCCCACCCGTTAACGGGCGCTTTGATATCGGTTTTATTGCCACCAGCAAACAGGATATGGATCAGCACAGTCCTGTGGCTCGCAACATGCAGGAGCTGGCCAATGTAGTTCTGGGTGTCGCTGAGGCTGATAGCCTAAAAAGTATTTATGGCTGCCTTGGCGATCTGACGAGTGACGATATCAGTACGATTCAGCGTAAGGTAGTAAGTTCTGGTATGTACTGTCTGGGTTCCTGCCAGACCAATGGGATGCATGCTTCATTACGTGTTGTGGTTGAGGCACTAAATGCTATCCACGGCAACGCTTCGCAAATTGTGTCGGTTGAAACCGATATTGTGCATCCAGATACGCCGAATGGCGTACTTGGCACTCGCTCCTTTGAAGGCCGTATGCAGGATGCTCGCGACAATCTGCGTCCCAGCTTCTCGCAAATTGCCATGAGCCAGAAAAAAGTTATGCCGTGGGCGCCGTTGGTGAATACGGTGTCGCTTCGCGCGCCAGTTCATGCCCCTGGCTATCAGATTAACCGCTTTATCGTCGAAGATAACGGTGCTTTAACGACTGGTTTAATTGAAGCTGCCATTGAGCGCGTGAACAAGCAGCATCCTCATGTAGTGATGGCCTCGCGGTCGCCTCTTGGGGGACGCGCTTATGCTTATGAGCGCCGCTGTTCGACAATTCTCTCTGACGCTAACCATTTACTCATTCTTCGACCCGCATATCTGGCGAAGCAGAATCTGAGCGAAGTGATTATCCAGTCCTTTGTTAACAATTCGGTAGGGTATACCGCAGTTGTTCGCGCCGTTGCGCGCAATATTGCCCAAGGTCTACCGGTGGCGACCTTTCAGGAGATTGAAAAATGACACGTTCCCATACCGTTGATTTTTTAAATTCTGGTTTTGTGGTGAAAACCGCCATGTCTCCTGATTTCAATAGCAAGCTAAAGGCTGAGGTTGAGCAAATCCGCGCGTTACATGCTCTTTACCCGGAGCTGATGGTGCCGGTGTTACACGAGGGGGTTGCCGCCGGACGTCAGTTTTATGTTATGGAAAAGAAAGCCTCACTTCCGCTATCGGCTATCGTGCTTGATGAACAAAGAACGCTCGCGGCGCGACGCAAAATAGTTCTGAATGCCCTGGAGAACATCCAAACCGCGATTGGACTGGAGATAGAAAACCAACCTGCACGGGGCAGCGATATGCCAGCCAGGTTGCAGGAGGAGTGGGAAGCTACGCGATTTGCGCACGATCTGTTTGATAAACCGGTTTTACTGAATGGCGTCCGTTTTAGCATTACCGCCAGAGAGGTTATCGAAAAAGCGATCGAGATGGCGCGTGGTGAAGAATTCCGATCGGTAGAAAAGGCTCATTTCAATTTTCACTTTGGCAACGTGCTTTATGACGAAGAACGTTCATTGACTCATTTCATCGATCCTGATTTTTCCGTCAGTGGCCTCGATCCCCTTTTCGGCTTTTCGCGCTTTGCTTTTTCGTTCTGGCATGAGCTGGCAGCCGAGGTTGAAGACGCAGTGAAAATGGTTCCGATGTCTGACGCGCTCATGTTTGTTCTGGCGAAACAGGATTACGGCAATATTCTCAGCGAAATTCCGGAAATTGGCGGTATTTCCGGGCTGCTGCCGATAATGGGCGAGAATATGCGTCATCGCTTTTATGTCCTCACCGCTTACTGCTTCCTCAGGAGCATCCGTATTAATGGCAGCAAGCAGCCGTGGAAAACGCCGCGCTCTCCGGTTATCGCCCGGCCTGAGGAGGTACTTATGCTTGGGATGCTGACCTATCTCGAAGGGGCAAGCGTCGCGAGCGAAAGTCTGTGCGCGTAATTTCATTCTAATAAAGGACCTGCGGATATGTCGTTGGTAAGTAGTAGTACTCTTGATCAAGGTTTTGAGGCGCCGAGGCGCTATTTAGCCGCCGCGGCCATATTAATTGGCGTGCTGATGGCGGCGCTGGATAGCTCTATTGTCAATATCGCATTGCCCACCATTGCCAGTGCGTTACAGGTCGATTCGGCGTCCAGTATCTGGATCACCAACGGCTATCAGGTAGCCAGCGCGGCGACGATGCTGATTTGCGCGTCGCTGGGCAGCAGAATCGGTGAGAAGCGTTTTTACACGGCGGGAATGGTGTTATTTACGCTCTCTTCGCTGGGCTGTAGCCTTGCGCCGACCTTTGGCGTACTGGTTACCATGCGGATACTACAAGGGGTAAGTTATGCGGTCATGATAAGCGTGGGGCTGGGATTATATCGGGTTATTTTTCCACCTCGCGCGCTAGGAACGATATTCGGGCTGAATGCGCTGGCCTTTGCGGTTGGCACGGCAATCGGTCCGGCGTTGGGCGGACTTATCATTTCGTATCTTTCCTGGCCGTGGCTTTTCTATATCAATATCCCGCTTGGCGGCGCTGCGATTATTTTCTCCCTGATTTCATTAGGGGCGGATAACGAAAAGGAGAAGGGCTTTGATTGGGCAGGGGCTCTGAGTTCGGCAGCGGCATTGGGCTTGATGGTGGTGGCAGTCGATCAAATTGGCCGCTGGGAGAGCCTGACGCTTATCTATTGCGCGGCGGCGTCAGTGGCGTTATTTGCCTTCTTTATTATCGTCCAGACGCGAGCAAAGCACCCCTTATTGCCGCTTGATATATTTCGTTCACGGCAATATAGCTTTGCGGTGCTTTCATCCGTCTCTATGTTCGTGGCTCAGGGAATGGCGCTGGTCGGCTTACCGTTTGTGTTGCAACATAGCTATCACTATTCAGTACTTGAATCGGCGTTTATCTTTACGCCGTGGCCGGTAGCTGTCGCCTTCTGCGCCCCGGTAGCGGGAAGACTGTCAAACCGTTTTAATCCGACGCAAATTTCTACCGTCGGGGTGGTTATCTTTTGTCTTGGCTTAGGGTCGTTGGCGCTATTGCCGCACGCCGCGACGGTGAATGATTTCTTGTGGCGCGTTGCCGTTTGCGGGGTGGGGTATGGCTTATTCCTGCCGCCAAACAATAAGGAGATGTTTGCCAATGTCTCAGCAAATCGCACGGTAACGGCCTCCGGCGTGCTATCAACGGCCAGGACGACAGGGCAGTCCATCGGTGCGGCGCTGGTGGCGATGGTCATTGCGCTGTTGAACGGCTTAACCGGCCCAGGCGGCGCACAGTTTGCCGTTTATGTGTTTGGCTTCGCCTGCGCTATTGCGGCAATATCCTCTATTGCCAGCACTTTACGCTTGCATCGCTAAAGAAGGGAATGCCGGTAGTGGTGAAAATGCAACCGCTATTGGCACGTTCGATTATGTGTTTTTAGCATTTTTACCCGCTTAGTTCCGGTATAAAAATTTTAATACATTCAGCAAAACAGATTGTTTTCTTTCGTTATAATAAGGCACTTGAATGCGCTGACGCCCGGACTGGACCTGCTTTCTGATGCTGGAAATACAAAATATCGCCTGCCTGCGGGATGAACGAACCCTTTTTACCCACTTATCGTTTTCGGTACAGCCCGGCGAGATTATTCAAATTTCAGGCCCCAACGGCGCGGGAAAAACCTCGTTATTACATCTCTTAACCGGGTTATCGACGCCAGAAGAAGGGGAAATTCTCTGGCAGGGCAAACCGCTGCGGCGCATTCGCGATGGCTGGCATGCGCAGCTCTTATGGCTCGGTCATCAGGTGGGGGTGAAAGGGGCGCTAACGGCGGACGAAAATCTGCGCTTTTACCATCCTGAGGCGACCATTGAGGCGCGCTGGCAGGCGCTGGCGCAGGTTGAGCTGGTGGGCTTTGAGGATGTTCCGGTAGCGCAACTCTCCGCCGGGCAACAGCGGCGCGTCGCGCTGGCGAGACTATGGCTCAGCCGCGCGACGTTCTGGATTTTAGATGAACCCTTCACCGCGCTCGATGCGGCAGGCGTACAAACGCTGACCACCCGGCTGGAGCAGCACGTCGGCCAGGGCGGTGCGGTCATCCTGACCACCCATCAACCCCTGCGCCCGCTCTGCGTTCCCTTACGCACGATTATGTTGAGCGACGATGAGGCGGTCGCGGCATGATCAAGCAGATATTCTGGCGCGACCTGCGCCTCGCCTTTCGCAATTACGCCGAAATTATCAACCCGCTGTGGTTTTTCCTGATTATTATCACCCTGTTCCCCCTCAGTATCGGCCCTGAACCGCAGCTGCTCCGGCAGATTGCGCCGGGCATTGTGTGGGTGGCCGCGTTACTCTCTTCGCTGCTGGCAATGGACCGGCTGTTTCGCGATGACTGGCTGGATGGCTCGCTGCAGCAATTGATGCTGATGCCGGTGCCGCTGTCGCTGGTGGTGCTGGCAAAGATCGCGGCGCATTGGGTGGTCTCCGGGCTGCCGCTGCTGATAATCTCTCCGCTGATCGCCATGTTATTTGGACTTTCGACGGCGGAGTGGCAGGTGCTGGCCCTGACGCTATTGATGGGCACGCCAACGCTGAGCTTTATTGGCGCCATCGGCGTGGGGCTGACCGTCGGCCTGCGGCGCGGCGGCGTATTGCTGAGCCTGCTGGTGCTGCCGCTGATGATTCCGTTACTGATTTTCGCCACCGCCGCCGTGGGCGCGGCGCAGATGCAGTTGCCGGTTGACGGCTATATGGCCATTCTTGGCGCCTTTCTGGCGGGAAGCGCCACCTTAAGTCCGTTTGCTACCGCGGCGGCACTCAGAATTAGCGTGCAATAATTCCCGTTCCCTCGGGGCAATGAGGCAAAAAAAATGTGGAAAGTGTTACATCAACTCGCCATTCCAGAGCGCCTGTATAGCGTATGCGGACGATTCATTCCGCTGATGGCTATCCTCAGCGCGCTGTTTCTGGTGGTGGGCTGCGTCTGGGGATTTGTCTACGCCCCGGCAGATTATCAACAGGGTGAAAGCTATCGCATCATGTATCTGCACGTTCCGGCGGCGATGTGGTCAATGGGGATTTACGGCTCAATGGCCGTGACCGCTTTTGTCGGCCTGGTCTGGCAGATGAAAATGGCGGATAAAGCGGTGATGGCGATGGCGCTGCCAGGCGCGGTTTACACCTTTATTGCGCTGGTGACCGGTTCCGCGTGGGGAAAACCGATGTGGGGAACCTGGTGGGTCTGGGATGCGCGTCTGACATCCGAACTGGTCCTGCTGTTTTTATACGTCGGGGTGATTGGCCTGTATCACGCTTTTGACGATCGCCGGCTGGCCGGGCGCGCCGCCGGGATACTGGTGCTGGTTGGGGTGGTCAACCTGCCGATTATTCATTATTCCGTGGAATGGTGGAACACCCTGCATCAGGGCTCGACCAATATGCAGAAAACCATCGACCCGTCGATGCGCATGCCGTTGCGTTTAACCATTTTCGGTTTCTTATTCCTCTTTATTACTCTGACATTAATGCGTATGCGTAATTTAATTCTGTTGCAGGAGCGCCGCCGTCCGTGGGTCGTGGCGCTGGCTGGCGCTAGTAAGCGCGAGGAGAACTCATGACCAGCGCTTTTCACTCCTGGAGCGATTTCTGGCAGATGGGCGGCTACGCCTTTTATGTCTGGCTGGCGGTTGCAGTGACGGTCATCGCGCTGCTGATTTTGTTCATCCACACCCGCTGGCAGCGCCGGGCGTTGCTGGCGGATGTACGCCGGCAGATGGCGCGCGAGCGGCGGGTATCGGCGGCGCGTAAGCAAAGCACAATGAAGGGAGATGCGTTGTGAATCCTCGGCGTAAAGTACGTCTCTGGCTCGCCTGCGGAGTGATTGGGGGGCTGGCGCTGACCGTTGGTCTGGTGATGTATGCATTAAGCTCCAATATCGATCTCTTCTATACCCCAGGCGAAGTGATATACGGCAAACGGGAAAATGGCCAGAAGCCAGAGCCGGGGCAGCGTCTACGTATCGGCGGCATGGTGATGCCCGGCAGCGTGAAGCGTGACGATAAAACCCTCGATGTGACCTTCAAACTTTATGATGCCCGCGGCGTCGTCGAGGTGAGCTATACCGGGATCCTGCCGGCGTTGTTCCGCGAAGGGCAGGGGGTTGTAGCCCAGGGGACGCTGCAGGACGGAACGCATATCCGCGCGAAGGAAGTGCTGGCGAAACACGATGAAAATTACACCCCTCCGGAAGTGAAAGAAGCGATGGAAGAGAATCATCATCCGGCTGAGAAGCCACAGGGAGCCACGCAATGATCCCTGAAATCGGCCTCTTCCTGCTGTGCCTGGCGCTGGGCATTTCCTGCCTGCTGGCGCTATTTCCCTCCTGGGGCGCGATGCGGCAGGATGCGCGGATGATGGCGCTGGCGAAGCCGCTGTCGGTAGCGATGTTTGCCGCCATCCTCGGGGCGTTTCTCATTCTGGTGTATGCCTTTGTGGTGAATGACTTCACCGTTCTGTATGTCGTCAGTAACTCGAATACGCTGCTGCCGGTGTGGTATCGCGTAGCGGCGACCTGGGGGGCCCACGAGGGATCGTTGCTGCTATGGGTATTGCTGATGAGCGGCTGGACCTGCGCGGTCGCGGCCCTGAGCCGTAATATTCCGCTGGAAGCCTCTTCGCGCGTGCTGGCGGTGATGGGGATGATCTCTTTCTGCTTTCTGGCGTTTATCCTGCTGACCTCAAATCCGTTCGTGCGCACGCTACCTGATTTCCCCATCGAAGGGCGCGATCTGAACCCGATGCTGCAGGATATCGGGCTGATCTTCCACCCGCCGATGCTGTACATGGGCTATGTGGGCTTCTCCGTGGCTTTCGCTTTCGCCATTGCGTCGCTGATGACCGGGCGTCTTGATAGCGCGTGGGCGCGCTGGTCGCGCCCGTGGACGCTGGCGGCGTGGAGCTTTCTGACGGTCGGTATCGTGCTCGGGTCCGCATGGGCCTATTATGAGCTCGGCTGGGGCGGCTGGTGGTTCTGGGATCCGGTAGAAAACGCCTCTCTGATGCCGTGGCTGGCGGGAACGGCGCTGATTCACTCGCTGTCGGTCACCGAAAAGCGCGGCAGCTTTAAATCCTGGACCGTGCTGCTGGCGATTCTGGCGTTCTCGCTGTGCCTGCTGGGCACCTTCCTGGTGCGTTCCGGGGTACTGATTTCCGTACACTCCTTCGCTTCCGATCCCACGCGCGGCATGTTTATTCTGGCGCTGTTGGTGATCACTATCGGCGGTTCGCTGCTGTTATTCGCCATCAAAGGCGGCAAGGTCCGTTCCCGGGTGCGTCACGAACTGTGGTCGCGCGAGTCGCTACTGCTGGGCAACAATGTGCTGCTGATTGCCGCCATGCTGGTGGTACTGCTGGGGACGCTGCTGCCGCTGATACACAAGCTACTGGGGTTAGGCAGCATTTCTATTGGCGAGCCGTTCTTTAATTCCCTCTTTATTGCGCTGATGATCCCGTTCTCGCTGCTGCTTGGTATCGGGCCACTGGTGCGCTGGCGTCGCGATGAATTCCACAAGCTGCGTAAGCGGCTGCTGATTGCCGCGTTGGTCTCTATCGTGCTGGCTGTTGTACTGCCATGGCTGATGCAGGATCGTATTAAAGCCATGACCGTGGTTGGCCTGCTGATGTCGCTGTGGGCATTTGTGCTTACCGTGATGGAAGTGGTGGAGCGCGCCACCGACCGCCACCCCTTCTGGCGCGGGCTGACCCGCCTCGGACGCAGTCACTGGGGAATGGTCGCCGGCCATGTGGGGCTGGTGGTCACCGTCATTGGCATCGCCTTCAGTCAGAATTACAGCATTGAACGCGATGTGCGAATGAAGCCGGGCGATAGCGTCGATATTCACCAGTATCACTTTGTGTTCCGTGACGTGCGGGATATCACCGGGCCGAACTACTTTGGCGGTGAAGGGGTGATCGAAGTTTCGCAGAATGGCCGTCACGTGAGTACGCTGCGGGCGGAGAAACGCATTTACAGCAGCAGCCGGATGGAGATGACCGAAGCCGCCATCGACGGTGGGCTGGCGCGCGACCTGTACGCTGCGCTGGGTGAAGAGCTGGCCGACGGTAGCTGGGCGGTGCGCTTGTACTATAAACCTTTTGTTCGCTGGATCTGGTTCGGCGGGATGTTAATGGCGTTTGGCGGCGTGCTGTGCATTCTGGACCCACGTTATCGCTTACGTAAATCACTGCCGGAGAACGCGTGATGAACCGCAAAGTCTTATATTTACCGCTGGCTATCTTCCTGATTCTGGCGGCGGCGCTGATGTGGCAACTGATGCGCAATAGCGACGGGGACGATCCTACTGTGCTTGAATCTGCGCTGGTGGGTAAACCTCTGCCGGATTTCCGCCTGGCGTCGCTGGAAAAACCGGATGTCATGCTGGATCCCTCTAACATTATCAATGGTAAACCAGTGCTGATTAACGTCTGGGCCACCTGGTGCCCCACCTGTCGGGCGGAGCATCAGTATTTGCGCTCCCTGGCGGCGCAGGGTATTCGCATCGTTGGCATCAACTATAAAGACGATCGCCAGAAAGCGGTGAACTGGCTGCACGAATTGGGCAACCCGTATGCGCTGGGAGTGTTTGACGGCGACGGCATGCTGGGGCTGGATCTTGGCGTGTATGGCGCGCCGGAAACTTTCCTCATCGACGGCAAAGGCATTATCCGCTACCGCCATGCCGGCGATGTGAACGAGCGGGTCTGGCAGCAGGAGATTCTGCCGCTGTGGAATAAATATAGCCAACAGGGGGGCGCGTGAAATTTCTGCTCATCACTTTACTGACGGCGCTGCTCTCGTTTCAGGCGCTGGCGGCGATTGATACCTATCCATTTAAAGATGAAGCCCAGGAGCAGCAGTTCCGCCAGTTGACCGAACAGCTACGCTGCCCGAAATGCCAGAACAACAGTATTGCCGATTCGAACTCGATGATTGCCGCCGACATGCGCAAAAAGGTCTGGCAATTGATGGAGCAGGGACAAAGCAATCAGCAAATCACCGATTACATGGTGGCGCGCTACGGCAACTTCGTGACCTACGAACCGCCGGTGACCCCCGCGACGATTATCCTCTGGCTGCTGCCGGCTTGTTTCGTTGTGGGCGGCGCGCTGGTGATTTTCCGTTTAAGCCGTCGCTCACGGGCTGAACGCATCAGCGAGCTGAGCGCGCAGGAACAGGAACGCTTAAAGGCGCTGCTTGATGACAATAAAAGGACCCTGAAATGATTGTCGCTTTGCTCATCATGTTGGTGTTACTGCTGGGAACCGCGGCGCTGCTGTTTATTCCGTGGAGCGGCAGGCAGCGCGTTGACCGCAATACCATGAACCATATGATTTATCGGGCGCGCCTGCAGGAGCTTGATGAGGACATTTCAGCGGTGAACGCGGCGCAGCAACAGCAGCTGGTTGACGATTTACGCTTGAATTTATTGGAAGATTTGCCCGAATCTGCCGAAACGAATCACAAAAATAGTAGTTATTGGGTGTATATTCTTGGGGTTATTATACTAACCTCTTTATGCGTAGGGGTTTTTATCCGAACGAGTTACATGACTCGCGTGGTTGAGTGGCAGCAAGTCGTCCAGCAAACGCCGCAGCTGATGCAGCGGGTGATGGATCCACAGGGCAAACCGTTGTCGGAAGAAGAGCTGTTTCGACTGGCGCTGGGGCTACGCACCCGCCTGCAGCAATACCCGGCCGACCAGCTGAGCTGGACGATGCTCGGCAGGCTGCAGCTGGTGCTCAATAATCCAGGAGCCGCGTTACAGGCGTTTGATAAGGCGCGACAGCTGGCGCCAGGCAACGCCGATGCGCAACTGGGATATACCGAAGCGTTACTTCACTCTACGGATCCCAACGATAGCCGTGAAGCCCAGCAACTGCTCGATACGTTGCTGAAGAATAACCATAACGATGTACGGGTGCTTAGCCTGGCGGCGTTTAACGCCTTTGAGCACCAGCAGTATGACAAAGCGATCGCGGCGTGGCAGCTGATGCTGCAACTGTTACCGGCGGATGATGTTCAGCGAGAAATTATCATTCGTAGTATTGACCGCGCGAAAAAAGAACAAGCCGCTACACTGAAATAATTAAAATAACGTGAGTATTGCTCGAAGGCATATTGGATTTGCAATGGGTTATCGCTCTGAAATCACAGGATAATCACCCCCGGCTGATTATCCTGGCTCCGAAAATCTCCATAAATACAGTTGGATTAGAAGGTGAGTGCAATCGTTATAGATTTATTTATATAACGATTGCCATCTGGCAGGGACTTTTGCGTCTTTCATTTAGGAAAAGGGTTAAATAATAAGATGAGTAAACTTTCACTGGAACGCTCTGGTAGGCGAAAAATTATATTTATCGCCTTGCTGGTTGGGATCATTATTGGCGTGGTATTGCTGGCTGGTACCGCGACTATTATGCATAAAACCAGCGATACCGAATTTTGTGTGTCATGTCATACCATGCAGCAGCCTCTGGCGGAATATCAGGGCAGCGTGCATTTTCAGAACGATAAAGGTATTCGCGCCG
The DNA here is from genome assembly GCF_050600805.1 of Klebsiella sp. 141240. Lineage (NCBI taxonomy): Bacteria > Pseudomonadati > Pseudomonadota > Gammaproteobacteria > Enterobacterales > Enterobacteriaceae > Klebsiella > Klebsiella sp. 141240. The sequence continues at coordinate 40,011 of NZ_JAQIRK010000014.1, read as the reverse complement.
AGTGCGCCGATTGCCACGTTCCTCATCAGCCGATCGATTATATGCTGACCAAAATTGGCGCCCTGAAAGATGTCTGGGGTGAAATGACCGGCAAAATCGACACCCCGGAAAAATACGAGGCGCATAAACTGGCGATGGCCCAGAGCGTCTGGGATGGGTTGAAGAAGAGCGATTCGGCGACCTGCCGTTCCTGCCACGACTATAAAGCGATGGATATTCTGGCGCAAACCCCTGAAGCCCGTAAGCAGCACCCGGTCGCGATCAAAGAAGGCGAAACCTGCATCGACTGCCATAAAGGCGTGGCGCATATTCTGCCGAACATGAGCGGCCTGGCGGCGGCAGGGGCCAGCGAGCTCGCTAACGCGGCGGCGAAAACCCCGGCGACCGCGACCACCCTTTACACCATTCAGACCCAGCCGTTCTGGCTGAGCGAGAAAGCGGGCGACCATAACGACGGTAACCTGATGGCCTCCACTGAAGTGAAAGTGGTGAAACGTGAAGGCGACATGGTGCTGGCGGATGTTCATGGCTGGCAACAGGATGGCGTCACCGAAGCCTTCTACGCCGCGCGCGGCAAACGCATTATGAGCGCGCTGCTGGGCGAAGAAGCTCGCAAAGCGTTAAAAGTGTCTGGCTCCGTTACCGATGAAGAGACCAAACAGGTCTGGCATGAAGTCGATCTGCAGGTCTGGCTGCCGGCGAAAAATCTGATTGGCGATCAGCAAAAAATCTGGAGTTACGCTTCTGAATTAATGGCTAACAACTGTACCGGCTGTCATGGCCTGACCGAGTTGAATCGCTTTAACGCCAACCAGTGGATTGGGGTGGTTAAAGGTATGTCCGGCCGTACTTCACTGACTCAGGAACAGGTTCGTCTCCTGACCCAGTACGTACAAAAACATGCGAGCGACATGCCAGCAGCGGCCAATCAGGACAAACAATAAGGAGCCATGATGAAAAAGAATAACGATTATGACATGGCGGATCAGAGCCAGGAACCCGGTATGAATCTGACGCGTCGCCGTTTTCTGGCTGGCGCCAGCGCCCTGATGGCGGCGCCGCTGCTGGCGGGGCTGTGGCCGCGTTCGGCGCTGGCGGAGGCCATCAGCCAGGCGATGCCGCAGTTTATCGCATTGCGCCAGGCGGAAAGCGGGATTCTCACCGGCGCCCACTGGGGCGCGTTTGAAGCCATCGTCCGCGACGGCAAAATGGTTGACGTTCGCCCGATCAAAGACGATCCGTATCCCAACGAACTGATTACCATGGCGCCGTATCAGGTTCACGCCGAAAACCGGATTAAATATCCGATGGTGCGTAAAAGCTGGTTAGAAGGCGGAGCGAAAAACAGTAAGCCAGAGCTGCGCGGCCGCGATGAGTGGGTCCGCGTCAGCTGGGATAAAGCCCTGCATCTGGTGGCGAGTGAAATCAGCCGTCTGCAAAAAGAGCATGGCCCATCATCTATTTATGCCGGTTCTTACGGCTGGAAAAGCGTCGGGATGTTCCATAACCCGAGAACGCTGCTGCAGCGCATGATGAACCTGGCGGGCGGCTTTGTCGGCTATTCCGGCGACTACTCCACCGGCGCGGCGCAGGTGATTATGCCGCACGTGGTCGGCTCTGTTGAAGTTTACGAACAGCAGACCGCGTGGCCAAACGTGATTGATAACAGCGAGCTGGTGGTGATGATCGGTTGTAACCCCATGATCACGCTGAAAAACAGCTGGAACCTGCCGGATCACGTCGGCCAGACGGGTTTTGAAGCGCTGAAGAAAAAGGGCACCCGGATGATCTGTATCGACCCGGTGCGCAGCGACAGCGCGCGTGAGTTAGGCGCCGAGTGGATCGCCCCGCGCAGCTACACCGACTGCGCGCTGATGGCGGGGGTGGCCCATACGCTGCTGGCAGAAAATCTGCATAACCCAGATTTCCTGAAAACCTACACCGTAGGGTTCGATAAATTTGAAGCTTACCTGAACGGTAAAGAAGATGGCGTCGTCAAAGATGCCAACTGGGCTGCGGATATCAGCGGCGTTGATGCTGAGACCATCAAGCAGCTGGCGCGAGATATGGCGAAGCATCGCACCATGATCATGGGCGGCTGGGGCATTCAGCGTCAGCATCATGGCGAACAGGCCCACTGGATGATGGTGACGCTGGCGGCGATGCTGGGGCAGATTGGCCTGCCCGGCGGCGGTTTCGGCTTTAGCTATCACTACTCTTCCGGCGGTAGCCCAACCGCGCGCGGCGGTATTCTGGCGGGGATCTCCGCCGGTAGCCCAACGTCGCCGGCGGCGAAAGATATTACGCCGTTCCCGGTGGCGCGCATCGCCGATGCGCTGGCGAACCCAGGCAAGACCATCGACTATAACGGCACGAAAGTCACCTATCCGGATATTAAAATGGTGTACGTGGCGGGCGGTAACACCTTCCACCAGCATCAGGATACCAACAACCTGGTGAAAGCCTGGCAGCATCCGGAAACCGTGGTGGTGAACGAACCGTACTGGACGGCGACGGCGAAACACGCGGACATCGTACTGCCGGTGACCACCACCTACGAGCGCAACGACATGGACATGGGCGGCGACTATTCGCAGCTTTATGTCTTCCCGCTGCGCCAGTGCGTACCGCCGCAGAACGAAGCGAAAAACGACTTTGATGTCTTTGCGGGGATTTCCGAGATCCTTGGGGTGCACGAGGCCTTTACCGAAGGCAAAGATGAGATGCTGTGGTTGAAGGGCATGTATGACGAGATGAAAGCCCAGGCGCGCAACGCCCGCGTGGCGCTGCCGCCGTTTGATATGTTCTGGGCTTCCAACAACTACATTCGCTTCCCGATCCCGCAAGAGAACACCCAGTGGGTGCGTTTCGCCGATTTCCGCGAGAACCCGCTGCTCAACCCGCTGGGGACGCCGTCAGGGAAAATCGAGATCTACTCTGACGCCATCGCTAAAATGGGCTACGAGGACTGCAAAGCGATTCCAACCTGGATGCCGCCGCACGAGTGGTATCGCGGGCCGGAAGCCGAGAAATATCCGCTGTCGCTTAATACCGGTCACCCGATTAACCGTCTGCATTCGCAGCTCGATAATACGCCGCTGCGCAAGAAATACGCGGTAGCCGATCGCGAAGCCATCTGGATCCATCCGAAAGATGCGAGCGCGCGCGGCATCAGTGAAGGCGATCTGGTTCGCGCCTTTAACGATCGCGGGCAGATCCTGGTCGGAGCGGTGATTACCGATAACGTTCGCGAAGGTGTGGTGCGCATCAGCGAAGGGGCATGGTTTGATCCGGCCGACCCGTCACAGCCGGGATCGCTGTGTAAAAACGGTAACGTCAACTGTCTGACCTTTGACGTGGGCTCCTCCAGCCTGGCGCAGGGGAACTGTGGCCAGATGTCGCAGTTGCAGATCGAGAAGTACACCGGACCGGCGCTGAAAAACACCGCGCACGATGTGCCGGTAGGCGCGTAACCCGCAGCTGACGTTTGAAAGACAAAACGGACACTTCCGTGAGGGAGTGTCCGTTTATCTGGTGAAAGTGAATATATTCGCGGCATCGCTAATTCCACAACGTTTTATTTCCAGTACTGCATGAGCTTGGTTTTTGGGTGTATACCTAAATGTATGCCAATCGCTTCGCTTAAAACCCTTTCAGAAGCATTTACCCAGCTCATCGAAAAGCTTGGTGAGTTCATCCTGAATATGTTTACGTCGCTGTTTCAGCAGTAAGTGGGTTGGAATAATGCGCTCGATAATTGTCGGCTTCTTATATACATACTCTGTAACGAGCTGTTTAATATCTTCCTCTGACCAACCGTCCATCACCGGCGTTGGGTTGTAGAGAAGATTTGACTGGAGGGCAGGGGCAACCTCCTCATACAGAATCACAAAGATCTCTTCCCGGCTTAAACCAGACTCCTTTAACTTCTGCGCCATCCATCGGTAGTCGTAGTCCTGGAGTTCGCGTCCGGTAAACAGCTCCGATAATGCGTGCCAGACAGGAACGCGGGTCATCAGTTGAGCTTCTGTTAGTTGCATATTAGTTTCTCCCCTGTGGCCGGCAACACCCAATGGCCGATGCTACAGTGTATGTCAGATATCGGAATAAACGGTAGTCAGAAATAGCACCGGACTTACAGGGAAAAAATATCTGGCCTGAATATAAATAACTCGATACTCTGAAATAATATTAACAGTAAGCGATCTTCTTAATGCAGATTAGAACTTACTGAATTCAAGTGGACGAGAACCTGCGCCTGAATTTGCCCTTGAGTTTATTGGCTTTTAATGCGCTACTGATAGCCTTTTCCGCATGTTGTACAGAATAAAATGATGATACAGACCTCATCTGAGGGCTTCGCGCCAGACGTTCCAGTAACTATATGTAAAAAAAAACAATAACATCATATATCGCAGAAGGAGATACGGATAGTTGGCTTTTGGTATATCTAATGATGCCCCTTTAACAATAAGAGAGAACCATGCTTGAACTCCGTCCTAATTGTGAATGCTGTGATAAAGATCTGCCTCCTGAATCGAAAGAGGCATACATCTGTTCATTCGAATGCACATTTTGCATCGATTGTGTGACCCAACGGCTTAATGGTCAGTGCCCGAACTGCGGAGGGGAACTGGTGCGACGTCCAATACGCCCTGAAGCAGCTCTCCGGCGACATCCTGCATCCAGTCAGCGTCACTATAAACAGTAGAGATGAAAACTATGTTCGCTCTTTGCTTATAACGTCCTAAGTGATCCTGCTAGCCGTCCGCTGAGTACCAGAAACGGATCTTATGTATTGGGGCTCCATCATTGTATTGCTTTATGCAACTGCTGATTATGGTTGCTATGGCAGGCATTTTTCCACCGGAAAAAAAGCCGCAACCCAAGATTACAAGGATTTCCCTAAGTTTGAGATGCCCCTTCCTGAAAGATTTCGAAGAAAAACCTTTACGCACTTTCATCATACTTCTTTCAAAACTGCACCCTAAACGTTTATGGTGTGGATTCTCCTACAATTATGAAACAGATGTTATTCATGCCGAATGCGCAAAAGAATAAAGACTGGGTTAAACTTGCACACACGCCAGGGAAAATAGAGCGCCTGGAGGCGTATTTCAGCGGGCATGGTTATGAACCTCATCGTCACGATACATATGCGATCGGCAGGACATTGTCTGGTGTGCAACGTTTCCGTTATCGTGGCAGTAAACAACATAGTTTACCTGGTGGGACGATGGTCTTACACCCGGATGAAATTCATGATGGAGAGGCAGGAACGCTCGAGGGATTTCAGTATCGGATGTTTTATATCGAGCCCGCTTTAATTCAGAAAATTTTAGGCGGCAAACCGTTACCATTTATTCACAGCGGGATCTCATCTGATCCCCTGTTGTTTGCCGCTACCGGGCCGCTTTTAAAAGCGCCAGAAGATTCTATTGATACTCTTGAAGAGGAGGATGCCCTTTACGATCTTGCCCAGACTTTGGCAGTCGTGTCAGGGCAGCGATTTCGTCGATGCCTTGTAGACTATCAGTCGGTCGAGCGCGCTCGCGAATATATACAATCTGAATTCAGCCAGAACATCACGCTGGATACGTTGTCCTCCGTCTGTGGTAAAGATCGCTGGAGCCTGAGCCGGGATTTTCGAACTCTTTTCGGAACGAGTCCTTATCGCTACGTAACAATGCGCCGTCTCGCATACTGTCGACATCTGATTCAGTTAGGCCTGTCACTTACGGAGTCTGCGTTGGAGGCGGGGTTTTCAGATCAAAGTCATATGACACGCCAGTTTATAAAAGCATATGGCATTTCACCGGGTCGTTGGCAAACATTTATTCAAAAACGCCGTCCCTGAGTTGCACGATCGTTCAATACCGGTACCGCAATATTATTTATCCTCGGCGTTTCTTAGCCATTAAGGAATGTCATCATGTACTCACCTGTAAACTTGGAACAGAAGTTCTCTCTCTTCGATACTCACTGGCAACCAAAAGTCATCGCGCAGATGAACGACTACCAATTCAAAATCGTGAAAATAGCGGGCGACTTTATCTGGCACTCACATCCGGAAACCGACGAATCCTTTATCGTAGTTGAGGGGGTTTTGCGTATTGATTTTCGTGACGGGTATGTTCTTGTCAAGCCAGGAGAAATGTTTGTTGTACCTAAAGGTGTTGAGCATAAAACGTCAGCTGAGACGACGGTAAAAATGATGATGATAGAACCCTGTGGTGTCAGGAATACCGGGCATGAAGGTGGGGAACGCACCGCAGAAAACGATATTTGGATTTAATTTGGGGAGATTTTAAGCCAGCCGATCGGCTGGCTTAAATAGTAGAACACAGGTACATCGGCTTTTCTCTTCACTCAGCTTTGCCTCATGCCTGGAGCGGACGTTGCTAACCTGGTGATGTGGCTTTATCGGTGCATATCAATATCGCTAATATTGCTAAACTCAACAAGATATATGCAACCTGAATACGGAGCTCTTGATGGTCACCACACATGTTTTCATTGCGGTCAGTCTTGATGGTTATATCGCCCGACAGGATGGCAATATCGACTGGCTGTTGAAGCGCGATGATCCGACAGAAGATCATGGCTATGCCGCGTTCATCGCGGACAAAGATTGGATCATTATGGGGCGAGGTAGCTATGAGAAGGTGCTGACCTTTGACGAATGGCCTTATGACCGACCCGTGCTGGTGCTTTCCCGGCAGCTAACTGATACTCCCGTGCCCGAAGCGCTGAAGGGTAAGGTGCAGTTTTCATGTTTCACGCCAGGGGAGGCTCTTGCTCACCTGAAGGAGAAAAATGTGCACAGGGTATATATCGACGGCGGGCAGTTAATACAGTCATTCCTGCGCGAAGGCCTGGTTGCCGATATCGTTATCACTACCGTTCCTGTCCTGCTCGGTTCGGGAAAACCGCTGTTCGGAGTCCTGCCCCATGATATCGATTTGACGCTATTATCCAGCCGCAGCTTCCCTTCGGGTCTGGTGCAGTCGCACTATCGGCTGATGTCATAAGCTGAATCTGAGCATAGTGGCGACCTCCGCCGATAACCGCTGTGGTGATTGTGAGATCAGCCGAAAAGGATGCCATCTCTACAGAGACACGTGACCACTGTGACATTGCAGCAGGTCTTTGAGGCCTGTCAGACAAACAAAAACACCTAGCTGAAACGTAAAGCCGAACTGGCAGACCTTGAACGGGAATACCGTGAACAGCTCCTTGCCGGTGACGAACAAATCCCGTGTATAATGCAGGATTTACGCGACAATATTGACGTGAAAAAAAGGGAGATTAATCAGGCCGCCGATCGCTATATCCGCTCACATGAGGAGGTGCAGCTGTAAGCATCCGCAATCGGCTCCATGACTTTATGCATCAGCACGGCGCGGAGCTGGTCCCTGAGCTGATGGGATATAACGAACATCTCCCCGCAGTAAAACAGAGCGCCATGCAGCACTCGGTTGATTATCTGCGTGAAGCCCTGTCGGTGTGGCTGGCCGCAGGTGAAAAAATTAATTATTCCGCGCAGGACAGCGATATTTTAACGGCCATCGGGTTCAGGCCTGATGCAGCCTCGCGGGATGATAATCGCCAGATATTCACCCCGGCACAGAACCTGATTTATACCCGCCTACGTGCAGAACTGGCCGCATGGTAGCACGCAAACAAATCCGCGAAAATTCCGCTATTTTTCCCGAAAAAAGCCATGCATACTTAAGGTGCATGGTTTTGCATGCAAATCCCCATATTTTATTTCCCCCACCACGCCAGTACCGATGCGGCTTGAGCCGGTTCGTGCATCTGCATTAAAAGCGACTTCTTAAGCGGGCGGGCGTGGCGGGGAGAGCATTGCGCGCCAGCAGTAATGTGCATATTTTTACTGTTGTTGTTGAGATTCAAACAAGAGAGCTATAAGTAGTGACAACAAGTTATTGGTAGGTAGGGGGATGTGGGATACTTACAGGACGAGGGGGGCTCGCATCGTGAAGGCATACTTATTGGCGTCATGATCGCAACTCATAGATTTTAGAACGAATTATATGTGTACGTGCAATAATCTATCTTTGCAAATTAGATCCTGACACGTACTCTTACATTAAAATCGGCCCACGATGTAGATTGTGTGATATTTAAGAAGAAATTATTCTGCCGCTATACATGTGAATATTGTTACTGATTTATTTATTTGAAAAAAAAAGTGCTGATTTTTATTAGGGGGGATTCTATTAAAATGAATAGGTGCCACTTATCATGAGTGATTAAAGTGGCAGCTTAATATTGAGGTGCTAATTAAGTTGATAAGTGTTTGCACACAATGCCAACTATTAGATGACCTTCACTTAATTTATTTATTTTTTCGCTCAGGCTTGAGCCTATATGAAAATGGATTCTACCTTTTTCTCTACTGAGTTTGGTGTGTAATTCAAAGAAAAGAGCCTCCTCATTTATTTTTTTTGTTCTTTCTTTAACTGCATCTTGGTTTCGTTTTGTACTACTGCTTTCTCTAGATAGTTCTACACCATGAGAAAGTGCTTTTTGCTCAAACTGTTCTGGATCTATAAGGTAGTCATATTGTGCATGATCATTAAGATATGATAAATGCTTTATAATAACCGAAAGTTTTGTGTCGTTTTTTTCGCTAATATCTGTTTTAGAAAAATCTCTCGCATCATCGAGAAAATATATATTAGGAAAGCATTTCTCTAGATAACTATCAAATTCGTCTAGACCCATATTGTGGTAAATAGGAAGTTTTCGGAATAAAGAAAGTATTTTATCTTGGCAGTCAATTAATATCATAGAACTATCATCCCACCAAGGTAATTCTTCATTTTCTTTATATAAAAGGCCGCCTGTCTTATTATAGTGTAAAGCCGCGTGAGCTTCTGAATTATATGCGTGATTTTCAGGTTTGTCTATTTCATAACTATCAGTTTCATCAATGATTCTTGCCAGTCTTAAAAGGTAATCCCTTAAATCAGGATCTTGAGTTAAAGGGCCATATAAGATGTCACATAAATTATCGTGACCGCATTTAATTATCCATATATTTGAGGTGAGAGAGAGGCTTGAACGTCCGCAGCTTTTCTTAACAGCTTCGGCCAATTCTAAGAAACACTTAAGTTCTTTGGAGTTATCTTGAATATTAGCACATAACTCCACCACCCACCTCTCATCTAAGTAGTTGATTATATTCATTTTTATTTTTTTGCTAATTTAGATAAATTAATTGTGCTTTGGTCAAAGAAACCTTCTGGCCAGCTTGTGAGCTTCCCATCTTCTTTTATTCTGATTTTCTCTATTTTTGTATCCTTATCTTTCTCACGCGTAAAATAATAAATGATACTTTTTTGAGCCAGTGTAGCACCTACGTTTTTGACTGCTAATCGAACGCCATCAATAAAATGGTCACTATGTGTTTCAACAATTATCTGGACACCACAAGAAGATGCTATAGCTAACAATAATCCGAGAGCTGTTTGGCCTTTTGGGTGCAAATGCGCCTCAGGATTTTCTATTATTAAAATTTTATTTTTATTAGAATGCCATGCTTTCATTTTTGACTGCTTGAAGCTATCTAGGGGAGCCTCTGAAGACATTACTAATGCACTTAACACGATCGGGAGTGAATAACTTATTCCAAACCCTGTATTAGTTGCTCTGAAACCATTAACCCCTAGATGGGAAATATCTTGCTCTTTCGTAACGGAGAAATTCAAATCAACACCAGGTGATATTTCTCCCATCCAGTGATTAATTTGATGCTTTAACGTATTTCCTGTTGAATTAGCATGGCGAAGTTTTTCAGGTATTATAACACTTTCAAATTTTGAGTAATAATCTGCAAAGTACTCACCTTTTTCACCAACAGTAATATCATCAATATCCTGAGGCATAATAGGTAATGTTACGCATGGACCATGTCTATCAGCTGAGATATATTCTACCGAAAACCTATCTATTCTTGTTCTGTGTTTGTTTATATTTTCTCTTAGTGATAGATATAGATAGTTTTTCATTTCTTTACTAGAAAGAAGAATCTGCACAGGCTTTTGTTGAGAGGTCAATTTTGATTTGAGATCGGTAAACCCACCAAATCCTTGAATATAAGGTGAGTGGTCTTTATCTACTAATTTGCACATTCTTATTGCTTGTAGAACTGAACTTTTACCACTGCTATTTAGCCCAGTGAGTACAGTTATGTTAGAAAGTTCTAACTTTGAATAGATAAAGGATTTAAATGATTTTAAAACAAGTTTATCAAGCATTGATTACTCTCTTTAGTAAGTCCAAAAGACAATCTTTACGAAATTTAGCGCCTTGTACTCCAGCACCATGTCGGCTTATTGAATTCATAAACTCATAATTTTTAAGAAGGTCTTTATATTCATTCAGTAAAATATCTTTTTTCAAGATGATTTCGTCATATGAGTCTTTTTTAGCTCTTGTTAATAAGTACAACCATAGTTCGAAAAGAGATTTGTTAACGGGTGTTTTTCTGGTATCTCCAGGTAACGATTTTCGAAAAGAATGTTCTCCAAAAATCTCATATGTTCGGTGCAAACCTAATTCGAACGTGTTAATGATAACGTCATCCTCAGGTATATCAATTAAAGGGAGTTCTTTAATTTTCTCATTATTTAAAGCTTTCATTGTGTTTGATAAAAAATCATCCATATCTCCATAATAATTATGGTAGCCGAATAATGTAAAAGCTAAATACCTTAGTATAAGCTCTCTACCAGCCATTCTGTCATCTTTGACTGTTCTACCTACAACATCATTATAAACATCATTTTCAACCATGGATTTCAATAGTATGCTGGCGCGCCCTTGATATAACGCATGTCTAATCTCTTGATTTGATAGCCGCATTCCACCTGTGTTGATTCTCTTGAAAATATTTCTCTTAACTTTTTCTGGTGTTTCAGGGTTTATAATGATGAATGATAGTTCAGTCTCCATAATATTATTGATTATTTTTATATTTTCATCATTCTTCTCTAAATTAAAATAATCATAGCCATCATATGGAGTGCTCCAGAACTCTAATCCAGATAATTTAAATCCTTTACCATCATAGTCTGGTCCTAAAATAAAATCTTTAATAGTAGTAAGGCGCTGCAATCCATCAACAACTTCCCATACACCATTTTTATCTTCAGAAACATAAAACATCGGTAATGGAATCTTCAGCATCATTGATTCAATTAACTGACTTTTCCTTTTTTTATCCCAAACATAACTACGCTGAAAATCTGGAGCTAGTTTTATTGTATTATTTTTTATACGGCGTAAGACAGTATCCAATGCTACTGTCTTAGGAGTAATTGAGATTGAATCTGTATCGAATGGCTCCTTGTCGGAGTTGTCATCCTGAGACATCTCGTCTTCGAGTTCTACGCCTGAGTAGACCCCTTCTCCTGCTAATTCCTCAATTCTATCGAAGTCGCTCATAATTTTATCTACTTACTTGGTTTAACTATTTCCGCCCACCAACTCATCAACTTTCTCCGTTGACTCAAGTAGGTTGACCTGTTGTATGCTCTACGAACTTCATTTTTATCAATATGCGCAAGAGCTGATTCAATGATATCAGCATTCCAACCATGTTCGTTCATGGCCGTACTTGCTATAGAACGTAATCCGTGAGCGACCAGTTTCCCACCATAGCCTATGCGTTTAAGTGCCGCATTAGCCGTCTGACTATTCATATTTTTTAGGATCATTTCTGCTTGGGAAAACATACTCCCTATGTTTACTGATAGGTTCCATTGTATCAAGTAATTCTAATGCTTGTGCTGATAATGGGACAATATGTTCTCGCTTAACCTTCATTCGTTCGGCGGGAATCATCCAGAGTTTGGCATCGAGATCGATCTCTTCCCATCGAGTACCGGAAGCCTCAGAAGGGCGCACAACTGTCAGGAGCTGCCATTCAATAAGGCAACGAGTCGGAACGGATAGGTTTGACATGACCAAAGAACGCATCAGCGTAGGTAATTCTTCTGGTCGTAGCGTGGGCATGTTCTGCTTTTTGGGTTTCTCAAATGCCATTCCAACACCTGATGCAGGGTTAGCATCAATCAGGCCGGTGTTGACTGCGTAAAACATTATTTCGTTAATGCGCTGGACCAAGCGACGAACAGTCTCTAATGCGCCGCGCGCTTTTATTGGCTCCAGTGCTTCGACAATCGTTCTGGCTTTAAGATCCTGCACTGGTATTGCTCCGATCGCAGGGAACACGTCTTTATCTAGTGAGCGCCAAGTCTCTTTCGCATAATCCTCTGTGACGCTTCTGCTTTTTAACTGGAACCAGTTAGCGGCCACAGTTGAGAAAATGCTATCAAGCTCAATCTGACGCTGTTCTGATGCCTGCTCTTGTTGCTGCTGCGGATCTATCTCTTGTGCGAGCGCGGTTAAGTGCTGGCGCGTAACTGACGAGCGGCTGCGACAGTAAGAGCAGGGTATGAGCCGAGACTCAAATTGGTTCGGCTGCCATTGACCGGACGTTGATAGAGGAAGCTCCAGAGTATTTTACCGGTGGTTTTGACGAGCAAGAACAGGCCATCACCATCATTAAGGGTGAAGTCTTTTCCCGAGATTTGGCTTTAAGGATTTCGTTGTTAGTGAGGGGGGGATAAGCGCCATGTCTGGATCCCTTCCATAATTGATACACGTTTAATGGACCACAGTATAGTGTGTACCTAAACGTGGACCGATTTTCTCTGGGTTTAGCCGAATATCCTCGGACAACGATAGGCACAAAAAAACCCGCAGGGCTTGCGCCGTGCGGGCTCTTAGGACTTCATCGGATGACTCTGGTAATCACCGATGGAGAATTTTGGTGGAGCTGGCGGGAGTTGAACCCGCGTCCGAAATTCCTACATCCTCGGTACTACATGCTTAGTTTGTCTTTACATTCGCACGCCAGCTGCGGACAGACACGCCACTAACGAACTAGCCTGATTAGTTTTAGCACTTCAACCCCAGGCAGGGCATCCGCGCGATCTCTTTTGGGTTTGACCTCTCTTGATCCCCGTCCTAAGAGCGGAGGCTAGGGAGAGAGGGCTCTAAGCAGGTTATTAAGCTGCTAAAGCGTAGTTTTCGTCGTTTGCGACTATTTTTTTGCGGCTTTTTACGAGGCCAACCGCCCCTCGGCATGCACCTTGGGTTTCGCGAATCCCGTCGAATCCAGAATCAGCCCCAATGTGTACTTGAAGTATAACAGATTTGTGAAGGTGGTTTCCAGCCCCCGAAGCGAGGATTCTGGTGGCATATCGAATGAAAAAGCAGCGACAACAGCAATATAGCGTGGGGCCAGGGGTAGCTGGCCCGCAGAGAGGGGGAGATTACCGGCCGGCGTTCTTCATGATGCGCGCCTTATCGACCGCCCATTCACGATCTTTCACGTCGGTGCGCTTATCGTGTTGTTTCTTACCTTTCGCCACGCCGATTTTCACTTTGCACCAGGCGTTCTTCCAGTACAACGACAGGGCGACGACGGTATAACCTTCGCGGTTGATGCGGCCGTATAGCGCATCGAGCTCGCGCTGATTGAGCAGCAGCTTGCGGGTACGGGTCGGATCGCAAACGTAATGCGTGGAGGCGACCGCCATTGGCGTAAAGTTGGCGCCGAAAAGATAGGCTTCGCCATCTCTCAGAATGACATAGCTATCGCCGATGTTGGCTTTGCCGGCACGCAGAGATTTCACTTCCCAACCCTGCAGCGCGAGGCCTGCCTCGTATTCATCTTCGATAAAGTATTCGTGACGGGCGCGTTTATTCAGCGCAATGGTGGCTGATCCAGGTTTGTGGGCTTTTTTCTTAGTCATAATGTCCTGAAGTCATCGCTAGTTCTAAACATTGTTACCTCAATCCTTCCTGCGAGGCGTAATGGGCTATCTTAGCACGAGTTATGGTACAGCGTTTTTTTTAGCAGCAGATAAATGATATTATTTGTCCCGTGTTTAAATGTGGAACCTGCTATGCCTCAGATTAGCCGTACTGCGCTGGTGCCTTTCAGCGTGGAACAGATGTATCAACTCGTAAATGATGTGAAGTCCTATCCCGATTTCCTGCCTGGCTGCACCGGTAGCCGAGTGCTGGAGGCCGGGCCGACGCAAATGACGGCGGCGGTTGATGTGTCCAAGGCCGGCATCAGCAAGACTTTCACGACGCGTAATACGCTGACCGATAACCAGAGTATCCTGATGAGCCTGGTCGATGGGCCGTTCAAAAAGCTGATTGGCGGCTGGAAGTTTATTCCGCTCAGCCCGGATGCGTGCAAAATTGAGTTTCATCTCGATTTTGAGTTCACCAACAAGCTGATTGAAATGGCTTTTGGTCGCATCTTTAAAGAGCTGGCCGCCAATATGGTGCAGGCGTTCACCACGCGCGCCAAAGAGGTGTATCGTGTCGGCTAATATTGTGGTTGAAGTCGCCTATGCGCTGCCGGAAAAACAGTACCTGCAACGCGTGAAGCTGCAGGCTGGGGCGACGGTCGAGCAGGCGATTATCTCAAGCGGCATTCTGGCGCTGCGCGAAGATATCGATCTGGCGAAGAATAAAGTCGGCATCTACAGCCGTCCGGTCAAGCTGCACGACGAAGTCCATGATGGCGACCGCGTAGAGATTTATCGCCCGCTGATTGCTGACCCGAAAGAGCTGCGTCGGCAGCGGGCTGAAAAGCACGCTGAGAAATAAGCGGGAATGCACAATTAAAAAAAGCGCTCATTGAGCGCTTTTTGCATTTCTACTGGCCTGAGATTACTTGGTCAGCGCCGGTTTGTTATCAATGTTGGTTAACACACCGCTGCTGTCGAAGGTCAAGGTCAGGGTCTGCTGGGTCACTTTCTCATGGCCCGGCTGCTGGCGGAAAACGTAGAACCAGGTGTTGCTACCAAATGGATCTGACATCATCGGCGTACCCAGCGCATAAGCAACCTGCTGTTGTGTCATGCCGACACGAATTTTTGCGACATCGGTTGGTGCCAGATAGTTACCCTGGTTGATATCAGGACGGTAAACCACTCGTTCCAGAGTGGAACAGCCTGCGGTCAACATAAGGAGAACCGCTGCGGCAGCAGTCAGCGTTTTACAGCGCATAGTGATTTGATTCCTTTTTGGGCCCGAGCAATACGTGGCTCATCTGTAATATGCCGATAATAATAGACCTTTGCCCGGTTGGGAACCTTCGACTGCAGGTCTATTGGCAATTTGCTGTTCACTATGACTCTGTGAAAATCAAAAAGTTTACGCCGCAAGCAACTCTTTCGCGTTCGCCAGGGTGTTGCGGGTCACCTCGCTACCACCCAGTAGACGGGCCAGTTCCTGCAGTCTGGCGCGTTTATCCAGCGCATGCATGTGCGTCTCGGTCATCTCGCCATCGGTCTCTTTGCAGACAAAGAAATGATGGTGACCACAGCCAGCAACCTGCGGCAGGTGAGTCACGCACATGACCTGCGTGGACTCTCCCAACTGGCGGAGCAGTTTGCCGACAACCGCCGCCGTCGGGCCGCTGATGCCGACATCGACCTCATCGAAAATCAGCGCCGGGGTTTCCATTTTACGGGCGGTAATAACCTGAATAGCCAGTGCGATACGCGACAGCTCGCCGCCGGAGGCCACTTTAGCGATCGGCTGCAGAGGTTGCCCCGGGTTGGTGGTGACGCGGAACTCAATATGGTCGGCGCCTTCGGCGGTCAGATGGCGTTCATCAAAGGCGACATCAATGGCAAACACGCCGTGCGGCATAGAAAGTGAGTGCATACTTTCAGTAATCAACTGGGTGAGTTCATCGGCGCTGCGCTGACGCAGGGCGTGCAGTTCTTGCGCCGTTTCCAGCGCCAGGCGGTGATGCTCAACGACCAACTGGCTCAGCGACTCCAGCGAGCCGGCGCTGTCGTCCAGCAGACGCTGCTCATCCAGCATGGCCTGATAGAACGCCGGCAGCTCTTCCGGCGCAATCTGATGCTTACGCGCCAGCGCGATCTGCCGCGAAATGCGTTGCTCCAGTTCGAACAGGCGGTTAGGGTCGAGATCGAGACGGTCATTGTAGTGGCGCAGCTCATCAGTCGCCTCGCTGAGTTGAATAGAGGCTTCTTCCAGCATATCGAGCACGCTGGAGAGTTTGCTATCCATGCCGACCAGCTCGCTAACCAGCTGTTTAGCGGTATAAAGCTGGCTTTGCAAATTGGCCTCTTCGCCGTCGGCCAGTACCGTTAACGCATGCTGACAGGTACTGAGCAACTGGCCGCTGTTGGCCAGACGTTTGTACTCTTCGTCAATCTGTTCGAACTCGCCCGGCAGAGGATTAAATTCGTTCAGCTCTTTGAGCTGGTATTGCAGCAGGTCTGCGCGGGCGGCGCGCTCCTGGCTCTGCTGCTGATGCTGCGCCAGCTCCCGGCAGCTCTGGTGCCACTGGCGGTAGCGTTCCGCCATGCGCTGAGTAAGCGCATACTCACCGGTATAACCATCGAGCAGGGTTTTCTGATGTTCGGCTTTGGTGAGTAACTGATGGGCATGCTGGCCATGGATCTGGATAAGCAACTGGCCCAGCTCGCGAAGCTGAGAAAGAGGCACGGCGGTGCCGTTGATAAAACCGCGGGAGCGACCGTCAGCGCTGATCACGCGGCGAAGTAAACACTCACGCCCGCTCTCCAGTTGGTTCTCTTCCAGCCAGCGCTGGGCAGCAGGGGTATCTTTCAGCGCGAAGCGCGCGCACAGGTCGGCACGGCTGGCGCCGCGGCGCACCATGTCAGCTTCGGCTCGGCCGCCGAGGCACAGCCCCAGCGCGTCGATGGCAATGGATTTCCCGGCGCCGGTTTCCCCGGTGATGGCGGTCATGCCGCTGTGAAAATCAATTTCCAGTTCACGAACGATAGCGAAATTGCTGATGGTGAGTTGCGCCAACATAGCTGCCTTCCTGTATGAAAAACCATTACTGTGTTTTCGTACAGTATAGACTGGTTTTTTATCCAGTAAAGAGGCAGCTTGTAAAATCAGAACAATTTTTTCGACCAGCCCAACTTAGTGCTTAATGTATTGAAATAGCTGTAGTCTTTCGGGTGAATCAGATTGAGGTGATAATCACAGCGGCGGATGAGCACATCTTCGCCGTCCTGGATGGGTAGCGCAATCTGGCTGTCGCAGCTGATTTCCAGATCGTTGCAGCGCTGCGAGAAGCGCAGGCGAATGGTGCTATCGCCGTTAATCACCAGCGGCCGCGCTGATAGCGTATGCGGGAACATCGGTACCAGGGTGATGGCGTCCAGAGAAGGCGTGAGAATAGGGCCGCCGGCCGAGAGCGAATAGGCCGTCGAACCGGTAGGCGTGGAGATAATCAGGCCGTCGGAGCGCTGGGAGAAGGCGAACACTTCATCGATATAGACCTCGAACTCAATCATGTGCGCGACTTTACCCGGGTGCAGCACCACTTCATTGATAGCCGTGCTGATCCGCTTCTGGCAGTCATGCTGGCACACCTGGGCTTCCAGCAGAAAACGTTTTTCTGCGATATAGTGGCCTTCAAGTACGTCGGCCAACTGCTGGAGCGCGTTATCCGGGTCAAGGTCGGTAAGAAAACCAAGATTGCCGCGGTTAATGCCGATGACGTTGATGTCATAGCGCGCCAGGGTACGCGCCGCGCCGAGCATATTGCCGTCGCCGCCGACCACCACCGCCAGATCCGCCTGCTGGCCGATTTCCGCCAGCGTGCCGGTTTTAACATTGCTAAGCTGGAGTTCATGGGCGATTTGCTGCTCGACCAGCACCTCATAGCCTTTGCCGCATAGCCAGCGCCAGAGCATTTCATGTGTGGTCAGGGCGGTTGGGTGACGAGGGTGTCCCACAATGCCGATACACTTGAAATGGTTCTTCATGATCTGGATGTCCTTGGGTTAAATGAATGATGACAATCTGTCTGCTTCCCTTGAATCCCGGAAACTGATCCCCATAATAAGCGAAGTTAGCGAGATGAATGCGAAAAAAACGCGGAGAAATTCATGAGTAGTAAAGAACAGAAAACGCCTGAGGGGCAAGCCCCGGAAGAAATTATCACGGAGCAGCACGACAACGTAGAGGCGGTAGAGCCTGAGGTTTCTGCTGAGCAGGTGGATCCGCGCGATGAAAAAATTGCGAATCTGGAAGCACAGCTGGCCGAAGCGCAAAAGCGTGAACGTGATGTGATGCTGCGCGCAAAAGCGGAAGAAGACAACCTGCGTCGTCGCACCGAACAGGATATCGAGAAAGCGCATAAATTCGCCCTGGAGAAGTTCGTTAACGAACTGCTGCCGGTTATCGATAGCCTGGATCGCGCGCTGGAAGTGGCTGATAAAGCTAACCCGGATATGGCGCCGATGGTTGAAGGGATCGAACTGACTCTGAAATCGATGCTGGACGTCGTGCGTAAGTTTGGCGTGGAAGTGGTTGCCGATACCAACGTACCGCTGGATCCTAACGTGCATCAGGCCATCGCGATGGTCGAGTCTGACGATGTGGCTGCCGGCAACGTGCTGGGCGTGATGCAGAAGGGTTATACCCTGAACGGTCGTACTATTCGCGCCGCGATGGTAACCGTCGCGAAAGCGAAGTAATTCGTTAGTTCGCCAGTAACGGCTGCCTGCGGGTGGCCGTTTTTATTGGCTTTAAATAAAAAACGGCGAACCGAAGTTCACCGTTGTTCTTTGCTGGCTGCGCTATTCCGCCACGCTTTCGCGTAATGATTTCACCGGCATCACTTTCACCTGCTTAATCATATTGTCCTGTACGTCGAGAATATCGATATCATACTGTTCGATACGTACGCGGGTTCCAGGGACTGGGATCTCCTCCAGCGCTTCCAGAATGATGCCGTTTACGGTGCGCGCGTCGTCTTCCGGCAGGTGCCAGTTGAACGCTTTGTTGATTTCCCGCACGTTGGCGCCGCCGTCAATAATCACCGAGCCGTCATTAAGCGGCGTCACTTCTTCGGCAAGGGTCGGCGACATTGAGGTGGTGAAGTCTCCCACGATCTCTTCAAGAATATCTTCAACGGTGACCAGCCCCTGAATATCACCATATTCATCGACCACCAGGCCGACTTTCTTTTTATTACGCTGGAATTTCACCAATTGCGTGCTGAGTGGCGTACCTTCCGGCACAAAGTAAATCTCATCTGCCGCTCGCAACATGATCTCTTTTGTGAACTCTTTCTTTTCCGTCATCAGACGATAGGCTTCACGGACGCGCAGCATGCTGATGGCATCGTCCAGCGAATCACGATACAGCACGATACGGCCATGCGGCGAGTGGGTTAGCTGGCGGACGATAGATTTCCAGTCATCGTTGATATCGATACCGACGATCTCATTGCGCGGCACCATGATGTCATTAACGCTGACCTTTTCCAGATCCAGGACCGACAGCAGCATGTCCTGATTCCGCCGTGAGATTTGTGAACGGGATTCATTCACAATCGTTCGTAGTTCATCTTTGCTTAATGCGCCGCTAATGACGTGATCGGTTTTAATGCCCATCATGCGCATCAGTACGCGGGTAATGGTGTTCAACAGCCACACCAGCGGCATCATCAGTACCTGTAGCGGCGCCAACAGGAAACTGCTGGGGTAGGCGACCTTTTCCGGGTACAGGGCGGCAATGGTTTTAGGTAAGACTTCGGCAAACACCAGCACGACAAAGGTGAGCACGCCGGTGGCGATAGCCACGCCGGCGTCGCCGTACAGACGCATGCCGACGATGGTCCCCAGCGCTGAGGCCAGGATATTGACGAGGTTGTTGCCGATGAGCACCAGGCTAATGAGGCGGTCCGGCTTACGCAGCAGCTTTTCCACGCGCTTAGCCGGGCGGTTGCCTTGTTTCGCCATATGGCGCAGCCGATAGCGGTTCAGCGTCATCATGCCGGTTTCGGAACCGGAGAAATAGGCGGAGATAATCACCATGATGATCAGCGTGACGATCAGCGTGGTGGTAGAAATGTGTTCCAGGAGAGACTCCTTAGTCTTTAACTAACAAACTGCTGCAGGACGCGGCTGCCAAAATAAGCCAGGGTCAGCAACCCGGCTCCGGCGACGTTAAACCAGACCACCCGGCGGCCGCGCCAGCCTTCGTGGTAGTGCCCCCACAGCAGTACGATATAGACAAACCAGGCCACAATAGACAGCACCGCTTTATCAATATTTTCGGTATTGAACAGGTTGTGCATATAGAACAACCCGGTGCACAGCGTCAGGGTCAGCAGCACGACGCCAACCTGGGTGATATGAAACATTTTACGCTCAATACTCATCAGCGGCGGCATTTCGCTGCTGAAAGCCAGCTTTTTATTTTTAAGCTGATAGTCAATCCACGCCAGTTGCAGCGCGTATAGCGCGGCGATGATAAGCGTGGCGTAGGCAAAGAGCGACAGGCCGATATGCACCAACATCCCCGGAGTGGTTTCGAGGTGGGTGATGTACTCGTTAGGCACGAAGGTGGCGAAGGCGAGGTTGATTAGCGCAAACGCGTATACGATCGGTAGCAATAGCCAGCCGCGATTACGCGAGGCGACGATGGTCATCACCGTACAGATCATCAGGCTGACCAGTGAGCCGACGTTAAGTAAGCTGAGATTTTGCCCACCTTCGCCGCCGGGGAAAATACGTGACTCCAGCGCGAAGGCGTGGCAAATCAGCGCTATCGTCGCGGAGAGAATCGCCATCCGCCGCCAGCTGCTGTTTTTTTGCAGCAAGCCAGGGATGATCAGCGCAAGGCTGATGGAGTAGGCGACAAGGGCAAGTAGAGCAAACACAGGCATAGGAGCGTCGACTGTTGACTAAATAAGAAAGAGAAGCAGTATAGCGTCACGCGACGTCTGCTCCAACCGTTGCAGCACATTCAGGTTTATGTCGTGTTATACTGCGCCAAATTCGTATTTTTGTGTCGCTGCGGCGACCGACCGTTTCCACCTCAGGCGAGAGACAATGTTTGATAATTTAACCGATCGTTTGTCGCGTACGCTGCGCAACATTAGCGGCCGCGGACGCCTTACCGAAGACAACATTAAAGACACCCTGCGCGAAGTGCGCATGGCGCTGCTGGAGGCCGACGTCGCGCTTCCGGTGGTGCGTGATTTCATCAGCCGCGTCAAAGAGAGCGCGGTAGGACATGAAGTCAATAAAAGCCTGACGCCAGGTCAGGAGTTCGTCAAGATTGTCCGCAACGAGCTGGTTGCGGCGATGGGCGAAGAAAACCAGACGCTGGATTTAGCCGCGCAGCCGCCGGCCGTCGTCCTGATGGCGGGCCTGCAGGGTGCGGGTAAAACGACCAGCGTCGGTAAGCTGGGTAAATTCCTGCGCGAGAAGCACAAGAAAAAAGTGCTGGTCGTTTCCGCGGACGTATACCGCCCGGCGGCGATTAAACAGCTGGAAACGCTGGCTGAGCAGGTCGGCGTGGATTTCTTCCCGTCCGACGTTGGCCAGAAGCCGGTTGATATCGTCAACGCGGCGCTGAAAGAGGCGAAGCTGAAATTCTACGACGTGCTGCTGGTGGATACCGCCGGCCGTCTGCACGTCGATGAAGCGATGATGGACGAAATCAAACAGGTCCACGCCGCGATTAATCCGGTTGAGACGCTGTTTGTCGTCGATGCGATGACCGGTCAGGATGCGGCGAATACCGCGAAGGCCTTTAACGAAGCGCTGCCTTTGACCGGCGTAGTGCTGACCAAAGTGGACGGCGACGCCCGCGGCGGCGCGGCGCTGTCGATTCGTCATATCACCGGCAAGCCGATTAAATTCCTCGGCGTCGGCGAGAAAACCGAAGCGCTGGAGCCGTTCCATCCGGACCGTATCGCTTCCCGTATTCTCGGCATGGGCGATGTGCTGTCGCTTATCGAAGATATCGAGAGCAAAGTTGACCGCGCGCAGGCCGAGAAGCTGGCATCCAAGCTGAAGAAAGGCGACGGTTTCGATCTGACCGACTTCCTTGAGCAACTGCGCCAGATGAAAAACATGGGCGGCATGGCCAGCCTGATGGGCAAACTGCCGGGCATGGGGCAAATTCCCGATAACGTGAAAGCGCAGATGGACGACAAAGTGCTGGTGCGTATGGAAGCGATCATCAACTCGATGACGATGAAAGAGCGCGCCAAGCCGGAAATCATTAAAGGCTCGCGTAAACGCCGTATCGCCGCCGGTTGCGGGATGCAGGTGCAGGACGTGAACCGCTTGCTGAAGCAGTTCGACGACATGCAGCGCATGATGAAGAAGATGAAGTCGAAAGGCGGCATGATGAAGATGATGCGCGGGATGAAAGGGATGATGCCGCCAGGTTTTCCTGGCCGCTAATACGCGTCATAATTCAAGCCGCAGATGCGTTGGCTGCGTTCGTTCACCCCGGTCACGTACTTGTGTACGCTCCCGGGGATTTACTCACTTGCCGCCTTCCTGCAACTCGAATTATTTAGCGTATGTAGTTTTGAATTGATTTTTGCACAGAAATCAGTAAAATTTTCGGGCTTTTAATATGACACCGGGCTCCGTTCCTCGATGGGGCCCGGTTGTTTTATTCACACAAGAGGATGTTATGGTAACTATTCGTTTAGCACGTCACGGCGCTAAAAAGCGTCCGTTCTACCAGGTTGTTGTCACCGACAGCCGTAATGCACGCAACGGTCGCTTCATCGAGCGCGTTGGCTTCTTCAACCCGATCGCTACCGAGAAAGAAGAAGGCACCCGCCTGGATCTGGATCGTATCGCTCACTGGGTTGG
The DNA here is from genome assembly GCF_050600805.1 of Klebsiella sp. 141240. NCBI lineage: Bacteria > Pseudomonadati > Pseudomonadota > Gammaproteobacteria > Enterobacterales > Enterobacteriaceae > Klebsiella > Klebsiella sp. 141240. The sequence goes on along the minus strand of NZ_JAQIRK010000014.1, from coordinate 17,245 downwards.
CCAGGGCGCTACTGTTTCCGATCGCGTTGCCGCGCTGATCAAAGCCGCTAACAAAGCAGCTTAATCTGTCACGGTGGTCATGATGAGCAAGCAACACACCGCACAAGCACCTGTTGATCCGATTGTATTGGGCAAAATGGGTTCTTCCTACGGTATCCGTGGTTGGCTCAGAGTGTTTTCCTCCACCGAAGACGCTGAAAGCATTTTTGACTATCAGCCCTGGTTAATCCAGAAGGCGGGTCAGTGGCAGGTTGTTGAGCTGGAAAGCTGGCGCCACCACAATCAGGACATCATCATCAAGCTGAAAGGCATTGACGATCGTGATGCGGCGAATCTCCTGACTAATTGCGAAATTATCGTGGATTCATCGCAGCTGCCGGCGCTGGAAGAGGGCGACTATTACTGGAAAGACCTGATGGGCTGCCAGGTAGTTACCACCGAAGGCTATAGCCTGGGTAAAGTCATTGATATGATGGAAACCGGGTCGAATGACGTTCTCGTCATCAAGGCAAACCTGAAAGATGCATTTGGCATCAAGGAGCGGTTGGTTCCGTTCCTCGATGGGCAGGTTATCAAGAAAGTCGATCTCGCTACTCGTACTATCGAAGTAGATTGGGATCCTGGTTTTTAAATTCTCCGGATAAACGGTAAAAGACGGCGCTATGTGGATTGGCATAATTAGCCTGTTTCCTGAAATGTTCCGCGCAATTACCGATTACGGGGTAACTGGCCGGGCAGTAAAAAATGGCCTGCTGAGCATCGAAAGCTGGAGTCCTCGCGACTTCGCTCATGACCGGCACCGTACCGTGGACGATCGTCCTTACGGCGGCGGACCGGGGATGCTAATGATGGTTCAACCCTTACGGGATGCCATTCATGCAGCAAAAGCCGCGGCAGGTGAAGGCGCAAAGGTGATTTATCTGTCACCTCAGGGACGCAAGCTTGATCAAGCGGGCGTCAGCGAACTGGCAACGAATCAGAAACTGATTCTGGTGTGTGGTCGCTACGAAGGGATAGACGAGCGCGTAATCCAAACCGAAATTGACGAAGAATGGTCAATCGGCGATTACGTTCTCAGCGGTGGTGAGTTACCGGCAATGACGCTGATTGACTCCGTTTCCCGGTTCATTCCGGGAGTACTGGGACATGAAGCATCAGCAACGGAAGATTCCTTTGCTGATGGGTTGCTGGATTGCCCGCACTATACCCGTCCTGAAGTGTTAGAGGAGATGGAAGTACCGCCAGTATTGCTGTCGGGAAACCATGCTGAGATACGTCGCTGGCGTCTGAAGCAGTCGCTGGGCCGCACCTGGCTTAGAAGACCTGAACTTCTGGAAAACCTGGCTCTGACTGAAGAGCAAGCAAAGTTGCTGGCGCAGTTCAAAAGCGAACACGCGCAACAGCAGCATAAACATGATGGGCAGGCGTGAGCCCCCAATATCAGTTTACCCAGGATAAGAGATTAAATTATGAGCAACATTATTAAGCAACTTGAACAAGAACAGATGAAGCAGGACGTACCTTCCTTCCGTCCGGGTGATACCGTGGAAGTGAAAGTATGGGTTGTTGAAGGTTCCAAAAAACGTCTGCAGGCATTCGAGGGCGTGGTTATCGCTATTCGTAACCGCGGTCTGCACTCTGCATTCACTGTTCGTAAAATTTCCAACGGCGAAGGCGTTGAGCGTGTCTTCCAGACTCACTCTCCGGTAGTTGACAGCATTGCTGTTAAACGTCGTGGTGCTGTACGTAAAGCTAAACTGTACTACCTGCGTGAGCGTACCGGTAAGTCTGCTCGTATCAAAGAGCGTCTTAACTAAGATTCGCTTTCGCGACATCCTGATAGAAAGGGCTGGCCAGATGGCTGGCCCTTTTTTTATCTAAATTTTAACTATTTTGATGTAAATCAATTACAATATCGCCCGGATTTCGGAGGGGCGGTGAACGGCACTATTTTCTCACAATCAGCATTTCAACGGCGGGCCGGCTGGCTGGCGCTGTTTGCGATCCTGCTGATCGTGGTGGCGCCGCTGATCTCCATATCGCTACAGAAAGATCCAATGAGCGCAATGCCGGGCATGCATCATGCTATGCCGATGGGCGAGTCTCATGATGGGATGTCCGGGCATGAGATGGCCATGATGCACGGCGCTGACAGCGCGTCACAGCCGGCGCATAGCATGCCGGTTGATCACGCCGAAGCCTGCGGCTATTGCGTGCTATTAGCGCACGTACCGGGGCTGCTGTTCGCGCTGGCGCTGTTCTTCGCCATGATCCTGCGGCGCATTCGCCTGCCGGCTTCTCGCCCGGTATTAAAACACTGGCGCTACTTCCCCTGGCTCTACCCTGAAACCCGCGCGCCGCCGCGGCTGTCTGCTTTTTCCCTTTAATAAAAATGAATCTGCGTACTGCGCAACGACCTCTTTTGCTTTAAAAAAGGAAGAGTATGACAACCTGCACCTCGCGCGCGGCATGGTTAAACCTGCTGCGGCGCCTCCATTTCTATATTGGTCTGTTTATCGGACCATTTATCTTTGTCGCGGCCTTGACCGGCACGCTGTATGTCGCCACGCCGCAGCTGGAAAACTGGCTGTACCATGAGGCCTTACAGGGCTCGCTCAACGGCGAAAAACATCCTCTTAGCGCGCAAATTGCCGTCGCCAAAGAGGCCACGCAAAACAATCTCCGACTGCAGGCCGTGCGCCCGGGTATTACCGCCGGCGAAACGACGCGGGTGATGTTTGCCGACCCGCGGCTGGGGGAATCAGAAAACCGGGCTATTTTTGTTGACCCGGTGACGCTACGGGTCAAAGGCGATCTGACGGTTTACGGTACCAGCGGTATTTTACCGCTGCGCCAGTGGATTGATTACGCGCATAAATCATTGCTGCTGGGCGACGGCGGCAGACTGTACAGCGAACTGGCGGCCTCCTGGATGTGGGTCGCGGCGTTGGGCGGTATTGCGCTATGGGCGATGACCCGTCCGAAACGGCGGATAAATAATCGGCTGCAAAATACCCGCCGTCTGCACGTGATGCTGGGCTGGATGTTACTGGTTGGGATGTTACTGTTTTCCGCCACCGGCTTAACCTGGTCGCAGTGGGCGGGCGGTAACGTCGATAAGATGCGCGCCGCGTTTGGCTGGCTAACGCCGCAGGTCAATACGCAACTTCATGGCGGGGAGGCGATGCCGCCCGATCCGCACGCCGGGCACCACATGGCGCATATGGCAATGGATGAGCCACAGGTGAAAGTGACTGCGGATCGGTTCGATAGCGTATTACAGGTGGCGCAGGCCGCAGGGCTGACGGCCAGCAAGCTGGAGATCCGGCCGCCAAAAAGCGCGGGGATGGCGTGGACGGTGAATGAAATTGACCGTAGCTGGCCGACGTGGGTCGATGCGGTGGCCATCGATGGCGAGACGTTACAAGTCGTGGATCGTACCCGCTTTAGCGATTTCCCGTTAATGGCTAAGCTGACCCGTTGGGGCGTCGATTTTCATATGGGTTTACTGTTCGGGGTGGCGAACCAGTTGCTGTTGGTGGCATTCGGGTTGGCCCTGTGCGTCATGATCGTCGTCGGCTATCGCCTGTGGTGGATCCGCCGTCCGGCGCAGAGTGCGTTTAATCCTGCACAAACGTTGGTGCAAGCGTGGCTGGGGTTAAGTGTCGCCGCCCGGGCGCTTGCGCTGTTAATAGCGCTCCTGCTCGGGCTGGCGGTGCCGCTGATGGGCGTCAGCCTCGCGGCGTGCCTCGTGGTTGATTACCTGCGCTGGCGCGCGGCTTCAGCGATGAGGCTGGCAAAGTCGGTAGACTAACGTACTTAAGGCGTGCTGATCACCACGGTAACGCGGCGGTTTTCAGCACGGCCTGCCGCGGTATCGTTGCTGGCGATGGGGTACTTTTTACCTAACCCGCGGGTGGTTAAATTACTGCGCGGGATCTTCGCGCCTTCAGCCCAGGCATCCGCCACGCTGTTGGCGCGCTTTAATGACAGCGCTTCGTTGTAGCTGTCTTCGCCGTAGTTATCGGTATGACCTTCAAGACGGCTATGGGTAATACCGGTTTCAGCTAACCGTGCGGCCATACTGTGGATTTGCTGCTGGCTGTCGGGACGCAGGCGATAGTCGTTTTTGTCAAACAGAATGCTGTCAGACAAACCTAAAGACCAATCACCGGCGGCTTCGGTAAAGCCGTAAGACTTCATTGCCGCGACCTGTTCTTTCGAGAACTTACCTGGCGCCTGGCACCCAGTGAGGAGAAATGCAGCCAGAAGAGTGGGCGCAATATATTGCCTGAGCATAGTAATTCCTTCTTATTTTTGTGTGTGATGAAAACGCTGGTTTTTCATCCGATACATATTCTGATCGGCCAGTTCCTGCAGCTCCTCCACCGAGGTGTGTTCCCAGGTCAAAGCATAGCCAATACTTAGAGAGAGCGTTGCCGTGTGGCCATTGTGGAGGTTGAATGGCTGAAGAAACTGTTCGGACAGCGTTGCGCAAAGCGCCTGGACTTCGGTTTCTGTATGCACATCGTGCAATAAAATGGCGAATTCATCGCCGCCCAGGCGCCATGCCTGGTGTTGGTCGCCAACGAATGCCATCAGGCGGCTGGCGACCTCAATAAGGACTTTATCGCCGGCAGCGTGTCCCCAGTTATCGTTAATGAGTTTGAAATTATCGCCGTCAAGAAACAGCAGCGCTGAACTATGACGTGCCGCGTCATCGTCCATCAGCTTCCCGATGACGTTGCGAAACGCCGCGCGATTCGCCAATCCCGTTAGTGGATCATGCAACGAGCTGCGCAGCAGTTGCGCATTTTTCGCCTGTAGTTGACGCTGCCAATCCTCCATTTCTCCCAGCAGGCTATTGAAGTCCTGGGCAAAGAGATGGAATTCCTCAATACGCTCTTCCGGTACACGGCGCGAGAAATGGCGGTTTTCGCGGATATCATGTACCACTTCGGTAATACTTTGCAGCGCGGCGACAATACCGCGGTGCAGAGAATGGGTGAGCATCAGGGCGATAACGGACGCCAGCAGAATACTACCGGTCAACACGATCAGCGAAGTACCAAGAAAATGACTGATTAACCGATCGAGCGCCTTCAGACGAAGCTCACCGATTATTTTCCCCTGATGCCAGATTGGCTGGACGGTCGGTTCAGGAAACAGCCATTTACTAATATAACCACTGAATTTTTCGTTTTTAACTAAGGCGTCATTACGCCAATCGGCGAAATGGCGCTGACGGCTGTCCAGCAGCATAGCTTCGGAAAATTGTCCCTGTCTTCCAAGCGTCGCCAGCGTATCTTCTGCGGCGGTAGCATCGCCAAAAACCAGCGCCGCTTCGAGACTGCGGCCCATGGTTGCCGCGGTGAGCTCAAGATTTTTTTGCGCGTACTGTTTTAAAGTGATGACAGAGGCGGCACTGAGCAAAAGCCAGACCAGCGTCATCGAAATCACTACGCTTATCATACTGATTCGGCGTAACGCGTTTTTGAAAGTGGGGCGCGGGGCCTGAGAAAAATCCTTATTCATGTGATTTCTTCCGGGCAAGCATCAGTACGTCCGGATTGACCCGTACACCGCTATGCGTCAGGACATCCAGATTAACGGAAAACCTCACCCTATCGTCATTTATGAGCAAGCAAAAAGCGCTGCCAAAAGAGCAATCGGTATTTTGTTCCGCTATGAGTAATAGAGGACGGGAGCCATATTTTTTTGTTAATGCAGACTGCTGATCCGGGGTTTCGCTGCCGAAATACAAACCGTCGCAGCTGGCCTTTAGGGCTTCCTGTGAATTTCGAACTATCACCGGTTGATAAGGTAAATTTTCCGGCGCTTCCTGAGCCAAACTGCGGATATATCGGGAGGTGGAAAAAACGCATAACTTCGGCGGGCCGGATAAATTTGGCCAGCGCGTATAAGTCACAATCCCCGAAACTATGGCGCGAACGTTCTCAGATGTCTCAGCGGCAAAAGCGGGAACTCCCGCGATGAGCAAAAAGAAAAGCAAAAATAGACGGTAAAACTCTTTCATTAACGGGTCCGTCAAATCGTTATTGCACGGGAAACGCAGTTCGCAGTTGCCTGAGCGGAGAATAGCATTATTGGCAAAAAGCGTCATTAGCTGCCCCGGCCGCTTTGAGATAATCCTTACCAGGAATTTTAGTAAAGGAATGCGTAAAGCGCGGCGGCAAAAAGAGTCTTTCGTTATGTGTACATTTATGTGAACACTTTTCTGCTAATCCAATGTCAATTATTTTGCTGGTGTAAATTAATGTTTACGTAATATGGATTGATATCTTTACTTTATATGGTATGGTTACGTCATGCCCGCTGAGGCAACAACTATCGCAAACGAGCTATACAGGATCGCCATCATGCAAAAAGACGCGCTGAATAACGTACATATTACCGATGAACAAGTTCTGATTACCCCGGATCAGCTGAAAGCCGAATTCCCGTTAACCGTAGAGCAGGAAGCGCAGATCGCGCATTCCCGCCAGACTATTTCCAACATTATTGCCGGCCGCGATCCGCGTCTGTTGGTGGTCTGCGGTCCTTGCTCAATCCACGATCCGGAAGCTGCTATCGAATATGCTCGTCGATTTAAAGCCCTTGCCGCAGAGGTCAGCGATAGCCTCTACCTGGTGATGCGCGTCTATTTTGAAAAGCCACGTACCACCGTTGGCTGGAAAGGGCTGATTAACGATCCGCACATGGATGGCTCGTTTGATGTTGAAGGCGGTCTCAAGATCGCGCGTCGCCTGCTGGTTGATTTGGTCAATATGGGCCTGCCGCTGGCGACAGAAGCGCTCGATCCTAATAGCCCGCAGTACCTTGGCGATCTGTTCAGCTGGTCCGCCATCGGCGCGCGTACCACCGAATCGCAGACTCACCGTGAAATGGCATCCGGTCTGTCGATGCCGGTTGGTTTTAAAAACGGTACCGATGGCAGCCTGGCGACGGCGATCAACGCCATGCGTGCCGCCGCGATGCCGCACCGCTTCGTCGGTATCAACCAGGCCGGCCAGGTTTGTCTGCTGCAGACCCAGGGGAATCCGGATGGTCACGTCATTCTGCGCGGCGGCAAAGCGCCTAACTACGGCCCGGAAGACGTTGAGAAGTGCGAAAAAGAGATGGCGCAGGCGGGACTGAAACCGTCGCTGATGATAGATTGCAGTCATGGTAATTCCAATAAAGACTACCGTCGTCAGCCGGCGGTTGCGGAATCCGTCGTCGCGCAGATCAAAGATGGCAACCGTTCCATCATTGGCCTGATGATTGAGAGCAATATCCACGAAGGCAATCAGTCTTCTGAGCAGCCCCGTTGCGATATGAAGTACGGCGTATCCGTCACCGATGCCTGCATCAGCTGGGAAACTACCGATGCACTGCTGCGCGAGCTCGATTGCGATCTGCGCGGACATCTGGCGGCACGTCTGGGTTAAGAGGATTGTATGGTTGCTGAACTGACCGCATTGCGCGATCAAATTGATGAAGTTGATAAGGCGCTGCTTGATTTGCTGGCAAAGCGCCTGGAGCTGGTGGCGGAAGTTGGCGAGGTTAAGAGTAAATATGGCCTGCCCATTTACGTACCGGAACGCGAAGCCGCGATGCTGGCTTCCCGCCGGGAAGAGGCGGCGGCGCTCGGCGTGCCGCCGGATCTTATCGAGGATGTCCTGCGCCGGGTGATGCGCGAATCGTATTCAAGTGAAAACGACAAAGGCTTCAAAACGCTGCATCCGAACCTGCGCCCGGTGGTCATTGTTGGCGGCGGCGGGCAGATGGGGCGTCTGTTTGAGAAGATGCTGACGCTGTCAGGTTATCAGGTGCGGGTGCTGGAAAAAGAAGACTGGCCGCGGGCGACAGAGATTGTCGCCGATGCCGGGATGGTTATCGTCAGCGTTCCGATCCATACCACAGCAGAGACGATTTCGCGTCTGCCGCCGCTGCCGGCGGATTGCATTCTGGTCGATCTGGCTTCCATCAAAGCCGAGCCGCTGCAGGCGATGCTGGCGGCGCATAACGGCCCGGTATTGGGATTACACCCGATGTTCGGTCCGGATAGCGGCAGCCTGGCGAAACAGGTGGTGGTGTACTGCGACGGGCGTCAGCCGGAAGCGTATCAGTGGTTCCTTGAACAGATTCAGGTCTGGGGCGCGCGACTGCACCGCATCAGCGCCGTTGAGCACGATCAGAACATGGCGTTTATTCAGGCGTTGCGTCACTTTGCCACTTTCGCCTATGGCCTGCATCTGGCCGAAGAGAACGTTCGTCTTGAACAACTATTGGCGCTCTCTTCGCCGATTTATCGGCTGGAGCTGGCGATGGTGGGGCGTCTGTTTGCCCAGGATCCGCAGCTGTATGCCGACATCATTATGTCGTCAGAAAATAATCTGGCGTTGATTAAGCGCTACTACCAGCGTTTCGGCGAAGCGATTGGCCTGCTGGAGCAGGGCGATAAACAGGCGTTTATCGACAGCTTCCGTAAAGTCGAACACTGGTTTGGCGATTACGCCCAGCGCTTCCAGAGCGAAAGCCGCACGCTGCTGCGTCAGGCGAATGATAATCGACAGTAAGTCCGCTAAACGTGTATACAATAAAGCCAGAGGGGTAACCCGCTGGCTTTTTTTATAGGGATGAAAAGATGGCTCAACCGCAACCGCTGTTTGATTACGTCGGGCACCTGCCGGAATGCCCAACCTGGAGCGATGCCGAACAGGCACTGTACTGGGCGGATATTCTGGAGTGCGAAATTCACCGCTACGATACACGCGGTAAAGAACACCAGGTTCTGCAATTTCCCGAAGAAGTGGGCTGTTTTGCTCTGCGCGAGAAGGGCGGTTTTATCGTCGCATTACGTAGCGGTATCTGGCTTTGTGATGCCCGAGGTCTGCTGCAACGCAAAATCTGTGATAACCCAAGTAACCCGGAGCTGGCGCGTTTTAACGACGGCGGCACCGACCGGGATGGCCGTTTTTACGCAGGCACCTTCTGGGGGCCGGGGGATTACAACGGCGCGCTTCTGGTACGGATTGATAATGACCTGACGCCAAAGGTGGTGCAGTGCGATATTCATGGTGCTAATGGTCTGGCGTTTAGCGACGATAAGCGCTGGATGTATACCTCCGATACGCCGAACGCGGTCATTTACCGCACGCCGCTGGATGAGCAGGGCGAGCCGGGCAAACGGGAAGTACTTCGTCGTTTCCATCCGGGAGAGGGGATCCCTGACGGTGCGGCGGTTGATGAAGAAGGCTGTTACTGGAGCGCGATGTTTGACGGCTGGCGGATTGCCCGTTTTTCGCCGAACGGAGAACAACTGGAAGAGTATCGCGTGCCGGTGCGTTGCCCCACGATGGTGTGTTTCGGCGGCGCGGATATGAAAACGCTCTATATCACTACTACCCGGGAAAATATGGACGCCGACGAAGTGGCGCAATATCCGCTTTCCGGCGCCATCTTCACCCTGCCGGTTGCGGTGGCAGGGATGAAGAAACGGCAATTTATTGAACGTTAAGCCGGGTCGACCGGCACGACGTTTTCGCTTGGGTAACAGCCCAGTACTTTCATCGAACGGGTAATTTCGGCCAGCTCTTTTAAAGCCTTACGTAGCGGAAGGGATTCCAGGTTGGCCTGAATATCCAGATAAAACATCTCTTCCCACGGGTTACCGTGGATTGGCCGCGATTCCAGCTTGCTCATGATCAGGTTGTGGTTACGCAGCACCAGTAGCGCTTCAACCAGCGCGCCTGCCTGTTGGCCGGTGGCGATTAACAGCGTCGTTTTCGCCGGCACCTGATCGGATACGTTCACCGCTTTACGCGCCAGTACCAGGAAACGAGTGATGTTTTGCGTCTGGTTAGCCTGGCAGTGCTCCAGCACCTGCAGCCCGTACAGCGCGCCGCCGGCCTCGCTACCCAGCGCGGCAACGGTGGGGGATTTTGCTTGCGCGACCTTTTCCATCGCCGCCGAGGTGCTCTCGGTGTACTCGATTTTCCAGTGCGGATAGCGGCTTAAATACTGGCTGCACTGCTGGAACGGCTGCGGATGGCTATAGACGGTCTTGATCTTATCGGCGTCCGTTGAGGAGGAAACGAGCACACAGTGATCGATTGGCAGCGTCAGTTCGCCGACGATCGACAGACTGGTATGCTGCAGCAGATCGTACACATCGTTGATCCCGCCGGAGCTGGTGTTTTCAATCGGCACGACGGCGTAATCGGCCTGACCGGTTTCGACCTGCTCAAAGATATCGGCGAATTTCGCGCAGCCGCTTTCGATAAATTGCTCAAAATGACGCGCGGCGTACTGGCGCGCGGCAAGATGTGAGTACGAGCCTTTAGGCCCCAGGAAGGCGATACGCGCGGAGTGGGGGTTAATCTTATTAAGATGCTGCTGCAGAAGCGCCTGCTGGGTAAGAACGGAGTCTTCAATAATCAGCTGGAACAGGCGGGTAATGTAGTGGGCGTCCAGATGGTGCTTTTTGCCAAGCGTCATTAAACGCTCCAGCAGGTCGCGTTCGCGGTCGATATCGCGTACCGGACGGTGCGATTCCAGCTTCGCTTTCCCGACCTCCACCGCCAGGCCGCGGCGTTCAGCCAGCAGCGCGAGCAGTTTTTCATCCAGGGCGCTTATTTTGTCGCGCAGGGCCAGTAATGGGTTTTCCTCGGTCATGATTGTGTTGCCTTTCTTGTTATCAATAAAAAAGGCCTCCCGCGTGGGAGGCCTTGTTATTCGTCTTCGCATTCTTTCTTATACGACGAACCGCCTCCCAGTCAGGGGAAGGTAAAAAAGAATGCGAAGAAGAACGGGAGTCGTTTCACGATGAATTCCTTAGGTTAGTGTGGATTACAGTACCTGTACTGTTTTCATCCTGTCAATTAAAAAACGAAAAACGCGCCCGAAGGCGCGTGGCATGACACAACTTAAGTTAAGGATTACTCTTCTTCTTCCACAAAGCCTGCCTCTTTCACCGATGTGGCGGCGCGGCGGGCTTCCCCTTTGTGTTGCACTTTATTCAGCTGCCGTTCCAGCTTGTTGATCAATTCGTTAATGGCGGCGTACATGTCTTCATGACGCGCGCTGGCAACCAGATGACCGTTCGGCGTATTGATGGTTGCGTCAGCAATAAAACCCTGCGGCTCCTTAGAGAGAATGATGTGCGGGTTGATTAAATGAGTTTGCCACTTATCCAGTTTGGCGAGACGGTCTGCGACATGCTGGCGGATTGCCGGAGTAATTTCCATTTGTTTACTGGTAATGTTCATTGTCATAAATTTTACCTCTTGTCTTTCCCGTCTTGGTGAACCCAGCATACCTCGCCCAATGTCAAAATGTGTGATCTAAATCACATTTAAATGTCACTTTTTGTCAACGAATTCATTTTGTGAGACAGGACAGGAACGGATGAGATTTTACTTGTCGAAATGAAGAAAGGGGGCCATATTTGATGAGTTAACTCGGCGCTAAACCGCTTCAGCGCTGGTGTTCATTGAATAAAAAAACGGCAGCCAGGGGCTGCCGTTTTGCTTTCTGCTATCACCCTCAGGTGTTTTTGCCGTTGGCGGCGATGATTTTGGCGACTTTGTCAGCCTGCGCGTTCATTTGCATCTGACGATAGGCGTTTTCCATCTTCGGCAGCGCATCGCGAGTGGCCTGCGTATCCGGGTAGTTACGCAGCATGCCGTCAACGCGGTTCACGACGGCAACCCAGGCGCCGCGGTCGGTGTAATAATCCACCACCGATAGCTCATACTTCGCCAGACGGTCTTTCAGGAACACCAGACGCTTGTAGGCGTCAGTGGCGTACTGACTGTTCGGATAACCGCGAACCAGCTTCGAGAAATCATTGAATGCGTCGCGAGCGTGCTGCGGGTCGCGGTCGGAACGATCGACGCCGAAGAAGCCCTGCAGGGCGCTGTCATCAAGGGCCATGTTAGTCAGGCCGCGCATATAGATGACGTAGTCAATGTTTGGATGCGTAGGATTCAGACGAGCGAAACGATCGATTGCGGCTTGAGCCAGCGGCAAATCGGCATTTTTGTAATACGCATAAATCAGGTCCAGCTGTACCTGTTGGGAGTAAGGACCAAATGGATAGCGATTATCCAACGCTTCCAGTTGCGTTATTGCCTGTTTCCAGTTACCGTCCTGCAACTTTTGCTGGGCGGTCGCGTAAATTTCATTCGGCGGATTATCAGGCACCTCCTCCTTTGAGCCAGAGCAACCCACCAAAGCCAGGCTCAGTGTGGCTGCTGCCACCAGGTATTTCATGCGCGTCATGACGTTTTGACTTCCTCAAAATGTTTATGCGGGAGAATCTCTGTTCCTGCTCCCGATTAAGACCAGCTACAATAGCACACTATATTAAACGGCAAAGCCGTAAAACCCAACGTTAAACGAAGAAGCTGTATATGGCACAACGAGTACAACTCACCGCAACGGTGTCCGAAAATCAACTCGGTCAACGCTTAGATCAGGCTTTGGCCGAATTGTTCCCGGATTATTCACGTTCGCGGATAAAAGAATGGATCCTTGACCAGCGCGTGCTGGTAAACGGCAACGTCATCGACAAGCCGAAAGAAAAAGTTTTTGGCGGCGAGGCCGTCTCTATCGATGTTGAGATCGAGGAAGACGTGCGTTTTGAACCGCAGGATATTCCGCTCAATATCGTCTATGAAGATGACGACATCCTGGTCATCAACAAACCACGTGATTTGGTTGTGCACCCCGGTGCGGGCAACCCTGACGGTACTGTGCTGAATGCGCTGCTGCATTACTATCCGCCCATTGCCGATGTCCCTCGCGCGGGTATTGTTCACCGTCTGGATAAAGACACCACCGGCCTGATGGTCGTGGCGAAGACTATTCCGGCGCAAACGCGTCTGGTCGAGTCGCTGCAGCTGCGCGAAATTACCCGCGAGTATGAAGCGGTGGCCATCGGCCATATGACCGCTGGCGGTACGGTTGAAGAACCAATCAGCCGTCACCCAACCAAGCGTACGCATATGGCGGTTCACCCGATGGGTAAACCGGCGGTGACCCATTACCGCATTATGGAGCATTTCCGTATCCACACCCGTTTGCGCCTGCGTCTGGAAACCGGCCGTACCCACCAGATTCGCGTCCATATGGCGCATATCACCCATCCTCTGGTGGGCGATCAGGTTTACGGCGGCCGCCCGCGTCCGCCGAAAGGGGCATCGGACGAGTTCATCAACGCGCTGCGCAAATTCGATCGCCAGGCATTGCACGCGACCATGCTGCGTTTGTATCACCCAATAACCGGCATTGAGATGGAATGGCACGCGCCGATCCCGCAGGATATGGTGGAACTGATCGACGCCATGCGCGCCGATTTTGAAGCCCATAAGGACGATATTGACTGGCTATGACAAAGCTGATTGTTCCGCAGTGGCCTATGCCGAAAGGCGTAGCGGCCTGTAGTTCTACTCGTTTGGGCGGCGTGAGCCTGCCTCCGTATGACTCGTTGAACCTTGGCGCCCATTGCGGCGACGATCTCCTGCATGTCGAAGAAAACCGCCGGCGGATGTTTGCCGCTGGCGGATTACCCTCTTATCCGGTGTGGCTGGAGCAGGTGCATGGCACCACGGTACTAAAATTGGATGGCGGGCCGTACGTGTCAAAACGCGCCGATGCGTCATACTGTAATAGGCCGGGTACCGTTTGTGCGGTGATGACCGCGGACTGCCTGCCGGTGCTGTTCTGTAACCGCGCCGGAACCGAGGTAGCGGCGGCGCACGCCGGATGGCGCGGCTTATGTGAAGGCGTACTGGAAGAAACGGTCGCCTGCTTTAAAGATAAACCGGAAAATATTCTGGCCTGGCTTGGTCCGGCAATTGGCCCAGAGGCGTTTGAAGTCGGTGCGGAAGTACGCGAGGCTTTCATCGCCAAAGATGCCCAGGCGGAGAGCGCCTTCCGTCCTGCCGGTGAAAAATATTTTGCTAATATCTATCAATTGGCTCGTCAGCGTCTGGCTAACGTCGGCGTTGAGCAGATTTTCGGCGGCGATCGTTGCACTCTAAGTGAAAAGGATGATTTTTTCTCTTATCGTCGCGACAAGACCACAGGTCGTATGGCAAGTTTCATTTGGCTGATATAACCTAGAGAATCAAGACGATCCAGAAGGCAAACTTATTTTTCACATAGTTCAGGTCTTTAACCTTGAATAATTGAGGGATGACCTCATTTAATCTCCAGTAGCAAATTTGACCTGTTTATGGGAGGAGTTATGCGTCTGGATCGTCTTACTAATAAATTCCAGCTTGCTCTTGCCGATGCCCAGTCGCTAGCACTCGGGCACGACAACCAATTCATCGAACCACTTCATCTAATGAGCGCCTTGCTGAATCAGGAAGGGGGATCGGTACATCCTTTATTAACCTCGGCGGGTGTTAACGCCGTGGCGTTACGTAGCCAAATCGAACAGGCGCTGAGCCGTTTACCGCAGGTAGAAGGTACCGGCGGCGACGTGCAGCCGTCTCAGGATCTGGTGCGTATTCTCAATCTTTGCGACAAGCTGGCGCAAAAGAGAAAGGATAACTTTATTTCGTCAGAACTGTTTGTTCTGGCGGCGCTTGAATCACGCGGTACGCTGACCGACCTGCTGAAATCTGCCGGAGCAACAACCGCCAATGTGACTCAGGCGATTGAACAAATGCGCGGAGGTGAAAGCGTGAACGATCAGGGTGCCGAAGACCAACGTCAGGCATTGAAAAAATTTACCGTCGATCTGACCGAACGGGCCGAACAAGGCAAGCTGGACCCGGTGATCGGCCGTGATGAAGAGATCCGTCGTACCATCCAGGTACTTCAGCGCCGTACTAAAAACAACCCGGTGCTGATTGGTGAGCCTGGGGTGGGTAAAACAGCAATCGTCGAAGGACTGGCGCAGCGTATCGTCAACGGCGAAGTACCAGAAGGGCTGAAAGGCCGTCGGGTATTGGCGCTGGATATGGGCGCGCTGGTGGCCGGGGCGAAATATCGCGGTGAATTCGAAGAGCGTCTGAAAGGCGTGCTGAACGATCTGGCGAAACAGGAAGGCAACGTTATCCTGTTTATCGATGAGCTGCACACCATGGTCGGCGCGGGTAAAGCCGACGGCGCGATGGATGCCGGCAACATGCTGAAGCCGGCCCTGGCGCGCGGTGAACTGCACTGCGTCGGTGCCACCACCCTTGATGAATACCGGCAGTACATTGAAAAAGACGCCGCGCTGGAACGTCGTTTCCAGAAAGTGTTCGTTGCCGAGCCGACGGTAGAAGATACCATCGCGATTCTGCGCGGTCTGAAAGAACGTTATGAACTGCACCACCACGTGCAGATCACTGACCCGGCCATCGTGGCGGCGGCGACCCTGTCGCATCGCTATATTGCTGACCGTCAGTTGCCGGATAAAGCCATCGACCTTATCGATGAAGCGGCCTCCAGTATCCGTATGCAGATAGACTCGAAGCCGGAAGAGCTGGACCGTCTCGATCGCCGTATCATCCAGTTGAAGCTGGAACAGCAGGCGCTGAAGAAAGAGGCGGATGAAGCGAGCCTGAAGCGTCTCGATATGCTTAATGAAGAGCTGGCGGACAAAGAAAGTCAGTATTCGGTGCTGGAAGAAGAGTGGAAAGCGGAAAAAGCATCGCTGTCCGGTACGCAGACTATTAAAGCTGAGCTGGAACAAGCCAAAATTGCCATCGAACAAGCACGACGTCTTGGCGACCTCGCGCGGATGTCCGAACTGCAATACGGTAAAATTCCGGAGCTGGAAAAACAGCTGGCGGCAGCCACCCAGTCTGAAGGCAAAACGATGCGCCTGTTACGTAACAAAGTAACCGATGCCGAGATTGCCGAAGTGCTGGCGCGCTGGACCGGGATTCCGGTGGCGCGCATGATGGAAAGCGAGCGTGAGAAACTGCTGCGTATGGAGCAGGATCTACATCATCGCGTCATTGGCCAGGATGAGGCGGTTGAAGCGGTATCCAACGCCATTCGCCGTAGCCGTGCCGGGTTGTCTGACCCGAACCGGCCAATTGGTTCGTTCCTGTTCCTCGGCCCGACCGGGGTGGGTAAAACCGAGCTTTGCAAAACGCTGGCTAACTTCATGTTCGACAGCGACGACGCGATGGTGCGTATCGATATGTCCGAGTTTATGGAGAAACACTCCGTCTCGCGTCTGGTCGGTGCGCCTCCGGGATACGTGGGTTACGAAGAGGGCGGGTATCTGACCGAAGCGGTCCGTCGTCGTCCTTATTCCGTCATCCTGCTGGATGAAGTGGAAAAAGCGCATCCGGATGTATTTAACATTCTGCTGCAGGTGCTTGACGATGGTCGCTTGACCGACGGGCAGGGGAGAACGGTCGACTTCCGTAATACGGTTGTCATCATGACCTCTAACCTCGGTTCCGATCTGATTCAGGAACGTTTCGGCGAGCTGGACTACGGTCATATGAAGGATCTGGTGCTTGGCGTGGTTAGCCAGCGCTTCCGTCCGGAGTTTATCAACCGTATTGATGAAGTGGTGGTCTTCCATCCGTTGGGTGAAAAACACATTGCTTCTATTGCGCAGATCCAACTGCAGCGTTTGTATAAACGTCTGGAAGAGCGCGGCTATGAAGTGCATATGTCCGATGAGGCGCTGAAGCTGCTGAGCGAAAATGGCTACGACCCGGTATACGGTGCGCGTCCATTGAAACGTGCCATCCAGCAACAGATAGAGAACCCGTTAGCCCAGCAAATCCTCTCTGGCGAGCTGGTTCCGGGTAAAACCGTCGAGCTGGTGGTGAAAGACGACCGTATCGTGGCAGTGCAGTAAGTCACAAAACGACAAAAACGGGCCCTCTGGGCTCGTTTTTGTTTAAAAACCAGGCAAGAATTAAAGTCCAAACGATGGTTTGGTTGAAAAGTGAGCGCTTGAATTGTTTTTTTGAATTTATGCTTGTCACTTCAGAATTACTCCCTATAATGCGCCTCCACTGACACGGAACAACGGCAAACAAGCCGCCGGGTCAGCAGGGTTTCAGCAGTGAAATACGACGCTGAAAACCGACAGGGAAAAGCGAAATAAGCGCTTGACTCTGAATGAGGAAAACGTATTATACGGGACCTCGCAACGGTGAGCTGAAAGCCGCCTTGCAACTGCTCTTTAACAATTTATCAGACAATCTGTGTGGGCACTCAAAGTGACATGGATTCTTAACGTCCTCGGACGAAAAATGAATACCAAGTC